>NZ_VUNA01000001.1 GCF_009695905.1 Mogibacterium kristiansenii
AAGATCGCAGGGCTCACGGCGGACCATTAGCCTGTAGGTAACCAATCCACGAATAACAGAGTGGCCACATGCCGGGAACTGTTAAATCAAAGCTCTTTCCAGATGCTGTCAAGAAAATACAAATGTGACATGCCGGGAGATGAAACTTTCTTGTAATCGCCTCTTGACAACGGTCACTTCATAACAGGTTTTGATGACAATCAGATTTCCGGCATGTGCGGTGGAAATGATGGTTTCGCGGAAAATCTTAATGAACCGGTCGGAAATCGGTTGTTCATCGTATTTCCCGGCTGTATATTTATACTTTCCGTTTCCGGCCAATGCTTTGACCAGCTGAAGCTCCTTGATGTCTCTGGAAATTGTCGCCTGGGTCACTTTGAAACCGGCCTGGTTCAGCAAATCCTGAAGCTGATCCTGGGTCTCTACTACATTGTTGGCGATAATCTCAAGTATCTTGTTCTGTCTCGAATAACGCATGGGGTCCTCCTGAAATGCCGCATGGGTCTGCGCCCATCTTATGATTAGTTTGATTATATCACAGGCATTCACAAAAACGGATAAAAATTTATTATCATGAATATTATATAATTCGATAAAAGTTGTTCCTATCCGGCCATCCGCGCTGCTGCCTGTGCCTGCATTTGCTGTTTCAGAAATTCCTCGGGATTGACGCCCGTTGTTTTTTCCTGGACAGTCGGACTCGTAAAGAATTCTCGTTGGATCATTTTATCTATTTTTTCTGTATCGATGGTACCGCCGCCGTCTTCGAAGGTTGTGAGAATATTTTTGCCCAAAACAAAGCCGAGAGAGGCGAGCTCGACGGTTTTGATGCAGAAATTGTTGCGGTACCCGGCACCCTTTGCATCGTGATACCAGTAACCGAGATGTTCCAGAATATATAGCTTCCCGGTCAGCGGATGCAAAATCAGAAAATCCGGATAGACGATGCGGCCTTCGATGATAATCGGAAATTCATAAATCACAAGCAATCCGGCACTGACCAGGTGGTCGTAGATAATCGCTTCAATCCGGCTGCGCACCAGCGTTCCGTCAATGGTGGAAACAGTGCATTTTTCGGGATATTTCACCGGTATAGATTCCTTTAATTCCAAGAGCTTCTGATACCATTTCTGAGCTGTATCTAATGACAATTCCGCTTCGCGAAGATTCGCCGGAACGTAACATTTCGGAAGCCTTTTGCGGATTTCTTCCGTGGTGATATCAATGTAATTATCCTGAAAATGCTTGAGCGCAGCGATGTTGCTTTCCAGCATCGAAATCAGAACTTTTGTTGCGCGAAGGTTCTGAATTCGTTGTACTGTAGTGTGCTTCTCGTTTCCGATATATTTCGGCTTCTTGCCGGGCCGGTGGCCGGTGAAATAGGTACGCCCATTGGTGGTGTGAGCCTTGAGAAAGATTCCGTCGTAATCCTTTAACGTCAGCGCCTTCTTCTTGTACTTCCGAAGCAGTTCCTCGTGCTGCTGCAGAATGCCGGAAATTACTTTTAAAAATACAGTTGTCATATTGAGTACCTCCTTATGCTGATTATGCCATAAAAAAAATTCCCCTTCAGTACACATTTATCGAGAATAATCGAGATTTTGCAATATCCGGCCGCATTCGAAGCCGGCCGAGTGCTTGAGCCGCCTGACGTGGTGCCTGCGGACGAAGGAATAAGGGCTGGAGGGCAGTGAGGCACCACGCCCCCGGACCCGGTCGGGAAAATGGGGAGCCGGACGTGGTGCTTCTCGACGAAGAAATAAGGGCTGGAGGGCAGTGAGGCACCACGCCCCCGGGGCCGGTCGGCATTTTGAGGCGGAGGACGTGGTGCTCCTCGACGAAGAAACAAGGGCTGGAGGGCAGTGGGGTACCACGTCCCCGGGGCCGGTCGGGAAAATGGGGAGCCGGACGTGGTGCTTGCCGACGAAGGAACAAGGGTTAGCGAGGGATGAAGCACCACGCCCCCGGACCCGGTCGGGAAAATGGGGAGCCGGACGTGGTGCTTCTCGACGAAGAAATAAGGGCTGGAGGGCAGTGAGGCACCACGCCCCCGGCCGTCGGCCGGGCCATTAGACAAAGGAAGCGTTTTTTGGTAAAATAGCCCGAGGAGTTTTAGAAGAATGAGAATACTTGGAATCGATCCGGGGTATGCCATCATGGGATACGGAATCCTGGATTATAACGGAAATCGTTTTCGAACCGTAGATTACGGATCCATTGAAACGGAGGCGCATACACCGATGCCGCAGCGGCTGAATCAGCTGTTTGACGGGCTGAATGAAGTGATTCAGAAATACCAGCCGGAAGAGGCGTCCATTGAGGAACTTTTTTTTAACAGCAATACAACTACGGCGATTAAAGTGGGCGAGGCAAGAGGCGTTGCCCTTTTGGCGTGTGAGCGGAACGGACTTCGTGTTTCGGAGTACACGCCGCTGCAGATTAAGCAGGCGCTGGTGGGCTACGGCCGGGCGGAGAAAAAACAGGTGCAGAATATGGTCAAGGTAATTCTGAATTTGAAGGAAGTACCGAAGCCGGATGATACGGCGGATGCGGTGGCGGCGGCCATTTGCCATGCGCATTCCAGAAATAACAGGGTGATAGGATGATTAGACATATTACGGGAAAATATCTTTTTTATGAGAAAGGATCCATCGTGGTGGAGACGCAGGGCGGAATCGGTTTCCGGATTCACGTGGCGGATACCTCGCCGGTGCTGAATGCTCGGGAGGGAGATGTGGTTCAACTGTATACGTATATGCAGGTGAAGGACGACGGCATGTCCCTGTTCGGTTTTAATGACCGGGATGCGCTGACTCTTTTCGAGCAGCTGCTGACAGTGAACGGCGTGGGACCGAAAGCCGGTCTGGCCATCATGTCCATCGGCACGGTGAACCAGATTAAAGCGTTTATCATGCATAAGGATGCCAAATCCATTGCGAAGGCGCAGGGCGTTGGAAAGAAAACGGCGGAACGGGTGATTTTGGAACTGGCGGACAAGGTGAGTGCCGTTCCGATTCAGGATGCGGAAATCGCGACGGAATCGGCGGTACTGTTCTCCGACGAACGGAACAACGCGGTGGTGGCCCTGACCACTTTGGGATACAGTAAAGCAGAGGCGGAGGAAGCCATCGGTCACGTGCCGGAGGATGATCTGACCATCGAAGAATACATCAAGAAGTCCCTGAAATTCCTGATGTAGGAAAGGAAATTACCATATTTATGGAAGAACAGATTACATCAAGACAGATGCAGCCCTCGGATTTGGAGGGGGAACATACCCTTCGTCCTCAACATCTCAGCGAGTACTGTGGGCAGTCGGGAAATAAAGAGAATTTATCCATATACATCGAGGCGGCAAAGATGCGGGGTGAGTCCCTGGATCACGTGCTTTTCTACGGACCGCCGGGACTGGGAAAAACAACATTGGCGGGAATCATTTCCAACGAGCTGGGCGTGGATATCAAAATCACATCCGGCCCGGCCATCGGAAGAGCCGGAGATCTGGCCGCCATTCTGACCAATTTGAATGAAAACGATGTGCTTTTCATCGACGAGATTCACCGGCTGAATCGGTCGGTGGAAGAGGTGCTGTATTCCGCCATGGAAGACTATGCGCTGGATATCGTCATCGGAAAAGGCCCATCGGCTCGGTCCCTTCGGATTGACCTGTCTCATTTTACACTGATTGGCGCCACCACGCGGGCGGGAAGCCTTTCGGCACCGCTTCGGGATCGGTTCGGAATCATTTGCAAATTCGATTTCTATACCGTGGAGGAACTGAAGGAAATCCTTCGCCGGTCGGCGCGGGTGATGAACGTGCGCATCGATGAAGAGTCCCTGACGGAGCTGGCGAAACGTTCCCGAGGGACGCCGCGAATCGCCAACCGCATGCTGAAGCGGGTGCGGGATTTTTCGGAGGTCATTCAGGACGGAAACGTGGATATCGATATCACCCGGAAAGCGCTGGATGCTTTGGGGGTCGATGACCTGGGACTGGAGAAGCTGGACCGAGAGATTCTCACCACGATTATCAAGGGCTTCAACGGCGGCCCGGTGGGAATCGAGACCATCGCTTCCGCAATCGGCGAAGAGCGAGTGACGCTGGAGGATGTGAACGAACCGTACCTGATTCAGTCCGAGCTGATGTATCGGACGCAGAAGGGACGGATGGCATCCCGGAAGGCCTACGAGCATCTGGGGCTGATGGCGCTCTATTCGGAAAAGTAAAAACAAGATTCGGGAAAGCCGAACGAAACGAAAAATCATATTATATAAAAAAGAAGGAAACAAATGAAATTAGAAGATTTTGATTATCACCTGCCGGAGGAGCTGATTGCTCAGACCCCGGCACAACAAAGAGATTCCTGCCGGCTGATGGTTCTGAACCGGGAGAAGAACAGCATTGAGCACCGCCATTTTCACGATATTTTGGACTATCTGAAACCGGGAGACTGCATGGTTCTGAACGATTCCAGGGTAATTCCCGCCAGACTGTTCGGGCGAAAGGCGGTGACGGGAGCCCACATTGAATTCCTGCTGATTAAGCGGCTGGAAGGGGATGTGTGGGAAACCATGGTTCGCCCGGGAAAGAGATTGAAGGAAGGAGACACGGTAGTGTTCGATCCCGAGCACCTGTTCCAGGCCCATATTCTGGGTTTCCAGGATCCGGATCAGGGAACCCGGAAGGTTCGTTTTGAGTACGAAGGCATTTTCATGGAGCGGCTGGAAGAGCTGGGCAGCATGCCACTTCCGCCCTACATCGAGCGGCCGGCGGACGACGCGGACAAAGAAACCTATCAGACGGTATACAGCCGTATTGACGGATCGGTAGCCGCACCGACAGCCGGACTTCATTTTACCAAAGAGCTGCTGAAGGAAATCGAAGAGAAGGGCGTGAAAATCGCCTATGTCACCTTGCACGTGGGCATCGGCACCTTCCGTCCGGTAAAATGCGAGAATATCGAGGAGCACCACATGCATTTCGAGGAGTATTCGGTGACGGAGGAGAATGCTAAGATCATCAACGACGCCATCGACGCGGGTCAGCGGATCATCTCCGTGGGCACCACGTCCACCCGAACTTTGGAGAGTGCGGCTGTGGAGACGCCGGAGGGATTCCGGATTCAGGCCGGCCACAACAGCACCGGAATTTTCATCTATCCGGGATACGAATTTAAGATTGTAAAAGCATTGATCACCAATTTCCATCTTCCGAAGTCCACACTTCTGATGTTGATTTCCGCATTATACAATCGGGAACATATTCTGGAAGCGTACGAAGAAGCGGTTCGGGAAAAATATCGCTTCTTCAGCTACGGAGATGCAATGCTGATTGAATAATCCCCGAGAGATTGCAATATTAATCAAGAAACAAAGAGGTACTATGAGCAACGCAGTAACATATGAATTAATTCATCAGGATACCAGAACTCGTGCCCGCCGGGGACGGATTACCACTCCCCACGGCACCATTGAAACCCCGGTATTTATGCCGGTGGGCACTCAGGCTACGGTGAAAGCCATGAAACCGGAGGATGTGGAGGCCACCGGTGCCGAAATCATTCTGGGAAACACCTACCATCTCTATTTGAGACCCGGCGAGGATATCGTTCGAGAGGCCGGCGGACTTCACAAGTTCATGAATTGGAACCGCCCGATTCTCACGGACAGCGGCGGCTTCCAGGTTTTTTCCCTGGGTAAATTCCGTAAAATCACAGAGGAAGGAGTTACCTTCAAATCCTACATTGACGGATCCAAGCACATGATGAGACCGGAGACGTCCATCGACATCCAGAATGCGCTGGGGGCGGATATCATCATGGCCTTCGACGAATGCGTGGAATACGAAGCGGAGAAGCCGTACGTGGTGCGTTCTCTGGAGCGGACCACCCGCTGGCTCAAGCGATGCAAGGACCACCACCAAAACACGGAGCAGCAGTCTCTCTTCGGAATCATGCAGGGCGGAATGTTCAAGGACCTTCGGAGAATCAGTGCGGAGCAGATCGTGGATCTGGACCTGCCGGGCTATGCCATCGGCGGGTTGTCTGTCGGAGAGCCGAAGGACATCATGCTGGATGTGCTGGACGATTGTGTGGACTATCTGCCAAAAGAAAAACCGCGCTACCTCATGGGGGTTGGCACAGTGGATTACTTATTCGAAGGCGTCGAGCGCGGCGTGGATATGTTCGACTGCGTACTGCCGACCCGTCTGGCGAGACACGGCGTAGCCATGACCTCCCACGGAAATGTGAACATCAAAAACGCCGTGCATCAGAGAGATTTCAGCACACTGGATCCGGAATGCGACTGCTACGTATGCCGCAATTATTCCAGAGCGTACCTGAGACATCTTTTCAAATCCAACGAGATTCTCAGCTCCATGCTGCTCTCGGAGCACAACATTCACTTCCTGGTGAACATGATGAAGAATATTCGAAAATCCATTGAGGAAGACCGTTTCGTCGAATACAAGAAGGAGTTCTATGACAAATATGGAGAATTTTAAAGAATGTAAGCTGAACGGCCTTTGCGGCGGCTGCCTGCACCAGGGCGTTCCCTATGAAGAGCAGTATCGACTGAAGAATCAGCAGGTGCTGGACCTTTTCGACCGATTCCACGTGGATGCCTCCGTGTATCAGGGAATGGTTCCGGCGGAGACCCCGTACCGGTACCGCAACAAGATGGAATATACCTTCGGAGATGTGGAAATCGGCGGACCTCTGGAGTTGGGCATGCATCAGAAGGGACGCTTCATGTCCATTGTTACCTGCGATGAATGTCAGCTGGTACCGGAAGATTTCAATCGGATTCTGTCGGCCACCCTGAACTTCTGCCGGGAGAGAGAATATTCTTTTTACCATAAAAAAACTCATACGGGCTTGCTGCGGAATCTGGTGGTGCGCCATGGTGTTCGCTCTAACGAGGTGTTGGTGAACATCATCACCAGCAGCGAGGAGGGCTTTGACGAAGCCGGATACGTGGAGCTGCTTCAGGGGCTGGAGCTGGACAATACGCTGGTGGGTATCGTTCGTACGTTCAACGACAGCCTGGCGGATGCGGTAATCGACGAGGGCACGAAAATCCTTTACGGCCGGGATTTCTATTACGAAGAAATTCTGGGCTTGAAATTCCAGGTGAAAGCTTTCGCCTTCTTCCAGACCAACATCAATGCGGTGGAGCGTCTGTATTCCGATGCGCTGAACCTGCTGCCGGACATTCATGAAAAAACAGTATACGATCTGTACTGCGGCACCGGCACAATCACGCAGCTGATGGCGCTGAAGGCGAAGAAAGTCTACGGCGTGGAAATCGTGGAGGATTCCGTGGAAGCCGCTCGGCACAATGCGGAGCTGAACGGAATTACCAACTGCGAATTCCTGTGCGGCGATGTTCGGAAAAAGCTGGACGAGCTGACGGAAAAACCGGACATGATTGTGGTCGACCCACCGAGAGCCGGCATGCACGACAAAGTGGTGCACATGCTGTGCCGGTACGACATCCCGGAAATCCTGTACATCTCCTGCAACCCGAAAACCATGTGCATGAATCTGGAACTTTTCAAAATGAACGGCTACGAACCCGTATACATGAAAACCTACGACAACTTCCCGATGACAAAGCATGTGGAGACGGTTTGCCTCTTGAGCAACCGAAAAGCAGATTCTCATATCAGACTTTCCTTAGATATGGAAGAGTATTACGACATCATGGACAAGGAAAAGGCTGAACAGAAATAACTTCATAATATACTGAACTTAAGCGATAGCTGTTGATGCGAAAGCATTGACAGCTATTTTTTTCGCGTTAAGGGAGGTGATGCCATTGGACGGGATGTGATGAAAGAGGAACCGGCAATCAATGACAAATTATGAAAAGGAGATTTCGATTATGGCAAAGAAGAGTAGAAGCTTGAAGGTTGTAGGACAGAGTGGATATCAGTACCGGGAGACACCTTGCATTACGCTGAAGGGCAAGTGGCTGAAGGAACTTGGATTCGAGATTGGCGATTATGTTTCTGTCAGCTGTGAGGATGGCAAGATGATCATCACGCTGGACCAAGAGAAGGCAGAGATTACTGAAGCAGAGAAGGCTTTCATGGAACGGGAGACGGAATCCTTGAAGAAGAAGTTCCAGGAAGAGAAAACACGGATTCATGCTCAGTATGTGGCAGAAAGAGAATTGAGGTACGGAGAATGAGAAGAGACAATCTGATGATAATAGAAGTAATCTTGGTGATGGCGCTGATTATGGCTTTCTTTATTTGCTTTGATGATATTCAGGCGGTGTTGACAAGATTTATGGCAGAGCAGGTAGATGTGTTTATTGAGCAGTTGCTCAGATAGGAGGCAAGCATGGGAAAAATCATTTTGGTAGGAGCCACAAAGGGTGGCGTTGGAAAAAGTGTAACTTCATATAATCTGGCATATTCATTGGCAAGTCTTGGAAAGAAGGTGTTGGCGGTAGATTTTGATAGCCAGGCGAATCTTACTACATGTTTTGGAGTGGAGAATACGGCGGTGATGCCGGTGACCATAGGGCATCTGATGATGGCTCAGATGGAAGATGAAAAGTTGCCGGATCCAGGGGAATATATCATGAGTCGGAATGGTGTGGATTTTATTCCATCATCCATGGTTTTGTCAGCGGTGGAAGCAAAGTTGAGACTGGAAATGGGTGCTGAGAGAATGCTGGCAGGGATTCTGGATCCATTGAGAGAACGGTATGACTTCATCATTATCGATACTTGCCCGGCCTTGGGTGCACTGACCATCAATGCATTGGCGGCAGCTGACGGAGTAGTGATCACGGTGAATCCTCAGCTATTGGCCATGATGGGTTTGCAGGATTTTTTGAAAACTATCAAGAAGATTAAGAGCCGCATCAATCCAAAGCTGGAAGTGGAAGGAATTCTGCTTACCATGTGTGAAGCAAGGACGAATCTTTGCAAGGTAATCTCAGAGCAGGTGACGGAAACATTTGAAGGACAGATCCGAATCTTCGACAGTAAGATTCCCAATACGGTGAAGGTTGGAGAGAGTGTTTATTACAGTGAGCCTCTTCTGGAGTATGCACCGGGAACGAAAGCCTGCAAGGCATATTTGGATTTTGGAAAGGAGCTGATTGCGTATGAAGGATAAGAGAAAAGTCTTTTGCGATGCGGTGGATCTTCTGGCACCGGAGGCTCCAGAGGGTGGAGTACAGATGCTCCCGGTGGATGCCATCAAGCCTTTTCATGAACATCCATTTAAGCTTTACCGGGGCGACAGATTAAATGACATGGTGGAAAGTATCAGAGAGCATGGCATTCTCACGCCGGTCATAGTAAGAAAACTTGGTACGGAATACGAAATGCTTGCAGGTCATAACAGACAGAATGCAGCAAGGATGGCAGGATTATCGGAGATTCCTGCCATTGTAAAAGAAAATCTGTCAGATGAAGAAGCGTGGATTTATGTGGTGGAAACTAATGTAATCCAGAGGTCCTTTAATGATCTGTCAATCTCAGAGCGGATCACGGTATTGTCTGCCAGGTATGATAAGGTTTGCGGTACCAAGAAGAGAGAGGAAATCTTAGAGGAATTGCATGCACTGAATGGTGATGTCGGTGGACATGATGTCCACCAGGCGGCTAAGAGCAGAGAACTGATTGGCCAGGAATATGGCATGACGGGCAGGAACATTGCTCGGTATGTCAGATGCGGTCAGCTGATCCAGGGCTTTAAGGATATGCTCGATGATGGGAGTCTGGCATTGGTAGTCGGTGTGGAACTATCCTATCTGTCAGAGGGAGAACAGAAGCTGGTGAAAGCGGTTGTAGATCAGAACTGTATTTCCATCAAAAATGACATGGCTAAGAAGCTGAGGGCGGCAGCAGGATCCATTACAGAGGAATCAGTTCAAGTACTGATGGGAGTGGATAAACCAGTGGAAGCGGCAGAGATAATCAAGCCTATTTCGGTTAAAATTCCAGCAAAAGTTTATAGTAGATATTTCTCGGATGTAGCCAAGAAGGATGTGCAAGGAATTTTGGAAGCGGCTTTGGATATGTATTTTGCAGGGAAGGGGGCTTAGGATGTTTACAGAAGAGGAACTAAGTGCCATTGATACCAAATATTTTTCAGTGATCGTGGCCAATGAATATGATGTGACGCTTATGAGTAAGAACACGGGGCATGTCTGGTACATGCACTCGGCGGATCTCCCTGACCGGGATCTGGTGATCTTATTTCATAAGCATCACGCCAGTGATCCGTATCACAATCATGCCAGGTGTGGTAGCTTGAAGAAAGCCATACGGGATATCAAGTCACATGATGCATTTCAGCTGAATGGGCGAAAGCCAGTCTATAGGAGGCGTTAAAAAAAGGGCGGTAACACGAATGCTGTGTTATCGCCCTTGCGGCGTTACTTACGGTTTTTCTTGTGATGATAAAGCTTCAGATAGTCGCATACTGCATCGTGGCAATCATTGATGACCTGACGACCACGGCTGGACTTGAGACCGATGGTGATGCAGATTTCATCAATGGACATTCCATCAGCACTGAGGCGGATGATCTGAGCGTAACGCTGGTTGACCTTTTCAAAGTGTGCCAGCATCTGGATCTTGATCTCTTCCTCAGTAGGCTCAGGCTCTAGTGCATTAAGGACCTGATCCTCTACGGACGGAGTGGTGGTATCTTCGATATCGAAGGCTTCACCTTCGTACTCGAAATCCAGAGACAGGATATCGACACGATTCGGATTACGGCGCTCCAGAAGGCCTTTATGCGGGCAGTTCTTGCAACGTTTAGTGTTCGGGCAAAGTCTCTCAGTGCCATCAGGATTGGTGAGGACGCAACGGCCCTCACGGCGCATCTTAAGATCCTCATTGATGTCGTGCCAGAAGTCCTTCATGTAGGATTCGAAGTGTTCTTCGGGGATGGCCATGAAGCCAATCTCATAATCGAACTCTCCCAGTCCCATGGTGGTGAAGTTGTCCTGGATGTAGTCGGACTTCTTCAGGTTGAAAGTGTCTTTTCTGAAAGGCACTAAGACTTTTCCTGCTTCTACAGGCTTTCCGTCAAAGCTCTTTCTGTTGCTATACTTGTGTGTGTTACTGTAATTTGCTGTTTTTCCCATTTGGATTTCCTCCTGCGATTTGCGATGGAGGAATCCTCACGGGAAATATTCATTTGTCTTATCAGTCGACCGATCATAGGTATTCCTCCTATTTAACGGTCAGCTGTTCTCTTAAGGCTGACGTTTACGAGTTACTTCATTCTTCTGACGAGAGAACCGTCACCCTGGCCAAGGTGATGCGCTCAGTTGAATGAAGAGCTTCCATTTGTAATGCGCCTCGGCTCTTGGCGCAGAATGTTTTTTATGTTTACATTTTAAGACCTATATGTCATACTGGATATATACCGCACTGTATGACATTGGAGGTATAAATGGTATTATCAGATATTGGTTTTTGGGTTGACAATTATGTTGGAACTTACCAAATAGAGGAATGCAAGGGTACGCAATACATAGTGTCTAAGGAGTTTCATCCGGCAAGAGGCGAAGAGAAGGAACTAAAACAAAAACGTCTCTTTATGGATTTGTTCAAAAATAACGAATATATTTTGGTTAAACTTGCAAATGTTGATATTGACGATGAAGCATCGATACTTGCATTTTGCAACGAATATGGCTTACCGTATTCTTCAGCTAAAATAAGTGATGAACAGCCAGGCTACTACATCATGGGATTAGATGTTGATGAGCACACATATGCGGGATGGTATCCTTTATATAGGCAGGACAGCATGCAAGTGTACGAGTTTAAACGTCATGTGTTTAGTGCTAGAAGAATTCTGAATGTAAAAAATGAAATTCAGTCACCGGATAAAAACTATATCAATCTGTTCAAGTATCTTCTGCCAATGCTTCTGTATGAACGAAGGAACTTTTATGATTTTGATTCGGATGATCCTGAGCGCATTACTGATACGATGGAGTTTCAGTACTATTATTTGAGTGTCCTCAATAAGAGGACGGGTGGTAAACCAAGTTCATTTGGAAAGGATCTCTGGTCTTTTATCATTGAAGTACAGTCAATAGAGCGAAAAAAGAACAAGGTATATATAACTGACGAATTAAGAGACCTGTTTCAGCGAAGATACCCAAATGATTTGTACAGGTTTCTGTTTGATATAGCACGCTATGACATTGATCAAATGATGCAGGTCGAAGTTGATGAGTTTGCTGAATTTCAACTTCCAACGGACTTTTACATCTCAGATGAAACCAAAAAGCACATGGATGTTTTAGCCAGTAGAATTTTGTCAGATAATATAAGTGAGCTCCTTCAAAAGGTTCATCCCAAAATGACAGTGGGAGAAGACGGAAATATTTCATCTCAGTGGGATCTGAAATATCTTAACGAAGGAATTCTTCTTGAAACATTAGTGATGACAAGTAGTGAAACCAGGTTAAAAAAATGTGCAAATCCTACATGCGGAAAGTTTTTTACACCGAATCCAGGTAGATACGATAAGATTTATTGTTCTCATGCCTGTGGAAGCATTGTTGCCAAACGTAGACAACGATTGAGAGACAAGGAAGATCCAAACAGAGAACGAATGGAACCTGGATTCAAAAACCGTAAGTCTGACTAAAACAAAAACATTCAAATCAACTAAATAAAAAGAAAAATTTCTGTAGAGCGTGATATTCTTTCTATCCGCTCTATTTTTCTTCTTGGAAAAATTTTGTTTTCAAGGTACAATATAGAGTGGTGGACATTATGTGATGTCCAAGCATCTTCTATCTGGTTATTAACCTATAGTTGATAGCGTTGGTGTAAAGAGTTAAAACAGGGCAAATTCTGTTAATTGTGTTAATAGCGTTAAAACATGAAAATCGAGGTGAGAATGTGAGCAATAATAAAGAATATGTATTATGTGGCGGTACCTTCTTTACGTTATTGCTGAGAGCCAGAAAGCAAAGATTTGCAGCTCGTAGAAATGCAGATGGTGATAGGGATGGTTTAAGTGATCAGGATGTATTTGAAGGTCTTATAAAGGTGGCATTTCCAAATTTTGTTGCGCCTACTGGAAATTCGTTTAAAACCTACACATCCAATTACAAGGCGTGTAAATTGTCATCGAATGAATATCTTCAGTTTGGCAATTCCGAGCTGATAGCAAATTTCAATGATATTGTTGTTGGACCGTATGAACCTGCATTGCAAAGAATGAGTAGTTTCATAGAGGATTATATTGCGGCAGAAGATTATGCCAATTGGCTGGTAAATGCATTATTAGAACTGATTGAATGCGATGCAGGAACAGATGGCGGACTTTTCTATATAGAAGGTAGTCAGCCTTATGATAAGAAACATCTACTTCAGGTGTCTGAGGTTGATCTTGCTTCCTTTCTGTTAGGAATATGGCATTATATTGTTACTCAAAGAACAGATAACAAGATCGGCGCTAAGACATATGAGGAATGGCATAATAAACCGGATTCACCGAGAGCTAAACGAAATTTCATTAGTGATATTGGCAGAAACAAATCAAAACAAATAAACGTGTCAATTATGCATTATGAGCAAGAAACTGATGAGGATACAGAGGGAAATCAGGAAGAGATGGCTATGCTGGCCTCAGTCGATGGAGTTATTCCAGAGATTACAGGTGATCCGAATGACCTTTGGATTGCACTGCCTAAGAAGATGTTTGTTGAAAAGGAAGAATTCACAGAATATCTGAAAAATGCAAAAGAGAAATATGACAAAATAAAAACCTTGTTGTATAGTGATGCACCAAGAAAATTTTATGACTTTTATGTATGTAACAATATTTCTCAAAAAATATATCTTAAGAAATACACATACCGTACAAAGATTATCTCAAATGCGACAGCTGAAACACTAAAGGAATGTTCAAATTTCATCCTGATTTCAGGTACTGGTGGCTTGGGGAAATCTATGATGATGCGCCATTTGTTACTTGATTCTATAAGCACGTATGAAGAAGGGTCACAATTACCGGTTTTCATTCCACTGAAAGATTATGCTGATACATATGAGAATTTGTCAGATTATGTGTATGAAAAATTTGAGAGTCTCTGTGGGGATGGGGATGCGGCTAAGTATGAAGATTTATTGAGAACAGGAAGATTTTTGCTATTGTTTGATGGACTGGATGAAATCAAGTCGGACTATCGCAAAAAATTTGAACATGATTTGGAAATCTTTGCAGACAAATATTCGGAAAACATGTTTGTGATTTCTTCCAGACCAACGGGATCTTTTATTTCTTTTCACAGATTCACGGTGCTTGATCTTTGCCCATTCACAAAGGATCAGGCAACGGAACTGATTGAAAAACTGGATTTTCGACCTGATGAGCCGAATATAAAGAAGCAGTTTTTGGAAGAATTGCAATCCAAATTATTTATAACGCATAGAGAGTTTACAGAGAATCCGCTTTTATTAACAATCATGCTTATGACATATGAGCAATTTGCGGATATTCCATCAAAGATGCATGTATTTTACCGGGAAGCTTACGTGGCCATGTCACAAAAACATGATGCGAGTAAAGGTGCTTTTAAGAGGGCATTAAAGACAGGATTAACGGCGGATCAATTTGCAGATTACTTGGCAGAATTCTGTGCACGGACTTATCGGGATGAAAAATTTGAGTTTACGGATATTCTCTTTGATAAATATTTCAATGATATGCACCTAACAAAAAAAGGAACATCAGGGGTTACAGCACAAGACTTTCGGGATGATTTAGTTGAGAATATGTGTCTCATGTATTATGAGAGTGGCAAATATCATTTTACTCATAGATCATTCCAGGAGTATTTTTGCGCATGGTATTTTTCGAAGCAAAAGGATAAAAACTTAGAAGCGATAGGCAAATTCTTTGAAAATAAAAGATACCGCCAGGTTACCGATAAGACCTTTAGCATGCTTTATGACATGATACCAGATAAGGTAGATGAATATATTTTTGAACCATTCTTGGAAAACCTTTTTGATGAATGCGAAAAAGAAGAAGGATATAGGACCTTTTTAAGAAAAATGTATCCAGTATTGTATTATGATACCGGGGAAGCTGGCGATGAGTCAGAAAATGTGCCAGAATCGTTTTTGTACGATTTCATCATAAAAAAAGAACACATATGCGCATATTATACGGGCGATGGGTTACCGGATGATGAAGAGTTCCTTACAAAGGAATGGGTATATCTGGATGAGGAATATAATGATCCTGATATTGATACGGATGGATTGATTGAAGTCGGTGAAATCCCTTATGAATACAAATGCGAGTATGGAGAGCCTGCAGTTGTGGGATGGAATTATGAAATTGAAGTTGATCATATTTTTTCGCATCCTAGTATGTACGAAGGGTTGATCGATATATTAGAAAATCGAGAATTTCCGCTTAAGCAAGAATATGATCAGGTAAGAGATTATCTGGAAGAATTACGGAGTAAAAAAGAAACAGTAGGAGATGATCTGTTTGATTTGTTCCAGTAGAGGTGGATGTGATGAGAATAAGCTATAACAAGTTATGGAAATTACTGATTGATAAAAATATGAAACGAAAGGACTTGCAAGAGAAAGCTAACATCAGTTCTGCATCTATTGCTAAGCTTGGAAAAGGGGACAACATAACTACAGATGTTCTTCTGAAAATATGCGATGCCTTAGATTGCACGCTTGAAGATATCATGGAAACAATAAAAGATTAAGGAGGCGGCTATGAAGCTATTGTATTCAAATATTTTGCCACTGGCAGCCGATGATACTCAGAAAACAATTATTGACTGTTTCAATGAACAAATGAGATTAGCAGATACCGTTGAAATAGCGGTGGGTTATACATCCAATGCGTCTTTAACTGAACTGGCGGATCTGGTCGAGTCATGTGGCATTCGAAAAATCTGCCTGACAATTGGAATGTACTATATAGAGGGTATGCCAGAAGGAGCATATCATACGGCACTTAAGATTAATCAGAAATGGCAAGATCTTGGTATTGGTGAAATACGGATTGTTAAAGCATTTAAGTATCACGGGAAATTATTCTGTTTTTATAAAGATGGGAAACCATTATCCGCAATCATTGGATCTGCGAACCTAGGAGCGATTAAGCTTGAGGCATCAAATAGAAGGCAATATGAGATCTCGGCATTAACAACAGAAGAGAATGAGATTGAGGAAATCCACAATCATATTGAACAGCTGAATCAGGAAAATGTGTCTGAAAACATCAGCGGAATTCAAGGAATGCCTTTGGTACGAGAAGTAAATACTGCATTAAATGGTATTGAACTTGTAACATCGGTTCCTCAATCAAATGTTGCATTTTATGAAAGATGTAAAGCATATGTTTCGTTCTTTTTGAAGTTAAAGGTTCCCAAAGCTGAAGAACGACATATAGATGATGGGAAACACTATACTAAATCTAATATCAATGTTTGTTATGCGGCACCCAGAAGCAAGCGAAAAGCAAGAGACTGGTATGAAACCCAATTGACGGTTGGAGCGGATGTCTATCATATGGAGGGATATCCGCAGAAGAACTGTCCTTTCTTTGTTGTTACAGATGATGGATATTGGTTTAAGGCCCATACAACTAGCGATAATAATAAGCAATTTAGTGCTGTCGGCGATGAACTTATTATGGGAAGATGGCTAAAAGGTAGACTTGCGGCTGCAGGAATTGTAAAACCTGTCAATAATACTGCAAATGATACAGACCGTGAAGGAATGATAACAGAGGAAATGCTGAAAGAATATGGTTGTGATCGCTTGGAATTTAAGAAAACCGGTCAAACAGCATTAGACGAGGAAGGAAACGAGTTGGATGTATGGCTGTTATCATTTACAGCCGGAGAAGATTAGGAGTGTGACTATGCAGTATTTGAAAACTTATCTGGAAAAGATAATTGATAGAGGAAATACAAAGCTGGCAGAGTCTATTGAGAAAACGGCTGAAGATGTAGGAAATAGGCACATAAAGACGTTTTCCTTCTCAAGTCATGAGATTGGATTGCTGTTTGGAAATGTTCAATCAGGTAAAACTGGCCAGATGTTTGGAATTATATGTAAGGCGGCGGATCTTGGTTTTCCTGTATTTTTAATTCTGACAACAGATAATGTCGTTCTTCAGCAACAGACATTAGATAGAGTACGGGCAGATTTAGACGGATTTTGCATTTGTGGAGAAACAGATGCCGGATTATTTGCAGAAAATAGCTTGATTCAGCCAACTATAATTGTTTTGAAAAAGAATGTAAGGGTATTGAAACTGTGGGCTAACATTTTGAATTCAACAGGATTCATGAAGGGAAATCCACTGTTTATTATTGATGATGAGGCGGATGCGGCATCTCTTAATACATTAGTGAATCGTGATCGACAGTCGTCAATCAACAAGTATTTGGATATTATAAAGAGTGGATCATCAAGCAGTTTATATTTGCAAGTGACGGGAACGCCTCAGGCTATTTTCCTACAGACAGTGGCTTCAGGGTGGCATCCACTGTTTACATATTATTTTCAACCGGGAAGCGCATATTTGGGCGGCGATTATTTCTTCCCCAATAATAAAATTCCGGAATGTATTTCATTCCTTGAAATGATTGAGAATCCTACAAGAGAAGTTGTAGTAAGGCATCTTGTTGTTTCGGCTCAAATACTTGTATCTGGTGGGAAAGTATCCAATTGTCTTTTCCACCCAAGTGTTAGAGTTGCTACACATAAAAAATTTGAAGATAAAATCAAGAAAGAATTGGAGTGGTGCAGGGATAATCTTGAAGAAAGTGCAAAAGCAATGATGGTGACAATCTATCAGGAGATTGCTCCCCAGAAATCGGAAAAGGTTTCCTTCGATTGTATTTATAATAAAATTTCAGAATTGCTATCAGAAGACCAAATTGATGTTCTTGTAATGAATGGTAAGAGTGACATAGACAGTTCTGAATACGAAAGCGGTTGCAATTATATTATTGGGGGAAATACATTGGGGCGTGGAGTAACATTCCCGGGCTTACAAACCATTTATTACACCAGAACCAGCAAAAAGCCTCAGGCAGACACAATGTGGCAGCATAGTAGGATGTTTGGCTACGATAGAGATCCAGGCATGATGAAGGTGTATATTGATGAGAATCTTTATAAGCTGTTTGCAGATATCAATGCTACGAATAATTCCATCATAGCACAGGTAGAACGGGGAATTGATGATGTCAAAATCTTTTATCCTGAAGGATTAAATCCGACACGAAAGAATGTGCTGGATAATGACCATGTTGAAATAATCTCTGGCGGAACAAATTATTATCCTTTTAATCCTGATAATGATTCAATAGATGGAATTTCAGAATTGTTACATCCATTTACTGATGAGGAACCATATTATCAGGTTAGCTTGAGATTATTGAAAGAGATTTTGACACACATAATAGCGAGCCCAGATTTTAAGATAAAGGCTTGTATGTCCGCTATTGATACGATTCTGGCAGAGGCACCTACTGGACAAGGTATCTTGATTGTAAGAAGAGGGAGAAACGTTGCACAAGGTACAGGAGCACTGCTTTCTCCAAATGATTGGAAACTAGGAGCATCTTTTCATGACAGAGTGGTTCTTACAATGTATCAAGTAACTGGAACCAAAGGATGGGGTGGAAAACAGCTATGGGTGCCAAATATTAAGTTGCCAAGTAATATACTATACTATGATTTACAAGAGGAGGGAGATTGATGCCCGATGAATATTCAAGTAGCTTAGCTGAGAGTATTCTTTTTGAGCCCATAAAAGAAGGCGCGGATAAACTGTGTATATTAACTGAAAAAGCAACTCCGAGTATGGCGTCATGGTTAATTAAGACATATGAAGAGCATGGAATATCGGATATTTCGGTTGAGCTAATTGTGGGAAATGTACTTGATGAAGGAATAGATCAAGCTTCACATGATGGTTTCAAAGAACTACATAAGCATTTTGGAGATATTGGTATTGATTTCTCGTGTAGCTATCTTTTTCAACCACCAACTCCGGGAAAACAGAGCTACTATATTTGGACGAATGATGAGGAACCGGTGAAGGCGTTTGCTGGATCCCATGAGTTTACTCAGCAATCAATACTTCGTAGAAGAAGCGGCTCTATGGGGGAAAGATTAGCGGCTTACGCATATAGAATATATGAGGATGCAGTAAGTAGGTCGATTTATTGCAATCATTCAGAAGTGGAAGACTATATTATTGTTAGGCAATCTGCTGAAATACCTACAAGTACTGCAGAAAATGATGAAAATATGATTACACTTTCTCTTCTGGCTAGAGGTGGAGAAACTGGTACAAAGTCAGGGCTAAACTGGGGGCAGCGAGGTAATAGAAATAGAAATGAAGCTTACATTCCACTGCCGAGAAAAGTAGCACAGTCAGGATTTTTTCCATTGGAGAAGCAACATTTCTTAGTTGTTACTGATGATCATCATACGTTGCAATTGCGGGTAGAACAGCAAAATGACAAGGCAATCACAACACCGGCAAGCAATGCTCTGTTGGGAGAATATTTCAGAAATCGACTCGGATTGGGGAACGGTGAATACATCGAAAAAAGACATTTATTGGCATATGGCCGAATGGATGTAATGTTTTATAAAATAGATGAAGAACAGTATTATATGGACTTCTCAGCACCATCAAAAGGTAGTAAGAGATAGAATAAAACAGCCGGGAGCTTTTTATGCTTCCGGCTGTTCAAGTTACTCGTTAATATTTGGTTCTACGTATTCATATTCGACTCCGGCAAAGGAGTTTAATATAGCTTCAAAAATTATCTTGGCACCTCTGCAAGGAACGGCCATTCCGATTTGCTTTCGCACGCTTTCCTTATTACCAATAAATTCATAAGAGTCTGGGAATGTTTGAAGTCTTGCTCGTTCTCTGTTTGTTAAGGCTCTAGGCTCATCCCAGTGATAAATGTGAGTACCGCCTCCGCCACTTCCAGTAACTGTATATGAAGGCTTTGTAGGATCTAATCTCTTATAAATCTGACTTATTCGAGCTCCCTTTATATTTAGCTTGAGTTCATCAGGCAGGTCGGCAGTGAATGCATTTTGCCCTGGAAGAATATGCCGTAACCTTTCAACGACCTGATCCGACTGTTTTGTTGGCTCATTATTAAAAGCGTTAGCTGGAATCGGTGGAATTTCGATAGCGGTGCGGCAGGTATTGTCTATATTGGCATATGGTGCCGGTGATGGAACATGATAAGTGACTGGAATGTCATTTCTTATTCCGACAATGATGATTCGATGCCTAGCCTGTGGAATGCCATATTCTTCAAATTTATAAAGGTGCGGCGTCAGTGTATATCCAGCCCCTCGAAGTTCAGCTAAAATCTTGGTAAAGGCTTTCCCTTCATTGGCATTTCTTAAGCCTCCAACATTTTCGGCTAAAAACCACATTGGCTTAAATTTCTTTAATGCTTTAACTCCATAAGAATATAGTGGACCATAAACGCCATCCATACCTTTTTGCTCACCAACAACACTATAGTCATTGCATGGAAAACCAAAGGCAAGAGCATCTATTGGTGCCAATTTGTTCATATCGAATTTTCTTATATCTTCATGGTACACAGTTTGTGGAGCATTAGGACAGATATTATGCCGGTATGTTTCACAAGTGTTTGCATCATAGTCATTTGCCCACTGATGAATAATCGAATAATCCGGATTGTTAATATCTGCGTTGGTAGCTCCCCATGCAATCCCGCCAGGACCGCAGAACAATTCGCCTAATCTGTATTGCATAAACAGCTTCCTCCTTACTTTAATTTCGCATTTCTTTGAAAGATGATGAAATCAACAAACGCTTGTGCCAATTTAAGTTCTTCTGCACTTAAATCGTCTAAATTTTTTATAGGTGGTTGATACGGTGCAAGATCGTCCTCAGTGATATATCCAGCATTCAGCAATATTTCAAAGGGATGGAATTTTAGAGTTTGAGCTATTTTGCAGAGATTATCCCAGCTGGGTGTCTTTCTTAGTCCATTCTCAATCCTTTGAATTTCAGAATCACTGATTCCTATAGCATCGCCTAAGGCTTTTTGTGATAAGCCTAAATTCTCTCGTTTTTCTTTGATTAATTGTCCTAATTCGAGCATAGTATCACCCCTTCATGTTAGTATATCAATAACGCTGCCTTTTGTCAATTAAAATAATATCATTCGCTGCCAAAAAGCAGCGAATGTGAGATCTAGTCTTTTTTATAAAATTTGGTTTCGTACCCGTCGCCGCGGATCAGGATGTCCGGCATCCAGTCAGGTGTTTTACTCATGAGGGACGAGATGTTCTCGATGGTGGTATTCTCTGGGCATTCGATGATAAGTTCATCATGGACGTGTCCACAGATCTGCTGATCGGAGAGGTTTTGCATGGCGTAGCAGAGAAGATCCCGAGAGACTGCCTGGACGATGTTCTCTACAAATTTCGGGCCGTAAGATTCGATGCGCTCCCATTTCTTGGTGGAGCCGACGCCTTCATAGGTGACAGATTCGCCACCAAAACGGTTTTCTCCAATACGGGGTTTCACATAACTGAGAAGCCTGCCAGAGGGGAGCTTGATGAAGAGCATGCCGCTTTTGTAGAAGAACTGTATGCCACGGACCTCTGTTTGGGTACGCTGCTTGATGGTGGTTTTTACGGCATTGTCTACGTCCCACCAGAATGCAGTGATCATGGGATTAGAGGCACGCCAGGAATCTACCAGAGGCTGCAGTTCTTCCTCAGATAATCCCATTTCCAAGGCACCCATGGATTTTAGGGCACCGACAGATCCACCATATCCCAGGGCAAGCTCTGCAATCTTACCTTTTTGTCTGAGGTGACCATTGATACCATGCTTTTCAACCGGAACACCAAACATCTGAGAGGCAGATGCACAGTAGATATCTTTTCCTTCTGCAAATACTTTGGATCTCCACTTTTCACCGGCAAGGTGTGCCAGGACTCTTGCCTCGATAGCAGAGTAGTCGCTGACGATGAATTTATATCCAGGCTTTGCAATGAAGGCGGTGCGGATCAGCTGGCTGAGGGTATCTGGAATATCATCATAAAGAAGATCCAGCGTGTCATAATCACCGGTGCGAACCAGTTCTCTTGCCTCTGCCAGATCGGACATGTGGTTCTGAGGGAGGTTCTGCAATTGGATCAGTCTGCCTGCCCAGCGACCGGAACGATTGGCACCATAGAACTGGAACATGCCGTGAGCACGGCCGTCCTTGCAGACAGCATTTTGCATAGCTTGGTATTTCTTTACAGAGGATTTTGCTAGTTGGAGGCGTAGCTTTAATGCTTCGGCGATGTCTCCGTCAGTATCCTTTAGGAGGGCGGCAACATCCTTTTTACCAAGAGATTCTGCTTCCACACCATTCTCTGAAAGCCATTGCTTCATTTGAACTACGCTGTTTGGATTCTCCAGATTGGTCAGATTCTGCATGGAGATCATCAGAGCTGTTTTGGATTTCTCATCAAAGGCGATGGCATTTTTTACCACATCCATGTCCAGCATAATGCCACGGTCATTGATTTCCTGATCCAGGTGATATTCCGCCCAGACAGATTCCGGTATCGGGAACTTTGACAGGCGCTGTTTGATGGCAAGTTCGACTTCCACATCTCTTTTATTGTAGGCCTTGAAGGTTTTCCATTTGTCGGGAGCATGCTCAGGGAGATTTCTGGTTCTGCCGCCGTTTGCCTTGGTGGGCTTGCAGGGGCAACAGAAGTACTTGATCAGGTCTTTGCCTTCCTTCATTTTCTGATCCTGAAGCTTTAGGACAGCACCGACGCCTTCCAGAGATAAGGGCAGGCCCATGTAAGCCGACCATATCATGGAACATTTCCAGGAGGCAGGATCCAGATAATTCTGGACGGGATCCCCAGGCTGATTGTAGGTCTTGAAGTATTCCGGGCGATGCTTCTTAAGCCAGTTGGATAAGCAGATGCGCTCGAAAGAAGCATTGAAGGCCCATTTGGTTACGTTTTCATCAGATAATGCGGCAAGGATTTCTTCAGGGATCTCATCACCGGCAGTAAGGTCATAGACCTGGACAGGTGCATTATCCACGGAAACACCGAAGAGCAGTATCTCAAAATTCTCAGACTCAGCGTACTTGTAGGCTCCACATTTGGAGATATCAATGTCACTGTAAGTCTCTAAGTCAATCGAAAGTTCATGTATTGGCATAGATTGGCTCCTTTCATAAAGTGTTTATAGACGGAGAAGGTAGGCTCTGTCTGTCAGCCTGTCCTTGGGATCCACCTCAGTCGCATTGACTTCCTTTACCATGGCAGACATTTCTTCCAGCTTCATGGATCCATCAAAAGGAATGATTAGCATTTCATGCTTGGAAGAGGGCAGGACAATCAGTTCTCTTGTCCGGTAGTGTTTCGCAAAGTTCCTCAGTGCTTCCCGGTTTAATATGGCACTAGCACCTTTGGTTTTAGTGGTGGTTGTGATTACATGGATGGTGGATTTTGGAAAAGAAGCATCGTAGTCGGCGCCCATGAGATCTGCCATCATCTGATCCAGACTGATCAGTGTGGTATCACGGCAGATATGGATCATGGCTTCGTGCCAGGCCTCATCCTCACTGATGGAAGCATGGTCTAGCAGTTCCTTTGTCATTTTGATGGAGTAGCATCCACCATCTTCCTCTTCCCGGATAATCAGGTATTGCTCGATGCCTTCAAACTCGGTAGCTTTTTTGATGATTGCTTCATCAGAGGTAAGCTGCAGGGCGATGGAAAGACGGGCAAGTACCCAGTCGGTATCAGATAATTTCTCAGAAAAATATTCTTTATTCATGGCAGTCTCCTTTATTCTTTATCTTCCAGTGGGTCGATTACGATGTACTTGGAATCCAGCGGGTTGATATGGCAGAGCCTGAGCTTTAGCCTGTTTTCTGCAGGGCAGTTCACCAGGATGTAATAGCCGGTCTCTTTAGCAGGCTCCCAGGCTGTCTTATAGTTGGCCATGTGATCCAAGAATCTCTCCACATCGTTTTCACCCTGAGCTCTGTATTCATGAGGGAGCATGGATCCTTTCTTGTAAAAGAAGGCTCTCTCAAACTCTCGGTTCTCAGGATTCTCCGGATTGTCGCAAACAAGCAGTTCGATATCCTCTGGCGGAATCTTATCGGTAAAGTTGTGCATCGCATCATATAAAGTCATAGCATTCATCCTTTCATGGGTAAAAGTCAGGCGGCAGCAGGGTTTTGCTACCGCCTTGGGATTAATGGTTACTGGTTATGGATTAGTCGAGGAAGTCGTCATCATCCTCAGTTGCAAAGTCATCCTCAGCACGGGACTTGCCGCCGAGAGGCTCACCGTCACGAATCTTCTGGAGATTGTTGAGGCCGCAGGCGATACCCTTATTGCCGTTGGAGTTAAATGCGTAGAGATTGATGGATGCTCTTGCATATACGCCGCTGTACACTTCGGAACGCTCTAAGATCGGCTGTCTGTCTGCATCTACGATGCCAGGGGCAGTAGCAGAGTTGGCGTTGATGAAGTAAGCATTCTTGTATGCCTCATCGTCAGGTCTTTCAAGGTCTCCGTCACGAAGGGGAGTCTTGATAGCGGTGAGAGGGGGAACGGACTTGCCATTGCCCTTAAGCTTGCTCTGGCCTTCGTCATAAGCTGCCTGGATTGCTGCATTGATCTTCTCGATTGTCTTGGTATCGGACTTCGGAATGATGAGCGATACGCTGTACTTGGGAGCACCACCGTTGATACTCTTAGGATCCCATACATTTGCATAGGAAAGTCTTGTGTTTACACCTGTAATAACCTTAGTAGGATTTACCATCTTATTAGCCATAATTATTTTCCTCCTTAAATTTCATCAAAATCATCTTTGGCTGTATTGAGTGCCGGGCGTTTATCGCTCTCAGGCACCAGTGCAGGTTTTCCTGGCGGCTTTGCTACCAGTCCACCTAATAACTCTTCAAATTTCTTCTTTCCAAGCAGGGAAGTCATTGCTGTAATTCCGAGAAGCTTCTTCTCATAGGGATCATATCCATTGTTTTCCACCACAGAGGCCACGGCCTTTTCATCGGTGTACTTGCGGTTGGATTTGCCTTCCACCACCTTGAATCCCTGATAGCTGACACCACTTAGAGCCTGTTGTAAGGCGTAGTCCTTGATGTCGTTTGCCCAGGAAATCAGCTGATCAATCTTTGGCAGGATTTCTGCAATTTCGGATTCCTCCAGTTTGGCAGGAAGCTCGAAGTCGTAAGCTGCAAGCTCCATGTTGTATTCCGCACGTTTTCTGCAGGTGGCTTTCACCTTGCAGAACTGGCAGTGGTCACCGGCATGAAACTCGCCTTCTCCGTTGTAAGCCAGCTGTGCCGTAGGAGCTAAGAAGGTGTCTGCCCAGTTAAGCAGATTTTCTTTGCTGATCTGGAAGGTGCTGACGTTGTCGCGTCTTGGCTGGAAGATTGTCATTTCCACAGATTCGATATCATAGATCCCGTCATAGAGATCCAAGGCACCAAGCGCATAGCACATCATCTGAGGATTGTTTTCTGCCTCCACGAGGATGCCCAGACCGTATTTGAAATCTATAATCTGGAGCACTTTGTCTGCCACGATCAGGCAGTCGCCGGTGCCGAAACCATCGGGAACCCATTTGGAAAAATCTAATCTCTGTTCCACCAGCACTTGTGGATCCTTGCAGTACTGCTTGGCTTTCTCATACTGTTCCATGCAGTAGTTGCAGTATTCGTCGGTGCAGGTTTCCATTTCCTGATCATAGAAGTCCAGGTTCTCTGTCGGGTCCTTCACATCCTGTCCCAATGCCTTCAATACTTTGTACTCACAAAGCTCATGGGCATCGGTGCCTTGTTTCGCATAGGGAGAAGCTTCGTCTCTGATCTCTGCACAAAGCTTTGCACTGGGTGGACATGACAGCCACCTATGTGAGGCTGAGGCAGAGAGGTATGCGTGTCTAGGCATCGGTCAATCCCTCCACTTCTTTTACGAGGGCGGGATAGCTGTCTGCCGGAATGTCGGTAAGACTGCCACCGTTGCCATACTTCTTTACCAGGGCTTTCACCTGAGCCTTGAACTGGCCACCGGCTTCATTTGCCTTGGCTGCAAGAAGGGCTCTGACATCTTCCTTGGAATAGGTAGGAATCTCTGCCTTTGGAGCAGCTTCTTCCTTTTTCTTAGGTGCCGCCTTCTTTTCCGGTGTTGCTGCAGGAACTTCGTCTGCCTGGAAGCATCCCTTGATAGCATTGGCTGTCTGGATCATCTTTTCGCCACAGGAGATGAGGTCATCTAACACCTGTGACAATTCGCTCATTTTGCTCATCTTGTCATTCTCCTTATTCTCCTTATTCTGAATATTCTGTTTTGTCTGGGGAGCCGCCTCCGTTTTACCAGGGCGGCTTAAGAAACCGTTTTGTCGTTCATTGTCTACCTCCGTTTTGCTTTCTAATGTTCTAGGTATCAGAAAAGGTGTTTTTCCGATTTTTCATGAAAAATATTTTTGAGATTCATCGGTTTTCGTCCTTTTCACAGGTCTAGGTATCATCTGGGGCGGTTTTCCGATTTTCTTGGAAAATATTTTTTGCTCCGTCAGGCTTCTGACCTTTACAGAGGACTAGGTATCAGATAGAGGCATTTTCCGATTCATAAGCAAAAAAATTTCCGGTCAGAGATGGCCGGATTTTTCTTTTTATAAGGAAACGATGCAGGACGAAAACAATATTTTTGAAAAAGTTTGGAGAAAAATCGGAGAACAGGCGGAACTGATACCTAGACCCTTGGAAAGCCAGAAATGGCTTTACTACTTCAAACGAAAGAGGTGGTTCCTATGGGTGTAGCGGACTTAAAGCAGGCAGTTACCTATTTAGTAAGCAGATAGCAGGAGGCAGAAGAATGCGTTTTATTTTACAGACGGCAAATGTGACTGCAGAAGCTACGAACTGCGTGTATCCCAACAAGGTGGAGGTCACGTCAGCGGATGAGCTGAAGGAAGCAGTGAAATTTGATCATGTGTGCGGTGAGTTTCAGAAGAACTACCGTAGCATCAGTAATTTTAAGAAAACAAATGTGGTGGTCATGGATTGTGACAATGACCATTCGGAGAACCCGGACGACTGGATCACCATGGAGAGCCTGGAAGAGCGTTTCGAAGATATCGACTATGCAGTGGCGCCGAGCAGACATCACATGGTGGAGAAGGACGGGAAGGCGGCAAGACCAAAGTTCCATGTGTATTTTCCTATTGAAGAGACAGACAGCGCGGAACGTTGTGCAGCCATTAAGAGAGCCATCCACAAGGCATATCCCTTCTTTGATGACAATGCACTGGATGCGGCCAGATTCATTTTTGGCTCTGATGTCAGTGAGACCGTATGGCATGAAGGCTGGATCACCATCGATCAGGAAGTGACCGTGGAAGCGACAGAGGAAAAATCAGAAGCCCAGGAAAAGCAGACAGGTCCGATTCTGGAAGGCAACCGCAACAATACCATGAGCCGTTTTGCCAGTCGTGTCCTTAAGAAGTACGGCGTGACGGATAAGGCAAAGGAAGCATTTGACCTGCATGCCAGAAGATGTGATCCGCCGCTTCCTGAGGAAGAGCTGAATACCATCTGGAGTAGTGCGGTTCGTTTCTATAAGAAAACTATCGTTACCCAGGAAGGCTATGTGGCACCGGACGAATACAATGCAGAGTTTGGATCCATTCAGCCTGAGGATTATTCGGACATGGGAGAGGCCAAGGCACTGGTGGATGAGTATAAGGATGAGCTTCTTTATACGGATGCAACAGAGTTCTTAAGTTATGACGGTATCTGTTGGCGTGAGAACAGACAGAAGGCAGTCGGTGCTGTGGAGGAATTTCTGGATATGCAGTTGGTGGATTCAAAGGGACAGCTCAATGATTGTTCTCAGGCACTGCTCGATGCGGGAATCCCGGAAAGAGTTGTGAGAGCCGGTGGCAAGGCTTTGGAAAAGCTGATCACACCGGAACTGGAAGATGCCTTCAAGCAGTATCAGGCGGCAAAGGCCTATTACGCATTTGTCATGAAATACAGAAATTATAAGAACATTGTGAATACCCAGAGCGCAGCAAAGCCGATGGTGGCTGCTGACATCAGCATGTTTGATGCCCAGGAGAATTTCCTTAATACTCCGTCAGCGACCTATGACTTGAAGCTTGGCATGGCCGGTGCAAGACCGCACAGAGCCACAGATCTTCTGACCAAGATCACTAACTGTGCACCGGGAGAGGAAGGCAAGGACCTCTGGGAGGAAGCACTGAACCTTTTCTTCTGTGGAGATCAGGAACTGATTGAGTATGTGCAGGAGACGGTTGGTCTGGCGGCAATCGGAAAGGTGTATGTGGAAGCCTTCATCATTTCTTATGGCGAAGGTCGAAACGGTAAGTCAACCTTCTGGAATACCATTTCCAGAGTGCTTGGTACCTACTCGGGAGCCATGTCGGCGGATGCGCTAACAGCCGGATGCCGTAGAAATGTGAAGCCAGAGATTGCAGAGCTTAAGGGCAAGAGACTGGTGATTGCGGCAGAGCTGGAAGAGGGAATGAGACTTTCTACATCGATTCTCAAGCAGCTTTGCTCTACCGATCAGATCCGCGGGGAGAAGAAATTTATGGATCCCTTTGATTTCACACCTTCCCATACCGTGGTGCTTTATACCAATCATCTTCCTAAGGTTGGTGCATCGGATGATGGTACCTGGAGACGTCTGATCGTCATTCCTTTCCATGCAAAGATTGAAGGCTCATCAGATATTAAGAACTATTCGGATTACCTGTATGAGCATGCCGGTTCTGCCGTCATGAGCTGGATCATTGAGGGCGCCCAGAAGGTGATTGCCCATGAGTACAAGATTAAGCCGCCTAAGGTGGTAGCGGACGCCATCAGTGAATATCGTGGCATGAACGATTGGCTCAGCCAGTTCCTGGAGGATTGCTGTGATGTGCAGGACGGTTACGAGGAAAAGTCAGGTGAACTCTATCAGGAGTACAGAGCCTATTGCCTTCGTACCGGGGAGTATGCACGCAACAATGCTGACTTCACTGCCGCTCTGGAGAAGAGAGGATTTCTTCGTAAAAAGAAGAAGTCAGGCATGTGGGTGCAGGGTGTGCAGCTCAAATCAGAAGATTTTGCATAACTGAAATGACAAAAGGTGCAGGGTGTGCAGGACAAATACATATTACGCGTATAGGGAATTTTTTGAAAAAACTCCTTATAGGAAAGTATAGCAATGGCCTGCACCCCCTGCACCCTCACAAATTTGATGGAGGAATCGCAATGAACTTTTATAGATGGATGATGAGCAAGCATTTAAGAACAGAGGCACCCGTGGGAGACCTTGCCCGGGATATGAAAGGCGACAAGGATTTTCCGCATGATGGAAATCTTGATGAAATTCTCGAATACCTGGAAAGCAAAGGTGCCTGTTTTGGTTGTATGGATGCCTGCATGGAGGCCTGGAAGCAATATGAGAGAGAAAGTCATAGAGCAAAAACTGGTTCAGGCAGTTAAAGACAGAGGCGGGATCTGCCCCAAGTTCGTATCGCCAGGATTTGATGGAATGCCTGACCGGGTGGTGTTTTTGCCCGGTCGGCACTTCGGACTGGTGGAGGTAAAGGCTCCTGGGGAGAAGCCGAGAGCTTTGCAGTTATCAAGGCACAGATTATTGGAAAAATTAGGATTCCATACTTACATTCTGGATGGAATCGAGCAAATCGGAGGAATTTTAGATGATATACAAGCCACATGAGTATCAGAAATATGCAATCGAATTTATAAAGCAGCATCCCATTGCAGCCATATTACTTGATATGGGTATGGGAAAAACAAGTATTGTGTGTACGGCCATCAATGACCTTCTGTATGACAGCTTTGAGATTTCTAAGGTGCTAATTATCGCACCATTACGAGTTGCCAGAAATACATGGTCAGATGAGATTGAAAAGTGGGATCACCTGCATGGCCTTCGTTATTCCATCGTAGTGGGAACGGCGGCTGAGAGAAAAAAGGCATTGGCAGCGGATGCGGATATTTTCATTATCAATCGGGAAAATGTTCCCTGGCTTATTGAGGATAGTGGGTATCCCTTTGACTACGACATGCTGGTTGTGGATGAGCTTTCATCCTTTAAGAACTGGCAGGCAAAACGCTTTAAGTCACTGATGAAGGTGAGACCTAAGGTGAAGAGAGTTGTGGGGCTTACCGGTACACCTTCCAGCAATGGACTGATGGATCTGTTTGCTGAGTTCAAGCTTTTGGATATGGGAGAGCGACTGGGGAGGTTTATCAGTCAGTATCGACTAGATTTCTTTAAGCCAGATCGCATGAATGGTCCGATTGTTTATACCTATAAGCTGTTACCAGGAGCTGAGGAACGCATTTACAACAAGATCTCAGATATCACCATTTCCATGAAGGGAACGGATTACCTGGAAATGCCTAAACTGATCAGCACCGAGTACATGGTGCATCTGGATCCTGATGAAAAGGAAAAGTATGAGGCACTCAAAAATGAGCTGGTGCTGCAACTCCCTGGTGGAGAGATTACAGCTGCCAATGCCGCTTCATTATCCGGGAAGTTATGCCAACTTGCCAATGGTGCCATTTACGATGATGACGGTTCAGTGAATGTCTTTCATGACAAGAAGTTGGATGCATTGGAGGATCTGATCGAAGCAGCTAATGGAAAACCTGTCATGGTGGCCTATTGGTTTAAGCATGATCTGGCAAGAATCATTGAGCGACTGACCAAGCTGGGCGTGAACTTTCAGAAGATTGATTCGGATGCCAGTATCAAAGCATGGAATGCAGGGGAGCTTCAGGTAGGTCTGATCCATCCAGCCTCTGCAGGTCATGGATTAAATCTTATGAGCGGTGGCAACGTGATAGTGTGGTTTGGACTTACCTGGAGCCTTGAGCTATATCAACAGACGGTTGCAAGACTCTGGCGGCAGGGACAGACGGAAAAGACTGTTTCCATTATTCACATCGTGACAGAAGGCACTGTGGATCAGAGAATCCTGAAAGCTTTGGAAGCAAAGGACAGCACACAGGCCGCACTGATTGATGCAGTGAAGGCAGAGGTAGGTGATGCCTGTGGCAACTAAGAATCTGGCAGAGGATCCTTATGAGAGACTGGCCAATGCCATTATCTTAAGTGCTGTTTCGGATTACCGGGCAGCGCTTCGAAGAATTAAGAAAAGTCCAGACAATCATTTGGCAATCGACGAAGCCTTGCAGATTGAGAAGTTCTTTCGAGGTTCCTGGTATCAGTGTCTCACATCTGTGGACGGGGATTTCTTGATCAGCAAGCTTCAGGAGGAAATCCGAGGGAAATAAAAATTTTCGGAGGTAGATTATGAACGCAAAAGAGTATTTGAGCCAGGCTTTTAAAATCGATAATGATATCAACAGTAAGCTGGAGCAGGTAGCTGCTTTAAGGGAGCTTGCCATCAAAGCAACCAGCACCATTTCCGATATGCCTGGCAGTCCAAACAGAAATATTCACAAGATGGAAGATGCCATCGTTAAGCTGACGGATCTGGAAGCAGAGCTGAATGCGGATATCAATGAGCTGGCATCCTTGAAGGTGGATATTACCCATGTGATTAAGAAGGTAGATAGCAGACAGGAACGAAATGTTCTGGAAAAAAGATACCTTTGCTACGAGACCTGGGAGCAGATCTCCGTGGATATGGGTTACAGCATCCAGCACACATTCCGTATTCACGATCAGGGCTTGCAGAAAGTGGATGAGATTCTAAAACATGAGAGTTCATGTGATAGAATGAGAGTTACCTAATGTGTTATTGTTATAATGCGGAAAGCAAAATGGAACAAGGCCTTGAGAGAGAAATCTCCCAGGGCTTTTGTTGTAGGAAGGAAGTGAAGCACATGCCTTACAGAAGCAATGTGCCATGCAAGCATCCGGGCTGTGCCAAGCTGATTCCTCATGGACAGATGTATTGTGAGGAACATCAAAGCCTGCATCGGAATGATCGTGCCTCTGCTTGTGAGAGAGGATACGGTGCCAGATGGCAGCGGGAACGAAAGAAGTTCCTGGACACGCATCCATTTTGCGTAAAGTGCTATGAGGAAGGTAAGCTTACCAAGGCGTCAGTCGTGGATCATATCATTCCACATCGTGGAGATCAAAAGCTCTTTTGGGATCGTGGTAACTGGCAGCCTTTGTGCGAGCATTGCCATAATGTAAAGACCATGACGGAAGATCGGTACAAAGAATACAAATTCTGACGATGGGGTAGGGGCGGTCGAAATCTCTGGAAGCTATAGGCTCCAAGACCGGCGCCCCCTCTTCTGTGCAAAATCGCGAAATGAAAAATGAAATCTGGGGAAAGGAGGGATTCCGATGGCAGGTAGAAAACCTAAGCCAACAGCAGTAAAAAAGCTGGAAGGCAATCCGGGAAAAAGAAAACTGAATACGAAAGAGCCGATGCCAGGTAAGGGAATGCCCGACTGTCCAAAGTGGCTATTACCTGAAGCAAAGGAAGAATGGAACAGACTCTGTGAAAAACTAAATCAGATGGGTGTTCTTACGGATATAGACAGAGCTGCATTTGCTGCTTACTGTCAGTCATATGCAAGATGGAAAGAGGCTCAGGAGCATATCGATTCTGAGGGTGCAACCTATGAGACAGAAAACGGTATGCAACGACCTAATCCTTATGTGGCTATCTGCAATACAGAACAGAGACTTATGATGTCAGCTGCGTCAGAGTTTGGACTTACACCTTCTGCAAGATCAAGAATCATGGCAGCATCATCTGCAAATAAAAATGATGTTGATGAGATGGAGGCTTTACTTGGGGGTGATTCTTAATGGCAAAGGAACCGAGACCAAAGGGATATCCAAAGCTTAAGAATTACAAACCTTCTCAGTTTATGCTTCCTACTTCTCATTATGATAAGAAAAAAGCAGACAGGGCGGTTACTTTTATTGAGAACCTTTGTCACACAAAAGGCAAATGGGCGGGAACACCATTCTGGCTATTACCGTGGCAGGAACAACTGATAAGAGATATTTTTGGAATTGTAAAACCTGATGGAAACAGGCAGTTCCGTACTGCATTTGTGGAAATATGTAAGAAAGTAGGAAAGAGCGAATTAGCAGCAGCTGTCGCTCTTTATTTATTGTATGCGGATAATGAACCTTCAGCTGAAGTATATGGAGCAGCTGCAGACAGGCAACAGGCTTCCATTGTTTTTGACGTAGCAAAGCAGATGGTTGAGATGTCACCAGCTCTGATGAAACGTTCAAAGCTGATGGCGGCAACCAAGAGAATTGTCAATTATGGCAACGCCGGTTATTACCAAGTGCTGTCAGCAGAGGTTGGTGGTAAACACGGATTTTCAGTAAGTGGCTTGGTGTTTGATGAAATCCATACCCAGCCAAATAGGCAGCTATATGATGTCCTTACCAAGGGCTCATCAGATGCAAGGCAGAATCCGCTTCATTTTATTATTACGACTGCAGGTAATGACAGACATTCGATTGCTTTTGAGTTGCATACCAAGGCTGTTGATATCTTGGAAGGCAGGCGAGTGGATCCTACTTTTTATCCTGTGGTTTATGGACTAAAGGATGATGAAGATTGGGAGGATGAAGCAAATTGGTACAAGGTCAATCCTTCCCTTGGATATACGGTTGATATCGAAAGACTTCGTGACGCATACCGTGAAGCAAAGCAGAATCCAGCCGATGAAATCACATTCAAGTGGCTTCGTATGAATATGTGGGTATCAAGCACAACAGCATGGATCCCTGATGCAATCTATATGAGAGGCAATGAGTCGATTGACATGGATGCTCTGGAAGGAAGAGACTGTTATGCAGGTTTGGACTTATCCAGTACAGGTGATATTACAGCTCTGGTGCTGATGTTTCCACCAAGGGATATGACAGAGAAGTACATTGTGCTTCCATTCTTTTGGGTGCCGGAAGATACGATACCAAGAAGAGTTAAAGCCAATTCCGTTCCTTATGATGTGTGGGAAAAGCAGGGGTATATCTTAGCAACTGAGGGTAATGTCATTCACTATGATTTTATCGAGAAATTTATTTATGACCTGGCTGAGAAATATCACATCTTGGAAATAGCGGTGGATAGATGGAATGCGACACAGATGATTCAGAACTTAGAGGGCGAGGGATTTACCATTGTTCCTTTTGGTCAGGGATTTTCTTCAATGTCAGCTCCTACGAAAGAGTTCTACAGACTTTTGATGGAAGGACAGATTATTCACGGAGGACATCCGGTACTTAGGTGGATGGCAGGTAATGTAGTGATTGACACAGATCCTGCTGGCAATATCAAAGTTACCAAGGCTAAGTCAAAAGAGAAGATAGATGGTATTGTTGCTGCGATTATGGCTCTTGATAGATGTATCCGTCAGGAAGGTCAGAGTGGTAGCGTTTACGATGAGAGAGGATTATTGGTGTTTTAAGATGAAGGGAATTATCGCAGGAGTTCTTATAGTGATTGTTGGTGTAATTGCTCTAGCGGTTACAGGATTCATACAGATAGTAAGAGCCTGGAGCGATATTTTCAGATAAGGAGGCTTTATGGGATTTTTCAGTAGCATATTTCGTGGAAGAGATGCTCCCACAGATAGAACTTCCGGCAGTGCGTATTCATTCTTTATGGGTGGAAGTACTTCTGGAAAAAGAGTAAATGAAAGAACAGCGATGCAGATGACGGCGGTGTACTCCTGTGTGAGGATATTGTCGGAGGCGGTGGCCGGACTTCCTTTACAGTTTTACAGATATACAGCAGATGGTGGTAAGGAAAAGGCGGTGGATCATCCGCTTTATTTTTTACTCCATGATGAACCAAATCCGGAAATGACAAGCTTTGTGTTCCGTGAGACTTTGATGACACATTTGCTTTTGTGGGGGAATGCGTACAGTCAGATTATTCGAAATGCAAGGGGCGAGATTATTGCACTTTATCCGTTGATGCCGGACAGGATGACGGTAAATCGGGATGGGGATGGACAACTTTATTATGAGTATTACATGAATACAGAGGATGCTCATACCATGAAGGGTACAACGGTGATATTACAGCCTCACGATGTATTGCACATTCCGGGATTAGGGTTCGATGGTCTTGTAGGCTACAGTCCTATCGCAATGGCAAAGAATGCGATTGGTATGGCGATAGCCTGTGAAGAGTATGGCGCAAAATTTTTTGCAAATGGTGCAGCTCCATCTGGTGTATTAGAGCATCCGGGAACGATTAAAGATCCAAGTCGTGTGAGAGAATCATGGCAGGCAACCTTTGGTGGTTCTGCTAATGCTAACAAGGTGGCGGTATTGGAAGAAGGTATGAAGTACACACCGATTTCCATTAGCCCGAATGAAGCACAGTTTTTGGAAACAAGAAAATTTCAGATTGATGAGATAGCTCGAATTTTTAGGGTACCACCTCACATGGTCGGTGACTTGGAGAAATCGAGCTTTTCTAATATTGAGCAGCAGTCACTTGAATTTGTGAAATATACTTTGGATCCCTGGGTGGCAAGATGGGAGCAGGCTATGGTCAGAGCTCTTCTTACTCAGGAAGAGAAGAAGACATATTTCTTTAAGTTCAATGTAGACGGCTTACTCAGAGGTGATTACCAGAGCCGAATGAACGGTTATGCAACAGCAAGGCAGAACGGCTGGATGTCAGCGAATGATATCCGTGAGCTTGAAAATCTTGATCGCATTCCAGCTGAGGCCGGCGGTGATTTGTATCTCATCAATGGAAATATGACAAAGCTGGAGGATGCAGGAATATTTGCTACAGGTGCATCCGAATCTACTACTGAGCCGGAAGAGAATCAGAAGAGTAGAGGGCAGCCTGGCAGAACAAGAAACAAAAGCAAAGCTGAGAAGGTACTTGAACACTTGAGTGCTGAGGGCTTTGGAAAGGATGGTAGTTAATGAAGAGGAAATTTTGGAACTGGATACAGAACCAGGATGAGGGCGAACTCGAATCGAGGACGCTCTTTTTGAATGGAGAAATTTCAGATGAAACCTGGTACGGGGATGAGGTTACTCCAAAGCTTTTCAAAGATGAGCTGAACATGGGTAAGGGTCCGATTTCAGTCTGGATCAACAGCCCCGGCGGGGATGTGTTTGCTGCAGCTCAGATTTACAACATGCTGATGGATTATCCATACGATGTGGCAGTCAAGATTGACGGACTTGCAGCTTCTGCGGCATCCGTGATTGCAATGGCTGGAACTACGGTGGAAATGAGTCCTGTTGCAATGATGATGATTCACAATCCTGCGACGATCGCAATCGGAGATTCTGAGGAAATGAAGAAGGCGGTAAAGATGCTGGACGAAGTGAAGGAATCCATTATGAATGCTTATGAGATCAAGACTGGTCTTGCAAGAGACAAGATTTCAAAGCTTATGGATGCTGAGAGCTGGTTCAATGCGAAAAAGGCAGTGGAGCTTGGCTTTGCAGATAAAATCCTGTTCGCTGACGGACAGGGGGATGTAACTAATGACGCTGGTGAGGGGATTGCGGTTAGCGATGAGATGAGTGCTCCTGTGATGTTTTCCAGACAGGCGGTTATGAATTCCATGCTTTCCAAACTGATTCCACCTAAGAAGCCAGTAGAGAAGCGTACTCCGGTAGAACAGCTGGAGAAGAGACTGAGCTTGTTATCGCATTGATAGCAGGCTTTTTTAGTACAGAAAATGGAGGATTTTCAAATGAGTAAGATTTTAGAATTAAGAGAGAAAAGAGCAAAGGCATGGGATGCTGCAAAGCAGTTTCTTGATGCCAAGAGAGGTGCAGACGGTATGCTCTCCGAGGAAGATACTGCGACCTACGACAAGATGGAGCAGGATGTTATGAATCTTGGTAAGGAGATTGAGAGACTGGAGAGACAGGTTGCCATTGATGCAGAACTTTCCAAGGCTACCAGCACTCCGCTTACCGGAAAGCCGGGTGCAAAGATGGGTAAAGATGAAACTGAAAAGACAGGACGTGCTTCTGATGAGTATAAGGGTTCGTTCTGGAATGCGATGAGAGTAAAGGCTCCTATGCCTTCTGTACTCAATGCCCTTCAGGAAGGTACTGACTCTGAGGGCGGCTATCTTGTACCTGATGAGTTTGAGAGAACTCTGGTGGAAGCACTTGAGGAAGAGAACGTATTCCGTACGCTTGCCCATGTGATTCGTACTTCCAGCGGTGACCGTAAGATTCCGGTTGTGGCATCCAAGGGTTCTGCAAGCTGGGTAGATGAAGAGGGTGCTTATCAGGAATCTGATGATGCATTCAGCCAGGTATCTATCGGTGCTTACAAGCTTGGTACCATGATTAAGGTTTCCGAGGAGCTTCTTGCTGACAGTGTCTTTGACCTTGAGGCATATATCTCTAAGGAATTTGCAAGACGTATCGGTGCAAGAGAGGAAGAGTCCTTCTTCAATGGCGATGGCAAGGGCAAGCCGCTTGGTATTCTTGCAGCAACCGGTGGTGCTGAGGTTGGTGTGACTGCAGCTTCTGCAACTGCCATTACTGCAGATGAAGTGATTGATCTCTTCTACAGCCTGAAGGCGCCTTACCGTAAGAATGCGGTTTGGGTACTGAATGATGCTACTGTGAAGCAGATCCGCAAGCTTAAGGATTCTACCGGTCAGTATTTATGGCAGCCTTCTCTGGTTGCAGGTACTCCGGACACGATCCTTGGCAGACCTGTGAAGACTTCTGCATTTATGCCTACTACGGCAGCCGGTGCAAAGACTATCGCCTTCGGTGATTTCAAGTATTACTGGATTGCAGACCGTCAGGGCAGAACCTTCAAGAAGCTGTCCGAGCTTTATGCTGCGAATGGTCAGGTCGGATTCATGGGAACTCAGAGAGTCGATGGTAAGCTTATCCTTCCTGAGGCTATCAAGGTTCTTCAGCAGAAGAGTGGTTCTTCATCATAAGTAACTGGTGATTGTGGGGAGTCGTGAAATGCGACTCCCTTTTGTGTGAGGTGATGTTTGATGGCAGTAGTTTCATTGGAAGAAATGAAGAATTATCTGCGGGTGGATTTCGATGACGATGATGCACTGCTTGAGGGCATCATTGTTCAGAGTCAGCAGATTTGTATGGATGTGGCAAGGTTTACAGACCGTGAAGAGTTTGAAAAACAGTCTGTGAGTAAGATTGCGGTCATGTATGCGGTGGCTTATCTTTATGAGCACCGTGAAGATGCAAACCATAAGACTTTGACACTTGGACTAAGGGCTTTGCTTTTTGGAATCAGAGAGCCTGGATTTTGATGGGAGGTAGCCGATGGACATTGGATTATTAAATGAGAAGGTTACGTTCCAGAAGAATACTGTGATTACCGATTCTATCGGAAATCATAAGAACGGTTGGGAAGATTTCTATACCTGTCATGCAACGATTGGCGGTGAGGGTATGGCAAGCTCCAAGGAAAAGGAAGAGGCCGGAACAATTGTGGAAGATGTGGGGATGACGGTAACGATTCGTTACTGTAAAAAAGCATCGGAGATTGGTTCCACAACTCACAGGATTGTTTTCAGGGATGAAATCTATGATATCACGAATGTGGATCATATGAATTTCAAGAAGAAAAGTCTGAAATTAAGCTGTAGGAAAGTGAGGCGGTAAGCATGGCAACGGACAGATGCAGGATTGACCAGATGGCACATGTCATTATGGAAGGTTTGCAGGAATACGCTGACATTGCGACAGAGGATATGAAGGCCGCTGTGAAGAAAGCAGGTAATAAAGCCAAAAGGGAAGTACAGGCAGGTGCTCCGGTTAAGACTGGGAAATATAAAAAGAGTTGGGCTGTAAAAACGACCAAGGAAAATGCAAATGCGATGGAAGTCACTGTGCATTCCAAGAATCGTTATCAGCTGGCACATCTGCTTGAATTTGGACATGCCAAGCGTGGTGGTGGCAGAACGAGAGCCTTTCCGCATATCGCTCCGGCAGAAGAGGCTGCAGCTGAACTTTTGGAAAAGGAAGTAGAGAAAGCTTTGAAGTGATTCGCAGAGGTGATGTTAATGGAAGAACTGGTTCAGATTATTCAGGAAATGCAGATTCCCTTTGCCTATGATCACTTTGCAGAGGGAGAAAGTCCTGATCCGCCATTCATTTGTTATCTGATTCCGGGCAGTAATAACTTTGCTGCTGACGGCAGGGTGTATTTCAAATTGAATGAGGTCAGGATTGAGATGTACACCGATTTCAAGGATATTGCCTTGGAGTCGAGAGTAGAGGATGTCCTGGATGGACATGAGATTTTTTATAACAAGTCGGAAACATGGATCCAGAGCGAGAAGCTTTATGAGGTCATGTACAGTTTTGAAATGGAGGGTTTGAATAATGGCTAATAATAAGGTCAAATACAATCTTAAGAATGCGCATTATGCGATGCTTCAGACAAGTGAGGAAGGTGTAGTTTCCTTCGGCACTCCTGTTGCATTACCTGGTGCGGTTTCGATTTCTCTGGATGCCAATGGTGAGCCGGAGAATTTCTATGCAGATGGTACTGCGTACTATGTCATCAATAACAACATGGGTTATGACGGTGATCTGGAGCTTGCGATGATTCCGGAGGATTTCAGGGTATCTGCTTTGAATGAGACTCTGGATGATAACAAGGTTCTGATTGAGGATGCGAACTCGGAGTTGAACAGATTTGCTCTGTTGTTTGAGTTTGATGGAGATGTGAAGCATATCCGTCATGTCCTTTATAACTGCTCTGCAAGTAGACCAGGTATCGAGGGCAAGACAAACGAAGAGAGCAGGGAGGTTCAGACGGAAACTCTTACCATCAAGGCAACACCGCTTCCTTCCGGTGTGGTTAAGGCTAAGACCGGTAATGAAACAGACAGTACGGTTTATGCCGATTGGTATAAGGCAGTTTATATGCCTACACTTACCGGCGTGAATACAAGCGAAGAGTAAGAATTGGTGAGCTGGGGCAGAAATGTCCTGGCTCTTTTGCTTAATGTGGAAAGAGAGGGATTATTTTATGAGCATGATTAAGAATATCGAAATTGACGGAAAGCAGGTGCCTTTTAGAGCCAGTGCTGCGATTCCGAGAATATACAGGATGAAATTCCAGAGGGATATCTACAAAGATTTGGCTTCTTTGGAGAAGGCGATTGACAGCAACAGCGAAGAGGTGAGCAATCTGGATTTGTTCTCTCTGGAGATGTTTGAAAACATTGCCTATGTGATGGCAAAGCATGCGGATCCGGGCATTCCCGATACACCGGAAGAGTGGCTGGATGATTTTAATACATTCAGTATTTATCAGGTGCTTCCAAAGATTATAGAGCTTTGGGGATTGAATGTCAGATCAGATGCAGAGGCTAAAAAAAACTTCGTGCAACAGACCGTCCGATGACAACACCGCTGTTCCTGTTGAGGTGCGTCCAGTTGGGGATTAGTATTCGTGATTTGGACTTACTTACGATTGGAATGGTGAATGATATGTATGTTGAGAGCGGAAACGATCAGGATGCGGACAAGAATTACAGTGTGCTGGCTACACAGGCTGATTTTGACCGGTTTTAGAAGGGAGGTTCGGTATGGCTGCATCGAGAATTAAAGGTATCACCATTGAAATCGGCGGCGATACCACGAAACTTCAAACAGCATTAAAGGGTGTTAATACCGAAATCAGGAATACGCAGGCACAGCTTAAAGATGTGGAAAAGCTTCTTAAGCTGGATCCTGGTAATACAGAGCTTTTGGCGCAGAAGCATAAGCTGCTTGGGGATGCGGTTAAGGAAACTAAGGAAAAGCTGGAAACCTTAAAGACTGCTGCGGAGCAGGCAGAAAAGGCATTAAATGATGGAACGATTTCCAAGGATCAGTATGATGCTCTGCAAAGAGAGATTATTGAAACTGAGAATGAGCTAAAGAGACTGGAAGAGCAGGCGAACCAGTCAGCTACGGCGTTGCAGAAAATCTCTGCGACTGGTGAGAAGTTAAAGGATGTGGGTAGTAACATTGAAGGGGCAGGAAAGAAGCTTCTTCCAGTTACGGCTACTGTGACTGCGCTTGGCACTGCTTCTGTGAAGACTGCAGCAGATTTTGAATCTGCCATGAGCAAGGTGGCGGCAGTATCGGGAGCAACCGGAAGTGATTTGGAGGCTCTTACAAAGAAAGCCAGAGAGATGGGAAGCAAGACGAAGTTTTCTGCATCGGAAGCGGCTGAGGCTATGAACTACATGGCGATGGCCGGCTGGAAGACAGAGGACATGCTTTCCGGTATTGAAGGTGTGATGAACCTGGCGGCTGCTTCGGGAGAAGATCTGGCTACGACTTCTGATATCGTAACCGATGCACTGACTGCCTTTGGTTTGTCGGCGCAGGATTCGGGGCATTTTGCAGATGTGTTGGCGGCGGCATCTAGCAATGCGAACACCAATGTATCAATGATGGGTGAGACCTTTAAGTATTGTGCGCCGATTGCAGGTGCTTTGGGGTTCTCGGTGGAAGATACAGCGGAAGCCATCGGTCTTATGGCAAATGCCGGTATCAAGTCCACTCAGGCAGGTACTTCCCTTCGCACCATAATGACAAATCTTTCCGGTGAGGTTAAGATTTGTGGGGAAAATATTGGCGAGGTGACAGTTGCCACCACCAATGCAGATGGTTCCATGAGGGATTTGTCGGATATTCTGGCTGACTGTAGAACTGCCTTTAGTGGTTTGTCAGAATCGGAGAAAGCAGCAGCTGCGGAATCACTGGTTGGAAAGAATGCCATGTCAGGTTTCCTTGCACTTATGAATGCAGGAGAAGGGGACATTGCGAAGCTCTCAGGAGCGATAGATAACTGTAACGGTGCTGCACAGAGTATGGCAGACACCATGAATAATAACCTGGAAGGTCAGCTCACCATACTGAAATCTCAGTTGCAGGAGCTGGCCATTTCTTTTGGGGAAATTCTGTTACCGGCGGTAAAGAAGATTGTGGGTTGGATGCAGGGATTTATTGATGTACTAAACAGTCTGCCGGACGGTGTGAAGGAAACCATTGTGACGGTTGCACTGATTGCGGCGGCGCTGGGCCCGGTACTGATTATCATTGGCAAAATCATTACGGCAGTGGGTACGATTATGACCATTGTGCCAAAGGTTGTGGGTGTGATTAAGGCAGTAAAGACAGCATTTTTGGCACTGAATGCGACTATGCTTGCCAATCCGATTGTGCTGATTATTGCAGCCATTGCGGCCTTGGTGGCAGCGTTTATCTATCTTTGGAATAACTGTGATGAGTTCCGGCAGTTCTGGATAGATTTGTGGGAAAGTATCAAGGAGATTGCGGTTGCAGTTTGGGAAGCCTTGAAGGAATTTTTTGTGGCTGCTTGGGAGTTTATCAAGACTACAGCGGAAACGGTTTGGAATGGCTTGGCTTCTTTCTTTACCGGGCTTTGGGAAGGAATCAAGAATACCTTTACTACCGTTGTAAATGCAATCAGTAACTTCCTTAGTACGATGTGGAATACAATTAAGTCTGTGGCTGAGACAATCTGGAATGCGATTTCCACCTTCTTTACGACCATCTGGAATGGAATCAAGACCGTGGTGACTACGGTTGTTACGGCAATCAGCACATTCCTGACTACATCCTGGAATACAATCAAGACGGCGATTACTACTGTACTGAATGCTATCAAGACGGTATTTTCTACAGTTTGGAATGCCATCAAAAATGTGGTTACCACAGTGATAAATGGCATCAAGAACACCATCACGACGGTATGGAATGGCATCAAGAATACGGTGGCTACCGTTGTGAATGCCATCAAGACGACGGTGTCCACTGCTTTTAGTAGCATGTGGAATGGGATTAAGAATACCATTTCCGGAATCTACAATACCATCAAGAATGGATTTACCAATGCGGTGAATTTCATTAAGAATCTGGCTTCTTCGGCATTCAGCTGGGGAGCGGATATCATCAATGGAATCGTGAATGGTATCAAGTCCTGCATAGGAAAGGTGAAAGATGCGGTTTGCAGTGTAGCTGATACCATTAAGTCTTTCCTACATTTCTCTGTTCCTGATGAAGGACCTCTTACGGAATACGAGAGCTGGATGCCTGACTTTATGTCCGGACTGGCTAAAGGTATTGAGAAGAGCAAGGGAATGGTCAAGGATGCGGTAAGTGGTCTTGCGGCAGATATGGTGGTCAATCCTCAGGTGAATTCAGGTCAGATAGAAATGGCAGGCGGAGGAACTGTATCGAGTGCAGACTTAAGCAGCCTTGTTAGTGCGATTCGTGAAGGCGTATCCGGAATAAATGGCGGCGGTGGTGATGTCGTAATTCCTGTGTACCTTGGCGGTACGATGTTGGATGAAGTGATTGTAAATGCCCAGCAGAGGGCAAATCTAAGAAGTGGAGGAAGATAAAGTGGTGGCATTTTTTCAATATCTGAATTTTGATGGCGTGGATCTTCCTCTGCCGGATAGTTATGAAGTGGATATGGCAGATAAGGAAGCAGACAGTGGTGGAGAGACAGAGGCAGGAACCGTGCAGAGGGATGTGGTGAGAACTGGTGTTGTGACTATTTCTGTTTCCTTTTCTGTTACCCAGAAGTGGCTAAGGTTACTTACTGGGTATAAACAGCAGGAGAAGATAAGAGTTGGATTCTTTGACCCGGAGACTGCAAGTGTGAGACAGACGGAAATGTATGTGGAAGGGTTCAAGGCAAAGCTTAAGAAGGATACAAGTTATAAGGGGTTGTGGATTGTTTCATTTACTTTGAAGGAATTATAAGAAAGAGGGTGTTTTCGTGTATCCGGTGAGCGAAGCATTCCTGCAGGCGGTGCAGGAGAACACAAGAAGATATTATTGGACGGGAAGAATTACGACAACGGAGGGTGTCACATATGAGTTTGGTGCTGATGATATCGTAAAGGGAAGCGGTTATATTTCCAGTCAGTGCTGTGGTTCTACTGAGATCGAGCTTGGTACGGTGTATGCAGCGGAAATGGGGATCACACTTTTATCAAATATTGACAGATATACTTTGGAAGATGCTCTGGTGGAATTGTTCTATCATCTGAGACTGTCGGATGGCACATTTGAAGAGATTCCAATGGGAATCTTTGAGGTGTCGGAGGCTAACCGCAATATCAAGACGTTGGAGCTGAAAGCCTATGATTTCATGCTACGGTTTGATAAGAGCTTCAATGGCTTTGAAACCATCGGCACGGTGTATGATTTTGTGAGCCTGTGCTGCAAGGCCTGTAAGGTGGAAATGGCACAGAGTCAGGCTGATTATGAAGCGATGCCCAATGGAACAGAACTGCTTTCCATTTTTACGGAGAATGATATTGAGACCTACCGGGATGTGCTCTACTATGTGGGGCAGGTTCTTGGTGGGTTTTTCTGTATCAACCGAGAGGGCAAGCTGGAGCTGAGGAAGTATGGCAATGAGCCGGTGATGGAACTGGAAACAAAGCACCGCTTTACAAGCAGCTTTTCCGATTTTATCACAAGGTACACAGCGGTTTCTTCTACCAACATGAAAACGGAAACGGCAGAGTATTATCATCTGGATCCGGATGATGGGCTGACAATGAATCTGGGTGTGAATCCGCTGTTGCAGTTTGGTCTGAAGGAAACAAGAGAGCAGTTGTGTATGAATATCCTGAATGATTTATCGGTTGTAGATTATGTACCTTTTGATTCTGAAACAACAGGAAATCCTGCGCTGGATTTAGGAGATGTGATCCGGTTCAAAGGTGGACAGGCAGATGAAAACAGGATATCCGCCATTACTTCCATGCAGTGTAAGATTGGCGGGAAGCACACGCTGAAGGGTGTTGGTAAGAATCCAAGGCTGGCACATGCCAAGTCAAAAAATGATAAGAACATTAGTGGTCTGTTGAATCAGATTATAGACAACAAAGAAGCTGGCAGGATTGGTATTCATACATTTACCAATGCCAGCTCTTTTACGGTAGGTGAGAGTGATGTGAAGATCATTTCCATCGAGTTTGCACCGAATGAAGCGGTTATGGCGCAGTTCTTTGGATCTGTGATTGTGGGAGTGAATGCAGACCAGGTGGAAAGGTCTGTGGTTGCAAGAGGGGATGTGCTGATTCCTTCGGTGGAAGTGGAAGAAGTTTTGGCAGAGGGTACTGCAGGTAATGAGGAAACTACAGATAGCGGAACAACTGATAGCGATGCTGCGGGGACTGATGTTTTAGATGAGACCGGAGGAAGTTCGGATAGTGCTGTTGCAGCAGAGGAGCCTGTTGTGATTGGCAAGACAAAAGAACAGACATTAACTGTGGAACTGCCTGTGGTCTGGAAGGAAGACGGGCAGGTGGTGGTACATTTTACCTTTGAATTCAATGACAGCATCATTGAGATTCATCAGCCGGAAGAGACCTGGCATTCCGGAATGCATTCCATCATGCTGTATTATCCCATCGAGAATTTGGTGGCGAATTACAGAAACATTTTCAATGTGTATGCAAGGGCAACGGGTGGAACGGTTACGGTGGATACCGGAGATTGTCTTGCCGCGATTATGGGTCAGTCAATGGGTGCCGGGGAAGCCTGGGATGGTGAGATCAGGATTGAGGAGACAATTAAGAAGGTGAAACTCGGCGGTGTGCTTCAGATGACCGCTGTTGATGAGAATATCACCTGGAAGATTGATGAGCTTGTAAAGAGAACTTACAGTGATGTGGTTCCTGGAAGATTTGGAATCGGCGCATTTGCGATGCCGGTGGAAAGGTAGGTAAGGATGAAGCTGAAAGGAAATATGGTCATCGAGATGATCGATGACGCCACTGGGGAAGTGTTGGAAAGAGTACAGGAAGAGAATATGGTGACGAATGCGGTAAATCATATCCTGGGATTGAATCCTATGGGTATTTTTTATTCTGTGGCCGGGGAGTATGATACGCATCTGCTCTGGAATAATAATCTGATTCCCATCTGCCCTAACATGATCGGGGGCATACTGCTTTATTCGGAAGCTTTGACAGAGGATGCGGACAATATTTATCCATCCACTGCAAAGCTCCCGGTGGCCTATGCCTCCAATGATGTCAATGCTACTGCGGATGTGGCAAGGGGAAGTATGAATCTTACGGAGAGTAAGCCACTTGAAAATGGGTATCGTTTTGTCTGGGAGTTTACACCAAGCCAGGGAAATGGAACCATTGCAGCGGTGGCACTGACTTCCAAACAGGGCGGTGTGGCTGCTTATGGCAGTATGGAGAATTCCAAAGCTGCCTTCTATCAGATCATGGAAACAAGACTTGAGACGCAGACCGTGGAGGAGCTTGCAGAGCTGTTCAGTGCGGTGGAGGTGGATTTTGAGAACAATATCCTGATTAATATTCGATTCCAGGATAGTTCCGTGATTATCCATAAGAGAAGGCTTCCGGTGTTTACACTGGGACTGAATGACAGACTGAATGATACCACGAATGACCTGCTGGAAGAGAAGGTGATTCCCTGCAGTACTTTTAAGTTTATTGGAAGCTATACACCTTATGGAGATTTTCTGGATGGGCATGACGGATACTGGTATGGGTTTGCTAATCAAGCAAATTCCTCAGGGGATGCCAAGATGTACTGGGTGAAGATTAAGAAGGATGATTACACCATGACAGAAGGTGTATGGACCTTATCCAACTGTTATTTGAAGGCAATCGGGTATTTCAAGGTCGATACTTATGCACAGCGTGGTGTGAGAGGTGTCATCCGGAATGGCTATCTGTATCTGACTGCTTATGATGATGCAGGAATCTATAAAATCAATCTCAACAATTCCACGGATGTGACATTGATTCCTTTTGGATTTACTTCTGCCGGGAAGTCTCAGACCGGTTCCGGAACCTGTGCGAATTATCTGTTTATGGTAAATGACCTGATTATCGGATGGGATTATCAGATTAAGCCGGATGATACGGTAGTGCAGACGGTTGGAAGTACAAGGCTTCTGAATCTGGGTACGCCGCTTTTCCAGTACAAGGAATTCTGCTTTGGCTGGGGCGGTAACTATGGTTCGGATTACAGAATGTGCTTTCTGTTGACACCGTATCTGGCCAGTATCAACAATCTGAGTACTGCCGTGGTGAAGACTACGGATAAGACGATGAAGATTACCTATGAGCTGACGGAAGAGGACAGCTGATAGGGATGGAATTTTGGGATGAGGAAGTTGCTCTAAGAGGGGCAGCTGCTTTTTCTATATACATTTTAAGGAGGATGAGAGGATATGAAAGAGTTTTGGAGTATTGTGCAGTTGGTGTTTACGGGAATCGGCGGCTGGCTTGGCTACTTCCTGGGAGGGTGTGATGGTTTGATTCTGGCATTGCTTTTATTTGTGGTGGCGGATTACATCACGGGAATTATGTGTGCGATTTCCGATAAGAAGCTCTCTTCGGAGGTTGGATTCAAGGGAATCTGCAGAAAGGTACTTATCTTTATGCTGGTAGGAATTGCAAATGTGTTGGATGTGCAGGTCATCGGAAATGGTTCTATTTTAAGAACGGCGGTGATCTTTTTCTATCTCAGTAATGAGGGGATTTCATTGCTGGAAAATGCGGCTCATTTGGGGTTGCCGATTCCGGAGAAGCTTAAGAAAGTGCTGGAGCAGCTGCATGACCGCAGTGAAGAGGATAAGGATGGTGAGTGATTATGGGATTTACGAATAGTCCTTTAGTGGCGTTTACGCTGCTTAGTCCGAATCATTCCGGACAGCGCACAAAGAGGATTGACAGAATATCACCGCACTGTGTTGTTGGACAGTGCAGCGCAGAAGGCTTGGGGGATTGGTTTCAAAGGCCGTCAACCCAGGCCTCTTCCAATTATGGCATTGATAAGGATGGCAGGGTTGGCATGTATGTGGAAGAAAAGAATCGTTCCTGGTGTACTTCCAGCAATGAGAATGATCAGAGAGCAGTTACCATTGAGTGCGCTTCCGGCAAGGCGGAACCTTATGCAATGAATGAGGTGGTCTATGACAGGCTGATTGACTTGTGTGTGGATATCTGCCAGAGAAATGGCAAGAAGAAGCTGCTTTGGTTTGGAGATAAGGACAAGTCTTTGAGCTATCAGCCGAAGGAGGATGAAATGCTCATCACGGTTCACAGATGGTTTTCCAATAAGAGCTGTCCGGGGAACTGGCTTTATGCAAGGCTGGGTGATTTGGCTACGAAGGTTACAGCGAGACTTAGCGGTGAAGAAGCAGAAGCGATTCCTTCAGGGATGCAGGCGAGAGAGTTTGTTTCACTGTCTGAGGAACAGGTGATTGCAAAGGTTGGTGCTTTGTTTACGGCTGATCAGAAGGAGAGTGGTATTCTGGCATCTGTATCTATGGCTCAGTTTATTTTGGAGAGTGGTTATGGTAAGAGTGAACTTGCTCAGGGGGCGAATAACTGCTTTGGAATGAAGAAATCACTTTCAGGCAATACCTGGGGTGGTTCTACCTGGGATGGCAGCTCTGTTTATACAAAGAAGACTCAGGAGCAGAATGTGGATGGAAGCTATGTGACCATTACTGCTGATTTCCGAAGATATGGTTGTGTGGAGGATTCCATTGCAGACCACAGTGCTTATCTGCTTGGAGCGAAGAATGGCAGCAAGCTTAGATATGATGGCTTGAAGGGATGTACAGATTATAAGAAGGCTGTACAGATTATCAAAGACGGTGGATATGCTACGAGCCTTACTTATGTGGACAAGCTCTGCAGCATTATTAAGAGATGGAAACTGACTCAGTATGATATGGCCGGCGAGGCTTCGGATGTGGTGAAGTATTATCGTGTAAGGAAGAGTTGGGAGGATGCAAAATCTCAGCTTGGTGCTTATACGGTGCTTGCCAATGCAAAGGCTATGGCTGATAAGCATCCGGGGTATGAGGTGTATGATTGGAATGGAAGGCAGGTTTATCCTGAGGTGGCAGAAGGTGCTACAAGTGGGATGAGCAATGCCGATTGCCCGTTCTTGGTGAAGGTTAGTATTTCTGATCTGAATATCAGGAAGGGTGCTGGAACTAATACGGCTAAGACAGGGCAGTACACTGGAATAGGTGTATTCACTATCGTTGAAGTCAGAGAAGGTAAAGGCTCTGATGCCGGATGGGGTAGACTTAAATCCGGTGCCGGGTGGATTGCTTTGTCGTATTGTGAAAGAGTTTAATTGAATAACGAAAAGTTATTGAGCCTGTGGTTGTCTGATATGTTTCAGATATCTACAGGCTCTTTTTAATTTTAGAAATACTATAGTTACACATTAAATCAATAAAGTCTCATATTGACATTTTTCGGAGAAACGAGTATGATAGAAATTGGCTTATTACGCCTTGAAGTATGTTGTGCTGTTAGATAAAGAGGTGCGCATGATAGAAGGATATAGTACAGTAAAAAGCATTGCTGAAAAATGGAGATTAACGGAACGTACTGTGCAAATAATGTGCGCAGAGGGAAAAATCAAAGGTGCTACTAAATTTGGTGGTGTTTGGGCTATCCCTTCTGATGCAAAAAAACCCACAGATAATAGAGTGATATCCGGTGAATATAAAAATTGGAGAAGGAAGAAACATGAGGAAACGGCTTTATGAAGTTATAGAAGTCGCTGATGAAAAGGATAATCTAAGCAAGTTCTATGATGTTTTTATGATGATTGTGATTGTCTGTAGCTTAGTTCCAATCGCTACAAAAGGGGTGGGACTTTTTTCGCCAATTATAGATCATGTGACAGCAGTTATTTTCATCATAGATTACCTGTTAAGACTTGTCACGGCAGACTTAAAACTGAAAAAAGGAGCGAAATCCTTTTGTTTATATCCGATAACACCAATGGCAATTATTGATTTGCTTTCAATACTGCCGTCGATAATTGCTGTAAGTGAAGCCTTGAGAATTCTTAAGGTATTAAGGCTACTAAGAACATTGAAAGTGTTTAGGGTGTTCAAGGTTATAAGATATTCAAAGAGTATCTCGATAATTATTAATGTATTCAAAAGGCAGAAAGAATCCTTATTGGTTGTATGTGGACTGGCTGTCGGTTATATCTTGATTTCAGCATTAATTGTTTTAAGCGTAGAGCCAGAAACATTTCCGACATTTTTCGATGCTGTTTATTGGGCAACAGTATCATTAACAACCGTGGGGTATGGAGATATTTATCCTGTATCAATGGCAGGAAAGATTATTACAATGTGCTCAACATTATTTGGAATAGCAATAGTTGCCCTACCAGCTGGTATTGTTACAGCTGGTTATATGGACGAATTAAATAAAATCAGGAAAGAGAAGGTGGATAAAGATGGGCCTGAGGTATAGGAAGAGCATTAATTTAGGTGGTGGCTTCAGAGTGAATTTTAGTAAATCTGGAGTGGGTTACAGCTGGGGTGGCAAAGGTTACAGAGTTACCAAAAAAGCTGGCGGTGGAGTAAGAAAAACCTATTCTATTCCAGGGACAGGTCTGTCATGGGTTGATGATAGTAGCGGAAGAAAGAAAAAAGCCACTGGAAATAGTGCAAACAATAATTTTTCACAACCGGTAGTTCAGAATACAGGCAATCTTTTATATCAAGCAGAAGAGGCCAATGTCAAACAACTGGTTACAGAGAATACACAGGATTTTCTTGATGCGATAAAGAAATATTCTGGAATTAGAACATTGCTAATATGGGTAACGATTATTTCTCTTTTGCTGACACCAGGAACACCATTTTTTATAGTTCTATTCTTTGCTGGCATAGCAGGAGTTATTTATCTGTCTGCGACAAAAAAGATATCTGTGGAATACGAATTTGATGAATACGGCAAACGAAGAATTCAAATGATGGATCAAGCTATGGGGATGCTCATAAATAATAGAAGCATTTGGCAGGTCAACACTATTCAAGCAAATGCTTCACGAAAAACGAATGCAGGTGCATCTCAAAGCGTTGGACGTAAAATAGTAAAATTCCAGAAAAAGAAACCGTTCTTTTTGAAAACTGATGCTACATGTTATCACATCAAGTTGCTAAGAGATAATGTATTTATACTGCCTGACAGACTGATTATAAAAGGTAAGAAGGGGTGGGGAGCAGTAGACTATTCTGAATTGCATATGGGTGTAGGTAATGTAGTATTCATTGAAAGCGGTGCAGTTCCTAAAGATGCACAAATAGTGGGACATACATGGCAGTATGTGAATAAGAATGGAACTGCGGATAAGAGATTTAAAAATAATCGACAGCTTCCTAAATGTAATTACGGAAGCATTGAATTTACGTCGGATACAGGATTAGATATTATTTTATATATTTCTAACATTGGAAATGCCCAGCAGTTCTCTTCTATCGTAAAAGTTATGATTGAAGAAGCTCAGCAAGCAAGATTGCTTGCGGCACAAGAGCCAGCGCTTACACAACATGAAAGCGAATCCTATGAGTTTGACAATTCAGAAGACTTCCAAGAAATCAATAGTTACTCGGAAGTCAAGCCGGAAGCCTCTGATATGGATGTGGTTAAAAACACAGGGAATCCTAGCAACATGATGGATTATATGCCAATCGACGTCAGTGAGTCTGAAAGAATTGTATTAGAAGCTTTTTGGAATGGACTTATTGAGAATGGGCTTCCAACAGTCTGCAAATGCAGACGCATAGGAGACGGGACTATTGAGGTGAACTATAAGGGTTCTAATGTTGGTGCTGTAAGTCTTAGAGATGGTAATTTGTCAATTAGCTATCCAATGGGGAATAGTGGAAAAATAAAGACAGTGGACGGAACCGTTGAAGAGTTGGCAGAAAAAACAAGCAACTGGCTGAGATATATCATCAATTACTTATAGTGATAACCGTTCGACGATAAAGGAGACAAACATGGCAAAAAAGTCAAAGGAATTAATACAATTGCTTTTTCCTGAGTACCAGATTAAGGCCTGTGTAGATGAGAGAGGATTTATAGCTAAAAATCAGCAGAGTACAAACTATGCACAAAAATCGACACAGACAATTAACAGGGGAAATATTCAACAACAAAATGCCCCAGCTTCGACTCCGTTACAGCGTGGAGCTGGAACAAATACTGCCACTGCCACGCCGGTACAGTCGGTAAAAACTCCGGTGAAAACATATACGCCTTCCAAGGAGGAAACTAAGGCGGCAAGCAGGGCTATAGATGCATTTGATGGATTATCGAATGAATTGAAAAAATATTGGGTTGGCTCTGATAACGATAGAAATTCATTATGCAAAGCTTTCCAGAGACCATATGTTAGGGGATTTGATAATGTAAAACCCAAAAATGCAATACTTGTTTTGGGATCAGAAAGTCGTGGAAAAGTATATGCAGTCAGATGTATTACCGAACTTTTGAAGGAAAAGAAAGTATTCAGATACGCACCAGTAGCAACGGTGGACATGTCTGACTATACAGCCGATTCATCAAATACATTATTCCTAAGTGATTTATTCAAGGCATTAAATACTAACACAGAGACAGTAGTATTTGAGAATGTTGATAAATCTTCTTTGGGACAATTGGATATTATATATCAGCTACTCACAGAAGGAACATATAAACTTTCAAAGAGATATATGGTTAATAATGGCAGTCTTGTGGAAGCAACAGGAGTGCTAAATACGGAACTTGTGTCGGAAATTGCCACTAATGGTAAGTTTTTTGCAATGACATCAGTTCTTCCTCAGTCAAAAATTATTTCTGTTCTAGGAAATAAAATTGTCAAAGAACTTGGAGACATTATTACATTAGATCCAATTGGTGAAGGTCAAGTTAAGGATTTGGCTTACACTCTCTGCGTAAATTTGGTTGCTAAATGTAAAAAGAACTTACATATAAATATAGAATTTGATGATCAGATTGTCGAGGCTCTTAGCCGAAAATATAATCCGGCACAAGGTGTAAAGGGTCTTGAAGACCATATAGATGACCATTTGTATGAAACGCTTTCAGAAATGAAGCTTCAGGAAATTCTCTGGGATGATGAAAGCGCAAAGCTTACTTATGAAGATGGATACTGTGTTGTGCTTAAGGGTGGAGAAGTTATTAAAACATCTTCATATCTTAAAAATTTTAACGCATTAGAACTTGAAGAAGCACGAAAAGAGCTTGAACAGGTCATTGGTCTGGCAAAAGTTAAGGAATATGTCTTAAATCTTGAAACAAACTATAAAGTCCAGAAAATGCGTGAAGGAAAAGGACTCAAAAAGTCTGATATTTCCATGCATATGATTTTTGTTGGAAACCCTGGTACAGGAAAGACAACTATTGCACGAATTGTTGCGAAATACTTGAAAGCAATTGGGGTTCTTTCATCAGGACATTTATGTGAGGTTACAAGAGCTGATTTAGTGGGACAGTATGCAGGACATACAGCTGTAAAGACTACTGAGGTTATTAATGGAGCTATAGGAGGGGTCTTATTTATTGATGAAGCATACTCTTTATGTCGGGATAAGAATGATGCTTTTGGATTAGAGGCGATAGATGCTTTGGTCAAGGGAATGGAAGATAACAGGGATGATTTGGTGGTTATCCTTGCGGGATATGAAGATGAAATGCAAGAATTCCTTAAAGCGAATTCTGGATTAAAATCAAGATTCCCTAATACTGTCCACTTTGAGGATTATACCGTAGATGAGATGCTTGCAATTGCAAAAGTTACAGCTGCATCGAAGGGATACAAGATTGATGCTGATTGTGAAGAGGGACTGGTACATCAGATTGAAAAGCATCAGATAAAAGGAAAGAACGATGGCGGTAACGGAAGATTAATTAGAAATCTTATTGAAGCAGCCGTCTTGAATCAGTCTCAGCGAATTGTAAATGATTCAAGCGCAGACATGGAGCTACTTTGCAAGGCGGATTTTGGCTTTGATAAAGTAGTTGAATTTGATCTTGAAAAGAGCCTGGCGGAAGTTATTGGAATGGAAGAGGTGAAGAAATTCATCCGTACCCAGTACACTATGTTACAGGCCAATAAAAAGCGTAAAAAAGCAAATATAGATGTTGATACGACACAGTCTCTTAATATGATTTTTGCTGGTAATCCAGGAACTGGTAAAACTACAATGGCACGCATTGTGGCTGATATGTTTCATTCTATGGATATACTGAAGTCAGGTCAGCTTGTTGAAGTGGATAAAGGCGGTCTTGTGGCTCAGTATGTTGGACAAACTGCAAAAAAGACGGAAGAAGTTTTTAAGTCTGCATTAGGTGGAGTGCTGTTTATAGATGAAGCATATTCTATTACGAATGACGGAAGCAGTTTTGGACAAGAGTGTATTGATACTCTTGTGAAATTAATAGAGGATTATCGTGGTGAGATAGTTGTTATTCTTGCAGGATATAGCAAGGAAATGAAAGAATTTATGAAGTCGAATTCAGGCTTAGAGTCAAGATTTCCTCTGTTTGTAGAATTTCCAGACTATTCCGCTGGTGAGCTTTATCAGATCGGTTTAAAAATGATTCATGCGAGAGGATTTCGTATGGATTTGGATGGACAAAAGGCATTTGAAAATGAAATCACAGATCAGAAACAGTATGCAACAGAAAATTCTGGAAATGGTCGTATGGTAAGGAACCTTATCGATGAAATTATTCGTAAACAATCTGTAAGAGTGATTGAAGAGAATGTTGAACATGAGGAAACAAATCTGATTAAACCAGAGGACATCAGAGGAGAGGATAAGCTTAAGAACTTTGATTTAGAAAAAGAGCTTTCTGGAATTATTGGTCTTACATCAGTAAAAGATTTTGTGAGGACGCAATATAGGATGTGCCTTGCAACAGAAAAACGTAGAAAAGCAGATCTCAAGGTAGATACAACACAATCATTAAATATGATTTTTGTTGGAAATCCTGGAACAGGAAAAACAACCATAGCAAGAGTCGTAGCAGATATGTTTAAGTCTATGGGAATACTGAAGAAGGGGCAGCTTATCGAAACGGATAAGACAGGTTTGATTGCCGAATATGTTGGACAGACGGCAAAGAAAACGGAAGATGTATTTAAGTCTGCAATTGGAGGGGTACTATTCATTGATGAAGCATATTCCATCACAAATGATGGAAGTAGTTTCGGTCAGGAATGCATAGATACACTTGTCAAGTTGATTGAGGATCATAAGGGAGAGCTTATTGTCATTCTTGCTGGATATAGTAAAGAAATGAATGATTTTATGAAAGCTAACTCTGGCTTAGAGTCAAGATTTCCATTAAGAATAGATTTTCCTGATTATTCGGCTTCTGAACTATATGAAATTTGTAAGCAGATGATAACAGGGCGAGGCTTTAGTCTTGCTGAAGGTTCGGATAAACTAATAGAAGAAGAGATTCAAAAATTAAAAAGACATGCGACTGCATCATCTGGAAATGGTCGTATGGTAAGAAATTTTGTCGAAAGCATAATACGAAGACAAAGTTCAAGAATTGCAACAGAGGATATTTCCGGAAATGAACTTACAATGATTCTGCCAGTTGATATTAGAGCAGCAGAAACAGTGGTTGAAGGATTTGATTTAGAAGCTGAATTAGCAAAAGTTATAGGTCTTGATTCTGTTAAAAAATACATTCGTAGTCTTAATGCAAGGCTTAAGTTACAGGCAGAGAGAAAGAAGGCTGGTCTTAAAACCGATAGCACGCAGACAATGCATATGATTTTTGCTGGAAATCCAGGAACTGGAAAGACAATGATGGCTAGAACGGTTGCGAATGTTCTGTATAACATGAATGTTATTCAAAGTAATAAGTTGGTGGAAACAGACAGATCTGGTCTAGTCGCAGGATATGTTGGTCAGACAGCAATTAAGACAAGAGAGGTAATAGAAACTGCTCTGGGCGGGGTTTTATTTATCGATGAAGCCTATGCTTTAGCACAGGGCGGAGATAATGATTTTGGTCAAGAGGCAATCGATACACTTGTAAAAATGATGGATGATAACAGAGATCGATTAGTTGTTATCCTTGCTGGCTATAGTGATGACATGAATAAATTCCTTGATAAAAATGCAGGATTACATTCAAGATTTGCCAATATCATCGAATTTCCAGATTATAGTACAGATGAGCTTATGCAGATTGCAGATGGATTCTATTCTGAACAGGGATATGTGTTGAGTGAAGCTGGTAAAGTATTGCTCAGACAAAAGTTAGAGGTGGCTAAAACCAATAAACAGTTTGGAAATGGACGTTATGTAAGGAATGTGTTTGAAAGATCACTGAACAATCAGGCATTGCGATTAAGTAATCTCACAGAGTATACGAAAGAAGCTCTTGTGACCATTACAGAAGAAGACATAAAGGAGGCGTAAGAACATGAAAAATGTAATTTCAAACATTTTGGCAATCTTATGGTTCTTTGGTGTATTGATATGGACAGTCCTTTTCTTGTTTATTGGTAATATAATGATTTTCTTTATGGATATTGTAGGTATGCTAAAGACAGGATTCACAACATCTACTATAGGGTTTGCATTTTTATTTATCGCCGGTTTTGTGTTTGCAATAACAGGATGGGTTCCAGCATTCCGTAGATGCTATTATAAGTTACCTTGGCTGTATCCGTTGAGCATGATGCTTACAATGCATTTGGGAATTCTCTCAATAGCAGAAACTATATTGGCAAAAGGATTTGAGGTTATAAGTACACCAAGACATGTGGTTGCAATTGTTATTATGATTATACAGGTAATTGTGTGTAGAGTATTGATGTGTATTTATCTAAAGAAAAATCCGATGGTTTTGCATAAATATGACAGAGTTGAGTAGGAGGGACATCATTATGAATGAAATTCGTGAAGAAGAAAAAAAACAGCAAGCTAATGGTGTTCCACAGGGAGCCAACTCAAATCAATTTAAGCCATTGGATGATACTAGAGAATATATCCCTGAAATTGGACAAGAAACATATGATAATCCTACAGCAGGCATATCTCCATTTACCAAACGAATAAAGAAAGGTGCATGGATATTGTTGGGGGTTGCAATAGCAGGAATCATTGCTTATGGAACTATGAGTACTAGTAAATCAGTAGATACTAGTGATGATGCCGCTGTAGCCTTGGAATCTCATATGTCAACCTCATTGGCAGCAGGAACCAAGCTTATGTCATCAGATGATAATTATGTGGGTGGAGATTTGACGATAACCCATAATTCAAATGCCGATGAAACAACATTATATGTTTGGGATTATGCAGCTGAAGATGGAGATTATGTTGAAGTAATTGTAAATGGAACATCTTTAGGAGAGCCATTCATGATAAAAAATAAGCCTGTTACATTCACAGTGCCTACAGTTGGAGAAGTTCAAGTTGTTGGAACTAGAGATGGCGGTGGCGGAATAACATACGCTGTTTATTATGATATGAATCACACGACATATTTTAACGGCGTGGATCAAGGTGGTAACAATACTTATACATTAGTACGTGAGTGAGCAAGATGAGGGAAGTGACGTTTGTTGCTTCCCGTTTTAATAGGGGATTTTATGTACAGTTCAGATGAAATCAACGCTTGTATGACAGAAGAAGAATTGTTTAAATTATGGAAAACAAAAGACGTTTATAATGCTGAATATTATGAAGGAAACAAAAAGATTGAATTCACAATAAATCACAAGAACGTTTTTATTGCAGATGGGATAATAAATCCTGAAATATGGAATAATAGGTCAAAAGGAAAGCATATACTTTTTGTTCTAAAAGAAGCATATGGTGGCGAAAATGATTGGTCTTTGGCTGATGAGGTTAGAGTTCATGCACCGTGGTCCGCGATTTGGCACAGAATTGTGGAATGGACATATGGATTAACCAATACTACAGTGGAGAGAATTGCCAGATATGAGCCGGGAAAAATATCTTTTGAAAAACCAAATCAGTGGTTAAATGAAATTGCCGTACTAAACATAAAGAAGAGCGGTGGAGACTCTCAGTCTCATTATGGAGAAATCTCTGCATATGCAGATTATGATAGTAAAGAAATAATAAGACAGATTGAAATTATAAATCCAGATATTATTATATGTGGAGCTACATTTGGTGACATCAATAGGATAATGGGAAATCCATGTAAAAAAGGTGAATGCGATAATTGGTTTTATTATTCGGATGCTATAGGAAAAAGGGAGAGATTATTTATCGACTATTATCATCCAGCAAATCGATATCCAGCATTATTAAATTACTATGGAATAGTCAACATTTATCAGCAGGCATTAATCTCAAGAAACAATATTTTGTCTTAAAATATTTTCTGTAATAAAATCACTAAAAAATCGGAAAACTGCATATTTGGGAACCAAGACCTTTAGAAGAACAAATTCTGGAGGTTTTGGATATGCAGGAAATCAGTACTGATGTTGCAAAGAAAATTAAGATGAGCCGGGAGGCTGAGTTGAATATGGAACGATGTGCGGAGTTTATGGCTCGTATGATTCAAAAGTATGGGAAAAAGATACTCGATGATATTGCGGCGGAGAGCAATGAACAGCCTGAGCAACCGAAACAAGTTGAGTGATGGATAGCGTTGGTTACTAAATAGTAAGTAATCAGCGCTTATTTTATATTGACAAATTCGTACTTTGGAGTTATTATTTAATCCTAACAGTAATACGAACAACCAATGAGCAACCGAAAAGAGATGATAAAGTGGCAAAGAAAAAATGTTATATATACACAAGAGTGTCTACGGCGGCTCAGATAGAGGGGTACAGCCTAGAAGCTCAACAGGAAAAGCTTCATCAATATGCAGAATATAAAGGCTTAAAAATTGTTGGTGAATATTGTGATGCAGGTAAATCTGGAAAGAGTATTAAGGGAAGACCTTCATTCATGAAAATGCTTGATGATATTTCCAGTGAGAAGGATGACATCTCATATGTCTTAGTATTTAAGCTTTCGAGATTTGGAAGAAATGCAGCGGATATCTTGAAATCATTACAACTTCTCACAGATTATGATGTGGATTTGGTTTGCGTAGAGGATGCAATAGACAGTTCTACTCAGGGCGGAAGACTTACTTTGGCAATATTATCTGCAGTGGCTGAAATTGAGCGTGAAAATATCAATGTTCAATTTATGGCAGGTAGAATGCAGAAGGTGCTTGATGGCGGATGGCCAGGTGGACCAGTTCCTTTTGGGTATCAAAAAGATAATCAAGAACTCTTCATCAATGAGGAAGAGGCAAGGATTGTAAAGCTGATTTATGACATGTATTTGCAGGATGATATGAAGGCCAATGCAGTTGTTAGATGGCTGAATGATAATGGTTATCGGAGAACGGTCAAAGGACAAGAAAAAGCTTTTACATCAGATTTTGTAAAGGGTATTTTAAAGAATCCATTTTACTGTGGCAAATTGATGTTTAATCGTAGAACTAATTTGAAAGGACCGAACATAAAGCCAAAAGAACCTATATGTGTTGAGGGTAAGCATGAGGCGATAGTCTCAGAAGAACAGTGGCAATTGGTTCAGGAGAAAAGAGAAGAATTATCATCTTGGGGAGAAAAAACAGAAGATCTTGATAGAATTAGCCTGTTATGTGGTTTAGCTAAATGCCCTGCCTGTGGAGGTGGTCTTGTTCATATGAAGAATAAGAGCATTAACAAGAACAAAGGGGGCTATTATAAGACACTTCATTATTATTCCTGCAGAAATTATAGGAAAGCAGAAGGAAGAACTTGTTCCTTCAAACATACCTATAATCAAGAAAAAGTCGATAGTGCAATTTATGAGATCGTAAGCAATTTGCATACTATGCCTCAGTTTAGAGAAGCAGTGGATGCTTCAGTTGGAGATAAGCCTACACTGGAAAGCTATGAAGCAGAAATGAAGGAATTGAGAAAGCAATTACACTTTCAGGAACATTTGAAATACAAGCTTGGAAATGAATTGGATGCTCTCGATATCCTAGCTGATGATTACGACCTGCAGTATGAGACTATGCAGACAAAAATCGATGAGACTTACGATCAGATAGAAGAAATTGAACATAAGATTAGCAAGTGTAAGAAAAAGATGGCTGCTCTTAAGAAGGGTATTCAGGGAACGGAAAACGTAAAAATGCTTCTTCAAACTTTTCCTAGACTATATCAAGAAATGGATTGTTTTGAAAGAAGAGAAATGTATCGTCTGTTCATAAACAGAATTGATTTGTACCCAGAGAATCGCCCTGATGGTAAGGTTGTAAAGAGCATCACTTTTAGATTCCCGGTATTTTATGGCGATGATGATGAAATATCAGCATTTGTAGATAAGGCAACTGCTGGTGAAACTCCGGATGATGAAATCTTTTTCACGATTGATTGCGGAGAACTTCAACCTACTGTTGCAGAAGCAAAAGCCACATACGCACAGCTGAGAGCATATGTATTGGAGAATACAGGTCTTAAGGTTTCATCTTTATACATTGCACAGATAAAGCGTAAATATGGAATTGATGTTGGAGAAGCATTCAATAAACCAGCTGATCCCAAAAAGCACGTTCCCAAATGTCCGAAAGAAAAAGAACTGGCTATTATTGATGCGCTTAAGGCGTTTAGAATGTTGGAAGATACAGTAGAGTATAGAGAGGAGGCAGCAGATGAGTAAGAAAAAACAGAAATGTTATATTTATATGAGAGTATCTACTGCCATGCAGGTAGAAGGATATAGTCTGGAAGCTCAGAAGGAAAGGCTAAATAAGTTTGCAGACTTTCAAAATCTAGAAGTAGTTAGAGAATACTGTGATGCAGGTAAATCTGGTAAGAATATTACAGGAAGACCTGAATTTGCACAGATGCTTCAAGATGTTGCTGATGATCGAGATGGTGTGGATTACATATTAGTGTTTAAACTTTCTCGATTTGGCAGGAATGCGGCAGATGTACTTAACTCTCTTCAGTATATACAAGATTTTGGTGTAAACCTCATCTGTGTGGAAGACGGCATTGATTCATCAAAGGATTCCGGTAAGCTTACTATCACAGTTTTATCTGCGGTTGCCGAAATAGAAAGAGAGAACATTCTTGTTCAGACTATGGAAGGACGTAAGCAGAAAGCAAGAGAGGGCAAATGGAATGGTGGTCAGGCTCCGTTTGGATATGAGCTTGATACAGAGAACAGTACTTTAATTGTTGTTCCTGAAGAGGCTGAGATTGTAAGGATTATTTTTGATAAGTTTGTTCATTCTGATATGGGAGCTGATTCTATTGCAAATTATCTCAATCAGCATGGGTACTCTAAAAAGAGAGTGAGAGAGCATGAGGTCAGCCACTTTGCAAGAGGACTAATCAGAGGTATTCTTGATAATCCTGTATATATTGGAAAGATTGCTTACGGTAAGAGTGCAACTGAAAAGGTGAAGGGAACCAGAGACCAGTATCGAAGAGTTGTTCAGGATGATTATTTGATTGCTGATGGTAACCACGAAGCCATTATCGATAACGACACTTGGGAAGCTGCTCAGAAGAAGAGGAAAGAGACTGGTGTTAAGTGGAATAAGACTCATAGCCTTGAACATGAACATATTCTTTCGGGATTACTTAAGTGTCCTATCTGTGGAACAGGAATGGCTGGTACAGTAAGAAGGCGAAAAAATAAGAAGACTGGTGATTATAAGGATGACTTCTATTATAGATGTTTGCATCGAAAGAAGATAGACGAAGAGCATTTCTGTAATTTTAGGCTATCGCTTAACCAGGACGAGATTAACAAAGCTGTTGAAGAAGTAATACTGAGGATGACAAGCAGCCCTGGATACAGTGAAGCAATAGCAAAGAAGCTTGGCGAAAAGGTGGATGTAAGTGCTCTTGAAAATGAGAAGGAACAATACAGAGCACAACTTCGTCAGGCTATTGGTGCAAAGAATAAGCTTACTGCAATGCTCGATAAGCTGGATGTAGAAGACAAGCACTATGATAGAAAGTATCAGGACATGCAGGACAGATTGGATAATCTGTATGATAAGATTTCAGAGATTGAGGATGCTATTGCCGATATCGAAGAAAAGATTGCAGGTGTATATGGTGAACAGGTTACTGCAGAATATTTGTACCAGGTATTAAAGAACTTTGATAAAATTTATTATGAAATGACGGATCTCGAAAAGAAGGAGTTCATGAGAAATTTCATTGATGCAATTGAAATCCTTCCGGAGAGAACGGAAAGCGGACGCATCTTAAAGCATATTGATTTAAGGTTTCCGATATATTATGAAGGTAGTGAGGGTGATCAAATTCGGTTGCTCAATGAACTGAACGTCGAGACATGCTGTCTCCTGCGAAAGCGAGACGAAGTCGACGCTTGAGCAGCTGAGACGCAGTCCGCAAGGGACGCCCAAGAAGCCGAGCCGGAGGCGAAGGGTGATTGGCCGCGGCCTACTGCGACATGCTGTCTCCTGCGAAAGATATAGCTCCGATGAAAGCGAGCGTTAGCGAAGCTTGAATCGATAGAGCTATACGTTGCCAGAGAGACCCGATGACGGCGAGCGACAGGCTTCGGAGTATTGATGTATGAGTCATCGATACTTCGGAGCCCTTGTTTTTATGTTTTGCCACTGGATTACTGTAATTTGACGTGCTTCCTGTGATATACTTTACTCTATATAAATGTCCTTTGCTTTTTCTGTGATTGCTGATTGATGAATAGATCTTTGTCGAGTACGTGTGCTACTATGCTTTTAACCGAGTTACAAATCGGAATTTGCCGATATATCGAATATGAAAGACCTAATTATGTTGAATTCAAAAAAAGAAGAAAAGTGCAATGAAGAATGTATTGTATGTGAAGCTCCGCTTGTTTATCTTGAGAAAGATGAACTGATGGAATGTGTGCTTTGTCATAAAAAAGAATTCAGTAAAACCCGATGTCAGAATGGACATTACGTGTGTAATGATTGTCACACAAAGGGAATGGATGTCATTATCTCCATGTGCTTGAAGGAACCGTCTCAAAATCCAATTGAAATCATTCGGACCATGATGAATGCTTCATTTTGTCATATGCATGGACCGGAGCATCATGTTATGGTTGGGGCAGCGTTGCTCACTGCGTATAAAAATGCCGGTGGAAATATAGAACTTAAGGATGCCCTGATTGAAATGATGCATAGAGGAAAAGCTGTTCCGGGTGGAGCATGTGGATTCTGGGGAGCATGTGGAGCCGGAATCAGTGCCGGTATGTTTGTATCAATTATCTCCGGTTCTACTCCGTTGTCTACAGAATCATGGGGACTTGCAAACAAAATGACATCGAAAGCGCTTGACGCAATCGGATCGATTGGTGGACCGCGATGTTGTAAACGGGATTCGTATCTGTCTATTCTAGTTGCAATTGAGTATGTAAAAGAACATTTTGGTATCGAAATGGACGCATCAGATATTCAATGTAGTCATTATAAACAAAACAACCAATGCATCGGAAACCGGTGTCCGTTTCGTAATATGTAAATCGGAGACCCGCTATGAAAAGTCAAGTATAAAATAAGCAAAAATTTGAATTTCCTTATCAGTGTGGTTGTGTTTGGCAATATCAATGCCGACATAAATCATGAGGTTATACCTCCCTTTCTAATGATTGCTGCTTGACAGTCTCCTTCAAATTCGCTATAATAATAATCGCAAAATTTTAGTGGACTTTTCCGGATTCTGTCATCTTTTTGCCACACAGCTATCTTGTGATAGTTGTGTGGCTTTTTTGTTGCCTGTATCTCGGAAGTATTAGCAGAATGGAGGACTATATCTGTATGGAGAAAATTTTTTTGTCTCTTACCAAGACGCGCCGTAGTGTACGGGCTTATAAATCGGAACCTGTCCCTTCCAAGGCTATGGACGCTGTACTGGAAGCAGGGACTTACGCTCCTACCGGCGAAGGACATCAATCTCCAACCATCATTGCAATTACAGACCCCAAATATAGGCGGGCGATTGCATTGGGCTATCCGGCTCAGGAATCCGGTCAGCCCGCAGCACGCAAACAAAACTATATCGTTCGGACAATTTGTGGAGAAGAGGGAAAGCATGCAGACCAATAACAAAATGGCGGTTACGCCAGTTGGAAAACTCATCTGGCAAATGTCAATACCGCCACTGATTTCCATGTTTATGCAATATTCCTATAATCTGATAGACAGCGCGTTTGTAGCGCGGTTGAGTGAAAATGCTTTAACGGCTGTTTCCCTGTCGTTTCCCATTACAACTTTGATGAATGCGACATCTATCTGGATTGGCGTTGGCGTGAATGTACTGATTGCAGGGTATCTTGGACAGAGAAAGCAGAATGAGGCAAATACTACCGTCACACATGGATTGCTACTGGCCTTTGGAATTGGTGCTTTGCTCAATCTTCTGTCATTACTGATTATGAAACCCTACTTTGGAGCATTCACCAATAACGAAGAAATTTATCATTTGAGTCTTGCCTATATGAGCGTATGTTCGTTCATGCAAATTCCCAACATGGTGCATATCGCAATCCAGAAGATGATACAGGCTACTGGGAACATGATTGCTCCTATGTGGTTCCAGATTGCAGGAGTGGTCGTTAATTTTGTATTTGACCCACTTCTAATTTTTGGTATTGGTGTTTTTCCAGCTATGGGAATCCGTGGCGCTGCGGTGGCTACTGTTGCGGGCTATTTGTTATCCATGATTTTGGCATTTGCCTTGCTGCTGGGGAAAAAGCAAAAAGTGCGGATAAAGATCAAAGAATTTCATATACAAAAGTGGATGATTGCCCGTATATTCGCCCTTGGCTTACCATCTTTCATTATGAATGCCCTCAGTTCGTTTATGGTGACATTCGTCAATCTGTTTCTGGTGGCGTATTCCGATACGGCGATTGCATTCTTTGGTGCGTATTTTAAGGTGCAGCAGCTAATCGTTATGACAGTAAACGGCTTGATTCAGGGCTGTTTGCCTATTATGCGGTTTAACTACGGTGCGGGAAACAGAGATAGGCTGCATTCCGCTTTCCGATACGGAATCGCTTTGGTCTCCGGTATGATGATACTGGGAACATTGACCGTCAACTTCTTTCCGGCGCAGCTTTTGGAATTATTTACAGCGTCGGAAGCCATGCGCTCCTTTGGAATATCCGCTATGCGAATTATGGCGGCAAGCTATCTGTTTTGCGGCCTCTCTACCATGATTTCCACCTATTTTCAGGCGACAGAAAAAGTAGGTTCCAGCATGGCGATTCAATTATGCAGACAACTGCTTTTCCTTCTTCCTGCCTTATGGTGTCTGGACAAATTATTCCAACTGAACGGAATCTGGCTTGCATTTCCTGTTGCGGAAACCGCCACTATGCTCATTGCTCTCGTACTAATGGCATGGCATCGCCACAAAAATAGCTTATAACACGTTCCAAGGAGGAGAAATGATGAACGATACTTTTATGAAAGAAAAACCGGTATTGCCGCTGATTTTATCCATGGCCCTGCCTATGGTTTTATCCATGCTGGTTAATTCTCTATACAACATTATCGACAGCTTTTTCGTCGCGCAGATTGGCGAGGAAGCTATGACGGCATTATCACTGGTTTACCCGGTTCAAAATTTTATCAATGCTGTTGGAATTGGATTTGGCGTTGGAATCAACGCAGTGATTGAACTTGGCGTCCGCTATTCTGTTATTGCGTTCGCTTTTACATTGATTATCATTGTTGGTGTTACATTCGAGAAACTATTCCAAGCTGTAGGAAACATGAAAACAACCATGATCAGCTTGATGTGTGGGTGTATAACAAACATTGTCTTAGACCCCGTTTTGATTTTTGGCTATGGTCCATTCCCTGAAATGGGAATCGAAGGCGCCGCACTGGCAACCGGCATCGGGCAGGCCTTGACGCTTGCGCTCTCATCTCTTTTGATTTCGGCGCTCAATGCTATTTTGGCGGCATATTCCGAAGTGTATATTCTGATTTTGGGAATCTATTACAAATTGCAGACATTCATCTATCTTCCGGCCAATGGCATTGTTCAGGGGATGCGCCCATTAATCGGCTATAACTACGGTGCGGGGGAGAACAAAAGAGTCAGCCAGATCTATAAAATCGTCTTGTGCATGAGCGGTATCATTATGGTGATTGGGACAGTAATATGTCTGCTAATCCCCGGCCAGCTTATTGGGCTGTTTACCCACTCAGAAGCGACAATCCAGACCGGGGAAACAGCCCTGCGTATCATCGGTGCCGGTTTTATCGTCTCGGCGGTTTCCGTTACATCTTCCGGCGCACTGGAGGGACTTGGAAAAGGCACTCCTTCATTACTGATTTCACTTTGCCGGTATGTTGTGGTTATCATCCCAACTGCGTTTTTACTCAGCAGGATTTTCGGAGCGGTTGGCGTCTGGAATGCGTTTTGGATCACGGAAGCGATTACAGCAATCATTTCTATTTGTGTTTACTACAAGGCAATAGCACAAAGTCGGCTGAGCCAGTCAACAGTAAAATGAACGTTGCTTTGCCCCGCACTATTATTCAGAGAGGGGGAATTTCCATGACCGAGATTGACGGCTATGTGAAGCAGCAACTAATCGCTGCACTGTTCAAGTTTCGCTATGACCGTTGAGCATGGACTTCACATTGTAAATGTGATAAATTAGTTTTGATAAATTTCTGAACACATTGAGGCTTAAATATAAGTATTAATTTTAAGGAGAGTGCTTTTTGATCAAGTACAACACAATGGAGATTGTAGCGTAACCGGGAGGTTGCGGATACAGTCACACACAACCTCCCGCAGGAATAAAGAAGAATACCGAGAAGTAGAAAACCTAGTAAGAGAATCATTTTGGAATGTGTACCGCCCCGGTTGTCTGGAGTATTTTGTTCTGAATCAGTTGCGAAATAATCCGGACTGCAGAACTGGATTATGTGATGGAGCTTAATGGAAAGCTGATTGGACAGAACATTTTCATGAAAGCGGTAATCAAGGCTGATGCAAGGAGTTGATTCCGGGTTATTTAGATGGCATAACCGGAGAGTATGAAACACCTGCAGGATATTTTGTAGATGAAGCAAAAGCTGACGAATTTGATAAGGGTTTTCCATACAAAGAGAAACTTACGCAACTGGGACAACTTTTCTAAACGAACAAGATTTATGAGGCGGGGAGATAAAATCTCCCTGCCTGAAAAAAGAAGGTGAACGATAGTGAAATGTTTAAATTGCGGAAATGAAATAGCAAGCCATCGACAGTTTGGAGGAAATATTGAATGAAAGTATTAGTAATTGACGCTCAGGGCGGCGGAATCGGAAAACAAGTAGTCGCCGCGATTAAGCACAAACAGCCGCATATAGAAATTACGGCAGTTGGAACAAACAGTACGGCCACAACGGCGATGCTGAAAGCCGGCGCCGATCATGCGGCGACCGGAGAAAATGCAGTTGTTGTTGGATGCCGGACCGCCGACGTAATTATTGGACCGATTGGTATTGTTATTGCCGATGCAATGTTTGGCGAAGTGACTCCAACGATGGCGGTAGCTGTTGGGCAAAGCAGAGCAAAACGGCTGTTGATTCCTGTGAATCATTGCGATAATACCATTGTCGGGGTTTCACACCTGTCTGTCGGAAATTTAATAGAAGAAGTTCTGAAGGAAATATAACAATATTCTAACCGCAGATTCTTGCGCTTCTTATTATACAGTGGTAAAATTACTATATACTCATACAGGAAGTTGAGTAGTGATGCAGAAGCGTCCGATGATAAAACATTCAAAAAGAATAACAGATGACGATGATGTATACACAAGAAGGTATACGGCTCCTCTGAAGAGGGGCGGTACGCCTTCTTTTTTGTTTGGCGTAGAAACATCTGTGAAAATTAGGAGGTATAATTATGGCATGTTTTCTTGTTCCGGCTACGGAAGCTATTATCACAACGGTTGCTGCAAAGGTGATCCAGTCCAAGGAAAAAGAAGAATCGGTAAAGCTCACTCTTCCGGACGGCTCTGTTCAGGAAGCAACGAGAATTAAGTTTTCCACGAAGCTTGGCTGGCTGAACAAACTGCTCTGGGGCGGTTCTGCGTTGCTGGCATTTGAACACCTGTGGCACGGCGAAGTGGTACCGTTTTTCCCGTTCCTAACGGCAGTTGAAAATGGCGAAACCGCGGATATGCTGGCAGAAATGGGTAGCGCAGGCGTTATGATGGCGGTACTGGTTACAGCTGTATGGTGCGGTATGCTTGCTGTTTCTTCTTTTATGGAAAAAAGAGCGATACGGGATTGCAAGCTCGTAAAGGAGGGAATGTAGAGTATGACATTACTGACAACGGTTTTTGCAGCAATAATTGCTACGGTCGTCTGGTATAAGGGCGCTCCCCAAAGTGAAATGAAAGTTGGTACTCTTTGCTGGATGTATTGGGGGGCATCTCTGATGTGGCTGGTGGATGCCATTTTTGAGTATGCAGAACTTGGTGCGGAGTACTTTACCCCTGCTCCTGTGGATATGTTGAACGATTTTTATCTGGGTCTGTCGGTTGCAGCTCTTGGGCTCATCATCTGGTTAGTTATCCTGTTATTGAAAGATCCGAAGGGCGTTGTGAAAGCGGCGTTGTTCAAGAAGAAATAAGTGATATGGCCGAGCGGTTCTGTTGCAATGCAGAACCGCTATTGTCGTATTTTGGGTTCAAACGGAAACGGAATGAACTTGAATCATCATATTTTATTCACACAAGTTTGATTGACTTTTGTGTCCTGAAACATTAAAGTTAAGGGAATATAGAAATCGACAAATCGGAATTTGTGGAGACGATGAAATGATTAGGAAATACGTTGATGGCGATATAGATGCAGTAATGCAAATATGGCTGAATACGAATATTCAGGCACACAGTTTTATATCTCTAGATTACTGGAAAAGCAACTTCGATATGGTAAAAGAAATGATGCCACTTGCAGAAATATATGTACATGAAGTTGACAATGCAAATCAAATAGATGGATTTATTGGATTAAATAACGACTATATTGAAGGAATCTTTATAAAAGATGTAGCACAGTCAAAGGGAATCGGAAAACAGTTATTGGATCAGGTGAAGAAAATCAGGGCTACTCTAAAATTGAACGTTTATCAAAAAAATGAGCGAGCAATTCAATTTTATCTACGAGAAGAATTTAGCATCCTATCTGAATGTGTAGATGATAATACGGGAGAAAAGGAATTTACAATGGTATGGAAGCGCTAAACTCGGAATTTTATAAGGAGTGAAAAGAAAAGTGTGTGAGGAATGTTACTCTAATGAAAATAAAATAACGCCTTTACTAAATCCGCTGGACTGTTTGGAGAACCACACTCAATATATTTGTGGAACTTGTGGACGGTGCATTTGTATCGAGCATGACCCAAATAGAGGATTGCAACGATGGAATTTTCCTTTTAAGTCATTGGAAATTGCAAAACTATATTTGCGAACAGCGGACTATACAACGAAGAGTGCGTGTGGTATTTATGAGATAGAGAACAATAAAGGAAGATTATCTTATAAAATATTTCCAGGGAATGATGAGTTAAATCTATTTTTGAAAAAGAATAAAGACAAGAAATGCAGGCAAATGATGCCCGTGTTTAGTGCTGGAAAGTATAAAGAATATCCACACACAGAAGTACGAAAATTGACGCCTGATGAAATAAAACAATATATGAGTGAACGCTAAATTCCAGTATATTAAAGAGGAAAACCATTAGAAAACATGTAAATAATGTTTTTTCTGAGGGGGAAGTCGGTAAAGATAACAACGCGCAAAAAATGCGTGTTGTTGGTGTGAAGCAAAAGAATGTGAGAGTATCAAAGAAGGACGAAGAAGTAAATGAGAGTATTCATACAAGCAAAAAACGGAACCCCAACAGATCAGGACCACTTTAATGCGTACATTGGATTCCGGGAAATGGGTTTTGAAACAGTATTTTTTGAAACCTTTGAGGAATTGGCAGAAAGCAAAATGGACGATGTGGTGGTGGGATACATCGGTACCGTTGCTGCTCGTTTAAGAGATTTTAACAGAGAAATTGAGGATATGGATTATCCGGAGGTTTTGCGCAAATACCTCAAACGTCGCCTGTGGAAGAGTACGGCAAATACGGTAAACTCCAACCCGGAGATGTGGCCTGTTTTTATGAAACCGATTCACAACAAAAAATTCAAAGGCCGAATTATTCGAGAGCCGGCGGATTTGATCGGATGCGGAAGTTACTATGAGGACTATCCGGTATACTGCAGCGAGGTAAAAGAAATTATCGCTGAATTCCGGGTGTTCGTTCTGTACGGAGAGATTATCGACGTACGAAGATACGGCGGCCGGTGGGATGTTGCGTGCGATGCGGATGTCGTGGAATCCTGTGTGAAGGATTTCGAGGGGGCACCGAAGGCATATGCACTGGATTTTGGCGTGACCAAAGATGGTGAAACCATTCTGGTGGAAGTGAACAATACCTGCTCAATCGGGAGCTATGGATTGGAACCGGTTCTCTATGCCCGATTCCTGTCCGCAAGGTGGGCGGAATTGACCGGAACGACGGATGAGTGCTTTTAACCGTGCGTTTAATACACTATTTGCATGTGTATATACATAAGCGGTAGGAGACGGAGCAACAGCATTGCACATATCAGAATAATTCCGGTTAGGGCGGTTTCCTTTGATTTGTCTATCGCTCCTACTATTACTATTCCGGCTGACATCAATACCCCTGCCGTAGGCAGGAACGCATAGCATGCAGTACCGATTACGGAAAAAACGGTTAGGAACGCAGATATATTTTCGGCAAAAACATCGCCTTTAAGTGAGTACATTCCGTAGAAGATTGCCCAAATAATAAAATGCAAGATACAAATTCCAAATATTGTGCAGACGATGATTTTTAGTGTTTTAGAAATATCTTTGCGTTTCTTCACGTTGCCGCTATTATCTGATGTTTCTTGCGTAAACGCATCCAAAGAAACATCGAAAAGTTCTGCCAAACATATTAGATTACCGGTGCTGGGTCTTGATATGCCGCTTTCCCACTTCGATACAGATTGTCTGCTCACACCGATTTGCTCAGCAACGTATTCTTGGCTGAGGTGACGCTCATTTCTAAGATTCTTAATTCGGTTCCCTAGATTCGTGTTCATCGTAAACCTCCTTCGTCGTCTGTATCAACAGATTACTACATCCGTCAATAACCTGCAACCAACTTTATGTCAACTATTGAGTGCATATTAAAAAGATTTCATATACTGTCTGATACTTGAATTTATACCTTTACAGCGATATATTGTTTTTATGAAAAGAGAACAGGAGGAAAACAGTATGAACAGTTTTATCTACGATATTCCGACAAAGGTGTACTTTGGCGAGAATCAGCTGGGTCATCTGGGGGAAGAACTGGGCAGGTACGGGAAAAAGGTACTGCTCACCTATGGAGGCGGTTCGATTAAAAAATCCGGACTCTACGACAAGGTAGTGGCGGAAATAAAAAAAGCGGGATTGGAGCTTTTTGAGTTGTCCGGCATCGAACCGAATCCGAAAGTCTCTTCGGTGAGGGCCGGTGCGGAGCTTTGCAAAAAAGAAGGCATCGAGGTGCTTCTGGCGGTGGGCGGCGGATCCGTCATCGACTGCACAAAGTTCATCGGGGCAGCGACTTTCTATGATGGGGATGCATGGGATATTCTGGAAGAAAAAGCAGAGATTACCCGGTGCCTCCCGATTCTCGACGTCCTGACGCTTGCCGCTACCGGGTCCGAAATGGATTCCGTTGGGGTAATCAGTAATTCGGAGACAAAGGATAAAATCTGTCAGGGATCTCCCTTGATGCAGCCGAAGGTTTCATTCCTGGATCCAACGGTTACCTATACCGTCAGCCCTTACCAGACGGCTTGCGGTGCGGCGGACATGCTCAGTCATGTGATCGAAGTTTATTTTAATATGAACAAGGACCTCTACATGCTGGACACCGTGATGGAAGGTTTGATGAAGACGATTATCAAGTACGCTCCCGTTGCCATGGCGCAGCCGGATAATTACGAGGCAAGAGCGAATCTGATGTGGGTTTCGTCCTGGGCGATTAATGGTTTTGTGGAGGGCGGAAAACGTCAGTCTTGGAGCTGTCACCCGATGGAACACGAGCTGTCAGCCATTTACGACATCACCCACGGATTGGGACTGGCGATTCTGACGCCGAAGTGGTTGGAGTATTGCCTGAATGAAACCACTGCATCCAAATACTACCAATTCGGTTGCAGTGTATTCGGTCTGGATGCATCCCTCGAGCCAATGGAAGTTGCCAAGAAGAGCATTGCCCTTGTGGAAGAATTCCTGTTCCGGACCTTAGGTCTGAAGAGCCGCCTGTCGGAAATCGAAATCGATGACAGCAATTTCGAAGTGATGGCAGCGAAGGCAGTTCGGTTGGGCAATCTTGGGAATGCTTTTGTGCCGCTGGATAAAAATGACGTTATAAATATTTTCAAGATGTGCCTGTAAGCAGTTCATAGAAGAGTCCTTGCGTAATGCAAGGGCTCCTTTTCTGTTGCATCAAATTTCGGACGCATGACCGCCGGTAACCTGCGAAGACTTGGTGCAAGAAAGTCTGCAAAGGCTTATGGTTTCGTTCCCTTTGCACCAAGCCTCGGACACATCTCCGCCGGCAACCGGCGAAAACTTGGTGCAAGAAATCCCGCAAAGGCTTATGATTCGTTTCCTTTGCACCAAATTTTGGATGCATTTTCGCCAGCACCTTGCGAAAACTTGGTGCAAGAAATCCCGCAAAGGCTTATGGTTTCGTTTCCTTTGCGCCAAATCTCGGACGCATGACCGTCGGTAACCTGCGAAGACTTGGTGCAAGAAAGTCTGCAAAGGCTTATGGTTTCGTTTCCTTTGCACCAAGCTTCGGACGCATCTCCGCCGGCAACCGGCATGGATTTGGTGAAAAAGCAAAAAGTATGGTATAGTTTCCTTAAAGTAACGTAAGTAATGCCCGAAAAAGAAAAACGCGGAGGGACAGAAGATGAAAGTAATCGACTTAACGCATACGATTCGTGAAAACATGCCGGTATACCCCGGGACGGAGCCGCCGAAGTTAAGTCCAACCAGCTCGTACGAGAGCGACGGGTTCAAAGAAACACTGATGCAGATGTACACCCACACGGGGACGCATATGGATCCTCCGGCACATATTTTTTCGGGGAGAACCACGCTGGATGAATTTCCGGTGGATCAGTTCATCGGGAAGGCGCTGGTCATCGACTGCAGAGAACTGAAAGAAGGTCAGGCCATTACCATGGATTGCATTCGCCGAGCCGGAGAGAAAGCCGAGCAGGCGGATTTTCTGCTGTTCAATCTGGGCTGGGACTGTCGATGGGGGACTGCAGGATACTTTGGGGAATACCCGTGTATAGATGAAGAAGTAATGGCATACATCCTGTCCGGAAATTACAAGGGAATAGGATTTGACGTAATCGGGTTGGATCCCATCTCGGATGAAAAATTGATTCGCCATCATCGACTTTTTGAAGAGAAGGATATTGTAAATATTGAGAACCTCAAGAACCTGAATCTGTGCGGAACGGATTTGTTTTGGTTCAGTTGCTTTCCGCTGAAGGTGGAGAATTGCGACGGTTCACCGATTCGCGCTGTTGCCTGGTTTGAGCAGTAATCGCTGAAAATCTCAAATATCAACCGCAGGTATGTGTGAATGGATTTCAGCTTGCGGTAGATTAAGAGCGGAAAGGAGGTTGCTCTCATGGATCAAGATAAAATCGGAAAGTTTATTGCAGAATGCCGAAAGGAGAAATCGTTCACTCAGGCGGCCTTAGCTGAGCAGCTGGGGATTACCGACCGAGCCGTGTCAAAGTGGGAACGGGGAAAGAACATGCCGGACCTTTCGATAATGCCAGACCTGTGCGAATTGCTGGGAATCAGTGTTAATGAATTGCTGACCGGAGAGCACATCGAGATGGAAGATTACAGAAACACAGCGGAACAGAACCTGTTGGAGCTGACAAAAAAGGAAATGCTGAACAACAAGAAGCTGCTTTCGTTGGAAAAGGTCATCGGATACACGAGCACCGTTTCCTTTATGCTGTTGATTTTCTCGGCATCCTTTGCGGTGGATGACGTAAAGTGGCGAGTGGGAATGATTCTGATGGGAAGCATCATCTTTGCGACAGGGATGGTATACTGCCTTCGAATTGAGCACGATGCCGGATACTATCAATGCCCGAACTGCGGATGGAAATACGTGCCGTCCATGAAAGCGGTGTTTTTGGCTCCTCATATAGGACTGAGCCGAAAAATGACCTGTCCCCATTGTGGAAAACGTGGATACCATAAGAAAGTTCTGACGAAATAATTTGACTGAATTACTCCTCTGCTTTTAGCATAGGCCTATATCAAAACAAAAACTGAATTGGTTTGCCGGCAGCTTCCGAGTTGCCGGTGTTTTTATGGAGAAACGGATTCCGAATATGAGCTATAACGAAATTTGATGGATAGTCGTGTATACTTTTCAATGCAATTGTGCTAGAATATAAAGAGCGATGAAAGTTTATTGTTTGTGCCAACAATTTTCGAAGGAGGGAATGGAGTATCATGAATGGAGATCCATCCAACAAGAAAAATCAATTTATCTATACGCTGTTCTATTCGGTTCTGGTAGTGCTGACGGCACAGATTAATGTGCATCTGTTCACCCGGAACTTTGTTGCGTCAGCGGGTGTTATCGTGTTTGCATTGCTGATGCTGCTCTTAGATGAGTTTGCCGCAATGCCGGTGATGTTTCTGTCGGCCACCGGCGTGATGGTGACCCGTTCCATCGCCGGTGCGGGCAAGGTGCTCACCTCTGCGGAAATCTGGAAAACGGGAATGCCGGAGTTTGTATTCTACATTGTGTTCGGCGTAGTAATTTACCTTCTGTACAACTACGTATATTCGGAAGGGCGGAGCTGGACCCTGTTCATCGTCCTGTTTGTTCCGGATTTTGCGGCCAACCTGGCGGAGCTGTACATTCGAATCGGCAGCGAGATGGGGAACGCCTCCACGATATTCGCATTGCTGCTGATTGCGTTTGTGAGAACGGCAATTATATTGGCCATTTATCGGGTTATCTTGAGATACGGAATTCGAATCACGCGGATGCCTCGAAGCGGTGTGGAGGTTGTGGACGGAAAAGCCTATAAGGTGAATGCGAGCGCCGGCGAGGTAGATGAAAGCATGTCAGATGCGGCGGAAACCGCAAGGGCTCTGTATAACAAGCTTTCGGCAAGCAAGGCACCGTCAGAACTGACGGAAAGAGCGCAGGCTTTGGCAGAGGAACTTGAAAATATTTCCGCGAAGTAGAGTGTTGGTAAGGTTTTGGAGGAAATGAATGGTTACGATTATTTCTGGAATTGCACTGCTTTTGATTACATTAGCGGCTTTTTCCCTGTTTAGTTTGAAAATGCCCAAGGGGCAGGCCGCGATGTCCGGCATGGCAAACGCGGCAGTGGCAACCTTCTTGGTGGAAGCGATTATGAGTTATATTGCCGGCGATCTTTTCGGTATTTCGTTTTTTAAAGATGTGGGCTCCATTGCCGGCGGAATGGGCGGCGTAGCGGCAGCGGCCTTGGTGCCCATGGGTATGGGTGCCAGTCCGGTACTGTCCATGTGTGCCGGAGTTGCCGTGGGCGGATACGGAATTCTCCCGGGCTTTATTGCCGGCTACGTGGTGGGCCTAATCGGACCGGTCATCGAGAAAAAACTTCCGGAAGGGCTGGACGTCATTGTGGGCGCTCTGGCTGTTGCTTCGGTGGCAAGAGCCATTGCGGCATTCGTGAATCCGGGGGTGACGATGGTGCTTTCGATTATCGGAAAAACAATTACGGAGGCGACCCTCACATCCCCGATCATCATGGGATTCCTTCTGGGCGGAATTATCAAGATGATTTGCACCTCCCCACTGAGTTCCATGGCCCTTACCGCTATGTTGGGACTGACCGGACTTCCGATGGGAATTGCCGCCGTGGCTTGCTTCGGCGGATCCTTTACCAACGGAACGATTTTCAAAAGACTTCACTTTGGAAATAACGGAAACGTGATTGCGGTCATGCTGGAGCCGCTGACTCAGGCGGATATCGTCACCACCCATCCGATTCCAATCTACGGTTCCAACTTCTTCGGCGGCGGAATTGCCGGAGTGGGCGCCGCGATGCTGGGCATTGTGAACAACGCACCGGGCACCGCCTCCCCGATTCCGGGAATGCTGGCCCCATTTGCCTTTAATGCACCGGGCAAGGTGGTAATGGCGCTGGCCATCGCGGCAGTCGGTGGCGGAATTGCCGGATTTATCGGAAGCATCGTGTTCAAGAAATTTGATGAAGGCGCGAAATCGGTGAGAATCTAGATGTTGAAGTAGAACCGGAGCAGTCCCAGAATGAGCAGGTGCACCGGATAGAACAGGTAGTTCAGCAATTTGGACTGCTTTCCTCGCTCGCCGTTGTAGGTCAGGGTGAGACCGAGACCCAGCAGTGCCCAAGGTTCTTTTACCACGGAGAGGTATCCGAAGAGAATTCGCGGGAACGGATGGTTCCGGAATAGGTAAAAAAAGTAGGACATCAGGATGCCGTTGTAATCGTAGTCCAGGCTGCAGAACATGGCCAGGAGGCACATGATGGCGACCACCGGAATGGAAATGAGGAACCACAGCCATTTCTTCTCGTCGCCGATTTTCTCGCGGATGACATCCACAATCCAAATGGTCACCAGCATGAAGGCCAGGGTGAACATCACGTTGTTCCAGCGCCAGTTCATGAGTTCCTTTGTGGTGAAGAGGTCGAACGGAACCTCGGAAATGACGCCAAACAGCAGGAGGTTTCCCAGGTAGTGCCAGCGACTGTGGGTGCGGTAGAATCCTTCCACCAGCATAAAAGCAAACAGCGGAAAGGCAATGCGTCCCAGGATGTCGAAGATGTTGCTGAGGTACAGCAGCTTTCCGCTGTCCAGATTCGGGTAGATCATGCTCTTGTTGAAATGGTCGATGAACATGGAAATAAATGCGATGTATTTCAGCTGCGCGTTGGACAGCTTTTTAATTCTTTCCAAGACCGGTCGCTGAGCAGGGGTTGTGCCTGCCGGCGGCATGTTGTTCTGAGTTATATTTTTTCTCCTTATACTTTTCTTTTTTCGTGTGAACGAAATTGAAAAATTTCACGTATGCAATAGTATATAGTATAAACGAAACTTTTGATGCCTCCGGGGTGTTGGGTATATTTTTTTTATTTGGAGTTTGCTTCCCGGAAGTGAAATGCTTCCGGATTGAAATTGTATGGGAGAAGAACTGTGAGAAAAACCACTGTGATAAAAACAACGAAAAAGCGCAGGCGCCGGGCCGCGTTCCTGCTGATTCTTTTGATAACCGGGATTGCGGTCCTGAAGTCCGGCATTGTGACGAAGAGGATTCAGCGGGAAGAGACGAAGAAGGCGGTGGCAGCGGAAGTGGAGGCGCTTCACGAAAAAGCGAACCGGGACGGAATCGTGGAGGAAACACCGGATCCTTATTTTATCCGCAAACAGCCCGGCTATTCGTATCCGAAGCCGAAGCTGATTCAGTACGATTCCGGGATCACCCACACCCGCCGACACGCAATGGTCTTCCTCCCGGCGGACTACGATGCGGCGAAAACCTATCCGGTGCTGTACCTGCTCCATGGCTGGGGCGGAAGCCACCGGACCTGGGCGAACAAAAAAGCGAATATCATCCTGCAGAACCTGTATTACTTTGAGGACGTTCCGGAAATGATTGTGGTGTGTCCCAACAGCAACGTAAATGCGGCGGAAAGCGTGGAAGGGCTGTCCTTTACGGAAAGCCTAGAGCCTTTTGACGCTACGCCGGAAGAGGTGGTGAAATATCTGAAGCCCTATATCGAACGTCATTTTTCGGTAAAAAAAGGTCGGAAGAGTACGGCGGTGGCCGGCAATTCTCTGGGGGGACGAAATGCGCTGGCGTTGGCGTACAAATATCCGAAGCAGTTCGGCTCGGTGGGCAGCTTTTCCCCTTCCGTTTCCGTGGAAGCGGCGAATGGCACCGGACTCAAAGCACCCCTGCGAGATTTAAATCTGCCGAAGAACAAGAATCGGCCCTTTGATGTGTTGATGGTGATGGTGGGACGTTCCGACAAGGTCTGCGGAAATGTTTCCTATGAACTGGACCGATATATGAAGGCGCAGAACATTTCCCACGATTTCTACGACACGGCGGGCGGCCACGAAACTACCGTGTGGCAGAACGGGCTGTACAATTTCGCCAAGAAATTGTATAGAAAATAGCAATAACGCGGGTGTTAATTTTCGGCGATAATCAATTGGAAGGGGCCCTCGGAACAGGATAACACTAACTTATATTTACGCTTATGAAAGGCACAAAGAAAAGGAGAAAAGGGAAAATGAAACAGTTATAGGCGAAGCTTTCCGCCGGAATTCTGACGGCGGTAATGATTCTCGGAATGGTGTTCACCATGGCACCGATGAAGGCAGACGCAGCTACTTATCAGGATGTGTTAAATGTATTGGCCGTGGATGAGAACGGTACTCCGTTGGTAAATGTGGAGCTGGTTTTCGAGAAGGACGGAATAACCTACGATTTCGATACCACCGATGCGAACGGAAAAATTTCCGATTTTAACATACAAGATGATACGGATATGATTCTTGACGGAGGCTATGGAGAGTATGTAATCAAGCCGGCGGCGAACAGCGAGTACACGGTTGTAGGCAAGCCTTGCATCATGAGTGTTGAAAAGACTTCCGAAAGCTACGGCTTCCCATATATCGCATCGGTATACGGAAAACCTTACGCCGGCGAAACGGTACAGCTGACCCTTAAGAGCGCGAGCAGTGAGAAACCGGAAGTTACCGTTACGGAGGTAACCGGCGGCGGTGCGGAAGTGGCAAGAACCGGTGGTACCGCAGCCATCCACGTAAAGGGAACCAATCTGCCGGACAAATTCTATTATATGATGAACCTCTATGACGAAAAGGGCAGAATCCTTGCCCAGTACAGCGAAAAGGAAGCTGTCGCAGCCGGAACGGAAACGGAAAGGACCTTCGATGCAGCGTTCCCGTCGGTAGAAGACGAGAAGTATAAAGACGCCGCATACTGGGAAGTTGGTGTAGAAACGGTTTCCAATCCGGAAGACGGATATTACACCACAAAGAAAGAGAAAGGACAGCATATTCAGATTGCGAAGAAGTCTGAAACCGTAGAGCCGAACCCGGGTGAAAACCCCGGCGACGGCACGGAAGAGGCGGTACCTTCGGACAAGCCGTCCAATGGCGGTTCCACCACAACAAAGCCGCAGGATTCGGTGAATCCGGGAGACAACGGTTCTTCCGACATCGGCAATCGCAAGAGCGAATACAGCAAGCAGTCTACCGTTCAGACGGGTGATGAGTCTCACACCATTCTGTGGGCAACCGTCATGCTGGCTGCATTGGCGGGGGTGAGCGTCATCACGCTGCGCCGCAGACAGAAAAAGCAGAATTAGAAGAAGGTAAAGACCAAATAGATAGCGGCTTAAAAAACAAAAAACAATAATTCGATACGATTCTCCGATACACAAATTGTTTCGAATGTGGTATACTTAAGCGATATATTTAAACGCAGAAGATAACGAATACCGGGGAGGATTCATGAAGCGAATTCTGAAAACGAAACATAAGTTAATAGGCTTCATTGGTATCATGCTGGTGTTGGATTTGGTATTGGTCGGAGCACTGATGAAGCCGGTCAATGCGGATCGCAAGACGGAGGATTATGATGCGGCAGCGGAGATTTCCACGTCCTTGAATGTGGCGGCTATGCAAGCAAAGCTGACCGTGGAGGATGAGAGCAAGGCGGTTATCAAATCCGGAAAGGCGGAACGGACCAAGACCCAGGGAACCGAGAAGTGGCTGGATACTCTGGAGACTTTGGAAGGTCAGATTTTCGCCCACGGAATTACCTACAGCTGGTATCATCCGGCATCTTCATATGAATCCGCAGTAAACGGAAATCATCACGTGAACTGTGCGGCTTATATTTCATGGGGCCTTCAGAGAATGGGCCTTCTGCCTCACGGAACTACGTTCTACATTTCTGATACCCTTCACGGAAAGGGTGCTTCCTACATCAAGAACTCGGAGTATTTCACCGTGAAGTATAACTTGGGTCATCCGGGAAGTGCCGGACTGGAACCGGGGGACATCGTCGGATGGAAGACGCACACCTGCGTCTACGCCGGAAAGGATTCCAACGGAAACATGCTGTGGTACACCGCCGGCGGTTCGGATGTGAGCAGCAAGAACCTGGGACCGAGAACGAAGAAGTATGCCAACAAGAACATCACCGTGCTGATTCGGATTAACTATGATAAGATTCCGATGAACTAGAACAGCCACGAGTGCGGTGGAGAGAATATCGAATTGCTGATACGAGGAGGAATCCGATGCGAAAGCGCCGGATTCCTCCTTTCGGGTGTAATCACTTGATTCTGCCGCATAAAAATATTAGAATATGTAAGTATTAACAACGAAAAGAGGAACATGTATGTCTTATTCATTTGTCATTCCCTGTTATTGCTCGTCTCACACCATCCGAGAAGTGGTGGAGAGCACCATACAGGAAATGGAACGAATCGATCGGAAACCCTACGAATTCATTCTGGTGGACGATCATTCACCGGACGAAGGGGCAACCCTTCAGGAGCTGAAGGCATTGGCCAATGAGTATTCCTGCGTAAAGGCCATCGAGCTGGCGAAGAATTCCGGTCAGCACAACGCGTCTATTGCGGGAATGAATTACGCCAAAGGAGATTACATCATCTCCATGGATGACGATCTGCAGACCCGTCCGTCCCAATTGCCGAAACTCTTTGAGGAAATTGAAAAAGGCTATGATGTGGTCTATGGATACTATCCGGAAAAGAAGCACAGTCGTTTTCGGAACTTCGGAAGCTGGGTTCACTTCGAATCGATTCGAATCCTGATTGGGAAACCGAAGGGGATGAAGACATCCAGCTTCTTTGTGATGAGAAAATTCGTTCGGGATTACATCATCCAGTACAAAGAGCCGTACACCCATCTGCAGGGGCTGGTGCTCCGCACCACCCGCAACATCTCCTGCATTCCGGTGGAGCATTTCGACCGAGCGTACGGGCAGTCCGGATATACTTTTAAGAAGCTAATCAAGCTTTGGTCCAATATTGTAGGATATTCTGTCGTTCCACTGCGCATGGCCACCTGCCTGGGAATGGTCTTTTCCATGCTGGGACTGATTGGCACCATCGTGGTGATTGTGCGGAAAATCATGAATCCGGCCATGATGATGGGCTGGGCATCCCTGATGGCAGCCATCTTCTTTTTCTCCGGATTGATTCTGTTTTCTTTGGGACTGATTGGGGAATACATCGGACGAATGTTCCTGGGAATGGGCAACAATCCGCAGTTCGTGGTGAGAGAAATTTATACTAAAGATTCGGACTCGTCCGTGAATTTCGAAGACCTGGGGAAACAGTAACCTTCCGGGCCGCTCGGGACAGTCTGAAAGAAGTTCGTATTTTTTTTATGGGATCTAGAATATGAAAGGGAGTAACTATGATACGATTCAATGTTCCACCTTATGTGGGAAAAGAAACCGAATACATGAAGGCGGCTATCGACAGCCATAAGATCTGTGGAGATGGGGAATTCACCAAGCGCTGCAACGCCTGGATTGAGGAGCATACCGGAACGGCAAAGGCCCTTCTGACCACCTCCGGCACACAGGCTTTGGAGATGGCGGCATTGCTCAGCGATATTCAGCCGGGGGATGAAGTGATTCTTCCGTCCTACACCTTTGTGTCCACCGCGAACGCGTTTGTGCTGCGCGGGGCAAAGCTGGTTTTTGTGGACATCCGTCCGGATACCATGAACATCGATGAGAAGCTGATTGAAGATGCCATCACGGACAAAACCAGAGCCATCGTCCCGGTGCACTATGCCGGCGTGGGCTGTGAAATGGACACCATCATGGATATTGCAAAGAGACACAACCTGGTGGTTGTGGAGGATGCGGCGCAGGGCGTGAACGCGTTCTACAAGGGCCGGGCGCTGGGCAGCATCGGCGATTACGGCTGTTTCAGTTTCCACGAGACGAAGAACTATAGCATGGGCGAAGGCGGTGCCATCCTGATCAACCGGCCGGAGCAGATTGAAGATGCGGAAATCATTCGGGAGAAGGGAACGGACCGGAGCCGGTTCTTCCGAGGTCAGGTGGATAAATACACCTGGGTGAACATCGGGTCTTCCTTCTTGCCAAGCGATATCAATGCGGCGTATTTGATGGCACAGCTGGAAATGGCGGATGAGATTAACGAGAATCGCCTTCAGAGCTGGACGCGCTACAACGAAGGCCTACAGGATCTGGCGCAGGAGGGTGTCATCGAGCTTCCGTACATTCCGGAAGAATGCACCCACAATGCCCACATGTTCTACATTAAGACAAAGGATATGGAAGAGCGGAAAGCCCTGATTTCCTACCTCAAGGAGCGGGACATCGCAGCGGTATTCCATTACGTGCCGCTTCACTCCGCACCGGCGGGCCTGCGGTTCGGGCGGTTCCACGGAGAGGATCGATATACCACAAAAGAAAGTGAACGCCTGCTGAGACTGCCGATGTACTACAATCTGTCGGAAAGCGATCAGCAGAAGGTCATCGATGCGGTTCACGGTTTTTACCATAAATAGGTGACATATGCTTAAAAGAATTCGAAATCGTCTGGAGAAAGCCGACAATATCGAGCGGAGCAGCTATCTGTGGAATATGATTAACGCCATGCTCAGTGCCGGGGAATCCCCGGTAATGACATTGGTGTTGACCCGGAGCCAGGGCGTCTACGATGCGGGCGTGTTCAGCATCGCCTATGCGGTGGCGGCCCTGATGCTGTATGTGGGACAGTACGGATTCCGGAAGTTCCAGTCCTCGGACATCCGGGAAAAGTATTCCTTCGCGGAGTACTACGGAATTCGGATTATCACCTGTGTGGTGATGATGCTGGCGGCGCTGGGATATTGCCTGTATGGCACCGTATGTCTGGGATATGACTTTCAGAAGTTCATCGTCATCCTTCTGGTAAATGCGCTGAAGTGCGTTCAGGCCTTTACGGATGTGGTTCACGGACGGATGCAGCAGATGGGAAGACTGGATGTAGCGACGAAGTCATCCTCCTTCCGGTATCTGATGGAGATGATATCCTTTTCCGCAACGTATTTGGTGACTCGGAATCTGGTGAGCGCCATTCTGATGTGCGTGATTGTATCCGTCGTAGTGGCCGGTTTCACCTCCATGAATGTGGCGACGGATTTCTGTGCCCTGCGGCCGGAGTTTAACATGCGGCGGATGTGGATGATGATGGAGGAAGGCTTTCCGCTGTTTCTCAGCCTGTTCCTGAACATGTATCTGAGCAACGCGCCGAAGTATGCCATCGATGCCTATCTCACGGAAGAAATCCAGGCCATGTATAACATCATTTTTATGCCGGCCTTCGTAGTACAGCTGGTGGTGCATTTCATCTTTAATCCGATTCTCACCTCCTATGCGGAGATTTGGGCGAAAGGGGAAATCCAGCGGTTCAAGAAAGCTATCCGGAAGCAGATGGTTCTGGTGCTGGGACTTACGGTGCTGGGACTGGCGGTGGCGGCCACCATCGGAATACCGGTGCTGAGCTGGATCTTCAGAATGAACCTGGCCGGACATCGGAAGGAGCTGATCATCGTGATGCTGGGCGGCGGAATGCTGGCCTACTCCGTATTCTTCAATACGGTCATCACCATTGTGCGGATGCACCGGACGCTGATCTACAGCTACGGAGCCGCGGCGCTGGCTGCTTTTACCCTGTCGGGAGTATTTGTGCGAAATTACGGCATGTTGGGTGCGACGGTGCTGTACACCACAATTATGACGATATTAACCATTATATTAGGAATGATTCTGTTTATTAGAATCAGAAAAGAAAGTAGGAGAATTGTATGAAGGGAATTGTTTTAGCCGGGGGAAAGGGAACGAGACTCTATCCGATGACAAAGGCGGTATCGAAGCAGCTGCTGCCGATCTACGATAAGCCGCTGGTGTATTACCCGATTTCGGTGCTGCTTCTGGCGGGCATCCGGGACATCTTGATTATATCTTCGCCGGAGGCCATCGACGGTTATGAAGAGCTGCTGGGCGACGGAAGCAGCCTGGGCGTCCATTTCGAATACAAGGTGCAGGATCAGCCGAGAGGGCTGGCGGACGCATTTATTCTGGGTGAAGAATTTATCGGCGACGACAATGTTTGCCTGGTTCTGGGCGACAACATCTTCTACGGTCAGGACCTGAGCGGAATCCTCAAGAGAGCCATTTCCCATGAGACGGGAGCGACGGTGTTCGGATATCCGGTAAAGGATCCGACGGCGTTCGGCGTGGTGGAATTCGATTCGGAAAAAAACGTGGTTTCCATCGAGGAGAAACCGAAGCAGCCGAAGTCCAATTTCGCGGTGCCGGGATTGTATTTCTACGATAACGATGTCATTGAAATTGCCAAGAACGTGAAACCGTCGGCTCGCGGAGAGATTGAAATTACGGCAGTGAACAACGAATACCTGCGGAGAGGCACGCTGAAGGTGGAGCTGATGGGCAGAGGTATGGCATGGCTGGATACCGGTACGCCGGAGGGCATGCTGAACGCATCGGAATACGTATCCACCATTCAGGCCAGACAGGGATTCTACATCGCTTGCCTGGAGGAAATCGCTTGGAGAAAGGGTTTCATTGACGATGCGCAGCTTCGCGAGGTGGGTGAGTCCTTGAAGATGACCCAGTATGGACAGTACATTCTTTCCCTGCTCTAATCGGGATTGAAGAAGAAAAGGAGATTGAACGATGAAAATTCTAGTAACCGGTGCGGCCGGATTTATCGGAAGTAATTTTGTTTTTCATATGAGAAAGGCCCATCCGGAGTACGATATTATCGCGCTGGATTCCCTGACCTATGCCGGAAACCTGGAGACCCTGGCGCCGGTGATGGAAGAGGATCATTTTACTTTTGTGCGCTGCGATATCACGGATCGAGAAGGGGTTCGCAAGGTATTTGAAGAGCATCATCCGGACGTGGTGGTGAATTTCGCAGCGGAATCCCACGTGGACCGTTCCATTGAGGATCCGGGCGTTTTCCTGCGCACCAACATTCTGGGCACTCAGGTGCTGATGGATGCGTGCCGGGTGTTCGGCATCCGGCGTTTCCACCAGGTGGGAACCGATGAAGTCTACGGAGATCTGCCGCTGGACCGGCCGGACCTGTTCTTTACGGAAGACCTGCCGCTGCAGGCGTCCAGCCCGTATTCCGCTTCCAAAGCATCTGCGGATCTGCTGACCATGGCGTATCACAGAACCTACGGCCTTCCGGTGACGATTTCCAGATGTTCCAATAATTACGGACCGTACCAGTTCCCGGAGAAGCTGATTCCGCTGATGATTGCCAATGCGCTGGCCGACAAACCGCTGCCGGTATACGGTACCGGTGAGAACGTGCGGGACTGGCTCTACGTGGAAGATCACTGCCGGGCCATCGACATGATTCTGGAGAACGGAAAGGTGGGCGAGGTCTACAACATCGGCGGGCACAACGAGCGCTCCAATCTGGATGTGGTAAAAACAATTCTGAAGCAGCTGGGCAAACCAGAAAGCCTGATTACCTTTGTGGGAGACCGAAAGGGTCACGATCTTCGTTATGCCATCGATCCGTCCAAGATTCACGGCGAACTGGGCTGGCTGCCGGAGACGAAGTTCGACGACGGAATTCGTCAGACCATCGACTGGTATTTGAACAACGAAAGCTGGTGGAAGAATATCATTTCCGGCGACTATATGGAATACTACGAGAAGATGTACGGAAATCGGTAGATTTTCGGTGAAGTAAGGAGAGTGAAATGAGAGGGACGTCCCGGCATTATGCAGAACCGGAACTGAGCAGAGAGTGGAACTGGAAGAAACAGTGGCTGGTGTACACCGGTCTGTTTGTCGTGACCGCACTTCTGGTCTTTGCGGCATTCTTCGTGTATCAGAAAACCCTCCTGAAGGGAAAAGGAAACGTCGACGGATTGATGCAGCATTATCCCTCCTACACCAAATTAAAGCGTGTTCTGGCGCAAGGCGGCGAAGGCTGGTCCTGGGACGTGGGACTGGGCGCAAGCTTCTTTGATACCTTCAAAGGAAAACTGACCAATCCGCTGACATACCTGCTGCTGGCGTTTCCTCAGAAATATTTAGATATGGCCTACGATTTCGTCACGATTCTTCGGCAGTATCTGGCCGGCGTGGCATTCCTGATTTTCGGTCGGGAAGTAAAGCTAACCACCGAACAGAACGTTCTGGGCGCATTTGCCTACGCCTTCTCCGGATGGGCGATTATCGCTACTCTGACCCAGGGAACCTTTAATAACTCCATGATGCTGTTCCCGATTCTCATTATGGGGGCGGAACGGATTCTGAAGGGGAAATCGCCGTTAGTGTTCATCGTGGCGGAAGTGCTGTTTCTGGCCTCCACCGTTCTGTGGGCATATATCGCCGGAATTTTCGTAATTCTGTACTTTATCGTGAGATATTTCCACTTCTACGGAAAGAACGGAGCCCTTCGTACCACCCTGCCGCCGGATCAGCCGGCGTGGAAGTCCTTTGCCGGGCACTTTGGTGGTTTTATCGGAGATGGGCTGATCGGACTGATGATTTCCGCAATTTTCGTGGAATCCATCATTTACACCACCACATCGGCGGTAATCAATTCCGATTACGACGCGAACCAGGGCGTGTTCTATTCCCTAAAAACATATTTCGCCATGCCGACGGCGCTGGTCTCGCTGAACGAGGTGCATGAGGCGTACAGCGCGGTTTTTGCCGGATTGCTGGTGACGGCACTGATGCCGATGATTATTTGGACCGTTCGAAAGAAGAAGAGCACTGCCGGAATCTTTGCGATTTTCTGCCTGATTATCGGATTGTTCCCGGTGACGGGAAAAATCCTGAACGGATTCAGCTATTCCGTGGGCAGATGGTATTTCGTCCTGACCTTTTTCCTGGTGTGGGCGGCCATGGAGTGCCTGGATCATGAAGTGCTGGGCAGCCGAAAGCGAATGATGGTGCTGCTGGGCTGGTGGTTCTTCCTTTGCGTCTGGGTGGTGCTGCTTTGCATTTTCTACCTGAAGATGCTGAAGCACAATATCGCCTGGGAATCCTTGCTTTCCCTGTGCATGATGTTCCCGCTGCTAGCTGCACTGGCCGTTCGGGAACTGCGGGTTCCGAAGTCGGGGCAGCGCAAAGCAAAGGTGTATCGAGGGATGACTGCCGTAATTACCGCAATACTGGTGGTAAATGTGGGACTCAATTCCTGGATTATGATGACGGGAGCCGGTGAAGGCGGATCCCAGCGGATTAAGACGTATATTGATAAAGGCGCAATGCCGGAATTGTATGACCAATACGTTCAGCGGGTGGTGCCGGACATTCAGGCGGAAGATACTTCTTTTTATCGCACAGATCAGTTGGATGACGGTTTTGAGAAATCCAATGTGAATATCGTGTTTGGCGGAAGATCTATCTATGAGTATTTCTCCTCCATCAGCAGCGACTGGTTGTATTTCAACAAAATGCTGGGAAATAACGCAGGGTATAACCGGCGGATTGTCAGCCTTTCCAACGACAACCGTCCGGGAATGGACTACCTGTTGGGCGTAAAGTATTTCCTTCGGGACAAGAACTACAAAGAGGCGGAAAAGCCGGGTTACGTGCCGTACGGATTCGAGTATCAGAAGACCATCGATGGGGTGGAGGTGTACCGAAACAAGCACTGCATGGGTATCGGAACCGGTTACTCGCAGTATATTACGGAATCGGAGCTGAAGAAATTCGCACCTCTTGAGCGGGAGCAGGTGATGCTTCAGGCGGCAGTGGTGCCGGACAGAGAAGCGACAAAGGTTTCCGGACTGAAGCACGCGAAAATTTCGGAACTGCATACAGATGTGCAGTCGCTGGAATGTTCCGTCACATCCCCATATAACGTGAAGCTGAAGGGCGTAAAGAAGGGGGAAATGACGGTTCAGAAGGGGGACGACAGTGAAGAGGACAATTACTTCAACATTCACGTTCCGAAGACCTGGAAGAACATGCAGATTGTGGTGTCCTTCCAGGGGCTGGACCGAGAACCGATTACCTGGGATCAGCATATTCATTTGAAGGATGAGACGGTGGCGGATCAGGGATACAATCGGCTGAAGGAATATCTGTACCGGAACGATTACACCGGAGGCACCAGTTTCATCATTACAGCTATGAAGGGAGACCGAAGCAAAACCGGAGAGTGTTACAAGTACGGAAACACCGGCCTCAACGATATCAGCGATTACAATATCAACCTGGGATATTACGACTCTTTTGGCGGGGATATCCGCATCCATTTCGATAAGGCGGGATTCTATAAATATGACGCCATCAAAGTGTACGGAATCCCGATGGAGAGCTACGACCAAGACGCATCTGTACTGGACGAAAACAGCTTAAAGGATGTTTCTTTCGATGACAAAACCGTTCGCGGAATGGTGAATAACGATTCGGATCGAATTATGTACTTCTCCATCATCGACAATGCGGGATGGACCGCATACGTGGATGGGGAGAAGGCGGATAAAATCAGCCGGACGAATCTGGGCTTTACCGGCATCAAAGTGCCGGCGGGAAAGCATGAGATTACTCTTCGATATCGCTATCCGGGGCTGAGGGCCGGAATTGCGGTGACAATCATCGGTCTGGGACTGCTGGTTGTGGTTCTGCGCAAAGGGAAGAGAAAGAATCAATTAGAAGAATAAGGCAGAAATTGACCTGCACCGGGCAGCAATCGCTTGACAATGCTTTCCGGATGCAGGTTTTTTTTCATCTCCCCGGTATCGACGCAATCGAATAGCAGAAAAAGTGAATTTAAATTTCAGGTTTACTGTTTTAATGCGGTGCCGAAAGGACAATAAAAAAGATGTGAAAAAAAGTGCTGTATTTGTGACAGAAGAACGAATATTGGCGCGGTGAACTTGAAAAAAAAGTCATGACACGTTATAATTAAATGAATTTTTGTGTATATAATTATTCGAGGGACAGAATGGTAGAATTTTTTCAGAATGTATTTGTAGGATTTCGGTTAATTGATGTGCTGGATATCGTTATTGTGGCATATCTGGTCTATAAGATTCTGGGATTTATCCAAGAAACCCGTGCACAGCAATTGGTTCGTGGACTGGTAGTTTTGGGTATCGTTTTCTTTCTGTCCGATTTTCTGAAACTGTATCTGCTGAATTGGCTGCTTCGTAATTTCGTGACCATGGGATTCTTCGCCTTGATTGTCCTTTTCCAGCCGGAACTGCGTCGAGGACTGGAGCAACTGGGACGTCGGAACATCGTTTCCGGTCAGTTCCGAAGCCTGGACAAGGAAAATGCTATTGAAGTGGTAAAGGAAATTGTGGCAGCAGTGGATGATTTTTCGGCTACCCGGACCGGGGCACTGATTGTTTTTGAACGGGAAACCATGCTGAATGATATTATTGAAACCGGGACTATTGTGGATGCTCGGATTTCTGTGCGCCTTCTGGGAAATTTGTTTTACGAAGGATCGCCGCTGCATGACGGTGCCGTAATCATTCGCGGAGATCGGATTCATGCCGCCAGCTGCGTTCTCCCTCTTACGGAAAAAAAGAATATCGGCCGAAATCTGGGCACGCGGCATCGAGCGGGCCTGGGCGTGTCGGAGGTGTCCGATGCGCTGGTAATCGTTGTATCGGAGGAGACCGGCGTGATTTCTGTAGCGGAAAACGGAAACTTCCGTCGATTCATGGATTTGAAATCGGTAGAGAAAATACTCCTGGGGGTATATATGCCGCAGGAGGAGACTTTCCGGGAGCGGATGACTCGGACGCTGAAGCATCGTCGGAAGGAGGAAATGCGGGATGGAGAATAATCGGAAAATTAACATCATCCTTTCATTGATTATCGCTTTCTGTGGATGGCTCTATGTAATGTACAATGTGGATCCCACCACGACGCGAACCTTCCGAAACGTTTCCATTACCTATTCCAATGAGAAGGATTTGGAGGCGAAGGGAATTGCATTGAAGTCTGCCGACAAGAAATCCGTCGAGATTGAAGTGGAAGGTCATCGAAGTGAATTGAACAAGATGGATGACAGCGATATTAAGGTGCGGGCGGATTTGTCCGATGCCGGTAAAGGAGAAAATACCCTTTCGCTTCACGTTCAGACTCCGCCTAAGGTCAGCATCGTATCCAAGAGCGACGAAACGGTTACGGTCAACACGGAGGCTATGGATACACGGTCGGTGCCGGGACGAGTGGAGTACCGAACGGAAAGCACTTCCGGCACAGAACCGATTGTAGAGGAACAGAGCAGCGACTATTTCTCTGTAACCGGTGCCAAGAGCAAGGTAAAAGAAGTGGAATATGTACGTATTCCGGTGGAAGAGCAGAAGCTTACGGGAAAGACACACACCTATAGTGTTTCCGTCATTCCGGTGAATCGCAGCGGGGACGAAATCACTCATGTAAAAGTAAATCCGGCCAAGGCGTCGGTGGCGGTGTTCAAGGGTTCAACGAAAAGCGTTCCGCTGAATATCGAGGTAAATAATCCGGTGAACGACGAGTACCTGCGCACCTATAGTGCTCCGAAAAAAATAGAAATTAAAGGGAAGAAGGAAGTCCTTGAAAAGGTGGAATCCATTTCCGCGGAACCGGCAGATTTGGAGAAGATGACGGAATCCGGACGACTTGCGTTAAATTATAAGTTGCCGGATGGCGTGTTTGTTGCCAACAGTTCTCTGAATCTTGGAATTACCGTAAACGTGACGGAATACCGGACGAAGGAAATCGAAATATCAACCAAAGACGTTACGGTGAAAAATCTTAACAGCAAATATAAGCCGACTTTTGAGAATAAAACCATTACGGTAGAGGTGACGGACACCGGCAGCATGTTGGAAAGTCTGACCGCTAAGGATTTCGATGTCAGCGTAGATGCAAGTGGGCTCCGAAGCGGGCCTCACTCTTTGAAAGGAACCGTGAATTCCACAAAGAAATTACATAAAGTGGAATTAGAAAGTGAAAATATTAATATATATCTAAGCAAGAAGGACTGATTAAATGGGTAGATTATTTGGAACAGATGGCGTTCGCGGAGTGGCGAACAAAGAACTAACCGCAACTTTGGCATATGAAATCGGCAGAGCCGCTTCTTATGTACTGGGAAATGGAAATCATCGTCCGGTGTTTCTGATTGGCAGGGACACTCGAATTTCCGGTGAATTGTTGGAAAACGCATTGGCGGCGGGCATCATGTCCGTTGGCGGAGACGTAATCAAGCTGGGCGTCCTGCCGACCCCGGCAGTGGCACGCCTGGTGCGGCACTACGAGGCAGATGCCGGAGTGGTAATCTCCGCATCGCATAATTCCTTTGAATACAACGGAATTAAGATTTTCAACGGAAAGGGTTTCAAGCTGGACGATCGAATCGAAGAAAAAATCGAAGACATCATCCTGGCCAAGGAATTCCAGCATCCGGAATACGTGGGCGAGCACGTGGGCCGCTGCAGACCGGTGGAAGATGCTTTTAGCTTATATAAGCAAGATTTGCTGAATACCATCGATACGCGTCTGGATGGAATGAAAATTGTACTGGACACCGCAAACGGCGCGTCCTATCAGATTGCACCGGCGGTGTACAAGGCGCTGGGTGCGGATGTGACCGTGCTTTCCAATACACCGGACGGAATCAATATCAACGAGCATTGCGGTTCCACCCATCCGGAAAACCTTCAGAAGAAGGTGGTAGAAGTGGGTGCCGATGTGGGATTTGCCTACGACGGTGACGCCGATCGTTTGATTGTTGTGGATGATAAGGGTCAGGTGTTGAACGGCGACCACGTTCTTTGCATCTGCGGAAAGATGCTGAAGTCGCAGGGCAAGTTATACGATAACAAGATTACGGCTACGGTAATGAGCAACCTGGGGGTTCACAAATACATGGAAAAACAGGGTATTTCCGTTGACGTGACCGGAGTGGGCGACCGATACGTGCTGGAATCCATGCTGAAGACCGGATCCGTTCTGGGAGGAGAACAGTCGGGACATATGATTTTCCTGGATTACACTACCACTGGTGACGGCGTGCTATCCTCTCTGCAGTTCATCAAAGCCATTCAGGCTTCCGGAAAGAAAGTCAGCGAGATGGGAGAGGAAATTGTCATCTATCCGCAGGCACTGGTAAATGCAAAAGTCAATCCGGAGTACAAGAAAGAAGCCATGGACGATTCGGACGTGCAGGCACGGATTGCGGAAGTAGAAAAGAAACTGGAAGGCGTCGGCCGAGTTCTGATTCGCCCATCCGGAACAGAACCACTGATTCGCGTAATGCTGGAAGGGGAAAATACGGAAGAATTGAAAGCGGATGCGGAATACATCGCACAGCTGATTATAGAGAAATTTGGGGAGAAGTAGTACATGAACACAGTAGAATTAAGCAATCGTATTTATCCGGACATCACCCGGACGCCGGAAGATTATGAAGCAATGTATCCGAAGAGAAATCTGCCGGAAGGAGCGAAAGTTACCCGTCTGGGACCGAGTCCGACCGGTTTTATCCACCTGGGAAATCTGTACGGTGCCTTTGTGGATGAACGACTGGCCCATCAGAGCGAAGGCGTTTTCTACCTTCGTATTGAAGATACGGACGACAAGAGATATGTAGAGAATGCTGTGGAAACCATCATTTCCTCCTTGGCGTTCTTCGGAATTCAGTTCGATGAAGGGGTTACCGCACATGGTGATGTGGGCGATTACGGCGATTATACCCAGAGCCACAGAGGGGAAATCTATCGCTGCTACGCAAAGAAATTGATTGCGGAGGGAAAAGCATATCCGTGCTTCCTTTCCGAAGAGGAGATTTCCGAGATTCGGGAGAAACAGGAAGAGCTGAAAATCGCTCCGGGAATCTACGGCGAATGGTCCCGCTACAGAGATTGGGAGACCGATGAGGTGCTCCAAAAGGAAGTCGCTGAACGGCTGGAACGTGGCGATGACTTCGTCATCCGACTGAAATCCTCCGGCGTACCGAATGCTGCCGGCGATGACATTCGCAGAACCAAGGTGGTGGATGCTATCCGCGGTGAGCTGGACGTTCCGGAAAACTTTCAGGATATCGTAATCATCAAGACCACCGGCATTCCGACTTATCACTTTGCCCATGCGGTGGACGATCACCTGATGAGAACCACCCATGTGGTCCGGGGTGAGGAATGGCTTCCGTCCCTGCCGATTCACGTAGAGCTGTTTGACAAGCTGGGCTTCGAGCTCCCAACCTATTGTCACACCGCTCAGCTGATGAAAATCGGAGAAGACGGAAACAAGAGAAAGCTTTCTAAGAGAAAGGATCCAGAATTATCACTGGATTATTACCGCAGTCAGGGTTATCATCCGGCAGCAGTACGGGAATATCTGCTGACCATCCTGAACTCCAATTACGAGGAATGGAGAATGGCTAATCCGGATGCGGATATTGATGAGTTTGCTTTTACCACGGAAAAGATGAGCAACTCCGGCGCGTTGTTCGATTTGAATAAGCTGAACGATGTGAGCAAGGACACCTTGCTGCGCATCCCGGCGACGAAGCTGGCAGAGTGGCTGCATTCTTGGTCGCAGGAATTTGCGCCGGAATATGAATACGTGTTCCGTGATATGGATTTTCTGACACAGATTCTGGATCTGGGCAGAGAAGACCGGAAGCCGCGGAAGGATTTGATTTACGCTCGTCAGATTATGACGTTTATCGGATATTTCTTCGACGAATCTTTTGAGATTGAAGATGAGTATCCGGAAGAAGCGGCCGCCGATCGAAAGAATATTCTGCAGGCATATCTGGACAGTTACGATCACAACGACGATCAGGAAAACTGGTTCAACAAGATTCGTGAAATCGCCGTGGATCAGGGTTATGCAGCAAAACCGAAGGATTACAAGAAGAATCCGGAGGAATATAAAGGACATGTAGGACATGTTAGTACCGTTATTCGAATCGCGCTGATGGGACGTTCCCAGTCCCCGGATGTGTGGACGATACAGCAAATTATGGGGGAAAATAAGGTTCGCGCTCGAATCGAAGCAGAGCTGAACCGATAGCTGAAAGGAGAAGACATGCAACCGTTACTAGTTATTATGGCCGCCGGAATGGGAAGCCGGTACGGCGGCAGCAAACAAATTGACCCAATTAGCAAAGAAGGGGACATCATCATGGATTTTTCCCTGTTCGATGCGTATCGGGCCGGTTTCCGAAGAGTCGTATTTATTATTAAAGAGGATTTTGAAGAAGCATTTCGCCAACATGTGGGTGAACGGGCCGGAAAGGTGTACGAAACTCATTTTGTCCATCAAGAATTGACGGATTTGCCGGCAGGTTATGCCGTTCCGGAAGGACGGACCAAACCGTGGGGGACCGCACACGCGGTGCTGGCTGCGAGAGATGTCATCGATGCACCTTTTGCGGTGCTGAATGCTGACGATTACTACGGACCGGAAGCATTCCGCTTGATTTACAAGTATCTCACGTCGAAAGCAGACGCCACTCATCACTGCATGGTGGGTTTTTCCATCGAGAATACCTTATCCGATAACGGAACGGTTTCCCGTGGAATCTGCCGGGCGGCAGAAGGTATGCTGACCGACATCGAGGAGCATACAGAAGTGGGATACCGGGAAGATGGGAAAATTCACGGAAAAGACATCAGCGGAACGGATCGGGTGATTCCGGAAGGATCGCCGGTATCCATGAATCTGCTGGGATTTGGTACTGCGTTTGTACAGGTAATGAAGGAACGGTTTGCGGAATCGCTGGACCGGGTGCTGGAAGAAAACCCGATGAAGGGTGAAATCTATCTGCCGTCTATGCTAAACGACGAACTTCAGAACAACAGAGCTTCCATGCAGGTTCTCTATTCCGGAGATAAGTGGTATGGCGTAACCTACCGGGAAGACCGGGAGATCGTGGTAAATGCTCTTGCGGAAATGAAACAGCAGGGAATCTATCCGCAGGATTTATGGAATAAAGGAGAATAATATGTGTGGCATTGTAGGATATATCGGAACAAAAGAACCACAGGATATCATCATTAACGGCTTGAAGAAGCTGGAGTATCGTGGATACGATTCAGCCGGAATCGCGGTGGTGAATCATGGAAAGATTGAACTGAGAAAGCATGTAGGTGCCATCAGCAACCTGGAAAAACTGATTGGCGAGGAGCGTCTGGGCGGACATGTTGGAATCGGTCATACTCGCTGGGCAACTCACGGAGCACCGTCGGATTTGAACTCCCATCCGCACATGGATATGGACGGAACCATCGCTGTGGTTCACAACGGAACGGTAGAGAACTATGTAGAGCTGAAGGCGGAGCTGGAAAAAGAAGGTGTGGTTTTCCGCACGGAGACCGATACAGAAGTGGCAACCATGCTGATCAGCAAGTACTATCACCGGAATCACGACTTGAAAAAGGCGCTGGATCAGGCGATTTCGGAGATGAGGGGAACCTATGCCATTGCCGTAGTGGCAAAAGACCAGCCGGACCAGTTCGTGGCATATCGAAAGAATGCACCGTTGATTGTAGGCCTAGGAAACAATTGTAATTTTGTAGCATCGGACTTCTCTGCACTTCTGGCATATACCAAAGACGTATACCTTCTAGAAAATGGGGATACCGTTGTATTAACAAAGGATGCCGTTAACATCTATGATGAAGAAGATCGTTTGATTGAACGTCCGATGATGCATGTGGACTGGGATGTCAGTGCGGCTGAAAAGGGCGGATACGATCACTTCATGCTAAAAGAAATTTACGAGCAGCCGACGGCAATTCGAGAAACCCTGAGCCGGAACCTAGACGATAACGGCCGCGTGCACCTGCAGGAGACCGTACAGCTCACCAAGGAGGACTTCGAGAAGATTAATAAAATCGTAATCGTTGCCTGCGGAACCGCATACCATGCCGGTCTGGTGGGAAGATACGTAATCGAGAAGCTGGCTCGAATTCCGGTAGAAGTGGATATCGCTTCCGAATTCCGTTATCGGGATCCGTTCGTGGATGAACATACCCTGTTCATCGCTATCAGCCAGTCCGGAGAGACGGCTGACACTTTGGAAGCCATGAGAGAAGCGAAACGGAAAGGCGCTCGCGTGCTGTCCGTTGTCAATGTAGTGGGCAGCACCGTAGCAAGAGAAAGTGACGATGTGTTCTACACACAGGCCGGACCGGAGATTGCTGTAGCATCCACAAAGGCATACACGACACAGCTGGTGTGCATGTACCTGCTGGCACTGTTCTTTGCAGATTTGAACGTTGCCATTTCAGCGGAAGAATATGACAATTTTGTACAGGATTTGGAGGCAATTTCTGGTAAGCTGGAAGATGTTCTGAAAATGGCACCGGAAATTGAGGCACTGGCAAATCGTCTGTATGATCGGGATCAGGTGTTCTACATCGGTCGTGGGGTGGATTCCAGTGTTGCTTATGAGGGCTCCCTCAAGTTGAAGGAGATTTCCTATATCAACTCCTTTGCGATTGCCGCAGGAGAGTTGAAGCACGGTACAATTGCCTTGATGGAACCTCGTACCATCGTATGGGCGTTGGCTACTCAGGAGAGATTGTTTGATAAGATGGTTTCCAATATTCAGGAAGTCAAAGCGAGAAACGCTCATATCATCTCTCTGGCGCAGGAAGGAAACAGCGAAATTGAAGCGCATTCCGATGAGGTATTCTATATTCCGAGAACGAAAGACGAGTTAACACCTCTTCTTAGCGTAGTGCCGCTGCAGTTGTACGCATATTACGTTGCCAAAGCGAAGGGTTGCGAAATTGACAAACCGAGAAATTTGGCGAAGAGCGTTACGGTAGAGTAAACAAAAAAATCACGCCTTAGAAAGGATGATACTATGGAAGAGAGCAGAGCAGTTCAGAAATACACCGCATGGATAAATGCGAAGAAGGTGGACCCGCTGATTCGCCGGGAACTACTGAATATTATAAGCTCGCCGGAAGATATTACGGAACGATTCAGTGAAAATCTTACTTTTGGTACGGCAGGCCTTCGCGCAGTGATGGGCGCCGGTACCAATCGAATCAACATCTACACCGTTGCGTCCGCCGCTAAAGGACTGGCGGCATGCCTTCAGGCTTCGGATGCTTCCGAAGAAGGGGTTATCGTGTGTTACGATTCACGGAATCATTCCAAAGATTTTGCTGAAATTACGGCCAGGGTGTTGGCGTGCGAAGGGATAAAAGTATACCTCTCCGATCGGCTGCGCCCGGTTCCGATGCTCTCTTTCGGAATCCGCCATTATCGCACCGCCGGCGGTGTAATGATCACCGCTTCCCACAATCCGCGGGAATACAATGGGTTCAAGGTGTATGGAAATGACGGCGGACAGTTGAGTCCGGCCGGAGCCAATGCGGTTCAGGAACGCATGCCGGAATTCGAGGATGTAGTGGATTATCTGGCGGAAATGCTGCCGCTGGAGGATTATGTTCAGAAGGAACAGGTAACATATCTTGGAAAGAATTGGGATGATGATTATATGGAGATGCTTCACGGTATGAAGATTTCCCAGAAATTATCTCAGGATTCCAAGGCACGTCTGCGAATTGTGTACACTCCGCTGAACGGTGCCGGTGCGAAACCGGTTCTTCGAGTGCTGAATGAAAACGGATTCCGACGCGTATTTATGGTGTCGGAACAGGAAAAGCCGGACGGTAATTTTCCAACGCTTCAGGTGCCGAATCCGGAACGGGAGGACAGTTTTGCTCTCGCGAAGAAATATGCGAGAGCAGTGGCCGCAGATGTTATCATTGCAACGGATCCGGATTCCGATCGATTGGGTGTTGCGGTGCCGGATGATGACGGCGGGTATCAGATGCTCACCGGCAATCAAATCGGCCTTCTGCTTATGGAATACATTCTGGCGACGAAGAGTGCAAGAGGGGAGCTTTCGGAAAACGATTACTGCATTACTTCCGTAGTTTCTTCAAATCTGGCACGGGTGATTGCAGAGCGATACAATGTGAAATTGATTGAAACCTTAACGGGTTCCAGACATTTTGCAGAGTGCATTCGAAATCATGAAGCGGAGGAGACCGGAACATTCCGGTTTGGTTTTGAAGAAGGAAATGGCTTTATGTTCCATTCCGAAGTGAGAGATAAGGATGCGGTAGCAGCTTGCTTGGCCATTGCGGAGATGGCGGCGGTTTCCAAATCCTATGGTCTGTGCCTGATGGATCAGCTGAAGGCAATTTATCGTCTGTACGGATATGCGGCGGAGAAAAACGTTTCCATCGATTGTTCCGGGCCGGAAGGTACTGAGAAAATCCGTCGATGCATGGATCATTATCGCCTGCTCAACGGAAAGTTGGGGGCAATGGGGAAAGATCTCTATTACCGGGATGTAAAGACATTTATCGATCGGATGCCGGAGTCCAACCTGCTTATCTATGAGCTGAACGATATGGACTGGATTGCGATTCGTCCATCCGGTACGGAACCGAAACTGAAGGTTTATTTCGGTTTCTACGGCGAAAAAACAGCGGCGGAAAGTCGGCTGAATACGGTATCCGCGCAATTGATACAGGATATCCGAGAGATATTGGATCAGAAATAGAAACAGACAGCGAGGCATTTGCCTCGTTGTTTTTTTGCGGTGAATTGAGAGTTAACCAATAATTATTTTGATTTTATCTTGAAACGGTTTACCGATAATGTTACAATGCTTTTATCGGTAAACTGACTAAGGCGGTATAATTATGAATAAGAGAAGACAATTGGGAAAAAGAATAGTAAGCCTGACTTTGGCAACAGTACTGCTCCTATTCACTGTTGTTCCGGCAAATGCAGCAACAACCGGAGCGCTGAACAGCGATGCAGCGGCCATCAACAGCGATGGAAACATTAACAGCGATGGGGCGATTAACAGTGACGGAAATGCCAGAATGCGGACTTTTTCGGTAAGAGGCCGTTCAATGATTGCATCGTCCAAAGCCAAGAACATGTCAAAGGGTTGGCATTCCATCGGCGGATATCGCTATTATTTCTATAAAACCGGAAAGTATTATAAGGATGAGATCAAATCCATTTCCGGAAAGAAATATTGCTTTGATAAAAGCGGACATCTGCTGTACGGAGTAAATAAATACGACGGAAGTCATTACTATTCCGACTCGAAGGGTGTGATTCGTGAGTCGGCCGGATTTGTGACCAGCGATGGATATCGATATTATGTTACAAAGGGTGGAAAGATTATGACCGGTCGAACCTTTAAGGTGTCCGGAAAGACCTATAAAGCTTACGGCAACGGAAAGCTGGGCACCGGTGTGTTCAAATACGGCACGGTGGCTCATTTCTATGCGGACAAAAACGGCGTGGTACGCACCAAGGCCGGATTTATTAGCTGGAACGGGTACCGTTACTACATTACAAAGAATGCGGGAAGACTGGAGTGCGGACGAACCTTTAAGGTAAAAGGAAAAACCTATAAGGCATATTCCACCGGAAAGCTGGGAACCGGTGTGTTTAAGTATGGAACCACCGCCCGTTTCTATGCGGATAAGTACGGCGTGGTAAAGACCACTGCCGGTTTCGTAGAGTGTTTGGGCAACCGTTACTATGTGCAGAAGGGCGGAAAAATTGAATTAGGACATACTTTTACCGTGAAGGGCAGAAAGTATAAAGCCTTCGCAGATGGTCGTCTGGGAACCGGAATCTTCAAGTATGGAAGCAAGTATTACTATGCAGATTCGGACGGAGCGATTGCATCCAAGGCGGGTGTGGTAAGCTTCAAGAAGAAGTACTATTACGTGAACAAGAATGGCAGCGTGGCGATGAACGGGCTGATTACCGCCGGATCAAAGAAATACATGGCAAATGCAGACGGGACTTTGAAAACCGGATTTTTTGAAGATTCCGGAACCAAGTACTATGCCGGCAAGAAGGGCGAAATCGTGACGAAGGAAGGTTTTCTGGTAGTAGATGGAGGCACCTACTACATCCAGAAGGGCGGAGCCATTTTCTGGGGACATACTTTCACGAAGAACGGCAAGACTTATAAAGCATATGCCAGCGGAAAGCTGGGCACCGGACTGTTTAAGTACGGTTCCTCATATTACTATGCTGACGGCACCGGAGCGGTGAAGACGACGGAGGGATTGATTACCGTAAGTGGCAAGAAGTATTATGTGAAGAAGGGCGGAAAAATCGCCGTTTCCACCACAATCACCACCGGGGGAACCACCTATAAGGCGGACAGCAAGGGCGTTCTGACGGCGCAGAAGTCCACTACCGGAACCGAGCTGATGAAGATTGCACAGAAGGAAGTGGGAACCAAGACCGGAAAGAAGTACTGGGAAGCGTATTTCGGCACGAAATTCCGGAATGGAGACTCTACTCCATGGTGCGGAACGTTCGTCACCTGGTGCTTCAAGAAGGCGGGCCTGTACAGCTTGATTAAGGATATTGAGGACTACGGCAATCTGGGTTATGTTCCTTCCTATTCTGCTTATGCGAACAAGAAGAAAATCTGGGTAAGTGCCAATAAGGCGAAAGCCGGAGATATCATCATATTCGGATCCAGTTCTCACGTGGGCTTGGTAAAATCCGTATCCGGAAATGTCATAACCACCATTGAGGGAAATACGGGCAGTACCCGGAACGGAGAGGTAAAGCAGAAAACCTATTCCTTGACAAACAGTTGGATTAAGGGCGTTATGCGCGTCATCCGATAATGGAAAAGTCAGCTGAAATAATAACGAATGGCTTCGGGGAACTTCCACAATTCCCGAAGCCATTTTCTGTTTTAGCAGCGGTGAGAACGGTCGCCTCTTGTATTTCATCGGAAAATTGTTATAATAATACAATAGAATAAAATTCTTTGAGTGAAAGCTGAATATGAATAAAAAAAATAAGATTAAAGATAACTCATATGTTAATGATGTGGTAGATAAGCTGGAGTGCATCGCGGAAATCGCCGTTCTATCGGTGATTTATTTCTATTTCTGGCGTTTCCAGTACGATGCGGCACTGTTTCCGCCACTGCAGCACCGGGGGAGATTTGTAATTGCCGGTGTATATGCACTTCTGTTGATTATCGGATTTGTGTGGACGGAAGGTTTTCGTTGGGGATATTTGAAGCGGCTGGACGTGGTCATTTCCCAAGGCGTTTCTATTTTCGTGGTCAATTTCATTTCATATTGGCAGCTGTCGCTGATTGGAAACGGAATGATTCCGGTAATGCCGATGGTGATGCTGACAGGAGTGCAGCTGCTGACATCAATTCTCGCTTGTTTCTTATTTACGAAGATATATTTCCATCTTCATTCCAAGAAAAACATGGTGATGATTTACGGTACGGAAAACGCATTGAAGCTACAATTCAAGGCCAACAATCGGTTATCCCAGTATCATGTTTCCAAGGCGATATCGGCAGATACGGATTTCATCGATATCCTATCGGAGATTAATCGATATGATGGAGTCATCATCAACGATCTTCCGGGAAAGAAGAGAAATAATATCTTGAAATACTGCTATTTTAACGGGATTGACGCTTACGTGGTTCCGAAGATTTCCGATATTATCATTCGTGGAGCAGACGACTTTAACCTGTTGGATACACCAATCGTAATCACACACGGAAAGGGATTAACCTTAACTCAGAGGATGACAAAACGCACCATGGACGTGGTGCTTTGCCTTATTGCCATGGTTCCGGCATCGGTGATTATGCTGATTACAGCGATATTCATTAAGCTGGATGATGGCGGTCCGGTATTTTTCCGACAGGAACGGGTTACCCGCAACGGAAAGCATTTCAATGTAATCAAGTTCCGCAGCATGATTGTTGATGCGGAGAAATACAATAAGCCGATTCCTGCGGTGGATCAGGATCCGAGAATCACAAAGGTGGGAAGAATTATTCGTGCCACACGAATCGACGAGCTCCCACAGCTCTTTAACATTCTGAAGGGCGATATGAGCATTGTCGGACCTCGACCGGAACGGGTGGAACACGTGGAGAAGTACTCTCGTGAAATCCCGGAATTCATTTACCGCGAAAAGGTAAAGGGCGGATTGACCGGATACGCACAGATTTACGGCAGGTATAATACATCGGCTTACGATAAACTGCGATTGGACTTGATGTACATCGAAGATTATTCTTTGGTGCTGGATATCAAGATGATTTTCCGAACCATTCGAATTCTCTTCCAGAAGGACAGTACCGAAGGCTTTGACAAGGCGGAGGAACTGGAACAGCTGAAGGAAGATGAAGTGGAGAAGATTCGTAAGGCGTTGGATGATGACGAGTAGTGCAGGTTATATTTGCAATAAAAGCAAGCCTGTTATATAATAAACGGTAGTTTTTGATTATTCAGACTTCTGAGAGGAGATTTTATGGCAAAGAAGTTAAGTCCAAGAGCGCGCAGAAGGAGACGTGGAAGACGAATCGTCAATACCCTGTTGATTGTTCTGATTATTGCGTTGATTGGCGCAATCGCTGCTGTAATGGCCGGTACAAAGATTCTGAATACCGTAAATCGTGCAGATTTAAAGAGTTCCGCAGATCTTTACCGACATGAAGTAGATGGATATACCAATATTTTGCTTTTGGGTGTAGATACCCGTGATTTGAGTGAAGTAAAGAATTCTCGTACGGATATGATTATGATTGCATCCATTAACAATTCTACAGATGAAATTACGTTAACATCGGTGTATCGTGATACCTATCTTCAGATGGGAGATACTTCTACATACGACAAGATTACTCATGCTCACTATTACGGAAGCACCGAGATGTCCATCGCATCCCTGAACCGGGCGATGGATTTGGACATCGATCAGTATGCGCTGGTGAACTTCAAGGGCGTTGCCGATGCGGTAGATGAGATGGGTGGTCTGGAGATTAACGTAGAAGACTACGAAATCGATGAATTGAATAAATATACCAAGGAAACGGCGAAGATTGTCGGAAAGAAATCCTACACAATCGTAAAGAAACCGGGCAAGCAGGTTTTGGATGGCTGTGCATCGGTTTCCTATGGCCGAATTCGAAAGGGTGTGGGAGACGACTACAAACGTACCGACCGTATGAGAATCGTATTTAAGAAGATTCTGTCCAAGGCAAAGAGCATGGACGTAAAGACCCTGTATCAGGTGGCCGGTGCAATTCTGCCGGAGATTCAGACGAACCTGTCCAACAAGGATATGATGAGTCTGGCGTTGAAACTGAAGAAACTGAATGTGGGCGACAGCAAGGGCTTCCCGTATAGTAAGACGGCCGGAATGGTGGATGGCGTGTCCTACGTGCAGGCGACGGATTTGGCGAGCGATGTAAAGAAATTCCATCAGAAGGTATTCAATGAACCGGACTACGAACCGAGCGCTACCGTGCAGGAAATTAGCCGAATTGCCAGCAGATATTAGCGAAGCGGCGGGAAAAAAAGAATAGCATGAAGGACAGGACATCCGCAGTGAATTGCTGTGGGTGTCCGTTTTGTATTCTGAAGGGAACGGAGCAAATCGAATCCGTGCTATCTATTGAAGGCTTCATATGGTATAATAATATGAATTATTCTGTGAAGGAAAAAAGAGTATGACGGTGCTGAAATATTTATTTGCGGTTCTGGTGACCTTACCGATTCTATTTTTAGGAGTGTTATTAATGAAAAGATACTCCATAGAACTTCGCAAAACAAATCAAAATGTTGAGAGAAAAGCGGAAGCAAATCGGAAAGGAAACAGGAAATAATCATGAGCAGAGGAATTTTTATCACATTGGAAGGCCCGGACGGCGCCGGAAAAACAACGCAGATTCAGATGATGAAGGAATACTTGGAAAGTCTGGGGAAAACCGTTCTTCTTACGAGAGAACCCGGCGGAACCGGTATATCCGAAAAGCTTCGCGAAATTCTTTTAGACAAAGAAAATGCGGAAATGTCCGATACCACCGAGATGATGATTTACGCAGCGGCCAGAGCGCAGCACGTGGCGGAGCGGATTCGCCCGGCACTGGAGCGTGGCGAGGTGGTGATTTGCGATCGTTTCGTGGATTCCAGCGTAGCGTATCAGGGATACGGAAGAGGCCTGGGCGATGCGGTTCAGGAAGTGAATCGGTATGCCACGGCTGGGCTGGAACCGGACAGAACCTTTTTCATGGATTTGGATCCGGCAATAGGGCGCGGGCGAATCGGGAAAGGTGTGCAGGATCGTATGGAGCGGGAGAAGTTGGATTTTCACTACAGAGTCTATGAAGGATATCTGAAAATCTGGCAGGCCAATCCCCATCGCGTGATTCGTCTGGATGCATCCCGAAGCATTGATACCATACAGTCTGAAATTCGAAAACACTTGCAGCAGATGCTGGATGAGGAGGAACAGTAGCGGATGAATGTCCTGGGGGAAATTAAGAAGAGTCTGTGGAACGGCCGAATGGCGCACGCATACATACTGGAGGCGCCGGCGGGAGAAACTCGGGATCGGCTGATGACCAACATTCTTCAGGAAATTCTGTGCCGGAATCCCAATTTGGAGCAACGTCCATGCGGTCTCTGTGAGGCCTGCAGAAGGGTAGCTGCCGGAAGCCACGAGGATGTCATCTACATGAAGAAATCCAAACTGGAAGAGGGAAAAACAAAAACAAACAAAGTAACCTATGTGATGAGGGATACCGAACCATTCATGGATCGGCTACGACTGAATCCGTATGGAGAACGAAATATCGGTGTAATTCCGGATGCGGATGACTTGAAGGAAGACGTTCAGAATAAGATTCTGAAGACTTTGGAGGAACCCTATCCGGGCACGGTGTTTTTCCTCGTGGCCGAAAACCGGAATAACCTGCTCCCAACAATTCAGTCCCGCTGCGTGCTGCTTCGGGAAACAGAAGAACCGGATGTGGCGGAAACCTCGGCATTGGAAGAAATATGGAATCAAAATTATTTTTTTCAATACCGGAAGATGGTGGACAAAAAAATAAAGACTGCGGACGATGCATTGAAATTCTTGGATGTGATTGAAAGGGAGGCTCATAAAGAGCATCGCTTGGAAACGGTTCTGCGAATCGAAGAGACGCGGAAGGATATTCTGGGAGAATTTCATATGGGGGGTATGAACTGGAAATATGCACTGAAAAGACTCTTTCTGGAAGTAAGGGAATAGAGAATAGAAACGGAGGAATGAAATAGATGACAGAAATTGTCGGCGTGGGTTTTGTGAAAGCGAGCAAGACCTACTATTTTGACCCGGAAGGGAAAGAATACAAAATGGGAGAGCTGGTTATCGTGGAGACCGCTCGCGGCCTGGAGATGGGTCATATTTCCATTGAAAACCGGAAAGTGGAGGACAGCGAAATCGTCGCACCTCTTAAAAAAATCGAACGTCATGCCACAAAGGCCGACTTAGCAAAGTATCGGGAGAATTTGAACAAGCGGGAATCCGCCATGAAGGTCTGTGAAGAGAAAATTCGCAACCATAAGCTGGAGATGAAATTGGTGGATGCGGAATATACCATTGACGGAAGCAAGGTGATATTCTATTTTTCTGCAGAAGGCAGAATTGATTTCCGAGAATTGGTAAAGGATTTGGCGGCACATTTCCGGATGCGGATTGAGCTACGCCAGATCGGCGTGAGAGATGAAGCACGCATGCTGGGCGGAATCGGCATTTGCGGAAGACCGTTCTGCTGCAGCAGATGGCTTCATGATTTTCAGCCTGTGTCCATCAAGATGGCAAAGCAGCAGAATTTATCTCTGAATCCATCCAAAATCTCCGGATCTTGCGGACGCCTGATGTGTTGCCTGAATTTCGAAAACAAGACCTATCAGGAGCTGCGGAAGGGTATGCCGAATGAAGGCGAACAGGTGGTAACGCCGGACGGCCCGGGAAAGGTGACGGCAGTCAACCTTTTTGAAGGCAGCGTCAATGTACGTCTGTTCGAAAAATCCAAGGACAAGGATGCTAAGGAAACACCGCTTTCTCAGGAAGTACGCACTTACTTCAAACAGGAAGTGCGCAGAACGGATAAAAAGTCCCACAAGAAGTCCCGGAACGAACAGAACAACGTGGATCCGGAGACCATGAAGGAACTGGAAAAACTAACAAGAGATTAATGAATAAAGAATTGGAAACGATGGATTCCATCGGCTTCGGTGGAATGAAATTGATACAGGGAAACGGGTTTCGCTACGGAGTAGATGCGGTTCTTTTGGTCGGCTTTACGGCGGGGGAAACCGGCGGCCGAGGAATGAAGCGGCGAAGAGCGCCTCGTATTCTGGAATTGGGATGCGGAAACGGGATCGTTTCGTTGATTCTATCCCATAAGATTCCCGAAAGCACCATGCTGGGGATGGAAATCCAGACAAAGGAAGCGGAGCGGGCGCGCCGCAATGCGAGGATCAATCATCTGGAAGAGCGAATCCAAATTCGAGCAGCCGATGTAGCATCCATAGGTGAAACCGCCCTTCCCGAGAAATTCAATGCGGTGGTGACGAATCCGCCGTACTTCAGACGGGGCGGAGCTATTCCCAACGATGCTTCCGCAAAGTACATTGCAAGGCATGAAACCAGTGCGGATTTGGATGATTTTATTCGAGCCGCAGCGACACAGCTGGACCGAGAAGGGGAATTCTTCATGGTGCACCGGCCGGACCGATTGGTGGACATCTGCTGTTCCATGCGGGCCCAAGGCATGGAACCCAAAGAACTTCAGTTGGTGATGCCATTTCCCGAGACAAAGCCGAATATCCTGCTGATACACGGGGTAAAAGGAGCAAATTCGGAGCTTCGGGTTCTTCCGCCAATTCACGTTCGAGAAAAAGATGGAAGGTATTCAGATTTGATTCAACGGATTTACGAAAGAAATCGTGAAGACGAAGGGGAATCCAACTAATGATATAATTCAAAAGGAGGAATGTGGAATGAATGTTTCGCTGAATCTCACAGATGCACTGATTATCGGATTGATCGTGATGACCATTATTCTGGTAATCTATCTAATCGTTTTGGCGGCAAGGCTGAAGGAAACGCTTCGAAAGGTGGATGATATTCTGGATGATGCCAACCGGATTTCGAAGATTGCCGCAGAGAAGACGGAAGTCATTGATGGCGTTATCGATAATGCAGCGGATACCATGATGGGAATTGTGGAAACGGTGCACGAGAATTCATCGCTGATCGGAAAGGTGGCCAGTGTGGGTACCGGAGCGGCAGCCATTCGGTCTCATCGAGCGAAAAAACGCTCCCGAAAGGAAGAAGCGGCATTCAGCCGCGCAAATGCTCGGAAGTCCCGAAAAAGATAGATTTTACGGGACATTGCAGCGATACGAATAAACAATTTTGTAAATATTATTTTTATAAATAAATCATTTTATATTAAAAATAAGGAGAAGAAATGGCAAAAATTCTTGTGAATGAAAGCGGTCCACTTCATGGAACGGTGCAAATCAGTGGTGCGAAGAATGCGGTTCTTCCGTTAATGGCGGCAACCCTTTTGACCGGCGATACCTGCCGGATTGAGGATGTTCCGGATTTGGCGGATGTAAAAGTAATGCGGGAGATGCTCAAGAGCTTCGGCGCAGAAGTAGAGGAGCTGTCTCCTGGCGTGATTTCCGTTACGGCAAAGGAGATTAAGACCACGGTGGGAGACTCAGAACTGGTAAGTGAAATGCGTGCTTCTACCATGGTGATGGGGCCGCTGCTGGCTCGCTGCGGCAAATGCGTCATGCCGATGCCGGGCGGATGCTCCATCGGAAAACGTCCGATCGATCTCCACCTAAAGGGATTCCGTGCGCTGGGCGCAACGGTGGAATTCGATGAGGATAAAGAACATGTAATTCTTACCGCAGGACCGGACGGCTTGGTGGGAGATGCCATTTACCTGGACTTTCCAAGCGTAGGAGCGACGGAAAATATCCTGATGGCGGCAACCCTGGCGAAGAATGTGACGATTATTGAGAATGCGGCAAAAGAGCCGGAAATCGTCGATTTGGCCAATCAGCTGAACAAGATGGGTGCGAAGATTAAAGGCGCCGGAACGGATACCATCCGAATCACCGGCGTGGAATCTCTGTCCGGATCGATTCATACCGTTATTCCGGACCGGATTGAGACTGGAACTTTTATGCTGGCGGCAGCGATTACCCGCGGCGACGTGCTGGTGCAGAATGGGATACCGGGGCACGTGCGTCCGATTATTGCAAAGCTGAAAGAATGCGGTGTAAAAGTAGAAGTTCAGGATGATGGAATTTACGTAGATGCCAGAGAAGGGGAACTGGTGGCTACAGACATCAAGACACTTCCGTATCCGGGCTTCCCGACGGATATCCAGTCTCCGTTCATGACATTCCTCACCACGGTACACGGACAGAGTATCGTGCGGGAGACGGTATTTGAGAACCGTTTCATGCATGTGGTGGAATTGAACCGAATGGGAGCGGATATTACTACGGAAAGCCGGGAGGCATTTGTGCCGGGCGGAAAGAAGCTTCATGGGGCAAAAGTTCGTGCAACCGATTTGAGAGCAGGGGCGGCTATGGTTTTGGCCGGATTGGTTGCGACGGGAACCACAGAGGTAAGCGAAATCTACCATATCGAAAGAGGATATGAAAATTTTGTGCAGAAGTTTAAGGGTATTGGCGGAGATCTCATGCGTGTGGAGGAAGATTAATTTTTCTTCAATAGAAGTAGTGGAGGTTTAGATGACAGATAGTAAATACCTGCAGATGCTGGCAGAAAAATATCCGAACCATCGTTCGGTGAAGGCGGAAATAATCAATCTGAGAGCCATTCTGGCCCTTCCAAAGGGTACAGAATACTTCCTCAGCGACTTGCACGGAGAGTACGATGCGTTTCAATACTTTGTTCGAAGTGCTTCCGGTACCATCAAGATGAAAATCGACGAGCACTTCTCCGGAATGCTCAGCGAAGCGGAACGGGAGTCCCTGGCGGCGTTAATCTACGATCCGGTTGCAGAAATCAAACGGAGAAAAAAATCCGAGAAGGATTTCGATGCATGGTGCAAATCCGCAATTTATCGGCTGGTCATTATCTGCCGATCCGTATCCAGTAAATACACCCGGTCAAAAGTACGTCGGATTCTGCCGGACAACTCCGGATATGCTATGGACGAACTTCTTTTTGCGGACGATGACGAGAATCGAACCCATTATTACAATGAAATTATCGATTCCATCGTAGAGTACCGCTCGGCCGAAACCATGATTGTGGAATTTGCCCGCACCATCAGCTCTTTGGCGGTGGATCATCTCCATATCATCGGCGATATTTTCGACCGTGGACCGAAGCCTCACCTGATTATGGATTTTCTGATGACTCACCGAAATGTGGATATCCAGTGGGGAAATCACGATGTGGTTTGGATGGGTGCCGCTTGCGGAAACTGGGCGTGCATTGCGAACATCATTCGGATGAATGTAAGCTACAACAACTTTGATATGCTGGAGTACGGTTACGGCATCAATCTGCGGCCGTTGGCAACCCTGGCGGAAAAAATTTACAAAGACGACGAATGCAAGGCATTTTGGCCGCACGTATTGGATAAAAACAGATTCGATCCGATTCCGGAAGACTTGGCGGCGAAGATGCACAAAATGATTGCCATCTGTCAGTTCAAAATTGAAGGTCAGATTATTCAGGCGCACCCGGAGATGCATCTGGAAAAGCGTTTGCTTCTGGATAAAATTGATTTTGAGAACGGCACCGTGGAAGTGGAGGGAACCGTATATCCGCTGAAGGATGCCAATCTGCCGACCATCGATCCGGCGGATCCGTACCGACTGAGTCCGGAAGAGGAAGAAGTTATGATTGCCCTGGAGGCATCGATTCTCCGTTCGGATAAGCTGCAGGAGCACATCCAGTTCCTGTACAGCCACGGTGCACTGTACAAAACTCTGAACGGAAACCTGATGTTCCACGGATGTATTCCTTTTACTGAGGATGGCGAATTTCGGGATGTAACCATCAACGGAATTACCCAACACGGGGCGAAGTTGATGGAGTACCTGGATAAGGAGCTTCGGGATGCGTATTTCAATCCGCCGAAGGGAAAGACTCGGGCGGAAGCGGCGAACCTCATGTGGTATCTGTGGCTGGGACCGGATTCTCCGCTGTTCGGCAAGGATAAAATGACTACCTTCGAGCGCTTGTTCATTGCGGACAAAGCGACCCACAAAGAGCATGTTGTACCGTACTATCGCTTAATCAACCAGAAGGACATCTGTGTGAAGATGATTCGGGACTTCGGCCTGGACGCTTCCCATGGAAAAATATTGAACGGTCACGTTCCGGTAAAAATCAAGGACGGCGAAAGCCCAATCAAGGGCGGCGGAATGCTGTACGTCATCGACGGCGGCATTTCCAAAGCGTACCAGAAGACCACCGGAATTGCGGGATACACGTTTATCTTCAATTCTCGTTTCATGGCTCTGTCGGAACACCAGCCGTATCAGCCGCTGCGTCCGGACGGCACTCAAGAATTCAACAATCCGGTTATTCAGACCGTATATACCCTTCCGCAGCGCATGCTGATTGTGGACACGGATAACGGAAAGGCGATTCGGGAGCAGATTGACGATTTGGAACAGTTGTTGCAAGCTTATCGGAAAGGCAGTATTAAAGAAGTGTATCCGAAAAAAGGCAAGTATTATTCAAAGAATTAGAGGTGAGCGAAATGAGTAAATTGACAACAATACTGGGTGGAGCACTTTTCGTAATGTGCATTTATTATTTTATGCTTTTGTACAAGAACAACAGAAATAAGCTGTAAATAAATTTGCTGAAAAATGATGCTTCCTGTTGAGAAAGTGCAAAATGAAGTCAATTGTTCAAGATCATGTGACAGTATAACAAATGGGATACCATCGAAACTGTGCTAATGATTGTATTTTTTATAATTTATGCACCGGTTAAAATATGCATGGATCTTGCAAGATTAAATTGCAAGGGTGGAAAATTTCTCAGATAACAGCAAGCCGGGATTATTTCCCGGCTTTTTAATTGGTTCTTCACTTTTTTCTCGGGGATTTTAACAAAAGAGCAAACCTGCATCCGGAAAGCAATCTCATCGTCAAGCTGAGATTGCTTTCCGGATGCAGGTTCTTTCATTCTTGGGCACCGGCGGGCCGGGAAAATCCTGAGCATGTTGGCGTGTCCCGTCGGAGCTCCAAGGGTTTGCGGGCATGCCCACGCCAACATTTGCGCCGGATACCTGCTAATGAGATTCGGTTGTTGGCGTGCCCCGACAGAGATACAAGGGTTTGCGGGCATGCCCACGCCAAAATTTGCGCCGGATACCTGCTAATGAGATTCAATTGTTGGCGTGCTCTGACGGAGGATAAAGGCTTTGCGGGCATGTCCACGCCAACACGCTCATGTCCATCATTAAGAAAAGAATGTTTACCTTATATAAAAGGCAATCCCCGAGAAAAAAGTGAAGAACCTTTTAATTGCTTTGTTTTCCGCTACTGTACATAGTTCACATAATTAAATAGTTGTTGATTGTTGCCGTCTTCATTCCGTCCGGTTCGTTGGACTCAAATATCAAAAAAATAAAAAAGCCGAGACATCTGTCTCGACTTGGTGCGCCCACAGGGACTCGAACCCCGAACCTTCACATTCGTAGTGTGCTACTCTATCCAATTGAGCTATGGGCGCTCAACCGACTTATTTAGTATATCGCAGTATTGGTAATATGTCAACATAAAAATCAGAAAAATATTAAAAATCACATTTTGTTTAAAGAAAACCTATATCATTACTTATTGTGATAGATTTTTTCAATGTAACGAAGTGCTCCATGTGTGCTACTATATAACCGTAAGATAGAAAAATGAATGGAGGGTTTTTATTATGTCTATTACAGCAGAAACCGCAGCAGCGCACAAGAACGATCCGGCAGTACTGTGCTGCAGAGCAGAAGCAGGAACTAAATTGGAACCGGCAAACTTTGAGGATCCGGCAATCTTCCCGGACCTGATTGATACCGGCCTTCTGAACGTAGATGGCGCTCTGAAACTTGGACAGGTTCTGAATGGTTCCACACTGACCAAGACTGTTGATTCTCTGACACCGATTACACCGGATATCATTGATAAGTACGATGAGGTTGCAGATGAGGCAGAAGAGGAAGCAGAAGAAGAGGAAAGCACAGAAGTTGCTGCACCGGCTGTTGCTGGTTCTGTAAGCGGTGTAACAATGAAAGCTGCAGGCGGCGTTCTGAAGCTTTATATTGGAGAAGGTAAAGACATCGCAATTGAGTTCCCACTGTAAGGGGGGGATTATTCGGGGTAATAACAAATGCGATACAACTCCTTAGGGCCGGCTGTGTGATTGCAGCCGGTTTTGCTTGCATGAGAAATATAATTTTATCGATAATCGTTGCAAAAGAAATCGGTCAGACTCGATGAGTCTGACCGATTTTGTTACGGTTTAAAAATGTCGTTTACTGAGGAACAACGAAGCCCTTGGTCATTGGATCGTCCGGATCGCAGAACCAAGTTGCCTGACCGCAGAGGTAAGCAGCGCCCTTAACAGTTGGGATAACAGCGTCATAATCGCCAACCTTGGTTTCTTTCAGGATTCTGCCGATGAACTTGGTGCTGATGAAGGATTCATAAGTGAATGGAACATCTACGTCCAGTTCGCCCAGGGAGTGCAGGAGAGCCTGCTTTGCAGAAGTACCGGTTCCGCATGGGGAACGATCCAGCTGAGGATCCTTAGGATCTCCGAATACTACCAGGTTTCTCAGGGTCAGCATATCCGGTTCCGGATTATCAACGGTGGAGTAGTTCTCAACCAGGTCTGCAGTTGTGATGTCCAGTTCAGGGTGCTGAATTTCAACAGTCTTGTTAACTTCCTGAAGAGCATAGCTGGAGAAGTCCTTGAGGAACTTTGCAGTGTCCGGACCAACCTTGATGCCGAAGTTCTTCTCGGTGTCAACCATGATGAAGAAGGATCCGCCGAAGGACAGGTCATAAGTTACTTCCTTGCCCTGGTATTCCAGCTTCAGGTCTTTCTTGTATACGAAAGCAGGTACGTTAGTCAGGGTTACGCCGGTAACCTTGCCGTCTTTGCAGTCTGCAACCAGAGTGATTACTCCGGCAGGAGCATCCAACTTAACGGTTGTCTGTGGCTCCTTCATTTCCATGAGTCCGGCTTCCAGAATAACGGTTGCCGCACCGATGGAGCAGTGACCGCACATGTTCAGCCAGCCGCCTGCATCCAGGAAGAAGATACCGAAGTCTGCTTCTTCGTGAATTGGCTCGCACAGAATAGCACCGAACATATCGTGATGTCCACGAGGCTCGTGCATCAGCATGGTTCTGAAATCATCGTGGTGCTTCTCCAGATAGTGCTTCTTTTCAATCATTGTGTTTCCCTTCGTTTCAGGGCAATCAAGAGCAACTCTGCAGTACTCACCGGATGTGTGTGCTTCGATTGTTCTAACATGATCGGTATACAGATCAATGTTTACCTTAGGTTCAAATGCCATAGCTAAATACCTCCTTAGATTAGGTCGCTTGTAAATGATGTAGGTTAAATAATCTACAATTTATAATCTCATTATAGACGAGAATTTCACAATGTCAATATCACAATTTATAATGTCAGCATAACAATAACAAATGCGTATCATGATAAAACTTCATGATACGAATCATAGGGATTATCTAACAGTTATTTAACAAACAAGAATAAAAAAATGGTAAAAGCGTCCGAGGATACCGTCGGAAACCCCTTAAAATAAAGGAATAGAAAAGTAAAATGAGAAATAATGAATTATAGAGTTTTTCAATGCTGGGATTTATTATATCGTTGATTTGAATAGAATTCTGTGATAATATTCATTATGTAAAAGGGCGATAATTTGTAATGAGATTCAAGTAATTGCCAATTCAGGAAATAATTTAAGGAGAGATTGTGTCATGGAAAATTTACAAATTCTGTTAAGACAACATGTTGGTAAGCCTTGTGCACCGGTTGTCAAGAAGGGTGACAAAGTCAGAAGAGGTACTCTGATCGCTGAGCCAACAGGTCTTGGAGCAAACATTTTCTCCAGCGCTGACGGTGTTGTTGAAGATGTATTAGAAGACAGAATCATCATCAAACCAGATGAAGAGCAGAGTGAAGATTATGAGAAGATTCCGGAAGGAACACCGCTGGAAATGGTTAAGGCAGCCGGTGTTGTCGGAATGGGAGGAGCAGGATTCCCGACCGGAATTAAGCTGGACACTCACTTCGATGGAGATGGATACATTCTGGTTAACGCTTCCGAGTGTGAACCGGGACTGGCTCACAACATTGAGCAGCTTGACAGAGAGCCTGAGAAGGTAATCAAGGGTATCAAGTATGCAATGGAGATCTCCGGAGCAGACAAAGCAATCATCGCTATTAAGAAGAAACATCACGATACTATTGTAAAGCTGGACGAGCTTCTTGCAGATGAACCGGCAATCTCGAGACATCTGCTTCCGGACATTTATCCGATGGGTGAAGAAAGAGCCGTTGTAAGAGAATGTCTCGGTATCGAACTGGAGCCAAGCCAGCTCCCAAGCGCAGCAAAAGCCGTTGTAATCAACAGTGAGACCTGCGCAAGAGTGGCAGAAGCAATCGACGAAAGAAAGCCATCATTCCTGAAGAACCTGACCGTAAGAGGCAAGCTGAACGGCGGTCACGATGCTCACGTATTCGTAGACGTACCGGTTGGTACCAGCGTAGGTTCTCTGATTGAAAGAGCCGGCGGCATCGATGGCGACTACGGTGAAATCATCATGGGTGGTGCATTCACCGGAAGAGCTTGCACCGTTGACGAACCGATTTGCAAGAATACCGGAGCAATTCTGGTATCCATGCCATTCATGGATCTCCACGGAGCAAACCTGGGAATTCTGGTATGTGCATGTGGCGGAAACCTGGAAAGAATGCGTGATTTGGCAAAGAAGTACAATGCAAAAGAAGTATCTCTGTGCTACTGCAAGCAGGCTCAGGAACAGCCGAACGGATCCAGAAAGTGCGAGAGACCGGGTAACTGCCCGGGCCAGGTTGCAAACAACCTGCAGTTCAAGAAGGATAAGTGCGAATACATCATCATCGGAAACTGCTCTGACTGCTCCAACACAGTTATGGCATCCGGTCCGAAGATGGGCCTGAAGGTTCTGCACATGACTGACCATGTTATGAGAGCGGTAGATCACCCGCTGTACAGAACTCTGAGAGTATCCAAGCACGTGGATCAGGATCTCAACGTTGTAGATAACGTAGAGAACAACTAATTTCTGAATAATTAGGGCAGTGTGAATGCTGCATTGCCCTAGTTATATATAAAAGTAGATATTTATTTTCCTTTGCTGTACCGGCAGACCCCGATTGTCGGTGCGGCGGAGTGGATAAATATATATTTGCAAATGCAAGGCAAAACATTTTAAGGAGGAAGATCGATATGTCAATCACAGCTGAAACAGCTAAACAACATGCGAACGACCCAGCAGTACTGTGCTGCAGAGCAGAAGAAGGCACAGTTCTGGAGCCTGCGAACTTTGAGGATCCGGCAATTTTCCCAGACCTCATCGATTCCGGACTTCTGAACACAGATGGCGCTCTTAAGCTTTGCCAGGTTCTGAATGGATCGAAATTAACTAAGACTGTAGATTCCCTGACACCAATCACTCCGGACATCGTTGATAAGTACGATGCAGCAGAGGAAGAGGCAGCAGAGGAAGAAGCTCCTGCAGAAGAAGCAGCAGCTCCGGTTGCAGCAGCTCCGGTTGCAGCAGCAGGTGGCACAATCAAACTCCACATCGGAGAAGGTAAGAACATCGACATCGAAATCCCGGCAGGCGTTGGTGCAGGCGCAGCAGCTCCGGCAGCAGCAGTAGCACCGGCAGCAGTAGCAGCTCCGGCAGCAGCAGCAGCAGCTGAAGAGGAAGAAGTTGTCGTAAGAGAGATGACCAGAAAGCACTACAAGATCGACAAGGTTGTTCTTGGTGACGAGACAAAGATTGAGGGTACTACCCTGTACGTTCGTGAAGCAGCAGCTACCGAAGGTGCAGATGCTCAGGCTCTGGTTCAGAGCATGAAGGTTGAAATCATCAACCCGGATCAGTATCACACATACTCTCAGACCGTAATGGACATTCAGCCAATCGCTTGTAAGGCAGATACCGACATGGAGCTGGGCGAAGGTGAGACCATGGTTCTGGACGGCGTAGTTACCGTTGTAACCGGTGTTACCGAAGAAGGCGTTCAGGTTGGTGAGTTCGGTTCTTCCGAGGGTTACCTCGACGAGAACATGCAGTGGGGCCGTCCGGGTGCTGTAGATAAGGGCGAAATCATGATTAAGTATGAAGCCGTTATCGACAGAAAGAAGAACATGGAGAGACCGGGACCTATCGCAATCCATACTGCAGTTGACCACGTAACTTCTGAAATCAGAGAAGCTATGAGAAGAGACCTGACCGATGAGCAGGTTGTTGATACTCAGGTTCTGCAGCAGACCAGACACCCTGGTAAGAAGAAGATTGTAGTAGTTAAGGAAATCATGGGTCAGGGTGCAATGCACGATAACTTCCTGTTCCCAACTGAGCCGGTTGGCGTTCTGGGCGCTAAGCCAAACGTAGACCTGGGTAACGTTCCTGTAGCTGCTAACCCACTGGAAGTACTGGATGGTTGTATCCACGCTCTGACATGCATCGGACCGGCTTCCAAGGAAATGTCCAGACACTACTGGAGAGAGCCGCTGGTACTGGGCGCTGTACACGATGAAGACGTTGACTGCGTAGGCGTTATCTTCGTTGGTTCCCCACAGGCTAACACCGATAAGTTCTATGTATCCAGAAGACTGGGACAGATGGTTGAATCCATGAACGTTGACGGTGCTTTCGTTACAACCGAAGGATTCGGAAATAACCACGTTGACTTCACTTCCCACATCGAGCAGATTGGTAAGAGAGGAATTCCGGTTGTTGGATTCTCCTTCTGCGCTGTACAGGGTGCACTGGTAACCGGCAACAAGTACTGCGATGCAATGGTAGACAACAACAAGTCCATGTCCGGTATCGAGAACGAAGTACTGGCTTGCAACACTCTTTGCGAAGAGGATGCTATCCGTGGACTGGCTATGCTGAAGGCTAAGATGGCCGGCGAGGAAATCAAGGCTCCGGAAAGACACTACAACGCAAACGTTAAGCAGAACAATGTCGAGCTGATTGAGAAGGCTACCGGCGAGAAGATCGAACTGGTTGAGAACGAGCAGAGCCTGCCAATGAGTGAGAAGAGAAAGGCTAAATACGACTAATCTATAGTAAGGAGATATACAGATGAAGTACGGCGATAAGATAATCAAGATGGAAGGAATAATCGTGGAGGTTCACGACGAGGGTGTTGGAATCGACCTCAAGGGACGACTTGGATACCTGCTGGTTCCGATGAGAATGATTATCTCCGATACGGAATTGAAGGTTGGTCAGACGGTGGCCTGGAATATGAGCTTCATTGAGCAGGAAGGACCGGAAATCAACGAGAAGTATATCAGCAATATAGATGCGCGTAGAAGACGTCAATATGATTTGGCGCCAACAGAAAATATCGAGGAGGAATAATACAAATGAGTATGACAGTTGTAAAAGGTTTACAATCTGAAATCTTTGTACCTATTACACCGAAGTCGGTATGGGCTCCAGTAACAAAGCCACTCAACGAGATGGTAATTGCTCTGGCTACAGCTGCAGGTGTACATAGAACAGACCAGGAAAGATTCAATCTTGCTGGTGACTTCACTTTCAGAGAAATTCCAGATGACACACCGGAAGAAGAGCTGATGGTAACTCACGGTGGTTACGATAACTCTGACGTAAATAAGGACATCAACTGCATGTATCCAATCTCCAGACTGCATGAGCTGGCTGCAGAAGGATTCATCAAGGGAACTGCTCCTTACCACTATGGATTCATGGGTGGTGGTGGAAACATCGAAAGATTCACCAACTACACAGGTCCGGAAATTGCAAAGAGACTTAAGGATGAGAACGTTGATGCAGTTATGATGACTGCTGGATGAGGAACTTGCCACCGCTCTGCAACAATCGTGCAGAGAGCAATTGAGTCCATCGGCATCCCGACTGTAATCATCGCAGCACTGCCTCCTGTTGTAAGACAGGCTGGTACACCTCGTGCCGTAGCTCCTATGGTACCGATGGGTGCAAACGCTGGTGAACCACACAACGTTGAGATGCAGACTGGTATCGTAAAGGCAACTCTGGAACAGCTGGAGAAGATTCAGACTCCGGGAAAGATTGTTCCGCTGCCATTCGAATATCACGCAGTAATCTAGTCCAACTTAATAGGACATCGGAAACGAAGATGGGGCAGAATGTTTATTCTGCCCCATTTATCCTAAGATGAGGTATTGTTATGGCTGTTAAAGAAATTGATTTGAGAAGATTGGTGATTAAAGCATTCCATATGAATGAAGTGGAATTTGGAGATGCTTGCACAATGACGATGGACGGTAAGTTTACCGTTTCGAAAGATATGATTCCGGATTTGGTGAAAAAGTATGACACCATTAATAAGATTGATATCCAGATTATCAAGCCGGGAGATCATGATCGTTGGACGAACACGATTATGGACATCGTTCCGATTTCAACGAAGGTACTGGGCAAATGCGGAGATGGAATCACCCATACTGTTACCGGCGTCTATGTGATGCTTACCGGTGTGGATGTGAACGGAAAGCAGACCCATGAATTCGGATCTTCGGAAGGAAACCTTAAGGAGAAGTTGGTTCTTGGCAGAGCCGGAACTCCGGATGAAAATGACTATATCATTTCTTTTGATGTTACTTTTGAGGCTGCAATGGGTCAGGAACGGAAAGGTGCGTTCCAGGGACACGCAGCGTGTGATGATTTTATTCAGGTATACAGAGACATTCTTAAGAAATTTAACGGAAATAAATGCACCGAGCGTCATGAATACCATGACACGGTTCGCCCGGGTCAGAAGCGTGTACTGATTATCCGTCAGGTTGCCGGGCAGGGTGCGATGTACGATACTCACCTGTTCCCGAATGAACCTTCGGGCGTGGAAGGCGGAAAATCAATTATTGAAATGGGCAATATGCCGGTAATGCTGACACCGAACGAGTACCGGGACGGCATTATTAGATCCATGCAGTAGGAGGTGCGATTATGGGAATTGGACCATCAACAAAAGAAACAAGTTTACATCATTTCAGAGATCCTTTGGTAGACATCGTTGGTTCTGATGAAGGTATTGATTTGATGGGTGTACTGCTGTTCGGAACGGCGGATGATAACGTAGATAAGATTCGCAACAGTACACGTGCGGCAATCGTGGCAGAGTGCATGCGTGCCGATGGCGTTATCGTCAGCTCCGATGGCTGGGGAAACAGCGATGTGGACTATGTAAACTGCGTGAAAGAGCTGGGAGAACGGGATATTCCACTTTCCGGCTTGAACTTCAGCGGAAGCATGGCTACTTTCGTAGTAGACGACCCGAATCTGAAGAATATCGTAGATATTTGCAAGAATCCGGAGGGCATCGAGTCGGATATCGTCGGTGAGAACAATATGACGGCGGAAGACGTTAAGAAGGCACTCATGATTCTGAAGATTCGAATGAAAGAGAAAGAAATGCGCAGCAAGAAATAATTGACAGATGTAATCTTTCCTTTTTAAACAGGAGTGTCGGATGGTTCGAAACCGTCCGACACTCTTGTTCTATCCCGAGGAAGGATTGCACTTACCTTTTCTTCTATTGTATAATAATACTGATAGGCGTCTCTGGACAAAGAGAAAGGCAGGGCCTTTATGAAATGGATAAAGACTCGAAATTGGATAAAGAAGAGAATCGTTGTAATTCTGGTAATGGAGCTGATTCTGCTGACGGTGTTTTGCTATGCCATCGGAACGGAGACTACCGCATATAATCGGAAAATCGCCTTTGACGCAAAGAAAGTTGCTTTTACGATGAAGGATGCGGTCGTGCCGGTAAAGGACACTGTGAAGGAAACGAAGGCCGTTATAGAGGCACAAGAAGATCAATCATTAACCGAAGGAGAGACAATTGTCTTTGCGGATCGATATCTTGGAAATCCATATGTTCTCGGAGGTCGAGATATTGAAACAGGCGTGGATTGCGCCGGATTTGTAAATTATGTTTTTACCCATGGACCGGCGGGAAAGCATTGGAAAAGCATGAATGTGGGCGGATTGTATCACGAAATCGGCGGGAAATCCGTCAGCGTTGACAAGATGAAGCCGGGAGATATCATTTTCTTTGGTTCCGGATTGTCCCACGTGGCGATTTATGCGGGAAATGGACAGATCGTGCATGCAATGGATGAAGCGAATGGCATCTGCCGTACAAAGTTGTTCCGTTCCAATGGAAGTACATACAGCGGAAAGAAAATTGTGGATGTACGCCGGGTTTTGTAAGAGAGGATAAATAAGCGAATGAAGAATTTAAATCGAAAGGCGGAGGCCCGGAGGGCGGCTGCCGGAATGGAAAGTCGGGCAGATACTTTGGTGATTGTGGAAAGCAAACACGGCAGTGCACTGAAGTATGGAGAATGGATCAGCAATACGCTTCATAGCGACATGATTCCGGCTACCCGTAAGTATCTGGGGTATGCTTCTCTGTATCGAAATGTAATTTATATCGGTTGGATTAAGGACGGGCGGATTGAGAAGCTGAACCTTCTTCAGCAGAACTATGTGAATTTCAATATGGACGGAAAGCACATCGCAGTAATCGGGGTCGGCATAGGAAATCCGACGGACTCTTATCTGAAGCGAATTATTGCCTACAATGCGTTGGATCAGTTCGGGGACAGCTTCCATTATCTGCCGGGAGCGGTGGATGAGAAGAAGCGGAAGGCAGGAGATATGAACAATATTCAGCACTGTCTGAAGAATCTTGGAAAGTTGTACGAGAAAGAGGATGCAGAACTGATTGGAGAGCGCTTGGTACAAGGATACGATGGGATATCTAGGAATAAGATTGAGTCTATAGTAGATGAGATTACGGCGGTACGAAACAATACCTATCGGAAGGATGAGCCGGAGGAAGACGGCGAGGATGAATAGACGAAGTAAAAGGCGGGAAGCATCCCGCCTTTTGTAGTGCATTGTTTGGAAACATCCCATCGATTGGAGTGGAGAATGAGTCTTCTGCATTGAATGCATATTAAAAAGAGAGTGGCGATTGCCACTCTCTTTTGGAATCTTTTGTAACTGAATGTTCTGTAGTCTATGCTGCAGATCCCTTCTTGATAGCATCGTGCAGGAACATTGCTGCTGTTACGTATACTACACATACTACGATGATGGTCAGAATCTTCAGCGGGATGGAGCTTACGAACTTGTAAGCAATGAATACACCGATTGCTCCGCCGAATGCCTGCATCCAGGATGCTGCCATGTCGTATCTTCCTTCTTTGATGAATTTAGGGCCGTTACCGAATGCCATCAAGAATGCACAGGATCCCATCATTACCGGGAATGCGGCTCCAACGTTCAGTCCCAGCAGGGAGCAGAGAGCCATACAAGGAGCGTACAGTCCTACGCCTACGCTCATCAGAGCGCCCAGAACGAAGTTTACAACAACTGCGATAATCAGCTTAACGCCGGTCAGCTTCAAAGCGGTACCGATAGTACCGAAAGGTCCGATTGCCAGTACTTTGCACAGCATTACGGAACCGAGAAGGAACAATCCTATGAACATTGCGATACGTACGTGCTTTCTGTCCAGCTTGGATACTACGCCTGCCATTAGGATGGAGCCGAGTACGGATGCAACAATCATGGAAACCAGAGTGAGGGTATCCAAGTCTACGAATCCGAAGAACAGGAATGCCTCGAACAGTACCGGGACGGTGTCACCTACGTTCAGCGTTCCAGGAACGTTGATATCGTCTACGGACTTACCAATCTTGAATGCTGCGGAAGATCCGGCGAAGGATCCGATACCCAGGGTATCACCGAAGTTCATGATAACTCCTACAATGAAGTTATATACGTTATGTTTTTTCTGCTGCTGCCAGAGTTCTTCACCGGTGAGTCCGAATACCGGATCTGGTTCAGTTACTGCACGCATTTCTTTCATCTTTCTGTACATCAGGAACAGGTTCAAAACGATGCCGACTATGCATAGTCCTTTCAGAATGTAAAGAGACATAACTACCTCCCTTTGAATTAATAATTCTAGTGATAATATAATAATATAATTGCTCTATCAGCGAGGCTAACCCCGACGTAACCTTGCTGATACTGTGATTATATCAGCACGATTTGAAATGTCAAATTGTTGACAAGCGAAAAATGACGTTCATGTGAGAAAAACCGTCAATCTACTTCACACAGTATTCACATTCAAATGAATTCTTGTTTTCAATTGCGACAAAAATTAAGGGAAAATTAAAGATTTTTCTAAGCTTTGAAAAAGAAATCTCGTGAGTCGTGTGATTATCCGTGTGAGATTGTACTAATTCAAAAACAATTTTAAAAGTGAAAGGTTATCATTGAAAACCGAATGGTTCGCATTTGTCACGGATATTTTTTAGACTACAGAAAAATATCCGTGCAATGTGTGATATAATAAATTCTGTATACATATAAACGGAAAAAAGGGAAGAGCCCCTTTTTGATCGACAGAAACAGAATGGAGTGACCACATTGGCTTTTACGCATCTTCACGTACATACTGAATACAGCCTTTTGGACGGATTATCTCGAATTCGGGAACTCCCCGCCTACGCCAAGGAATTGGGAATGAATTCTCTGGCCATTACGGATCACGGGGCCATGTTCGGGATTATCGACTTCTACAAGGAATGCAAAAAGCAGGATATCAAGCCCATTATCGGGTGTGAGGTGTACACTGCGGCCCGCACGATAAATGACCGAGATCCGGAGAAAGACCGGATGAGCGGTCATCTGATTTTATTGGCGGAGAACCAGAAGGGGTATGGGAACCTGGTAAAAATAGTATCCGCAGGGTATGTGGATGGTTTCTATTTCAAACCAAGAGTGGACAAAAACGTGCTCCGGGAGCACAGCGAAGGAATCATCTGCCTTTCCGGCTGTCTGGCGGGAAATGTGCAGCGAATGCTGATGCGAAACGATTACGATGGAGCGCGGCGGGAAGCCATGGAATTGGAGCAGATTTTTGGAAAGGGTAATTTCTTTCTGGAGATTCAGAACCATTTTCTGACGGAGGACCGTCCGGTGATTGCCGGATTGGAACGTCTTTCTCAGGATTTGAATATTCCGCTGGCGGCCACCAACGATGCCCACTATATAAGAAAAGAAGATGCGAAGGCACAGGATGTGCTGATGTGCATTCAAACCGGTTCGAAGGTGAACGACACGAACCGGATGAAATTCGAAAACGACGAATTCTATCTGAAATCCGAAGCGGAAATGCAGGAGCTTTTTCCGGGACACCCGGAATACCTGGAAGTCACCCAGGAGATCGCGGACCGGTGCAAGGTGGAATTTACTTTTGGGGAATATCACCTGCCGGAATTTGTTCCACCGGAGGGTTTGACCAACGATCGGTACCTGAGAAAGCTCTGTTACGAAGGGCTGCGGGAGCGATACGGTGATGCGGCCATGGAGGAGGACAACAGCTACCGGATCCGTCTGGAGAGTGAGCTGAATGTCATCGAGACCATGGGGTATGTGGAGTACTTCCTGATTGTGTGGGATTTCATTCACTACGCAAAGACTCACGACATTGCCGTGGGTCCGGGAAGAGGATCCGCCGCCGGAAGTATCGTGGCGTATACTTTACACATCACGGAAATCGATCCGATTAAATATAATTTGATTTTTGAGCGGTTCCTGAACCCGGAGCGGGTGAGCATGCCGGATATTGACGTGGATTTCTGTATTGAACACCGTCAGGACGTCATCGATTATGTGGTGCGAAAGTACGGGAAGGATAAGGTTTCACAGATTATCACCTTCGGTACGCTAAAAGCAAAAGCGGCGGTGCGGGACGTTGCCAGGGTGCTGGACGCTTCCTATGCCGATGGAGATGCCATCGCCAAAGCCATTCCGAATGAGCTGGGAATGACCATCTCCAAGGCGTTGGAAATCAACCACAGCCTTCGGGAGAGGTACGATACGGAGCCTTTGGTTCGGGATATCTTGGACATGTCCATGGCGGTGGAAGGTCTGCCGAGACATGCGTCCACCCATGCGGCGGGCGTGGTAATCAGTAAGCTTCCACTGGATGAATACGTTCCGCTGTATTCCTCGGATAAGGGACCGGCGACGCAGTTCAACATGACCACGATCGAGGAATTGGGATTGTTAAAAATGGACTTTTTGGGGCTGCGAAATCTTACGCTGCTTCGAAATGCCTTGGACTTGATTCGGGAGAATCAGGGAATCGAAATTGATTTTTCCACGATGGATTACAACGATGCGGCCACCTACGAGATGATTGCAGAAGGCAATACGGAGGGGGTTTTCCAGTTGGAGAGCGGCGGCATGACGGATTTTATGAAGAACCTGAAGCCCACCTGCTTTGAAGATATCGTCGCGGGAATCTCCCTGTATCGGCCGGGTCCGATGGATTCCATCCCGAAATACATTGAGAATAAGAAACATCCGGAGAAAATTCAGTATGTGGATCCGCATTTGGAGCCGATTCTGGGGGTTACCTACGGCTGTCTGGTGTATCAGGAACAGGTAATGCAGATTGTGCGGGACCTGGGCGGGTACTCCTACGGGCGGTCGGACCTGGTGCGCCGTGCCATGAGCAAAAAGAAAATGGCGGTGATGCTGGAAGAGAAGGAATACTTTATCAACGGAAAGAAGGCGGAGGACGGTTCCGTGGAGATTGCCGGCTGTGTGGCCAACGGAATTTCCAAGGAGGCGGCGGAAACCATCTTCGAAGATATGGTCAGCTTCGCCCAGTACGCCTTCAACAAATCCCATGCGGCGGCATATGCCGTGGTTTCTTACGAGACGGCATATCTGAAATGCCACTATCCGAAGGAATTTATGGCGGCGCTGATGTCTAGCGTCATGGGGCAGCCGGGACACATTTCCGCATACATTCGAAACTGCAACGAAATGGGAATTGAGGTGCTTCCGCCATCGGTTCTCCGAAGCGAAGAGAAATTCTCCGTGGAAGGAGATCGGATTCGGTACGGCCTGGCAGGAATAAAGAACGTGGGCACGGGAATCGTAGGGGCGATTATCGATGCTCGAAAGGACAATCCGGAGCCGACGGATATCTACGATTTCGTAGACGGTCTGGATGCCAAGGAGCTGAATCGGAAAGCCGTAGAATCCCTGATTAAAGCCGGTGCCTTGGATGAAATCAATCCGAACCGGGCGGTGATGATTGCGGTGTGCGACGATGCGGTTTCTCGGGCGCAGAAGCGGGCTCGGAATTCCGGGCAGAACCAGATTTCTTTTTTCCAGCTGGACGAAAGCTTAATCGAGGAGGTTCGCACTACTCCGGAGCTGCCGAAAATCGCCAATTTCGAGAAGGACCAGCTGTTGTCCATGGAAAAAGAAATGCTGGGGGTCTACCTTTCCGGCCATCCGTTGGATGATTACCGAGAGCTGATCGAGACGAACACCACCGCTTCCGTGTCGGAGATTCTGGAAGTGTCTTCGATGGATACGGATGGCATGTCCGAGAACATGCCGGGCATGGAGTCCGCCTACGGACGGTATCGGGACGGGGACCGAGTGGTAATGGCGGGAATGCTGGTATCGGTGAAAACCATGATTACGCGGAAAGCCCAGGAGATGGCCAGAATTCAGTTCGAGGATTTCAGCGGCATTATGGATGGAATTATTTTTCCGTCCGCCTACGAAAAATTCCGACATCTGGTGCAGACCGATCAGATTGTGGCGATTTCCGGCAAGCTGTCCATTAAAGAGGATTCCGCACCGGAGGTTCTGGTGGACAACCTGGCGGATATCCATCAAATTCAGGAGTTCCGCCGGCGGGGAAATTTCCGGTCCGGCAGACCGAATCCGGCGGGGAGACAGAATTCGGCGGGGCGACCGACGGAGGATATCGCCAACCTGGTGAAGCTGCGGGTTCCGCCGGAATATGTGGAACGGCTGGGAAGCCGAAATCTGGTGCTGGAAGAAATCATGGGCGTTCTGAAAGAATATCCGGGGAATAGAGACGTAATGGTATTCCTTCCGGGAGGAAGGAATGTGAAAACCAGCAGTCAGTATCGGGTGGATTTTAGCGAGAAGCTGGAGCGCCGTCTGAAGGATCTGCTGGGAAACGATAATGTAAAGGGTTAAAAAACGAAAGGGGACAAAAGATGATGAAAATTGGAGTATTGACCAGCGGCGGAGATTCACCGGGAATGAATGCAGCGGTTCGGGCGGTGGTGCGTTTCGGCATCGCCCGCGGAATGAAGGTCTACGGAATCTATCGAGGGTATGAGGGCCTGATTGACGGCGAACTGGAAGAGCTGGACCGCCGTGCGGTGGGGGACATCCTTCAGCGGGGCGGCACCATGCTGAAAACCGCCCGCAGTGAGCGTTTTATGACGGAGGCGGGACGTCGGAAAGCCGTGACCACCATTGAAACCTTTGGGCTGGACGCCATCGTTGTGATTGGCGGAAACGGTTCTTTTGCCGGCGCCTTGGAGCTGTCACGTCTGGGCGTGAACGTGATGTGCATTCCGGGAACCATCGACAACGATCTGGGATATACGGAAAGCACCATCGGCTTTGACACCGCGGTGAACACGGTGCTGGATGCGATTACCCGAATTCGGGACACTTCTTCGTCCCACGAACGAACCACCGTGGTGGAGGTTATGGGCCGTCACTGCGGCGATATTGCACTGTATGCCGGAATCGCCGGCGGTGCGGAAGCGGTGCTCCTTCCGGAGGTGGATCGGGATGTGAATTCCGTCTGCCGGAAGATTATTGAAGGCTGCAATCAGGGAAAGCAGCACAGTATTATCATCAAGGCAGAGGGATATCCGATGGATTCGCAGGAGCTGGTAAAAGAAATTTCCGAACGTACGGGGCGTTCCGTCCGTCTGGTGGTGCTGTCGTATCTCCAGCGAGGCGGATCGCCGACCCTTCAGGATCGGATGCTGGCCACCCGCTGCGGAGACAAGGCCATCGAGCTTCTGGATGCGGGATTGACGAATAAGGCCATCGGTCTGGTGGACGGAAAAGTGCTGGGCTTTAATTTGAAAGAAGCGTTGGCGGAAACTCAGGAGTTCGACCGTCACCTGTACGAATGCGTGGATGTACTCAGCCGGTAGGTGACATCCGATAGGAGAATACGAGAATGAACAAAAAAGCAATTGTACTATATACCTCCAAGCGGGGAGCGACTCAGCAGTATGCGGAATGGATTGCACAGTCCTTGGAATGCGAATGTGCGGCATTGAAGGATTTCGATAAAGAGACCATTCCGGAATACGATTTGATCATCTACGGTTCCTGGTTGCGGGGCAGCGGCATCGTGGATTTCGATAAGATTGAGCCCTATTTGGAAGGCTCGAAGGATCACACGATTCTATTCGTGACCGGGGTTTCGGAATACAATCCGCAAAACTACCTTCAGATCTGTGAAATCAATTTCGACGGTCGGGAGAATATGGACCGGATGCAGCTGTTTTTCTGCCCGGGACGGTACGATCCGGCGCAGGTAAAGGGCTTGGATCGGATGCTGATGGCGGTTGCCAAGAAAGTGTTGAAGTCCGGACAGACGGCAGAGGATGGCGGAGCTGCCATGAAGATGATTCGAAATATCGAAGAAGGGGTGGACCTGGTGGACCGAAAGTATATCGACCCGATTCTGAATGCGGCCCATCGGATTCAAAACCGGTAGAGCACAATGGACCGAAAGATTCTCCACTGCGATATGAATAGTTTCTACGCTTCCGTAGAGCTTCTGGAACATCCGGAGCTGCGGGACGTACCGGTGGCGGTAGCGGGAAATCCGGAGAATCGTCACGGTATTGTGCTGGCCAAAAATGAGGCGGCCAAAAAATTCGGCGTCACCACGGCGGAGACGATTCAGCAGGCGCTGCGGAAATGCCCGGGGCTGACCTTTCTGCCGCCGCACCACGAGAAGTATTCTTTTTACAGCAAGAAAATCAATGAGATCTATCGGTCTTATACGGATCTGGTGGAACCTTACAGCATCGACGAATCCTGGCTGGACGTCACCGGCAGCGAGCGGCTGTTCGGACCGGCAGAGGAGATTGCGGATCAGATTCGGAACCGGGTTCGAGAGACGTACGGCCTCACCCTCTCGGTGGGCGTGTCCTATAACAAGATTTTTGCGAAGATGGGATCGGAATACCGAAAGCCGGATGCCACCACGGTGATTTCACGGGAGAACTACCGGGAGATTCTGTGGCCACAGCCGGTAGGCAATTTTTTCTATGTGGGAAGAGCCACCGCAGAGAAGTTGAAGAAGCTTCATATCTACACCATTGGAGAGCTGGCCCGGGCGGATGTGGGTTTTCTGAAGCGAAGTTTCGGCGTGCACGGAGAGGATCTTCACCGTTCGGCCAACGGCGAGGATACATCGCCGGTTCGTCGCTGGGGCGATTGGGATGATGTGAAATCTGTGGGTCACGGAGTGACCTTTCGGCGTAATATTCGAGGCGAGGATGATGTGTCTTTGGCGGTAACGGAGCTTGCCGATTGGGTGAGCACGCGCCTTCGACTGTATGAGATGAAGGCGTACGGGGTGAAAGTGGAAATTACCACGCCGGAGTTTCGGCGAATCTCCCGGCAGCGGCGGGTGGAGCGGTCTTTCGTCACGGCGCAGACCATTCGCCGAATTGCTCTGAAGCTGATTCAGGAAGCGGGGTTCATGGACCGGGAAATCCGGCTTCTGACGGTGACCGCAATTTATTTGGCAAAGGAAGATGCCCCGGAGCAAGTGTCGATTTTCGACATGGCGGAGATGTTTTCGCCGGAGCCGAAGAACAATTCAAATTCGGTGAATTCGAATTCGGTGCAGGAAGAGAAGATTGAACGCACTATGGATGCGATTCGAAAGAAATACGGAACCAAATCCATCGGGTACGCCCACAGCCTGGGAAATGACCTGGGATTGAGCCGGCGGAGCGAAGAAGAATCGGAAAAGTGAGGACCCCAAAATAAAAATCGGAGGATGCACCGTAACCCGTGCCGCCTCCGATTTATTTTTACCGCAATCTATTAACCTTCATATACGAAGCTGTCCATATATCTCAGCTTAAAGAGATTTCGCTCGTGCAGGGTGTCGATGCGTTCCTTGGTCTTCGGATCGTCGATCTCGCCGGTGCGGATGTATCGATCCAATACCTCATAGGTGAATCCCAGTTTGTCCTCGTCGGTCTTGCCGCTGAGTCCGTCGGACGGAACCTTCTCGATGAGCACTTCCGGAACGCCCAGTTCGCGGCCCATGGCCCGAATCTCGGCGGTGGTGAAACTGGAAATTGGACTGAAATCGCCGGCTGCATCCCCGTAACGCGTGGAATATCCCACCCAGTCCTCGGAAAGGTTGCAAGTGTTGGCAACCCGGCCGTTCATGGATTGTCCGATGGCGTAAAGGGTGGACATCCGAAGTCTCGGCGGGAGATTAATCTCGCTGTCCCGGCTCACTTCACCGATGGAATTCCGAATTTCCTCCATGAGTGCGTCGTAGCAGCTGCCGATATTTACGGTGTAATGGCGGATTCCAAGATGGTCTACCAGAAGCTGCGCCATGTCAATGTCTGACTGGGAGGTGTTCGGCATCAACACGCCGATGACCCGATCTTTGCCCAGCGCTTCCACCAGCAGAGCGGCGGTGATGGAACTGTCTTTTCCACCGCTGATTCCGATAATTGCGTTGCAGTCGGGACCGTTCTTCCGGAACCAGTCTCGGATCCACTGAATCGTGGCTTGCGTTGCTTTCTTTGCATCAAATTCCATAAAGCTACCTCCTTACAATACTTTTCATCATAGCACATCCCGGGTAAAAATAAAACTCGCTATGCCATAGTTTCTTGAAGGGGATTCCGGGATAATGTATAATAAACGAATGTATGAAGTGTAAAGGAGAAGCGAATGAAGCAGAATTATGTTCTTCAATTGAAGGCGGATATGGAATTTATGGATTTTTTTATGGTGAAGACCATTGCCATTCGGGTGGGATCCAATCGGAAAAAATATCTGGACATGACATTGGCGGACTGCACCGGAGAGATTTCGGCGAAGAAATGGGATATTTCCGATGAAGAGCTGGATGGCATTAATCGAATCCAGGTGGGCGATATCATCAAGGTGAAAGCCGGAGTGACGGAGTGGAAGGGAACGAAGCAGCTGCGCGTTACCCGGATTCGCCACGCCAACCGGGACGACGGTCTGGTGCCTGCCGATTTCTACAAGTCGGCGCCGGAAGATTCGGAAAGCATGTATAACTATATTGTAGGAAAGATTCGGGAATTTCAGGATGAGGAGCTGAAGCAGCTCTGCCTGACAATCTACGAAGAGAACCGGGAGAAGCTGATGTACTACCCGGCGGCCATGAGCAATCACCATGCGGAATACGGCGGACTGTTGTACCACGTGAAGCGGATGATGATGATGGGAGAGCAAGCTTGTACAGTGTATACCAACCTCTCCAAGGATTTGCTTTTGGCGGGAGTAGTGCTCCACGATATCGAGAAATTGAATGAGATTCTGTCGGATACCCATGGTGTGTCGCCGGGGTATTCCTTTGAAGGTCAGATGCTGGGGCACTTGGTGCAGGGCGTGACACTGATTCACGATCGGTGCCGGGAACTGGGAATCGGAACGGAGAAGACCATTCTTCTGGAGCATATGATTCTCAGCCACCACTACGAGCCGGAATTCGGCAGCCCGAGAAAGCCTCTTTTTCCGGAAGCGGAAATGCTCCACTACTTGGATATTGTGGATGCAAAGATGTTCGATATGGAAGAGAGCTTATCCAAGGTAGAGCCGGGAGAATTCGGCGAACGGGTATGGACTCTGGATAATCGAAAACTGTACCGACGAAAATTTTAGGGTGAGAGAAAAATAGACATAACAGAAGTGGAGAGTCATGGAAAAAATCGGGAAACTGGAGCGGGTAATTTTTCATAATAAAGAAAATGGATACACGGTGGGCGTCTTTGAAACGGAAGACGAACAGTTTACGGTGACCGGAAGTTTTCATGATCCGAATCCCGGCGTGAAATACCGTATCGTTGGGGAATTTAAAATGCACCGAAAATACGGCGAGCAGTTCAATGCGGAATCCTACGAAGAGGTGATTCCGGACGACGCCGATGGAATCCGCGCTTTTCTGGCGGCGGGAAACGTGAAGGGCATTGGTCCGAAGATGGCCAATTTGATTGTGGATCGCTTCGGGAAATCCACCTTGGATGTGCTGGAGCAGAATCCGGAGAAGCTGCTGGCAATTCGGGGGATCGGACCGAAATCCCTGAAGGTGATCGCGGAATCCTTCGGCGAGACTATTGAATTTACGAAAATTTCTTTTTCCCTGAGAGAACTGGGAATTACCATGGCTCAGGCGGTTCGCATCTATAAGCTGTACGGCGGCGAATCCCTGGAAGTGGTGAAAGACAATCCGTACTGCTTGGTGGAGGATATTTACGGCATCAGCTTTCGGAAGGCCGATGAGATTGCCATGAAGTTGGGGTTTGAGGAAGACAGCGAATTCCGGCTGGAGAGCGGCGTGGCCTATGTGCTGGAAAATTTTGCCCAGAGCGGAAGCACCTACATGCCCAAGGAACAGCTGCTGGAATCCACGGTGAAGCTTCTGGACGTGGGGTCGGAACAGGTGGAGGAATGCCTGGTCCAGATGATTTTCCAGGGGAAGCTTCAGACGGATACGATTGAGGAGACGCCGGTGGTGTACCTTTATGGGTATTATCTGGCGGAGCAGAGCGTGGCGTGGCATCTGGCTCAGATTAAAGAGGCGCACATCGACCCCCTGTCGGCAGACCTGGACAATCTGATTCAGGACGCGGAAAAAAACAGATCCGGCGGAATTCACCTTTCCGAAGAGCAGCGGGGCGCGGTCCGTCAGGCGCTGACGGAAAATGTCTGCATTATCACCGGCGGTCCGGGAACGGGAAAAACCACGATTATCAATACCATTGTCTACATACTGGAACAGTTGGATATCAAAGTGGCGCTGGCTGCGCCTACCGGTCGGGCGGCAAAGCGAATTACGGAGACCTCCGGCGTGGAGGCCATGACCATTCACCGAATGCTGGAATACGTCTACTCGGAGGATGAGCACGAGATGAATTTCGGTCGCAACGAGGAGAACCCTCTGGAGGAGAAGGCGGTAATCATCGACGAAGCCTCCATGGTGGATTTGATGCTGATGGAGGGATTGCTGAAGGCTGTCAAGCCGGGAACGCGCCTGATTATCGTGGGCGATGCGGATCAGCTGCCTTCGGTGGGCGCAGGCAACGTGCTCCGAGATATGCTGCGCAGCGAATACATTCCTGCGGTGCGTCTTCACGAGATTTTCCGCCAGGCGGGCGAGAGCTTAATCGTGGTGAATGCCCATATGATTCAGCGAGGCGAGTATCCGTATGCCAATGAGAGCAACAAGGACTTCTTCGTAATGAGACGATCGCGGGAAGAGGATATCCTGAATACCGTGGAGGATCTCTTTCGGGGGCGTTTGCAGAATTATTATGATTTTATTCACAGCGGCTACGACATCCAGGTGCTGACCCCTACCAAAAAAGGCTTGCTGGGAACCATTCATCTGAACGAGGTTCTCCAGGGCGTGTTGAATCCGCCGTCCGAAGAGAAGAGGGAAAAGAAATCCGGAAGCCGGATTTTCCGGGAAGGGGATAAGGTGATGCAGCTCCGGAACAACTACATGATGGAGTGGAAGCGAGACGGTGAGACCGAGAAGGGAAAGGGCGTCTTTAACGGCGATATGGGCCGAATTGAGGGCATCAATCCGGAATCCGGACGGGTTTCCGTTCGCTACGATGACCGAGTGGTGGTGTACGAGAACGAAGACCTGATGGAGTTAGAGCTGGCCTATGCCATCACGGTGCACAAGAGCCAGGGAAGCGAATTCCCGGCGGTGGTGATGCCCATGACCTGGTTCCCGCCGATGCTCATGACCCGGAACCTGCTGTACACCGCCGTGACCCGAGGCAAAAACCTGGTAGTGGTGGTGGGCTCCGAGGATCGGATGCACGCTATGGTGGACAACAACCGAATCGATGAGCGGTATACCGGACTGGAATATCGTCTTCGCCAGATCGACTTCGGAAACACCATCGGCTAGCTGCATCGGAAAGCGGCAGCCGGAAAATATTTATTTTTACCCAGATGTATTCGGAAAGGATGTTTATGAATTTTCGAATGCTGAAAGAACAAGTATTGGATTTGGTCTACCCGGACGCTCTGTACTGCATCTGCTGCGGCAAGGTGATCGACAGCACCCGGCCCTATCGCCTGTGCAACGAATGCCGACGGGAGATTCGCTGGGCGACGGGGAGGACCTGCCGGAAATGCGGAAAAATCTTATCAGAGAACAATCCGGGAGACATCTGTTTCAGTTGCCGGGAACATGCTCATATCTTCGATATGGGGTTCACCTGCTGCGAGTACGGACAGCTTCCCCGGTCCATTGTTTTTGCGCTGAAATATCATGGGCGGACGGATATCGGCCGCACCGTCGGTATGGTGATGCACGACCGGATGGAGGCTCTTCGCCGGGAAACCGGACTGATGTACGACTTAATTATGCCCGTGCCCATGCATCCGGAGAAGGAGCGGATTCGGGGATATAATCAGGCGAGCGTAATCGGAAAGCACTTCGCCCGGCTGGAGGATATGCCTTTTTGCCCGGATGTGCTGCTGCGCAGCCGGAATACGGCGCCGCTTCGGGGAATGACTCCGGAGGAACGGCGGCAGATTCTTTCCGGCGTAATGACTCTGCGGAATGCAGAGGCCATTCGGAATCGAGACGTACTTCTCATCGACGATATCTATACCACCGGCGCGACGGTGGACGGGGCGGCGGAAGTGCTGCTGGCCGGCGGGGCACGGCAAGTGTACGTGCTGACCTTTGCGGCAGGCGCAGATGTGGTGAAAAGTGAATAGGTCCAAGTGAATTAGGATGAAGATAGCAGAAAAAGAACCGGCATTTACCCGATTGTAGGGTTGTGCCGGTTCTTTTGGCTTCACAGTTGTTATTATTCTTAATTCTCTTTATCATCGGATAGTTTTGCCGACAATATCGATTCGATGCTATCAGCAATTACGCGGTAATCAGACAAAAGTTGGTCAAGTCTCTCTAGCCCGGTAGCTTCAATATGATAATATTTACGTACACGACGTTTTCCGGTTTGAATAGCATGCGAAGTGATAAGCTTTTTATCTTCTAATTTGTACAAAACCGGATAAAGACTTCCTTCCGGCACAACGTATGATCCTTCCGATAAATCTTTGAGCAGCAAGCTGATTTCATAGCCATATAGGTCTTTCTGTGATAATAGGGACAGGACCAGCATTTCTACGGTTCCCATTTTAAAATTGTTTCTTTCGTGTATCATAATTTCCTCCCTATGTTAAAGCTATTTTATTATAGTTAAAAGGTAAAATCAATATATAGGAGAAATAAATATTGATTGACGAAGTAGTGCTGTTGTTTTAAAATAAAAACACAGAAAAAAAGTCTTAGTATTGACGGAGGTGAAAGTATGAATAAAAGAAAAAAGACAAGAGCTGTGGCGGCGATTGTCATACTGGCGATTTTGCTTGCGATGTGCTCCACCGATATCATGCTGCGTCTGGCGGTATTCACATATTCACCGAAGAGTGCAGTTACGATGAAGTACAAAAAGGCCGACGACAGAAGTGCGGGCAAAGATTTATATGTTATCACCGAAAACGTGCCGGTTGAGAAGGCGACCCGGGGAATGCTGGAAACGTGGGAGGTATATCATTTTGGACCGCTGAAATTTGCTCACTATTACGGAGAGTGTTGATATAAGCCTTCATAATATGGTATACTACAAAACATAATGTTGCATAGAAATTCATCTCCACGGTATGTTTGTGGTTGAAAGTCCAAGCCAGCTGCGGGCAAAGGGATCCACGTAAGCCGTCAGCAGGAAGCGGCGGTGATCATGGCGTAGTTTAGAAGTAAGTCCTCCGGGAAACTCGGGTCAAGGCAAGTGTGGGGTCAAAGACCAGGTCAAGTGCCGAGGGGATGGATTTTCTATATATGGTAAACGGAAAGCGACGCGGTCGCGTCTATTCGTTTTTTTTGAATTATTGATTGGAACCCGGGACAGGAGGAAAAAGGAACATGGACAACAGAACAGTGGCACTGCAGAAGCATAGTGAGTGGAGAGGAAAGCTGGATATCGCGCTGAGAGCGCCGATTGAGAACGATGAGGATCTGGCGATTGCTTACACACCGGGGGTTGCGGAGCCTTGCCTGGAAATCCGGAAAGACGAAGACCTGGCCTATGAATACACCGGAAAGGGTAATCTGGTAGCGGTAATCACCGACGGTACCGCCGTTCTGGGACTGGGGGATATCGGTCCCAGCGCCGCAATGCCGGTAATGGAAGGAAAATGTGCGCTGTTCAAGCGTTTCGGAAACGTGAATGCCATCCCGCTGTGCGTGGATACCAAAGATGTGGACGAAATCGTGGAGACCGTCTATCGGATTTCCAAGAGTTTTGGCGGCATCAATCTGGAGGACATCGGCGCACCGAGATGCTTTGAAATCGAGCGGAAGCTGGTGGAGAAGTGTGATATTCCGATCTTCCACGACGATCAGCACGGAACCGCCATCATCACCTGTGCGGCAATTCTGAATGCCCTGAAGGTGGTAGGAAAGAAACGGGGCGATCTGAAGATCGTGGTGAACGGCGCCGGTGCGGCAGGAATCGCCATTACGGAGCTGATTCTGGACCTTCATCTGGGAAGCGTCATCCTCTGCGACAGCAAGGGTATCGTCATGGAAGGAAATCCGAGAAACAATGCGGTAAAAGAAGAAATTGCTCATCGTACCAATCCGATTCACCAGAGCGGAACATTGAAAGATGCCATTCACAATGCGGACGTATTCGTGGGCGTATCCCAGGCGAATATGGTGACACCGGAAATGGTTCGCTCCATGGACCGGGATCCGATTATCTTCGCCATGGCAAATCCGGTGCCGGAAATCATGCCGGATGTGGCAAAGGAAGCCGGTGCTGTGGTTGTGGGAACCGGTCGTTCCGATTTTCCGAACCAGGTGAACAACGTATTGGTGTTCCCGGGATTCTTTAAGGGGCTGCTGCGAGTAGGCGCTACCAAGGTAACTCAGGAAATGAAGATTCGGGCAGCCGAGGCACTGGCATCGGTAATCACCGACGAAGAGCTGAATGCGGACTACGTACTTCCGGATGCGTTTGACGAGCGGGTGGCAGATGCCATTGCGGATGCCGTATCGGCGGAAGCGGTTGCTTCCGGCGTGTGCCGTCCGATTCACCGTTAATTGTTGATAGAATCCTCAGAGGGAAAGGCAAGGAAAGATGGAATACAGAATCGAAAAGGATACGATGGGAGAAATGAAGGTACCGGCAGATCGGTACTGGGGTGCACAGACGCAGCGGAGTTTTCAGAACTTCAAGGTGGGCGGAAAGATGCCGGTGGAAATCATTCACGCATTTGCCTATCTGAAGAATGCGGCGGCTTGCGCCAACATGGACTTGAAAGTGCTGCCGCCGGAGAAGGCATCCTACATTTTTATCGTGTGCGATGAAATTCTCCAGGGCAAACTGGACGATCATTTTCCGTTGGTGGTCTATCAGACCGGAAGCGGTACCCAGACCAATATGAACGTGAACGAGGTCATTGCCGGCCGTGCCGCGGATCTGGCAGGAAGCCGAGTGCTTCATCCCAACGATGATGTGAACAAATCCCAGAGCTCCAACGATACCTTTCCGACGGCCATGAGCATTGCATCGGTGTTCGCCATTGAGGAGAAGTTGATTCCGGCGGTGAACTGCATGATTCAGACCCTGGATCAACTGGAAAAGAAATACATGAAGACCATCAAGACCGGAAGAACCCATCTTCAGGATGCGGTTCCGCTGACATTCGGTCAGGAGGTCAGCGGCTGGAAATCCATGATGGAGCACAGCTTGGAAAACGTGAAGAGAACCTTGCCATCCCTGAAGGAGATCGCGCTGGGAGGTACGGCAGTGGGCACCGGCTTGAATGCGCCGAAGGGATTTGCAGAGCAGGCCGTGATGAACCTGAACCGTTTGACGGGAAAGGATTTCGTCACCGCACCGAACAAATTCCATGCCCTGTCTTCGAAGGATGCTTACGTGGCGGCTCACGGCGCACTGAAGGGATTGGCGGCCGATTTGATGAAGATGGCCAACGACATTCGCTGGCTGGCCAGCGGCCCGAGATGCGGAATGGGTGAGATTACCATTCCAGCCAACGAGCCGGGCAGTTCCATCATGCCGGGGAAGGTGAACCCGACTCAGACGGAATCCGCCACCATGGTAGCAGTACGCGTGATGGGCAATGATACCGTAGTCGGCGTGGCCGCATCTCAGGGAAATTTCGAATTGAACGTGTACATGCCGGTAATGGCAGAGGCGTTCCTGGAATCGGTTAATCTGCTGGCAGAGTCCCTCACTTCTTTGGAAAAGAACTGCGTTCGGGGCATTGAGGTGAATGAAGACAAGATGACGGAAAATGCGGAGAAGTCGCTGATGGTGGCAACCGCATTGAATACGCATATCGGATATGAGAAGGCGGCGCGGATTGCGAAGAAGGCTCACCGGGAGAACAGCACCCTGCGGGAAGCGGGAATCGATCTTGGAATGTACACCGGCGAGGAATACGATCAGTGGGTCAATCTCCTGCAGATGACCGGAGTGGAAGAATAACGAGGAATCAATGAGCGAACAGAACAAGAAAGAATTATACGTAGATCGAAATAACGATAAGTATCTGGGAGATTTAAATCTGCTGAACCGGCGAAAGAACGAATGGTATGCGGCGCATCCGAAGTACAAGCTGTACCGCTTCCTGACGTTCCTGGTATTCGGACTCGGGTGTTTTGGCATTTACAAGGCCTATCTCTTTACTCAGGGAGGAAGCACTGCCAAGGAGATGCTGCCGCTGCACGCATCCATCTGGGTAACCGGTTTGGTAACCCTTCTGGTGAACCGCTTGGGGAAGAAGGTGTACGAGAAGCCGTTCGGTGCGATTCATTCTGCCCGAATTGAGGCGGCGCCAAAGGGCCTGTACTACATCTATCAGCAGGGAATGATGATGATTACCTATTATATTAAGGATAAGGATCTCAAGGAAATCATTCGGGACGATGAGGTCAATTGCCTGTATTTCAAGGGGAAGGGCATGCTGGAAGTGAAGACCCCGAAAGAGGTTCGGCAGCATTCCATCAACGGAATATATGCGCTGATCGGGTTCGACGAATACGATTTGGATGATTTGCTGGAACCGTACGGAGAATTGGTTCGCGTGCAGCCGGGAACCCTCCGCCGGAAATATCTGGAAGAAGGCTCGGAACAGTAGGCCTTGCCGGAAACGAAAGAATAACGAAATTGTGCTAAGAATTAATATTTTTAGCACAATTTTTTTATGTTTTTTTATAAAAACCAACCAAGAAAATTGACTTACAAAAAGCTGCGTGTTACAATGTTAGCGTGCTAAAGCATGAACACAACCGAAGAGGAGGGGATGGTTGGAATGAACGAAAAGGAAAAGAAGTATTACGATAATTTTGTTCGGGCCGTGTTATCTCTTCAGAATGAAGAGGAAGTGAAGGAATTCTTCGAGGATATCTGCACGATTAAGGAGATTCAGGATATTTGCCGTCGGCTGGAGGTGGCGAAGCTGCTGTCGGAGGGCATGGTGTTCAACGAAATCAGCAAGGAAACGGGAAGCAGTTCGGCGACCATCGGGCGGGTGAACAAATGCTTGATGTACGGACCCGGCGGATACAAAGCGGTATTGGAAAGGCTAAAGGAAGAGGATGATTGATTACGACAGAATTTTGAGGAATGACGAGAAGGCAGTGTATCGGCTTCGGGAGCTTTTCGGGAACTACGGATACCGGCGCTTTAAGACCGGAAAGTTCGAAGAGTACGAGCTGTACGCTGAGAATAAGGATTTTCTGGGGGAGGATGGAATTCTCACCTTTACGGATGCCCGGGGAAAGCTGATGGCGTTGAAGCCGGACGTGACGTTGTCCATCGCCAAGATGGCGGAACCCTTGCCGGGAGAGGTGCAGAAATTCTGCTACGATGATGAGGTCTATCGACTTTCCGGAGAATATAGGGATTTCCGGGAAATCACCCAGACCGGCATCGAATGCATCGGGGACATCGGATCCTACGATGTGTGCGAGGTGATTCTTTTGGCGGTGCGAAGTCTGGCACTGATCGATGAGAATTACGTGATGGATCTCTCCCATATGGGAATCGTTCGGGCACTGGCTTCTCTGCTGAATCTGCCCAAGGAGGCGGAACGAAAGGTGCTGCAGTGCATCGGAGAGAAAAACTTCCACGGCGCAGCGGAAATCTGCCGGAAACAAGGCGTTCCGGAGAAAATGATTCGGCGTCTTCGAAAGCTGATTACCACCTACGGTCCCATTGACGAAGTGGTGGGCGATCTGGATCAGCTGGCGGTGAACAACACCATGCGTCGTGCTGTGGGAGAACTGAAAGTGCTGGTATCCGCATTGAAGGCACAGAAGCTGGAGAAGAACGTGCGCTTCGATTTCTCCGCGGTAAACGACATGGGCTATTATAACGGCGTGATTTTCCAGGGATTCATCAAAGGCATTGTCCGCCCGATTCTGGCAGGCGGTCGGTACGACAACCTGATGGAAGTGATGGGAAAGGAAAGTGCCGGCGCCATCGGTTTTTCCATTTCCATGGATTCCCTGGAAGAGCTGAACCGCGTTCGCCGGGACATCGATGTGGATGTGGTGATTCTGGATCAGCCGTGGGAAGATTTGAATCAGCTAAATCAGGTGGTTCGAGATTACACGGACCGGGGACTCAGCGTCTCCGTGCAAAAACGAGTTCCGAAGAAGCTCCGTTATCGGGAGCTGGTGCGAATTGAAAACGGGGAGGTGAAGACGGTTGAAAGAGACGATTAACGTAGCGCTTCCCAAAGGGCGACTGGGACGGAAGGTGTATCAGATGTTCGCCGATGCGGGTTTTGAATGCCCGGAGCTTCTGGAGGAAAGCCGCAAGCTTATTTTTGAAAATGAAGAAAAGGGCATTCGATATTTCTGGGTGAAGCCTTCGGATGTGGCAAGCTACGTGGAACGCGGGGCCGCAGATGTGGGAGTTGTGGGGAAGGACATCCTCCTGGAAAGCAAGCCGGACGTATACGAGCTGCTGGACCTGAAGTGCGGCAAGTGTCGGATGATGGTCGCGGCGCCAAAGGATTGGCAGGACGACACGGGGCATACCCTTCGGGTTGCCACCAAATTTCCGGAAATCGCCCGGAAGTTCTACGGGGGTAAAAGCAGAGATATCGATATCATCAAGCTGAACGGATCCATCGAGATTGCGCCGATTCTGGGGCTGTCCGATGTGATTGTGGATATTGTGGAGACCGGGAACACCCTTCGGGCCAACAACCTGGAGATTCAGGAGACCATCGTGGACATCAGCGCCCGGTTTATTTCCAATAAGTCCGCATTCAAATTCAAGACTCGGGAAATCGAGGCGGTGTTGGAAGGACTGGCATCGGAAGTTTCCGAGAAGTAATGAAGCAGGGAAAGAAGGATAGAGATTACATACTATGATTAGAACTTACAAATACGGGGAAGTGGCCCCGGAAGATATTTTTGCCCGCACGGAGATGCCGGCAAATGTGGAGAACATTGTATCGGAAATTATTGATACGGTTCGGAGGGACGGGGACGAAGCCCTTCGTCAGTACAATCTGGAATTCGATCGCTCCCGAGAACCCCTGGAAGTGACGCCGGAGGAAATCGACGAGGCGTACCGTTCCGTGGATCCGGAGCTGATTGAAATACTGGAAGAGGCGGCGGCAAACATTCGGGAATTTCACAGCCGCCAGAAGAGGAACAGCTTTATCTTGAACGAGAAACCGGGAATTGTCATGGGACAGAAGGTGGTGCCGATTGAGAGAGCCGGTCTGTACGTGCCGGGGGGAACCGCGGCATATCCGTCCACGGTATTGATGAACTGCATTCCGGCGCACATCGCCGGAGTGTCGGAAATCATCATCACCACACCGGCCACGGATGGAAAAATCAGCCCGGTGCTGCTGGCAGCGGCAAAGATCGGCGGCGCAAATCGAATTTTTCGGGTGGGCGGAGCCCAAGCCGTTGCGGCGCTGGCATACGGAACGGAAACCATTCCGGCGGTGGACAAAATCGTAGGGCCGGGAAATGCCTTTGTGGCAGAGGCAAAAAAACAGGTCTACGGCATAGTTTCCATCGATATGATTGCCGGTCCCAGCGAGATTCTCATCGTAGCGGACGGAACCTGCGTTCCGGAAGTGGTGGCGGCGGATATGCTGTCCCAGGCGGAACACGACCGCTTTGCAACCGCGGTGCTGGTGACGGACAGCCCGGAATTGGCGGAAGCGGTACCGCAGGAATTGGAAAAGCAATTAAAGGTATTGCCGCGGGAGGAGATTGCCCGGGCATCCATTGAACATAACGGAAAAATTATTTTAACGGAAGATATCGAAACCGCAATCGATATTGCCAACGAGATTGCGCCGGAGCACTTTGAGCTCTGCGTGGACAATCCGTTTGATTATCTGGATCGAATCCGCAATGCCGGATCCGTCTTCCTGGGAAAGAACTGCCCGGAAGCGCTGGGGGACTATTTTGCGGGACCGAACCACACCCTGCCTACCGGCGGGACGGCGCGGTTCAACTGCCCGCTGTCGGTGGACGATTTCACCAAGAAGATGCAGTATTCCTATTACACGGAGGATGCACTGGCAAAGATTGCGGATAAGGTGGCGCGCTTCGCGGCGGAAGAGGGCTTGGATGCTCACGGAAGAAGCGTTCTGGTGAGAAAAAACAGGAAGGAGCGGTAAGCCATGAGTCGATATATCAGAGAACGGTATAAAGGGTTTCAATCATATACACCGGGGGAACAGCCGAAGGAAATGGAGTACATTAAGCTAAACACCAATGAATCTCCGTTTCCGCCGGCTCCGGGGGTCTGCCGGAGGCTGAAAGAGGCGGACATGGAGCGGCTTCGGCTGTATCCGGATCCGACGGGACGCCGATTGAAGGCGATGCTGGCGGACCGGTTCCGGGTGGAGCCGGAGAACGTGTTCCTGGCCAACGGTTCGGACGACATCCTGAACTTCGCTATGATGGCCTTTAATGACGATGAGGACACGCTGCTGTTTCCGGATATTTCCTACAGTTTCTACGAGGTCATCGCCAACCTTCACGGGGTGAATTTCCGAAAGGTACCCCTGCAGGAGGACATGACCATCGATTACCGGGATTACTGCCGGGATGACTGCAACGTCATCATTCCAAACCCAAACGCACCGACGGGAATCGCCTTGTCATTAGAGGTCATCGAAGAGATTGTAAAAGCAAATCCGAATCACGTCGTGCTGATCGATGAGGCATACGTGGATTTCGGAGCGGAGTCTGCCGTACCTCTTACCAAGAAATACGACAATATTCTCATCTCTCAGACATTCTCCAAATCCCGAAGCTTTGCCGGAGGGAGATTGGGATTTGCCATCGGAAATCAGGAGCTGATTCGAGATCTGATTACTCTTCAGTACTCCACCAATCCGTACAGCGTAAATACCCTGTCTTTGATTCTGGGAAGCGCAGCGATGGAGGAAGAGGCGTATTACCGAAAGAACGCCGAAATCATTCAGGAAAACCGGAAGTATACGGCGGAAACGCTGACGTCCATGGGTTTCGAGGTACTTCCGTCCAAAGCGAATTTTGTTTTTGCCCGTCGTCCCGGAATGGATGGCGACAAGCTTTATCGGAAATTAAAAGAGAAAGGGGTTCTGGTTCGTCATTTCACCACAGAACGGATTCAGGATTATGTTAGAATTACCATAGGTACGAAAGAGCAGATGGATGTGCTCTTTGAAAAGCTGAGAGAAATTCTGCAGGAGGAATAGAAGATGAGAAAAGCCGAAGTGAACCGTTCCACGGGAGAAACGCAGGTGCAGCTTTATCTGGATCTGGACGGCAGCGGTTGGAGTGAAATCGATACGGGGATTGGATTCATGGATCATATGCTGGTGCTGCTGGCGAAGCATGCCGGGTTTGACCTGAAGGTGAAGTGTCAGGGGGATGTGTACGTGGATGATCACCATTCGGTGGAAGATATCGGAATCAGCCTGGGACTGGCCTTTGCAAAGGCGCTGGGGGATAAACAGGGCATCTGTCGCTACGGAGATACGACTTTGGCCATGGATGAAGCCTTGATTCTCACCTCTCTGGATATTTCCGGCCGGTCATATTTGGATTACCGAATGGAAATTCCAACGGAGAAGGTGGGGACCTTCGATACGGAGCTTGCAGAGGAGTTCGTGATGGGGTTCGTTCGAAATGCCGGCGTGACCCTTCATATCCGGCAGCTGGCGGGAACAAACAGTCACCATATCATTGAGGGAATGTTTAAATCTCTGGCCCACACCTTGCGAAAAGCGGTGGCGGTGGATGAGCGCTTCCGCAATGAAATTCCTTCCACCAAAGGGCGACTGACGGAGACGGAAGAGGATGTGATTCCCATAGAGGATGAATACGATGATGTTCCCCGGGGGCTGGGCAGCGACACCTATTCCAAGGGCATCGCGAAGGGAATGACCCAGCAGGTTTCTCGGGAGCCGGCAGCCCCGGTTCGGAAGGAACTGTCTTCCACGGAGGAGCTGGAGAAAGAGCTTCTAAAGAAAGGACTACTGTAATGATTAGAATTATCGATTACGGGGTAGGGAACCTGTTTTCCCTGCGATCCTCGTTGAGAGCGATTGGGATCGATGCGGATTACACCGGAAATCCGGCGGAAATTCGGAAAGCGGATAAATTAATTCTTCCGGGCGTAGGCGCGTTCCGGGATGCCCGAGAAGCCCTTCGAAGCACCGGCCTGGACCGAGTGGTACAGGAAGAAGCCGGAAAGGGAAAGCCTTTGATGGGTATCTGCCTGGGAATGCAGATGCTCTTCGATCGGAGCTATGAGTACGGCGAATACGAAGGCCTGGGATTGATTCCCGGAGAAATTGTTCCCATGGAGGGACGAATTCCAAAGGATCTGCCCATCCCCCATATCGGATGGAACGAACTGATGCTGAAGCAGCCCAGCCCGCTGATGAAAAACACCGCCAATGGGGACTACGTCTACTTCGTGCATTCTTATTATGCGGAGACGCCGGCGGAGTACGTCATCGCCACCACGGATTACGGGGTGGAAATGACTGCGGCGGTTCAGAAAGATAACGTGTCCGGATGCCAATTCCATCCGGAGAAAAGCAGTGAGGTGGGACTTTCGATTCTGAAAGCTTTCTGTGAACTATAGGAGGTATGCCAATGAAAATTTTACCAGCCATCGATCTCTATGAAGGAAAAGCCGTTCGACTGTTCCGGGGAGATTACGAGCAGATGACCGTCTACGATGAAAACCCGGTGAACACGGCGCTGAAATTTAAAGAAGCCGGTGCTCGCTGGATTCACGTGGTGGATTTGGAAGGTGCCCGGGATGGGGGAACACCGAATATGGGGGTGATTAAAGAGATCATCGATGCCACCGGTCTGAAGGTGGAAATCGGTGGCGGCATTCGAAATATGGAAACCATTGAAAAGTATATCGATATGGGAGCGTCCCGGATTATCCTGGGCACGTCGGCCATTACCAACGAAAACCTGGTGGTGGAGGCGACGCGTTTGCATGGAAATCGGATTGCGGTAGGTGCCGATGTAAAGGACGGCTATGTGGCAATTCGGGGATGGACCCAGAAATCCATGTACACGCTTCACGATTTCTGCGAGAACATGCAGATGAAGGGCGTGAAATATATCATCTGCACCGATATTTCCAAGGACGGTGCGCTGGAGGGAACCAACCGGGCCATGTACGAAAAGCTGACTGCGAAGTACAAGATGCGCTTCATCGCTTCCGGCGGAATTTCGTCCATCGAGGACATTCGGGCCTTAAAGGACATCGGCCTCTACGGTGCGATTATCGGAAAAGCGTATTATCAGGGCGTGATTGATCTGAAGAGCGCAATACAGGAGGCAGAATGATTACGAAAAGAATCATCCCCTGCCTGGATGTAAAAGATGGCAGAGTCGTGAAGGGCGTGAATTTTCAGGGCCTCAGCGACGTAAATTCCCCGGTGGAACTGGCGGAATACTACACGAAAAACGGTGCGGACGAAATGGTATTCTACGATATCACCGCATCCGCAGAGGGACGGAAGCTGTTCACCGAAGTGCTGACCGAAGTGGCCTCCAAGGTATTTATCCCGCTCACCGTGGGCGGCGGCATCAACAGCCTGGAGGATTTCGACCGGGTGCTGAAGTGCGGTGCCGACAAGGTCAGCGTGAATTCCGGTGCCATCCGGAATCCGGAGCTGATCCGGCAGGCGGCGGAAAAATATGGAAACCAGTGCGTGGTCCTGTCCGTGGATGCGGCTCGGGTGGACGGAACCTATCGGGTCTTCGCCAAGGGCGGCCGAGAGAACACGGGCATGGATGCGGTGGAATGGATTCGAGAAAGTGTGGAGAGAGGCGCCGGCGAAGTGGTGCTCAACTCCATCGATACCGACGGCGTGAAACAGGGATTTGACCTACCGATGCTGAAGGCGGTGTGCGAAGTGGTGGATGTACCGGTCATCGCTTCCGGCGGTGCGGGCTGCATTCAGGATTTCGTCACCCTCTTCCAAGAGATTCCGACGGTAAGCGCCGGTCTGGCGGCGTCCATTTTCCATTTCGGAGAAGTGGCGATTCCGGATTTGAAAAAAGAACTAAAGAAAAACGATATTTCCGTTCGGCTGTAGAAACCGAAGGGACAAAGGGGAGAGACGATGACAGAGATTGATCAGTTGAAATTTGATGAAAAAGGATTGATTCCGGCAGTAATTGTGGAAGCCGGAACCCACCGGCTTCTCATGGTGGCGTACATGAATCGGGAAAGCCTGAAGATTTCCATGGAAACGGGGAAAACCTGTTTCTGGAGCCGGTCCCGCCAAGAGCTGTGGACCAAAGGGGAGACCAGCGGCAATTACCAGCACATCGTGAGCATCACGGCGGACTGCGACCTGGACACCCTGAAGGTAGTGGTGGAAAAGGACGGCCCGGCGTGCCATACCGGGGCGGAAACCTGTTTTTTCAACCCGGTATACCAAAGCGAGGAGAAGTCTGATTTTACCATGGATGCCCTGATGGAGCTCATTCGGGGGCGGAAGACGAATCCTCAGGAAGGATCCTACACCACCTACCTGTTCCGGAAGGGACTGGACAAAATCCTGAAGAAAATCGGGGAGGAGTCCACGGAGGTCATTATTGCGGCGAAGGACAACGACCCGAAGGAGACCATTTACGAGATTTCGGATCTAGTGTACCACGTGATGGTGATGATGATCGAGCAGGGGATTTCGCTGGAGGACATTCGCCGGGAGCTGGCTTCCCGCCACGTAATCGATCACAAGGTAAAGCAGGAAAAGAGCAGAGCGGAGTAACCCATGGACTGGAAAAGAAATTATCACACCCATACCGATTTTTGCGACGGGCAGAACACACCGGAAGAGATGGCCGAGGCGGCGGCAAAAAAAGGATTCACCGCGCTGGGTTTTTCCGGGCATTCCTATACGGATTTCGACACCTTCTATTGCATGACGCCGGAGACTTTTCCGGAGTACTGCCGGCAGGTGCGGGCCCTTCGGGAAAAATATGAGGGGCAGATGGAAATCCTGCTGGGGGTGGAACGGGACTTCTATTCGGATCTCGATTGCCGGGATTTGGACTATTCCATCGGATCGGTGCACTACATCCGGTGGGAGGGAGAGTACATTCCGGTGGACGAGAGCGAGGAAGTGGTTCGAAAGACCATCGAGAAGTTCGGAAACGACCCATACGCCTATGCGGAGACGTACTTCGATACAGTGGCCCGGGTGGTGGAACAGACAGGTTGTGATTTCATCGGTCACTTTGATTTAATCAAAAAGTTCAACCGAAACGGGACAGTGCTGGTGGACGAGCATCATCCGCGGTATGTGACGGCCTGGAAGAAGGCGCTGGAGCGGCTGGTGCCTCAGGGACGGCCTTTTGAAATCAACATCACGCCCCTGAGTTGGCGAGAGGATGGAGAATGCTATCCGTCCCGGGAAATTCTGAAGGAAATCTGTCGGCTGGGCGGACGGATTACCATTTCCAGCGATGCTCACAGCGTGGACCATTTGAATCGAGGGTTTGATCAAGCTCTTGCCATTGCAAAGGAAGCCGGATTCCGGACGGTGACGGTGTTCCACGGCGGCGGCGTGACGGAGGAAATTCCGATTGAATAGTTTACGAATGCCGGGGATGGAGATTCCGTCCCCGGTTTTTGTGAGGTAACGAGGTGACGGAAATGTCACATGAAGCGGCGATTTTGTCACGAGGTTCGATGTTTCGGAAAAAGACATTGAAGTATCATAGATTCAACAGATGAATGATAAACCAAAAGGAGGATACAGAAATGTCAATTCTGGAAGTGAAGAAAATACGGAAAACTTATCAAAGCCGATTCGGCGGAAACCGGGTGGAAGCATTGAGGGATGTGACCTTCTCGGTGGAACCGGGAGAATATGTGGCAATTATGGGAGAATCCGGATCCGGCAAGACCACTCTGCTGAATATTCTGGCGGCACTGGATCAGCCGACCGGCGGAGAGGTGGTACTGGATGGGATTCCGCTGAATTCCGTTTCCGATGCCGAACTGGCCAAGTTCCGACGAGAGAATTTGGGATTCGTATTCCAGGAATATAATCTGCTGGACACATTGAATCTGAGAGATAACATTCTCCTGCCACTGGTGCTGGACGGACAAGAGGTGAGTACGCTGAAGGAGAAACTCGAAGAGGTGGTTTCGGTCATCGGTATTCAGGACCTGATGCTGAAATATCCGTTTGAGGTTTCCGGCGAATCAATCAGAAAGGGCAAACCATTCTGATGGTCACTCATTCCGTGAATGCGGCAGCCCATGCGGATCGAGTGATGTTCATCAAAGACGGAGTGGTATTCCATCAGCTGTACCGGGGGAAGAGCGACGACCAGGAATTGTATCAGAAAATTACGGATACCCTCTCCATGTTGCGGAGAGGAGGTGAGCGGTAATGTTCTCTTCATTGTATAGACGAATTGCCCAAAACAATCTGCAGAAGAATTATCGTTATTACGTTCCCCGGATTCTTACGGAAGCCGGATTGACCGCCTGCTTCTACATCATGCTGACCTTGGCGCTGGAACCCAAGATGAAGAACATTTACGGCGGGGAATATCTTCCCACCTTTATGATGCTGGGAACCTTTATCCTGGCGATTCTTTCCGTCGTGCTGTTGATGTACACGGCCAAATTCCTGATGAAACAGCGGATGCAGGAATACGGTCTGTACTACGCACTGGGGATGGAAAAAAAGCACGTCGCAAGGGTTTTTGGTTACGAAAGCGGAATAAGCAGTGCCGCGGGCATCGGCATTGGCATCGGTTCCGGGATTCTGTTCTATAAGCTGAGTCTGTTGATTCTGACGAAGATGATGGGGACCGAAACCATCCCAAAGGTAAGTCTGATTCTTCCGGCTGCATTGGGCGGCGAGAAGCTGAATTTGAAGGGAAATGAAATCGCCCTTTGCTCGCTTCGAACTTCGGTAGATTATTCCATGAAGATCTTGAATTTGAACCATCAAAAGCTGAAGGTTCGGAAGTGGATCAATTACTTCCCGGTAAAGGAGAACGGAAGCAGTCTGTCCAATACCAAACGATACGGAATCGTTGTGGCAGAGGAAAGCGTCGCCCGACGCCTCAATCAAAATCACGCCTTCAGCACGGTAAACTGTCTGGGAGTGGGATTTAAGAATCCGGCACAGACGTATCGAGAGGGGGAGGAATTTACGCGAATTTTTCGTCAGCGGGTTACATCCATTCTGGCAGAGGATTACGGCATCCGCGGTGTTGTCCCGGCGGTGGATTCCGCATGGGATATGAAGGGTGCATTGAAATCCATGTACGGATCCTTTCTGTTTCTGGGAATCCTCTTGGGAATAGTGTTCCTCTTTGCTACGGTGTTGATTATCTATTACAAGCAGATTTCGGAAGGATATGAAGACCGGAAACGGTTTCAGATTATGGAAAAAGTGGGCATGAGTTCCGGAGAGGTGAAAAAGACCATTCAATCCCAAGTTCGGATGGTATTCTTCTTACCGGTGATGGTCGCCGGCGTTCATACTGCGGTGGCATTTCCGATTCTCATTGAATTGCTGAAAGTCCTGATGCTTACCAACAAAGCCCTGTTTATCGGATGCGGCTTGGGGGCATACGGGATGTATGTGCTGGGATATGGGATTATTTACCGTCTCACGTCCCGAATCTATTATCGTATTGTGCGGTAGAAGGATGGGTGAATTGTATGTATCGAATTTTTATCGTAGAGGACGATAAAAACCTGGCGGAGTTAATCGAGAACCAGTTGATGGGTTTTGGAAATGACGTTCGAACCGTTTCGAATTTTCGAAACGTAATGGAAGAATTTCAGGATTACGATCCCCATCTGGTATTGATGGACATCGGATTGCCCTATCTGAACGGATTCCATTGGTGTGAAAAAATCCGGGAGATCTCGGGCGTTCCGGTACTCTTTCTGTCCTCCGCATCCGACAACATGAATATCGTGATGGCCATCAATATGGGTGGAGATGATTTTATCGCGAAACCCGTGGATCCTCTGGTGCTTTCCGCAAAGGTAAAAGCAATCCTTCGAAGGAGCTATGAGATTGAGGGCAATCCGAACATCATCGATTTCGAGGGTGCCCGGCTGAACTTGAATGACGGGATGCTGTCGGTAAACGGTACATCGGTGGAATTGACCCGGAATGAATTTCGAATTCTTCGAACCCTGCTGGAGAACAAGGGTCGAATCGTCAGCCGCCAGGATTTGATGCTGGCCTTATGGCAGGATGACTGCTATGTAGAAGAAAATACGCTGACGGTGAATGTGGGAAGGCTTCGGAAGAAACTAGAGGAAGCCGGACTCCGAGATGTAATTGTTACAAAACCCGGACGAGGGTATCTCATTTCTTAAATCCGTGGAGTAAACGTTGGAAGGAGGTGAACGCCCTTTGCTGAAAACATTTCTGAAAGAGAATCGGAGCTGGATTCTGCTGCCGGCAGCGGTGATTCTGTTGAATTTTGGGACCTTCTGGTTGTACCGGATGGAGATGGAACCGTTTATTTACGGAACGGTTCTTTCCGGTGTTGTGTGTGTGTTAGTGATTGGACTTCGTTTTCGAAAATTCGTTAACGGATGCAGAAAACGGGAACAGGTGATTTCGTCCGTGAAGCCGGACGCGCCGGACGTCTTTGGCCTCAATCCCGAAGTATTTTTGGGAGAAGAGGAGAGCCGCACGGAGAGGGACTACCGAGAAATGCTTCGATGCCTTCGAAATCGAGCGCTTCAGCAGGAACAGCAGTTCCTGGAGGAGCGGGAGGACATGGAGGATTATTACACGAAATGGGTCCATCAGATTAAAACCCCGATTTCGGTCATGCGGCTGGCGCTTCGGGAGGAGGATACGCCGGAGAATCGTCGGCTTCTCAGTGAACTCTTTCAAATCGAACAGTATGTGGAAATGGTGTTGCACTATATCCGGTTGGATTCTTCCGGCAACGATTTGATGATTCAGGAATACGCGTTAGATGATTTGATCCGGGAATCCATTCGGAAGTTTTCTTCCCTGTTCATCAACCGAAATGTGCGGCTGGAGTACCGTAAGGTGGAGGGTGTTCGGGTGACGGACAAAAAATACTTTGCCTGCGTGTTGGAGCAGATTCTATCCAATGCGATTAAATATACCGATACGTATGTGCGAATTGAGGCCGATGACCGGGGAAGAATTCGAATTGAGGACGATGGACCGGGTATTGGGGCATCCGATATTCCGCGAATTTTCGAAAAGGGTTACACCGGCTGTAACGGAAGACAGGAGATGAAATCCAGCGGGCTGGGGCTGTATCTCTGCAGCCGGGCGGCGAAAAAGATTTCTGTGGAAATCGACGTGGATAGTGAACCGGGTCGGGGAACTGTTTTCTCTTTAAAGCTTCCGGAGCAAAAAAAAATACTTGACTGAGTTCCTCGGTGTGGTAAAATATGCTTCATTGTATCGATTTTACCGGGAGGAAAAAGGATTGAATCAGGATAAAGAGTTTTTGGGCACGGAACCGGTGGGAAAGCTTCTTCGGAAGCTGGCGATTCCGACGGTTGCCGCACAGCTGATTAACATGCTGTACAATATTGTGGATCGAATCTATATCGGACATATACCGGGAGATGGAAATCTGGCGCTGACCGGCGTGGGAGTCTGTCTTCCGGTTATTATGATTGTGTCGGCCTTCGCGGCGCTGATCAGTTCCGGCGGAGCACCGAGGGCTTCCATTAACATGGGAAAGGGAGATTACGACACGGCGGAAGGGATTTTGGGCGGATGTTTTCTGCTGCAGGTTCTGATATCTCTGGTGCTGACAGCAGTACTGCTTCTCTTCGGTCGGGAGATGCTCCTTTCCTTTGGGGCCAGCGGAAACACCATCGATTACGCAGATTCGTACCTGAAAATCTATGCGCTGGGAACCATCTTTGTGCAGCTGACACTGGGAATGAATTCCTTCATCACCGCCCAGGGCTTTGCCCAAATCGGAATGCGCACGGTGCTCATCGGGGCGGTGTGCAATATCTTGCTGGATCCGGTGTTCATCTTCCTCTGTGGCATGGGTGTCCGGGGAGCGGCGCTTGCCACGGTGATTTCCCAGGGAATTTCCGCAATCTGGTGCGTGCGGTTCCTTGCCGGAAAGAAAACTCACCTGCGGTTGAAGAAAGATAAAATAAGACTTCATGCGGCCATCCTGCTTCCGTGTGTGGCGTTGGGACTTTCGCCTTTCGTGATGCAGGCCAGCGAAAGCATTATCTCGGTATGCTTTAATTCCTCCTTGCTGAAATACGGAGGAGATGTGGCGGTGGGAGCCATGACCATCTGCACCAGCGTGATGCAGTTCGCCATGCTGCCGCTGCAGGGAATCGCCCAGGGGGCTCAGCCGATTTCCAGTTACAATTTCGGCGCCCGGAATGCCCCTCGAGTGCGGGAGACCTTCCGGTATCTCCTTCGAATCAGCGTGATGTATTCCGTGGGATTATGGCTGTTCATCATGGTAGTGCCGGGAGCATTCGGCAGCATGTTTACCTCTAATCCGGAACTGTTGATGTTTGCCAAGAAGGCGCTTCGCATCTACTGTGGCGCCATGTTCATCTTCGGCATTCAGATTGCCTGCCAGATGACCTTTATATCCACCGGAAATGCGGTGTGTTCCATCATCGTGGCGGTGGTACGAAAGTTCGTGCTGCTGCTACCGCTAATTTACATCGTGCCGCATCTGGTATCCCATCCGGTGTGGGGAGTCTATCTGGCGGAGCCGGTGGCGGATATTATTGCGGTGACGTTTACGGCAGTGCTGTTCGGAAATCGGTTCCGGAAAGCGCTGGAACGGCTGTCACAGGAGGAATAGTCGGTAGCTGCGGCATGGTCTAATCCGGCTTGTCGGTGCAAATTCAGGAAATTGATGTAGGAACGCTAAAAATAGATGTTCCTGCATCAATAGGGGTGTAGCCGCCGAACGATTGGAGGGACGGTGTCCGGCGGAAATGATAGGATGTGATGCAGAAAAGCAGAAAACCGCTGCTTCTGCATCACTTTTTTTATAGAATGAAAGTAAAGTGGAATGAAAACAATATAAAAATGATTGGAGTTGATGCATGAGCTGAAAATAATGGTGCTCGTACATCAAATCTGAAAATGGAGTTGATGTACGAGTCGGAAAAACAAGTGGTCATGCATCACTTTGCAGCAGAGATATCGACATACAAAGTAACCGCCCTTCGTTGCTTGTTGTTGGATTATAAAGTGAAGAACCATAAAAAAGCGGGATAGTTATTAAGAACTATCCCACAATTATTCGTAAAGTACCTGTTTTTATGGAAATAATGTTATTCTAGCTAAACCAGCCGAAGCCGAAGAAGGAGTCCAGCTGTCCCAGAAGTACGAAGAAGGTGAATACCGGTGCAATCCAACGGATGCAGAAGCGGTAGAATTTCTCCGTCTTAAAGTTGGAGCCCTGATGGATTTCCTTCGGGAGGATTTCCCGATCAATCCAGCCGAAGAAGAAGGTGGCGAACAGGGAACCCAGCGGCATCATGATGCCTTCCGCCAGAAGGTCGAAACCGTCTACCCAGCAGAATTTGCCGAACATAGCAGGGAGGTTCTGTCCCAGACCGTCGTAGGCAATCAGTGAGCCCAGAACGGCGGAGAGGATTCCGAAGAACCAGCAATAGAATTTTCGCTTGTCGCCCTTGCCCTTGTTCATGGCGTCGTCGATAAAGGAACCGGCAATGGCTTCCAGAATCGCAACGGAAGAGGTCAGCGCCGCGATGACAACCAGTCCGTAGAAGATAAATCCGATGAACGGACCGATACCGCCCATTCCGTTGAATACGGTCTGCAGGGTCATGTACAGAAGTCCTACGCCGCCCTGCGGAGACTGACCGCTGGCAAATACAGCCGGCATGATTGCCAGACCTGCCAAAATGGCGATAACGGTGTCGGCCAGCGGGATAATCAAACTGCTTCGTTCAATATTGGCATCTTTGGCGAGATGAGAACCGTAGGTAATGGTAATGCCCATTCCGATGGAAAGGGACAGGAACATCTGGCCGCCGGCAGCAGAAAGTACGGAAATCCAGCCGGTTCCGTGGAACACTTCAAAGTTCGGTTTGAACAGGAATGCAATTCCGGCGGAAGCGCCCGGCAGGGTAACGCTTCGTGCGATTACCAGGAGGAGCATCACGAACAGTGCTGGCATGGCGATTTTGCTGAACCGCTCGATGCCTTCCTCGATACCATAGCTTACGATGACGATGGTGATCAGAAGAAATACCAGTGTATAGATGATGGACTGGGTGGTGTCCGCTGTCAGGTTGGAGAAGTAGGCAGCACCATCTACGCCGCCAACGCCCCAGCTTGCACCGAACACATCTCCCAGATTGGCCAGCATGTACTTGATGCAATAGCCGCCCAGATAGGAGTAGAATCCCAGAATCAGGAACGGCGAGAGCATGCCCAGCCATCCGACAAATGCATACTGTTTGCGAATGGATTTGTATGCCAGAACGGTGGACTGGCCGGTATAACGGCCCAAAGCCAGCTCGGTCATGGTGAGAATGTATCCGGCGAATACCGCCAAAAGCAGATACAGAATAAGGAAGGCAAAGCCGCCGTTCATTCCCAACTTATAGGGAAACCCCCACATGTTCCCCAGGCCTACCGCAGAACCGATGGCGGCCATCAAAAAGCCGAAATTGCTGCTCCAGGTTCCTCTCTTTTGTTGATGTTCTTTCATTGTTTAATCTCCTGTGATGTTCTTAATTGATGGTATTTCTTGCTTTCATTCGAAAGCTCGATTTTGTATGCTTATTATAACCATCGGGAATTTACTTGTCAAGAAAAACAATAAATTATAGAAAATTGATGTGAATATACAATATTTGTGCAATAGAGTCAAATTTTCAGGTTAATTTTTGATGTATTTTTATATAAAGTCAATTCTCTTATATAAAGATCAAGTTTGCGGTTTAAAAGTGCTGTGGACAGGAATGGGCGGAGTGGGGGACTTGGTGCAAAGGCGACGGAAGAACAAGGGCTGGAAGGGATTCGTGCACCAAGTCAAAGCGCCCGGATTTGGGAAAAGGTGGGGGGACTTGGTGCAAAGGCGACGGAGGAACAAGGGCTGGAGGGGATTCGTGCACCAAGTCAGAGCGCCCGGATTTGGGAAAAGGTGGGGGGACTTGGTGCAAAGGCGACGGAAGAACAAGGGCTGGAGCGGATTCATGCACCAAGTAAAAGCGCCCGGATTTGGGAAAAGGTGGAGGGACTTGGTGCAAAGGCGACGGAAGGACAAGGGCTGGAACGGATTCATGCACCAAGTCAAGTATGTGGAGATGGAGAATGGTATATAGATTTGGTACAAGCTCTTGATTGAGGAAAGTCTTTCTTGTGCCGGACGTGCATGACGGTCGCGAACTTGTTTTTACCGGGGATTATCTCAAGAAATCACGAATAAATTTGTCATCCAGAATGGGTCCTTGACGTTGTACGGCAGAGCTTGGAGGGGATGACATAATCATGGTGCACATACGTTCCAATGTTTCAAGGTCGATGCCGCCGTCTGGAAGTTCTTTGGTGGTGAACAGATTGACGCCTTCGGTAAAACCAAGGGTTCGGTAGGCCTCTTCCTTTAGCAAATAGTTTTTGCGGTAGTTGTCCTTCATTTCCGGGTGAAACCACAAGCCGAGATGTTCCACGATATATAAATAAGGAATCTGAGGATGAATCAAGAGAAAGTCCGGAAATAAAAACTTGCCGTTGGCTAAGCGAAACGGAAATTCGTACAGAGGATGATACCCTCTTTGCCAAAAGCGATCGTACATTATCACTTCTCCTCGTGAACGTATCAGTGTACCGTCGATGGCTTGGAATTTCAAGGATTCGGGATTCCGCGGAGGAATGCTGTTCTTAAAGCCAACTAATTCGTCGAAATACTTGTTTATATCATATCCGGCAAATTGCGGAAATCCTTTTGCGGGGACGTATGTTTTTGGAAGTCCGCTCAATATGGAGTCGTACTCGGGAGCGCGGTAATTCGCTAACAAGTTTTCCTCCAATGCAATGTTGTTTTTGAGCAGAGAAATGGCTTCGTTGCAATAGCGTAATTCTTGGATGGAACGAACGTCCGGGTGGTTTTCGTTTCCAAGATAGAGCCAGGGGTGAGCAGGATTTTCCCGGCAATGGTAATAAGTGGTGCCGCCTGAATTTTTTATCTTAAGTGTGCAGCCATCGAATTGAATCAGTTGGCTCTTTCTGGATTCCAGTTGCTGAAGCATGTCGGATTGTTCTTGAAGATCGGCTTTTACCGATTCGATGCAATTGTATTTCATAAGATCTCCTTTCTAATAGTGTTTTTTGGATGTCTTTCTATTATGCCAGAAAAATAATTCCCCTTCAGTACACATTTTTGCTCTATGGTATAGGGTGTCGGGGTACGGGTCGGGAAAAAGGCAGGGAGACTTGGTGCAAAGGCGACGGAAGGTCAAGGGTTTGAGGGGATTCATGCACCAAGTCAAAGCGCCCGGATTTGGAAAAAGGCGGGAAGACTTGGTGCAAAGGCGACGGAAGAACAAGGGTTTGAGGGGATTCGTGCACCAAGTCAAAGCACCCGAATCTGGAAAAAGGCGTGGGGACTTGGTGCAAAGGCGACGGAGGAACAAGGGGTGGAGCGGATTCATGCACCAAGTCAAAGCACCCGAATCTGGAAAAAGGCGGGGAGACTTGGTGCAAAGGCGACGGAAGAACAAGGGTTTGAGGGGATTCGTGCACCAAGTCAAAGCGCCCGGATTTGGAAAAAGGCAGGGGGACTTGGTGCAAAGGCGACGGAGGAACAAGGGCTGGAGCGGATTCATGCACCAAGTCCCCGTTCGTGGCGAACGAAAGAAGCCAAAGGAACCGTTCTGTGCCTGCAATCCCCTTTCATATATTGAGAATTATCCCGGGAAATGCTATACTAATACGAAATTTTGTGAAGAATAAAGGAAATGATGCGAAGTGAGTAAGAGAACGAAAGGGAATCTACTGTTATTGTTAACGTCTTTCATCTGGGGAAGCGCCTTCGTGGCGCAGAGTTCCGGGATGGATTACGTGGGACCCTACACCTACAACATGGCCCGGAATGTCCTGGCCTTTCTCTTTCTGATTCCGGTAATTTACGTAATCGGGAAGAAGAAAGGGGTGACGGACAACGCGGGTTCCGGAACGGGAATCGATGATGTAGCGTCCGGGGAAGCAAATTGGAAATCCATCCTGCTCCCGGACCGGACCACTTTGGTGGGCGGAATTTACTGCGGCCTGGTAATGGCGGTAGCCAGTTCCTTGCAGCAAATTGGAATCACCATGACGACAGCGGGAAAAGCCGGATTCATTACGGCGCTGTATATTATCCTGGTGCCGCTGATGGGTGTTTTCATCGGAAAGAAAATTCCGCGAATCATCTGGTTCTGCGTGGTGTTGGCCATGGCAGGATTCTATTTACTGTGCGTAAAAGAAGGTTTTAGCATATCTAAAGGGGACATTTTGGTACTCTTCTGTTCCGTGGGCTTTTCGGTGCACATTATGACAATCGATCATTTTACCTCGAAAGGGGTGGATGGCGTTAAGATGGCGTGCATCCAATTTGCGGTGGCAGCGATTGTGATGACGCCGGTGATGTTTTTGCTGGAGAACCCGTCCGTGAGCGGACTCCTTTCGGCATGGATGACCATCGCTTACGCGGGAATCCTGTCCAGCGGCGTGGGATTCACCCTTCAGATTGTAGCTCAGAAGGACACGGATCCGACCACCGCCACCCTGATTATGAGTTTGGAATCGGTATTTGCCGCAGTGTCCGGCTGCCTGTTCCTGAACGAGGTGCTTCTCCCGAAAGAAATTCTGGGGTGCATCCTGGTGTTCGTGGCGGTAATTCTGGCTCAGGTTCCGCTGCCGGTGAAAAGCAAAGAAAAGAGAACCGTCGCCGAATAGACTCCGCATATCGTACAAGCAAACACCACCGGGACATTCCGCAGGGGAAACAGCAAGTTGCTTTTCCAAAGTCCCATCGGTCTGTTATCATATCCGTAACGGAGGTGGAATGAATGGAAACGAAAGATATAATTTTGGAACTTCGTACCCGGCAAGGGTTGTCCCAGGATGAGCTTGCGGAGAAGGTGATGGCGACCCGGCAGGCGGTATCTCGTTGGGAGACCGGCAGAACCGTTCCCAATACGGAAACGCTGAAATTGCTGTCCAAGGTGTTGGACGTATCAATCAATGCGTTGCTGGGCGAACCTCGTCCGCTGATCTGTCAGTGCTGCGGGATGCCTTTGGAAGATGATGAGATTATCAGCCGGAACAGCGATGGAACCAAGAATGAAGATTACTGCAAATGGTGCTATGCGGACGGAACTTATACGTACAGCAATATGGATGAGCTAATTGACGTTTGCGTGACTCATATGGTAAAAGAAGATTTTACGGAGGCGCAGGCGCGAGCGTACATGCAGGAATTGCTTCCGACGCTGGATTATTGGAAGAAATACGAATCGCTCAGCGATGGCGGGCAGTTTGAGGAGTTTAAAAAACAGCTTATAAAAGAAATCAACGACCTTCATGTCGAAGGCCTTCCAAAGGTCGAGAAACTTAATGCACTCGTGGGCAAATATGTGAATCTGGAATATCCGCTGCCGAACGGCCAAAGCGTGAAGCTCCTGGATGACCGGACGACCTATTTGGGAAATCAGCTGGATTCGGAGTTTGGCGGAGACCGATGCTTTGGAGTACTTGCCGGCATGGATTTCATCATGGTGTCCACTTTCGGGGCAGAGGGAGAGAATCCGGAGCTGGTTCTTTATAAAAAAAGATAAGCAAAAGAGCGTGAACCGAGGGAACATACCCGAGCGTTCACGCTCTTTATATTACACCAGTTTCGTGGTCCACCGGGAGCAGTCGATCACCCGGGTGGCCAGGCCTTCATAGAATTCCGGCTCGTGGCACACCATGAGAATGCTGCCGTTGTACTCCATCAGCGCCCGTTTCAGCTCGTCTTTGGCATCCACGTCCAGGTGGTTGGTCGGCTCGTCCAGAACCAGAATATTGGAATCCCGATTCATCAGCTTGCACAGGCGCACCTTGGCCTGTTCGCCACCGGAAAGCACCCGAATTCGGCTTTCAATGTGCTTTGAGGTGAGACCGCAGCGAGCCAGCGCCGCTCGCACTTCCCGCTGGTCCCAGGATGGGAATTCGTTCCAAATCTCCTCGATGCAGGTGGTATCCACATCCTGACTCATTTCCTGCTCGAAGTAACCAATCTGCATATACGGATCCTTCTCAATCTGACCTTCCAACGGCGGGATCAGTCCCAGCAAGCTCTTCAGCAGAGTGGTTTTCCCGATTCCGTTGGCACCTGTGAGAAGCACCTTCTCCTTTCGCTCCATGACGAAATCCAGCGGCTTGGAAAGCGGCGTATCGTATCCGATGACCAGCCCTTTCGTCTCGAAAAGGAACCGTCCCGGCGTGCGCCCCAGGTGGAAGTCGAATTCCGGTTTCACCCGTTCCACCTGCTTCTCAATCAGCTCCATATTATCCAGCTTCTTCTGGCGGGACATGGCCATGTTTCGGGTGGAAATTCGAGCCTTGTTCCGGGCCACGAAATCCTTCAGCTGAGCGATTTCCTGCTGCTGCTTCTGGTAGGCCGCTTCGTGCTGCGCCTTCCGCATCTCGTACACCTTTATGAAATCGTCGTAATCCCCCACATACCGGTCCAGCTTGTGATTTTCCATGTGATAAATCAGGTTGATTACGCTGTTCAGGAACGGAATATCGTGGGAAATCAGGATAAAAGCATTTTCGTAATTCTGCAGATACCGCTGCAGCCATACGATATGTTCCCGATCCAGGTAGTTGGTCGGCTCGTCCAGCAAGAGGATTTCCGGCTTCTCCAGCAGAAGCTTGGCCAACAGCACTTTGGTTCGCTGTCCGCCGGACAGCTCCGTAACATCCCGGTCCAGTCCCAGGTCTGTCAAGCCCAGCGCCCGGGCTACTTCATCAATCTTCGCGTCAATCATATAGAAATCATGAGCGGTGAGAAGGTCCTGCAGGGTGCCGGCTTCCTCCATCCGCGCGTTCATGGTATTTTCATCCACATCCGGATCTCCCATGGACATGTACAGGTCGTTCATCTCCTGTTCCATCTCAAAGAGGTAGTCAAAAGCGGTCTTCAGCACGTCCCGTACGGTCTGCCCCTTGGTGAGGACGGTGTGCTGGTCCAGATAGCCCGCACGAACGCGCTTCGACCATTCCACCTTTCCTTCATCCGGCGAAAGCTTACCGGTGATGATATTCATAAAAGTAGACTTGCCTTCTCCGTTGGCGCCCACCAGTCCGATGTGTTCACCGGACAGAAGTCGGAAGGATACATCATCGAAAATCTGGCGGTCTCCAAATCCGTGGGTCAGGTGTTCCACGTTTAAGATGCTCATAAATATATATTCCTTTCATTTTTGAAATCACAATCCTCTACATTATATATGAAACGAAGGAGGAAAAACAAGACCGGAAGAAAAAAGGGATTGCGAGGATGTTCCCCGCAATCCCTTTTCAATTCCTTGTTCTCTCGTATACGGGTATACTATGTATGTCGACAAAATTCACACAAAAAACTTATAAATTTAGTTTCATTTCATAAAAACTATGTTATAATACTGACTAAATTGTTTGAGAGCAGAATTCTAGGGGAATAACAGTGAATATGTATACAAAAGAAACGATTTCGAAAAAAGAGAATAACGGCAAGCATCGAACCGCGTTGGTTCTGGAGGGCGGTGCCATGCGAGGCATTTTCAGCGCGGGAGTTATCGACGTGCTGATGGAAAACAACATTCATTTTGATGCGGTCATCGGTGTCTCCGCCGGTGCGGCATTCGGCTGCAACTACAAGTCCCATCAGCCGGGACGGGTTATCCGTTATAACCGGCGATTCGCAAAGGATTGGCGGTATTGCAGCCTGCGCTCCCTGATGAAGACCGGAGATCTGTACGGGGCAGAGTTCTGCTACCATACTTTGCCGAAGGAACTGGACGTGATGGATAAGGAAACCTATGATAGCGATCCCAGCCGGTTTGTCGTAGTGTGTACCGATACCCGAACCGGGAAGCCGGTATATAAGGAGCTGCCGGAGCTGAACGATGCCGCGCTGGAGTGGGTGAGAGCCAGCGCATCCATGCCGGTGGTATCCCGTGCGGTGCACATCGACGGATACAGCTTGCTGGATGGCGGCATCAGCGATTCCATTCCCGTGCAGTACGCACGGAATCAGGGGTACGACCGGATTGTCACAGTGCTGACTCGGCCGAAGGATTACGTCAAGGCGCCCACCGGGCACGATCACCTTTACGGATTGCTCCTCCACAAATATCCGCAGGTTGCGGCCAGCCTTCGGAACCGTCATGTGGTGTACAATCGGTCTAAGAAAATGGTCCATCAGCTGGGATCCAAAGGGGAACTCTGTGTCATCTATCCGGAAAAAGAACTGGACATCAGCCGGACGGAGCACGATGTGGCGCGCATGGACCGCACCTATAAAGAGGGGCGGAAGCGGGCACAGGCGATGATGCCGAAGATTCGGAAGTATCTGGAACAGTAGAAATGAAATATACGCAAATGAAGAGGCTGCTCCCCCGGAAGGGAACAGCCTCTTCATTTCGTTTATTCCGTTAGTGGGTTCCATCTTGCTTTTGCCGAACTACCATCCCCATTTGGTTGATACGTTGGATGTACCCCAGCCGGTGGAGTAGTTGACGAAATCCGGTTTCTTCTTGGTCTTGATGGTGATGGTGACCTTTTTCTTCGCATACTTCTTGATGTTCTTGTACGTCACGGTCTTTGTGGCAATTTTCTTGTTGTTGTTGTACACGTAGACCTTGAATTTGTACTTCTTCATCTTGAACATCCGGTTATTCACGATGTAGCCCGTCACCTTGATTTTCTTATCGTAGTAAGAAAACTGCCATGGGACGAATTTCGCCGTTGCGTACGGTGTAATCTGATTGATATTGCTGTTCAGGCGTCCCGGTCTCTTGTAAGTATTGCTCTTTGGCTTCTTTGCGGAAGTGGACTTGGTAATGCTGGTCTTCTTCGCGCATACCGCTTTCACCTTGTACTTGTAGGAATTGGCCTTCTTCGCGCTGTAGGTGAAGGTGATGGTCGCCTTACCGTTGCTCTTGATGGTCTTAATCTTCTTGCTGCCCCGGTATACGTACATGGTGGACAATCCCTTTGCCCGCTGATCTGCCGGAACCTTTATCAGCATCTTTACCTGCTTCGGTCCCATCTTTACTGCGGAGAAGCCCGGTGCTTTGAAATTCTCGGTGCGTACGGTGTAGTAATATCCGTCCCAGTAATTGTACTCCAATTTATTCTTGTACCGAATGGTGTGAACGGTATAGTACCGGGTGGTTCCCGGAAGCAGTCCGGTGAGAGTGAATTTGCCGTGGTCTTTCCCCGAATCGAAGCTGAACTCTTGGTAAAGATCCGCTTCGCCCTCTCCCTTCACGTAGTTATAGATTTCCACTCCGTCCGCATAGCCGGTATTGTGGTTTCTGTCCTTGTATACGGTAACCGCCGCTTGGTCGTAGCGGGCAGAGGTGCTGGAGAAGCGGTAGATATCCTCCATCTCTGATTTGATATTGGCCGGAGAGTCAAAGGCCAAGGATGTCGCAAGGGAAGCACTTGCTTCCGCCTTTTGTGCAGCCGTCTCCTTATCCTTTGCGGAAACCAGCATCCAGCGGCGCGGACTCTGATCCGCAATATTAAACGGATTAATCTTATTCCGGTAGATCCAGACCTTTACGGTTCTGCTGTTGGACGATCCGTAAATGCTCTTGTCGTCCAAATTATACGCGTAGAGCGTTTCGCCGGCATTCGGGCCCTGCGTGCCGCGGAAGGTGGCATACACTTCCGTGTATTCGGTACCGTCCGAATACATCTTTTCCACCTGGCCGTATCCGGTCATGCCTTCCAGAAGGTTTGGATTCGGTGCTTCCGGTTTTTTCGGTGCCTGCACCGTTCGCGGCTGGAAGTTGTTGCCGTAGTTCGCATATTGATCGTTGTTGTAGTCACTATAGAATTTAAAGCTGATGGAAAGCTCTTCTTCCGGCCGGACGATCGGGACCTTCTGTGCATTCTTGAAATCATAGACGAGCTTTCCGTTCAATTTTCGAATGTCCGGAGCATTGATAATCTGGGATCCGATGAGCTGGTTGTTCTGGGAAACCTCGAGGACATAGTCCCGGGCATTATCCACATGATACACAGCGTATTTCGCTGCAAAAATATCGAAGGTAAGGACCATATCGAATTTTCCGTCGCTTCGATAGGTGTATTCGATTTTTGACAACGGATTTTGTTTATTCGGTGTGTACTCTTGTGTAATCTTTTTCCCCACAACATCTGCGGAAACCGATGCCGGAATCATCAGGAGCGCAAACGCGGTGGCGATCAGCAGACGACGAATCGTCCTTCGTTTCTTTGTGTTCTTTTTCATATCGGTTCCTCCTGCAGGTGCTTGAACCTGCCGTTCTTCCTTGAGAAGGGAGATGTACTTCTTAACCGGATTGTATCAATTCAAGAGCAATGCTACAACACTCGAAAGAGTACTGTCAGTTGAAAAAGAACTTTTTTTCGGTGCAACTGTGCCGGAAGGACCTAAGAGTTCTTCGGGATGTATTTTTTCTCCTTCGTAAAGCCTCGGCCGGTGACGCTGCTCACCTTGCTCAGCACGATGAAGGCATTGGGATCCACTTCGTGAACCACCTTCTCCGTGCGGTACAGCTCTCGAGGGGAGATGACGCAGGAAAGCACATCGGTTTCAATGCCCAGGTAACCGGTCTTTCCGTGCAGCAGGGTGACGCCCCGGTCGATGTCTGCCAGAATGGCATCCTTCATCTCCTCGGAATGTTTGGTGACGATTTCCAACTTGGTTTTGGCGGTGCCCAGCGCCAGCAGTTTGTCCAGGGTCATGGTGTACACGATAACCAAAATGATGCCGTAGAGGCTGGTGTCCTTGTCGGAGAAGAGCATCTGGCCAATCAGGATGATAAAATCAAATACGTACAGGCTGACGGATACCGGAATCCGGAAGAGTTTCTGCAGGACCAGAGGTGGAATATCCATGCCGCCGGTGCTGGCCCCCAGCCGGATGATCATCGCCAGGGAAATGCCGATGCACAGGCCGCCGAAAAGGGCGCTAAGGAACAGATCCCGTGTCAGCACGAAGCCGCCCACGGCCCGCTGCAGGATCCCCAGGAGCAGGGGGTAGAAAATGGTGCTCACCAGTGTGGTGAGGGCGAATTCCTTTCCCAGGATGAGGGCGCCCAACAAGAACATGGCCACGTTAAAGATGCCCACGAAGATGGAAATATCCATGCCGGTGAAGTGGTTCATAATCAGGCCGATACCGGTGGTGCCGCCGGTAATCAGGCCGGATGGAAGAATAAAGAAAACGACGCCCACGGCGTAGATGAAGTTTCCGAAGATGATAATCAGTACATTTCGGAGAAATCGAAGACTGAAAAGGGATGATGACTTCATGAGATGACCTCCTTAATCTCGTATCGCATTTCTTGCGAAAAAAAAGACCACGCATCAGGAATTTTCCCTGACAGACGTGGATCGAAGCAAAAGCTTAATACATTTTCCATATTGATTTTGCCAAGAAATTATATAATAGGAGTCGGACTTGCGTCAAGAGCGGAAAAAAATATTTTTTGGAAGGAAATAAACGGACGCCTCTGAAGACCGAAACTTGACAGATGGACGATGGATACATATAATAACCTAGTTGATAGGTAGGATTTTTGTCCCGTCCGCAGAATATCGACACGGTAACACTTGATGATAAGATAAAAGGAAGTAACGAATGGAATTGATGATTACCGCGATTGCCGGGTTCTCCATTTTGCTGGGAGCCTTGGCAACGCATTTGATTAAAGATACGGAAAAGATGGAGCACCTGTCCATGGCTTTGGCGCTGGGTGCGCTGGCGGCACTGCTGCTCTTCGACCTGTTCCCGGAGGTGCACGAACTGGTGGAGGCGCAGGGCTGGGGATACAGCCTGGGCATGCTGGTGGTGGGCATCGCCATGCTGAAGGTGCTGGATCTGTTCATTCCGGATCACCACGATACGGAAGAGACCCACGATCATGAGAATGCCGCCCATATCGGAATCATTTCGGCGATGGCGGTAATCCTCCATAATATTGTGGAAGGAATGTCGGTGTACAGCATCGCCATGAATTCCATGTCCGACGGAATTATTTTTGCTCTGGGCATCGCCATGCACAACATCCCGATGGGTATGCTGATTGATTCCACCATGGAGGAGCGGAAGCGCAGCGAGCGGTACGTCCTTTTGGCGGCGGTGACCCTCTCCACCCTCTTCGGCGGCGTGCTGATGAATATGATTGAGGTGCACCTGTCGGAGGTTCTGACCCTGACTATGGTGAGCATCGCCACGGGCATGATTCTATATATCGTGTTCTCCGAGCTGACGCCTCATGTGTTTCGGACCCGGGAACATTTGCGGGAGTCCGTGGTCAGTGTGATTATCGGTTTCGCGCTGGTGTGGGTCAGCACCATGGTGGCGTAATCCGTCGGAAGCGAGAAATCTATTCTTCCGGAAGGTCTGCTTTCGGAAGGCTCCAGTGATTTCGGGCGGCCAGCAGCCGGAGAACCACAATCGATGTGGCGCCCAGCAGCATGGCTCCGCCGTAGCCGATTCGGTTCCAGAGAAGGATGCATGCCAATGCTCCCAGCAGAGAGGCGCTGGCGTAGAAATGCTTGACGAAGATGTACGGCCGGTCGCCGGCCATCATATCCCGCAGTACGCCGCCGCCGCATCCGGTAATAACGCCCACGAAGGCCAGCAGGATGATGCCGTGGATATTGGTGGATTGGTAAGCAGTTTGAATGCCGTTCACGGTAAAAATACCCAGACCGATGGAGTCGAACAGCAGCATCAGCGCTTCGTAGAACCGAGTTTCCCGAAAAATCCACGTCCGGATGACCGGCAGGAACACGATGATGGAAGTGATGATGGATACCACCAGATACACCGGGTCCTGAAAGGTGAGGGGCGGATTGTTCCCCACAATCAGATCCCGGATGATTCCGCCGCCCACGCCGGTGGTGAGCCCCAGAATGGATACGCCGAAAATATCCATTCGCTTTCGGATGCCCAGAACGGCACCGGAAATGGCGAAGGCAACGGTCCCCATAATCTCCAGAAAAAACAAAATATCTTCCACGGCAAAACACCCCCACAATTTAATGATTTATTTACTTTCAAACCATCGCTTGTATGGTTTGTTTTTTTGAATACGATTCTGTCAAACAGCCTAACAAGGATACCATTGCAATATTCAAAAGTCCAGCATATAATGGAACGCATGGGACTCGTACAGAGAAAAAAACAAAGGGGGAAATTTAAAATGACGAAAGAACAATCGCAATATCGGAAGGGGGTGTTCCAGGTGGTCTTCTGCATGGTCATCTGGGGCGTGCTGCCCATCTATTGGAAGGCCCTGATTCCCATCAGTTCATCGGTAATCATGCTGTACCGGGTGCTGATGTCTTTTCTAACGGCGCTGCTTCTGGCACATCGAAATTATACCTGGCAGGAAATCTGGGCTCCGCTGAAGGAAGATCGAAAGACCATCCGAACTCTGGCCGTCGCCGGCGTCATCATCACCATCAACTGGTCCACCTACATCTGGGCGGTGAATGCGGGATTTATTATACAGACCAGTCTGGGGTATTATATCGAACCGCTGGTAGTCTGCCTGCTGGGAATTATCCTATTTCATGAACGGGTGACGAAATACAAGGTCGTCGCCATGATTTTCGCCTTGGTGGCGGTGCTGGTGCTGCTGTTTCATTTCCACCAAATTCCGTTCATCGCTCTGGGACTGGCGCTGACATTCTCCGTCTACGCCGCCATTAAGCGTTCCGTGACCGTGGATCCGGTGCTGTCCATGATCTACGAGACCATGTTCCTGGCGCCCATCGCCCTGGCAATCATCCTGTATCAGGAAATCAGCGGCAACGGCGCCGTTGCGGCGGGCGCACCGTATCAGGTGGGTTTGCTGCTGCTCTGCGGATTCTGCACCGCGGTTCCCCTGATGCTCTTCAGCGCCGGCGCCCAGAAAACATCCATGTTCATCCTGGGCCTGGTGGAGTACATCAGCCCCACCATGCAGATGAGCCTCGGCATCTTGCTGTACCACGAGCATGCCGACAGCGTTCAGTTCATGGCCTTTGGAATTATATGGATCGGATTGGTGTTCTTCACCATTGGAGAATTCAAGGATACTCGTCCGAATGCGTAAAGCTTCTTCATAAAAAAACAAAATCCGCTTCATCGGAAACGTCCGGTGAGGCGGATTGTTTTTATGCGCTATTCAACCCGAAGGAATTTATCGTAGGACTCTTCGGATCCCTTTTCCGGTGCATCGCCACCGATTTTCTCTTCGAAGCGGTCCTTTTGACCTGTCGGAATCGGAGTCGGGTATCCGGTTCCGAAGCAGGCGCTGCAGAAGCCTTCTCCCGGATGATTCCCGATAATCAGGTGCAGGGTGTTTACGTCCAGGTAGCCCATGCTGTCGGCACCGATTTTCCGGGCAATCTTGTCCTGATCGTAGCCGCACTGGCAGGCGATGAGGTTTTCCTTGGTGTCCACATCCACGCCGTAGTAGCAGGCATCGGTAAAGGCCGGTGCGGAGGACATGACGTGAACTTCCGTGGCGCCGGCGGAGCGAACCAGCTGGATGATTCGGGTGATGGTGGTTCCCCGAACCACGGAGTCGTCCACCAATACCACCCGCTTCCCCGCAACGCTGTTGCGGATGACGTTCAGCTTGATGCGAACCTTATCCTCCCGATTCTTCTGACCAGGAGCGATGAAGGTTCGGCCGATGTACTTGTTCTTGACAAAACCCATTCCGTACGGAATTCCGGATTGCTCCGCGTAGCCGATGGCCGCATCCAGACCGGAATCCGGAACGCCGATGACGATATCCGCATCCACCGGATACTGCATGGCCAGCAGGGCGCCGGCTTTTCGCCGTGCTTCGTGAACGCTCTTTCCCTCAATCTGAGAATCCGGACGGGCGAAGTAGAGGTACTCGAAAATGCAGATTTTATGCTCCTTTTCCCCGCAGTGATCTCGGATGGACCGGATGCCGTTCTTGCTGAATACCAGGATTTCACCCGGCTCCAGGTCCCGGATATATTCCGCGCCCACCGCGTCCAGGGCGCAGGTCTCGGATGCCACGATGTAGGTACCGTCTTCCCGCTTGCCGTAGCACAGCGGGCGGAAACCGTACGGGTCCCGACAGGCAATCATCTTCTGCGGGGACATGATCAGCAGGGAATAGGCTCCGTCAATGCGTCCCATGGCTTTGTTCACGGCCTCTTCAATGGATTCGCTTTGAATCCGTTCCTTTGTAATTACGTAGGCGATGACCTCCGAATCGTTGGTGGTGTGGAAGATGGAGCCCTGCAGTTCCAATTCCTGACGCAGTTCGAAAGCGTTGACGATGTTTCCGTTGTGAGCCAGCGCCATGCGTCCCTTGTGGTGGTTGACCACAATCGGCTGGGCGTTGATTCGTTCATTGGCACCGGTAGTGCTGTAGCGGTCGTGTCCGATGGCCATATTTCCCGGTCCCAGGTTTTCCAGCACGTGCCGGGTGAAGACCTCGTGGGTAAGGCCGTTGTCCTTGTAGTCCCGGAAGATTCCGTCATCGTTTACCACGATGCCGCAGCTTTCCTGTCCCCGGTGCTGCAGTGCGAAAAGCCCGTAGTAAACCGTCTCCGCAACATTCTGTCGGTTTTCGCTGAAAATGCCGAAGATGCCGCATTCCTCATGAAGATTGCTCATTCGTCCTTCTCCTTTTTACGATTAAAAATATCAATAGATGGTGTAATATCTGACGATAAAATTAAATAACAAAATATATTATACAACGATGGAATTTAAAGTGGTATATTAAATTTTTTTTGAGTGCATCGGGGCGAAATGGGGCAAAAACGCAATCTTTTCTGGCGGAAAAGTCAGTGAATTAACAATTGTTGACGGCGAATAAATTGTTTGATAGATTGTGTTAGAAAGTGAAAGATAATTTACATAAAAGGAAGTGAGGATTATGCGACTGAATCCGGTAGGTACACATCTGTATATCGATTTGAAGTTTCCCTGCCAGCAGAAGGGAGAGAAGAGTCCGGTGGTGATTTTCAGTCATACCTTCGGAGGAAATGCTACGGACAACCGGCGGATGCAGCGCATCCTGATCGCCGGCGGAATTGCAGTGTGTTCTTTTGATTTTCGCGGAGGGAGCGGATACAAAAGCGGCCGCAGCCGGGGGGATATGCGGGCCATGTCTATTTTTACCCAGAAAGATGATTTGGACTCGGTAATCGATCTGGTGAAGGAACAGGATGGAATCGATCCGCAGCGGATTTATCTGCTGGGTGCCAGTCAGGGGGGATTGGTATCGGCACTGGTGGCCGGCAATCGGCCGGAGGAAATTCGAGGGCTCTTTCTGGCCTATCCGGCGATGTGCATTCCGGACGATGCAAAGCGGCGGTATGCCAGCCTGGAAGAGGTGCCGGATGAAGTGGAAATCATGGGCCTTACGGTGGGAAAGACGTATTACCAGTATTTGCTGGATTACAATTTTCAGAAGGAAATTCGGAAATATAAAGGAAAAGTATTCATCTTCCACGGAGATAATGATGAGATCGTGGATGCCTCCTATTCGGAACGGGCGGCGACCATGTACGATAATGCGAAGCTGTACATCCTTCACGGGGAGGGGCACGGGTTTTCCAAGAAAATCCAGCGGCTTCTGGCCCGGTTCATCATCAATGAAATTCTGGGCGCAGCGAAAGCTTCCTCTTAGATATTAGCCCTTTCGACAACGCTTTAGCTCCAGTTCCAGCATCCCGTTCAGCAGTTCCTGACCGTGTTCGTCCAGACCGCGAATTCGCTCCAACAGGCGAAGCTCTTCGCTGGAAGGAACGGTCACCGCATAATCGCAATCGGCAAATTCCTTCAGGATATTATCGCACCGGTAAATCATGCACAGCGCCAGAAAAATGGGTGCTTCCACGGAGCGGGTGCCGGTTTCGTAGCTGTAGAGCGCCTTTGTGCTGATGTATATTCCGTATTTGTGAAGCAGTACAGCCACGTCCTGCACAGACAGGTTGTTTTGATTCCGAAGTTTTCGTAATTTATTGCCGATGCTTTGCTGATCCATTATGCAGTCCTTCCTTTTCTACAAAATATAGGGGAGCGGAAAAAATCCGTCAACGGAATTCCACAATATGAAGAAAAAGTATTTGACAATTCTACAAATTGTAGATAGAATCACCATATCGGCGGGAAATCGCCGATATAACACAGAGCAATCCGGAACCGGCAGAATTTCATCCGCGGAATCTGTCGGTTTTGGATTTTTTGATTTCTATAACGGCACACCGGTAATCTCAGATGCAGAAACAACCCTTCTGTTCTGTTTGAGGTTGTATTGCAAAAACAAAAAGGCTATAATCAATCTGTAAAAAAATACTTTTATGAGGATAAAAAGACTTGAAGAACGAAAAAACAATTACTTTTCCGATTGACGGTACCGTGGATTCCGCTGCGCTGTTCGGCAGCATGGATCGGAATGTGAAGGCGGTGGAGCGGGCCACCGGAACAACGATTATTCAGCGAAACAGCGAGCTCCTGATTCAGGGAGAGGAGGGCAATCGGGCCCGGGACATGCTGACGAAGATGGCAGGAGAACTGAAGGCCACCGGCAAGCTGGATTCCCAGAAGGCGGATTACATTATCGAGGCGCTGACTCGGGAGATTCCATACGACGAACAGGAGAACGCCCGGGATATCATCTGCTATACCCATTACGGGAAACCCCTTCGTCCGAAGACGTTCGGACAGAAGGAATATGTGGATGCCATTCGCCGGAACAACATGGTGTTCGGCGTGGGACCGGCGGGAACGGGAAAGACGTACCTGGCCTGTGCCATGGCGGTGAACGCTCTAAAGAATAAAGAAATTGAACGAATCATCCTGGCGCGGCCGGCGGTGGAAGCCGGAGAGAGCCTGGGATTCCTTCCGGGAGACCTTCAGGAGAAGGTGGATCCGTACCTTCGCCCGCTGTACGATGCCCTCTATGAAATCATGGGACAGGAAGCAGCGGCCAGAATGAAGGAAAAGGGCGCCATTGAGGTGGTTCCGCTGGCATACATGAGAGGTCGGACGCTGGACAATTCTTTCATCATTTTGGACGAGGCGCAGAACACCACGCGGGAGCAGATGAAGATGTTCCTCACCCGAATGGGATTCCATTCCAAAGTGGTGGTGACGGGGGATATCACCCAGATTGACCTGCCCAAAGGGAAGGGTTCCGGACTGCTGGAAGCCACCCGGGTGCTGAAGCATGTGGAAGGCATCCGATTCTGTTATTTGACCGATGTGGATGTGGTTCGCCACGAACTGGTAAAAAGAATTATCAAAGCCTATAACGAATACGAGAAGAAAAGCGGAGACAAAAGAAAATGAGAATCGATTGCGTAGACGAGAACGGCAGACTGCAGGAAGCTGCTTTTACAAAGATTCTGGAGGCGGCGTCGGAAGTGTTCCGTCAGGAATTCGATTTGCCGGCAGAGGAAGAAGAGCGACTGGAGGTATCCCTCACCATCACGGATGAGGAGACCATTCGGCAGATTAATCGGGAGTATCGAGACATTGACCGGGTAACGGATGTGCTGTCCTTCCCGCAGTATGAATCGGCAGAAGCGGTTGCGGAAGAGTTGAAATCCCTGGATGAGGAGATTTCGGTGTTGCTGGGAGACGTGGTAATCTGTTATAAGCGGGCCTGCGAACAGGCGATGGAATATGGAAATACGGAGGAACGGGAACTGACCTACCTGTTCGTTCACAGCATGATGCATCTGCTGGGGTATGATCACATGGAAGAGGAAGAGAAGAAGGTCATGCGGCTTCACGAAGAAAACGTGATGTCGGCGGTGGACCTGAGGAGAGAATAGAAATGGAGAGAGTATGAAATCAGGGTTTATTGGTATTATCGGAAGACCGAATGTAGGAAAGTCTACGCTGCTGAATCAGATTCTGGGAGAGAAGATTGCAATTACATCCAGCAAGCCGCAGACTACCCGAAACCGAATTACCGGAATTTACACGGATATGGAATACGATAACGGGAACGGCCGCCAGCTGATTTTTCTGGATACCCCGGGAATTCACAAGCCGAAGAACAAGCTGGGTGCCACCATCAACGAGACGGCGGTGAACACCTATAAAGGTGTGGACCTCATCGTATTCATCATCGACGGAAGCCGCAAATTCGGATCCGGCGACCAGTATTTGCTGGATATGATTCAGGAAGTGGATACGCCGAAAATTCTGGCCATCAACAAGATGGACTTGATGAAGCCGGAAGATTATCTGGAGCTGTACAATCGGTATTCCGAGATGAATATCTTTGACGACATCTACGGCGTGTCGGCACTGAACGGAACCAACGTGGAGGAGCTGATTGAGCGCCTCACCGGATACATGGAGGAAGGTCCGATGTATTATCCGGAGGATATGGCGACGGATCATCCGGAGCGCTTCATCGTCAGCGAGATTATTCGGGAGAAGCTGCTGGAATACCTGAACGAAGAAGTGCCTCACGGTGTTTTTGTGGAAATTGAGTCCTATGAGGAGAAACCGAACATCACGGATATCGGTGCGGTGATCTACTGCGAACGAAAATCCCATAAAAGCATTATCATCGGCAAAGGCGGCCGAAAGCTGAAAGGTGTGGGCAAGAGTGCCCGGATGGAAATCGAAGCCCTGTTGGGTACCAAGGTGTTCCTGTCCCTTTGGGTGAAGGTGAAAGAGAATTGGCGGGATTCGGATCGTACCATTCGCAATTTTGGTTATAAAGACGAGTAAAGAATGCTGATTACAACAGAAGGAATCGTACTGAAACAGAATAAAATCGCCAACAACCGGCGGATGATTGTGGTGTTCACGAAGGATTATGGAAAGATTTCCGCGGGCACCGGACTGTCGGAGCGAGGCCGGAATCGTTCGGCCTTGGCGCTGCGTCCTTTTACCTACTCGGAATACGAAATCTTCAAAAATCGGGACTATTACAACATCAACGGAGCGGGAATTAAGCGCAGCTTCTATTCCATCGGCGAAGATATCGATCGATTCCTGGTGGCATCCCGAGTGATTGAATACTTGAACGAGACGCTGGAGGAGGGAAAGCCGCAGCCGCGAACCTTCGAATTGACCATCGAGTTCATGGAGGCCATTACCCAAGCAAAGGGAAATTATGAGACCATGCTCTATGCGTATTTGGTAAAAAATCTTGGAATGCAGGGGGTTATGCCGGAGCTGAATCAGTGCGTGGATTGCGGAAAGAAGCGAGAGGACTTCGAAATGCCGGCGTATTTCTCGATTTCCGGGGGCGGAATCCTGTGTGGAGATTGTATGGAGAGAGAGAAAAGCGACGGGGATACATTGATTTTCAAGCCTCATTTTGATATAGTGGAGGTATTGAAATACATGGTAAGACATTCTCTTGCCACTTTTTCCAGAATTCAGTTGAAGCCGGAAATTCAGCGGGAATTGAAAAAAATTCTGTCAGAATATTTGGAATACTACCTGAATACTGATCTTTTGAAAGGGGATTTCGACGCATAAGCGAAGTCCCGGCAAGGAGGAAGATATGGAAATTACATTGGAAAAAATCGAATTAGTCAAGGATCGTACCGGTGTCAGCTATCGGGAAGCAAAGGAAGCGTTGGAAGAAGCCAACGGAAGCGTGGTGGATGCCATCATCAATATTGAGGAGTCCATGGATTATATCAATGCTCATGAAGAGGATGAAGAGAGAAAAGAGGGCATTCTGAAGCGTCAGCTGAAGAAGACCATTGCCAAGGGAAATATGTCTCGGATTATCGTTCGAAAAGGCGATACCATTCTCTTGAATCTGCCGCTGACAGCAGGATTGCTGGGTGCCGTGGTGGCTCCTTGGGGCGTTATTTTCGGTGTTATCAGTGCCGCCGGATTTAATTGCAAGATTGAGTTTGTAAATGATCAGGGACAGATTACCGACATTAACGGCAAGGTGAAGAGCCAGTACCGGAAGGCCAGAGCCCAGGGTCAGATTTACTACGACAAGGGTATGGAGAAGGTGGATAAGATCAAGGACAGCGAATTCTACGAAGACCTGAAAGAAAAGGGAGTGGATATGTACAACGAGCTTCGGGATCGGGGCCAGGATGTGCTGGAAGACTTCCGGGAGAAGACGGCGGAGGGCATCGATTCCGACCGCGTTCGGGAAGGATTAGAAGAGCTGAAGCGGAAGGGATCGGACATCTTCCGGAAGAAGACAGAGGATGAGGACGACGATTTCTTTGAAGAGTTTGATTTGGATGTCGACGACGAGCCGGTGGTAGTGGATGCAGACGATGCGACAGAGGACGCAGCATCCGTAGAAGAAGCGGCTCCGGCAGAAGCGGAAGCACCGATTGGTGAAGAGACCAAAGAAGATCTGACAAAGATTCTGGAGGAAGTGGCGCAGGAAAGCGGCATCCATCCGGAAAACTAAAAAATAATTTAAAAGTTTGGAGTAGAGAAAGAATGGCAGATAACAACAAAGCAACAATGGAAAAAATCAAAGCTCTATGCAGCAACAGAGGATTTATTTTCCCGGGTTCCGATATTTACGGCGGCCTGGCAAACACATGGGATTACGGTCCTCTGGGCGTGTTGTTCAAGAACAACGTGAAGCAGGCATGGTGGAAGAAGTTCGTGCAGGAATCCAAGTACAACGTGGGACTGGATGCGGCGATTCTGATGAACCCGGAAACATGGGTAGCCAGCGGACACGTGGGTGGATTCTCGGACCCGCTGATTGACTGCAAGAACTGCAAATCCAGACACAGAGCGGACCAGCTGGTGGAAGAGTACATGCGGGCAAAGGGCGAAACCTTCGCTTGTGACGGCTGGAGCAATGAGCAGCTGGAATCCTTCATTCAGGAGAACCGGGTACCTTGTCCGGAATGCGGAAAGACGGATTTCACGCCGATTCGGAAGTTTAACCTGATGTTCAAGACCTTCCAGGGCGTTACCGAAGATTCCAAATCGGAAATCTTCCTGCGTCCGGAAACGGCACAGGGCATCTTCGTAAACTTTAAGAATGTTCAGCGCAGCGCCAGAAAGAAAGTGCCATTCGGTATTGCGCAGATTGGTAAATCCTTCCGGAATGAGATTACTCCGGGCAACTTTACCTTCCGTACCCGTGAATTTGAGCAGATGGAGCTGGAATTCTTCTGCAAGCCGGGAACGGATATGGAATGGTTCGAGTACTGGAAGCAGTATGCACAGGATTTCCTGAAGAACTTGGGTATGAACATGGAGAACATCCGCATTCGCGATCACGAGAAGGAAGAACTGTCTCACTACAGCAACGCCACTTCCGATCTGGAATACCTGTTCCCATTCGGCTGGGGTGAGCTGTGGGGAATTGCAGATCGTACGGATTTCGATTTGATGCAGCACCAGAACCACTCCGGACAGGATATGAGCTATATGGATCCGGAAACCCATGAGAAATACGTGCCGTACTGCATCGAGCCGTCTCTGGGTGCCGATCGTGTGGCACTGGCATTCCTGATTGATGCATATGACGAAGAAACCCTGACGGATGCGAAGGGCAAGGAAGATACCCGTATCGTCCTGAGACTTCATCCGGCACTGGCACCGTATAAGGTTGCCGTTCTGCCTCTGTCCAACAAGCTCAAGGAGCAGGCAGAGCCGATTTACGAAGAATTGAGCAAATATTTTAGCACCGATTATGATACCTCCGGCTCCATCGGTAAGAGATACCGCCGTCAGGATGAGATCGGTACTCCGTTCTGCGTCTGTGTTGATTTTGACACGGCAGAAGATCACTGTGTCACCATACGGGACAGAGACACGATGGAACAGATTCGTCTGCCATTGTCCGACGTACGTGAATATATTAATAGCAAGCTAGAATTCTAGGCGAAATTTTTAAACAAGGAGAAAGCTTATGGGCAAGTTTGTGTATTCATTCAATGAAGGCTCCAAGGACATGAGAGACCTTCTGGGAGGTAAAGGTGCCAATCTGGCAGAGATGACAAAAATCGGTCTGCCGGTACCTTTCGGATTTACTATTTCTACCGATGCCTGCAAGGATTATCTGAACAAGGGCGGCATGCTGGACGATGAAATCGTTCGGGAAGTGTATGAACACCTGGATGAACTGGAGCAGGTAATGGGAAAGAAGTTCGGAGACATCGAGAATCCGCTTCTAGTTTCCGTTCGTTCCGGCGCACCGGTTTCCATGCCGGGAATGATGGACACGATTCTGAACCTGGGACTGAATGACGATTCCGTAAAGGGCCTGGCTGCCAAGACCGGCAACGAGCGTTTTGCTTACGACAGCTACAGACGTTTCATTCAGATGTTCGGTGACGTTGTAATGGAAATCCCGAAGTCCAAATTCGATCAGATCTTTGACGGCCGCAAGAAGGAAGTGGGCGCTGAGTATGACGTTGATTTGAAGACAGAGGATTTGAAAGTCATCATTGAAGGATACAAGGAACTGGTAAAAGCAGAACTGGGCAGAGAGTTCCCACAGAATCCGAAGGATCAGCTGATGGAGGCGATTCAGGCGGTATTCCGTTCCTGGAACAACGAAAGAGCAATTCTGTACAGAAAGCTGAATAACATTTCCGCATCCCTGGGAACGGCAGTAAACGTCCAGTCCATGGTATTCGGAAATACCGGTGAGAATTCCGGCACCGGTGTTGCCTTTACAAGAAGCCCGGTGAACGGTGAAAACAAGATCTTCGGTGAGTTCTTGGTAAACGCACAGGGTGAAGACGTTGTAGCGGGTATCCGTACACCGCAGCCAATCGATCAGATGAAGGAATCTTTCCCGGATGTATACGGAAAATTCGAGGACATTGCCAGAATCCTGGAAGACCACTATAAGGATATGCAGGATATGGAGTTCACGGTTGAAGAGGGCAAGCTCTTCATGCTGCAGACCAGAAACGGTAAGAGAACGGCAGAAGCTGCGGTAAAGGTTGCCGTAGATATGGTGAACGAAGAGAAAATCGATAAAGAGACCGCAATCATGAGAATTGCACCGGAGCAGATTGACCAGCTTCTCCACCCGGCATTTGATGCAGAGGAACTGAAGAAGCACACCCCGATTGGAAAAGGTCTTCCGGCATCTCCGGGTGCGGCATGCGGCGAGATCGTATTCAGTGCCGATGATGCAGCCGTTGCAAAGGAAGCCGGCAAGAAGGTTGTTCTGGTTCGTGAAGAGACTTCTCCGGAAGACTTGGCTGGTATGGTTGCAGCGGAAGGTATCCTCACCGCAAGAGGCGGCATGACTTCCCACGCAGCAGTAGTTGCCCGTGGTATGGGTAAGTGCTGCGTAGCCGGATGCCACGACATCACGGTATACGAAGAAGAGAAGTACATGGAAATCCACGGCGTGAAGTACCACGAAGGCGATATGATTTCCATCAACGGTACCGACGGCAGCGTATATGCGGCAGAAATCGCAACCAAGGCACCGGAACTGTCCGGCAACTTCGGAACCATCATGAAGTGGGCGGATGAAATCCGCACCATCGGCGTTCGTACCAATGCGGACAATCCGAGAGATGCAAAGCAGGCGGTTCAGTTCGGTGCAGAGGGAATCGGCCTTTGCAGAACCGAGCACATGTTCTTTGAAGAAGAGAGAATTCCAAAGATTCGCCGTATGATTTTGGCAGATACCGAGGAAGAGAGAAGAGAGGCACTGGCAGGTCTCCTTCCGTATCAGAAGGGCGACTTCAAAGGCCTGTATGAAACCATGGCAGGAAAGCCGGTCACCATCCGTCTCCTGGATCCGCCGCTGCACGAATTCCTCCCAAAGAACGAAGAGGATATGAAGGAACTGTCTGAGCAGTTTGGCATTCCGCTGGAGAAAATTAAGACCAAGACCATCGAACTGCACGAGTTTAACCCGATGCTGGGACACAGAGGCTGCCGTCTGGCAGTAACCTATCCGGAAATTGCTGAGATGCAGACAGAGGCAATCATTACCGCTGCACTGGAAGTGAAGAAGGAAACCGGCATCGATATCAAACCGGAAATCATGGTACCTCTGGTAGGCATTCCGAACGAGTTGAAGAATGTAAAGAAGACCATCGACGAGACTGCAGAAAGATGCTTCGAGCAGGCCGGTGAGAGACTGAACTACATGGTGGGAACCATGATTGAGATTCCGAGAGCCGCTCTAGTTGCCGATGAAATCGCAGAAGATGCAGAATTCTTCTCCTTCGGTACCAACGACATGACTCAGATGGGATTCGGCTTCTCCAGAGACGATACCGGAAAGATTATTCGCGAGTACGTGGAGAAGGGTGTTCTGGAAGAAGATCCGTTCCAGGTTCTGGATCAGCGCGGCGTTGGAAAGCTGGTAAAGATGGCTGCAGAAGAAGGCCGGAAGACCCGTCCGAACATCAAGCTGGGAATTTGCGGTGAGCATGGCGGAAACCCGAAGACCATCGATTTCTGCCACAGACTGGGATTGAATTACGTATCCTGCTCGCCATTCCGGGTGCCGATTGCTCGTTTGGCTGCGGCACAGGCTGCCATCCGTAACAAATAAAACTAAGAGTTAAAAAAAGGAGAGTTAAGGGTAGGGTGAAACAGAAATACTGTTTCACCCTATGCTGATGTTATGAATTGGTTAGATCAATTTGAAGACAAGTTTTCTGCCTTCGCAAATATCTGTTACATCATATTAGGAAATATTATCTATGCGGTGAGCATCAACGTGCTGATTACCCCGATGAGCCTGTATAACGGCGGATTCCTGGGAATGGCACAGCTGCTTCGTCTGTTTTTCGTTAAGGTCCTGCATTTCTCCGGACCTCCGGGAATGGACCTCACCGGTATTATCTACTTTCTTATGAACGTTCCGCTGTTCTACTACGCGTATCGGGCGGTGGGAATTAAGTTCTCGATTAAATCTCTGATTTCCATCGGAATGTCGTCCCTCTGTCTGACACTGGTTCCGGTACCGGCTAAGCCGCTGTTTAACGATTACCTGTCTGCGTGTGTAGTGGCAGGCGTCATTGGCGGCGTGGGTTCCGGAATGATTCTAAGAGGCGGAAGCTCTACCGGCGGTTCGGATATCATCGGTGTATGCATGTCCAAGACCCACCCGAATACCAGTGTGGGAAAAATCAACGTGCTGTTCAACGTGGCGGTATACGGAATTTGTCTGTTGGTGTTCAATATTCAGATTGCCATCTATTCCTTTATCTATACCACTATTCGCTCCAGTTTCATGGATCGGATGCATACTCAGAACATCAATACTGAGGTGCTGATTTTTACGAAAATAGATGGAATCGATAAGCTCATTACCACGGATATGGGACGCGGTGTTACCAAATGGGAAGGAACCGGATCCTTTACCGAGGAAAATGTGCACATTATGGTGGTTGCCATCACAAAGTACGAAGTCTATCACCTGCAAACTCTGGTGCTGGAAAAAGATCCCCACGCCTTCATCATGCTGAACGATGGCGAACGGGTTGTGGGCAACTTCAAAAAACATTTGGAGTAACAATCCAAGAAATAGATGCAAAACAAAATGAGACTGGATTATTCCAGTCTCATTTCTATTGTACCGATTCCATCTCCGCATTGAACCGTTGCGAACGAACCGTTTATCAGCGTCATACACGGCTTCACGTGACCGATATCGCAGTTCAGGATGATTGGAACGTCGAAGCATCGAGTGAGCAGATCCAGATAATCCTCGTCCGATGAACCGCCGTCGAACATCACCCGGCCAAAGAGAATTCCGGTTGCACCTCGGAAATAGCCGCAGGCCTTCATTTGAAGCATGGTGAGGTACAGGGTTTCCGCATTCATAGCAAAAGGATCGAAGTACCATATAATGCCCTCCGATGCGTAGCGGTCCAAGAATTGATGGGTGCCGTCGTAAGGCGTACCGATCAGCTTTCCGATGCAGTCGATGCATCCTCCGATTAACCTTCCTTCGAAAGATACCGGCGCCTTCTCGCCGTCCATTCGGCTGTCCCAGTACACTTCACCTTCCAGAATCGGATTGTCGCTGAAATCCCTTTTGTCATCATAGTATTGAAAGGACTCCTGTATTCCAATGTCTCCTTTCAGAACCCGAAGCATCCGTTCCTGAAACGGGTGCAGGGGCTGCCAGTCAAAGGTACCCGCATTGAATCCGTACATAGTGGCAATATCCAAATTGGTGGTGACGGGAAAAAGAAGATTGGTGGGGTCACTGGCACCGATGATCCATTTCGGATTTTCTCGGATTCGTTCCCAATCCACGAAAGGAAGCATTTCCGGTGCGTAGTCCCCGCCGGAAGCGGAGAGAATGGCGGAAACGTTTTTATCCTCGACTAATTCCTGTAATTCTTTGCCGCGCACGGCACCGGAGGCGGAACGCTCGGAATCGGTGCGCACTCCTGCGGTTTCGCGAATATGGTAGCCTTCTCCTTTGAGTACGGAAAGCGATTGTTCAAAGGATTCAATTTTGTGACCTACGCCGGCACTGGGTGCACAGATGCCGATGGTGTCGCCGTGGCGGAGAAACTTTGGATAAATCATTTTATTATCTCTCCTGTTCGTTCTGGAATGCGCCTTGCAATCCGTTGGAGAAAAGAATGCCACAGGTGACGTACATGGAATAAGGGGACTGTACGACGGTTACACCTAAGGATTCTGCCAGCTTAATCAAGGCCGGATCCGGCTCGCTTCGTCCGATAAAAATTACACAGGAAATGCCCATTAAGTCTGCTGTACGTAGAACTTGTGGATTATATAAAGCTGTGATTAAGATAGACTTGTCATTAGAATAGGCTAACATATGACTCATCATATCCGACGAAAATGCACTGTTCAATTCCAGCTCCGGATCGCTGTTTCCCGTTAATACTTCGGCATCCAGCAGGTTTACCACTTCTTTTAAAACCATAGCTTCCTCCTTGCGTTTATAGCACTATTGATAAAATATTTTTAACTGACAATTTAATTTATTTAATTATATTTAACTAAATTTCTGTTCATGTATGACTAAATGAAATAAATTTAGTTAGAGTTATAACAATTCTTGCAAACTCATTATATAATCGTATAATAAATTATACAAGGTGTATTTGTATGTCAAAACAAGGAGGTATAATTCTGATGAAAGTTTCAAATGTTCCTTTCAAAGGCACAGCGGAACAGGAAACTGAACTCCGCAGAAGAATTGCAGAGCACAAAGGTGAAAAAGGTTCTCTGATGCCAATCATGCAGGCAGCACAGGAGATTTACGGATATTTACCATATCAAGTGCAGAAAATTATTTCAGATGAGACCGGAATCCCAATGGAGAAGATTTACGGCGTGGCTACATTCTACGCACAGTTCTCCATGTCTCCAAAGGGACAGTACGAAGTATCTGTCTGTCTTGGAACCGCATGCTACGTTAAGGGTGCCGGCGAGGTTCTGGAAGAGGTTAAGAAAGAACTGGGAATCGATGACGGTGAATGCACATCGGATGGAAAGTTCTCTCTGGATACCTGCCGTTGTGTGGGAGCCTGCGGACTGGCTCCGGTTATGATTGTAGGTGGCGATGTATACGGAAAGATTACTCCGGATCAGGTTGCCGATATCTTGAAGAAGTATGCATAAACCAGTAATTGAAGACTGCAATGGAGGAAGATAATGAAATCATTAGAAGAACTCAAAGTCATTCGTGACCGGATGCAGAGTCAGATCGGTCCAAGATGCGGAGTGGGAGAAACAGCTCCGGAACATGTAGAAGGTGACGGTCCTGAGAAATTTATTATGGTTTGCGGCGGTACCGGATGTCATTCCGGCCACAGCCAGGAAGTTATGGATCGTTTTGAGAAACTGATTAAGGTAGCCGGCAAGGAAAAGGAATACAAGGTAATTCAGACCGGATGTCAGGGTCTCTGCGCAAAGGGCCCGATCGTAGTAATCCACCCGGGTGCCGTATTCTATGAAGAAGTGAATCCGGACAAGGCAGAAGTCATTTTCCGGGAACACGTGGAAGGCGGAAATGTTGCATCTAAGTACCTGCTTCGGGAAGAAAATGCCGACGGTACGAATGATGAAGATTTCAAGTTCTACAACAGACAGACCCGTATCGCACTTCGGAACTGCGGAATAATCGATCCGGAGAATATCGATGAATATATCGGAAGAGGCGGATATGAAGCGCTGGGACGTTCTCTGACTCAGATGTCTCCGGACGATGTCATTCAGGTAGTACTGGACAGCGGACTGAGAGGCCGTGGCGGTGCCGGATTCCCAACCGGAAAGAAGTGGAAATTTGCTTGCGGCAACAGAGGACAGGTTCAGAAGTACGTATGCTGTAACGCCGACGAAGGAGACCCGGGTGCGTTCATGGACCGTTCCATTCTGGAAGGTGACCCGCACAGCGTGCTGGAAGCAATGGCCATTGCCGGATACGCAATCGGCGCAGATCAGGGTTACATCTACGTTCGTGCAGAGTATCCAATCGCCGTAGATCGTCTCCGCATTGCAATTCGTCAGGCAAGAGAATACGGACTGCTGGGCAAGAACCTTTTCGGTACGGATTTCAATTTCGATATCGACCTGAGACTGGGTGCCGGCGCATTCGTTTGCGGTGAAGAAACCGCACTGATGACCTCCATCGAAGGAAACCGTGGAGAGCCTCATACCCGTCCGCCGTTCCCGGCAGTAAAGGGTCTGTTCCAGTCGCCAACTGTTTTGAACAACGTAGAGACATATGCAAATATTCCGGAAATCATCGTAAAGGGTGTGGATTGGTTCCGGTCCATGGGTACCGAAGGCTCAACGGGCACCAAGGTATTCGCTCTGGGCGGTAAGGTAAACAACACCGGTCTGGTAGAAGTTCCGATGGGAACTACACTGAGAGAAGTTATTGAAGAAATCGGCGGCGGCGTGCCAAAGGGCAAGAAGTTCAAGGCCGCACAGACCGGCGGTCCTTCCGGCGGATGTATCCCGGAAAAGTATTATGACATTCCAATCGATTACGAAACCCTGAAGAGCATCGGATGCATGATGGGTTCCGGCGGAATGATCGTAATGGACGAAGATAACTGCATGGTGGATATTGCGAAATTCTTCCTGGAATTCACCGTAAGTGAATCCTGCGGAAAATGTACTCCATGCCGTATCGGTACAAGACGTATGCTGGAAATTCTGACACGGATTACCGAAGGCAAAGGTGAGATGGAAGATCTGAACAAGCTGGAAGAGCTGGCAAAGTACATCCAGGCGAACTCTCTGTGCGGTCTGGGTCAGACTGCACCGAACCCGGTTCTGTCCACTTTGAGATTCTTCCGGGACGAGTATGTAGCGCATATTCAGGACAAGAAGTGTCCGGCCGGCGTATGTAAGGCTCTGTGCACATACGAAATCGATCCGGAGAAGTGTAAAGGATGCACACTGTGCGCAAGAAACTGCCCGGCGGATGCGATTACCGGTTCCGTGAAAGAACCGCATCACATCGATCCGGAGAAGTGCATCAAGTGTGGAGCATGTATGGATAACTGCCGTTTCGGCGCAGTGGTATTCAAGTAGTGGAGGTTACAGAAATGGGAGATATCAAATTAACAATCGATAATATTGAAGTCACAGTTCCGGAAGGCTCCACTCTTCTGGATGCTGCACATGCAGCCGGAATTGACATTCCGACTCTGTGCTTTCTGAGAGACGTCAACGAAATTGGCGCCTGCAGAATGTGCCTGTGTGAAGTGGAGGGTGCCAGAGGTCTGGTAACCGCTTGTGCATTCCCGGTAAGTGACGGAATGGTGGCACACACTAATACCGAAAGACTGAGAGAATCCAGAAGAAAGACCCTGCAGCTGATCGTTTCCGATCACAACATGGACTGTCTGGCATGCGTAAGAAACAACAACTGCGAGCTGCAGAAGCTGTGCAAGCGCTACGGCGTGACAGACACGGATTACTATGCCGGAAAGAAGAATTCTTTTAGCGTAGATGCCAGCTCCAAATCCATCGTCAGAGACAATAACAAATGTATTCTTTGCAGAAGATGCGTGGGAGCCTGCGAAAACCTTCAGGGAATCGGCGTAATCGGCGCAAACAACCGTGGATTCGATACATACATCGGAAGTACCTTTGACCTTCCGCTTGCAGAGACCAGTTGCGTAAACTGCGGACAGTGCGTGGCAGCTTGCCCGGTAGGTGCCCTCTATGAGAAGGATTCTACCGCTGAGGTTAAGGCTGCACTGGAAGATCCGGATAAGTTCGTTGTCGTTCAGGCAGCACCGTCCGTTCGTGTGGGTCTGGGCGAATGCTTTGGACTTCCGATCGGAACCGTTGTAGAAGGACAGATGTCCGCTGCACTGCACCGTCTGGGATTCGATCGCGTATTCGATACCAACTTCTCGGCAGATCTGACTATCCTGGAAGAGGCTCACGAACTGATTGATCGTGTTCAGAACGGCGGAGCACTGCCTCTGATTACCTCCTGCTCGCCGGGTTGGATTAAGTATTGCGAACACTACTATCCGGACCTGCTCCCGAACGTATCCAGCTGCAAATCTCCGCAGCAGATGTTCGGTGCGGTAGTAAAAACATACTACGCGGAAACCATGGGAATTCCGGTAGACAAGATTGTATCGGTATCCGTAATGCCATGTACCGCTAAGAAATTCGAGTGCGACAGACCGGATCAGGATGCGGCAGGCGTACAGGATGTGGATTACTCCCTGACCACCAGAGAACTGGGCAGCCTGATTAACGAAGCCGGCATCGACTTTGTCAACCTGCCGGAAATGCCGTACGACAGCCCTCTGGGCGACTACACCGGTGCGGGAGTCATCTTCGGTGCAACCGGTGGCGTTATGGAAGCGGCACTGAGAACGGCAGTGGAGACCATTACCGGCGAAGAGCTGGAATGCGTAGAATTTACCGATGTTCGTGGCGTAGAAGGTGTGAAGGAAGCATCCTACAACGTTGGCGGCCTGGAAGTGAACGTGGCAGTAGCCAGCGGTCTGGCCAATGCGAAGAAGGTTCTGGATGCAATCCGTTCCGGCGAGAAGAATTACACATTCGTGGAAATCATGGCATGTCCGGGCGGATGCGTCAACGGTGGCGGACAGCCAATCGTGGATTCCTCTGTCAGAAACTTCGTAGACGTTCGCGCACTTCGTGCAAAGGGACTGTACGAGCTGGACAAGAACAAGCCGCTGCGTAAATCTCACGAGAATCCGGAAATCATCGAACTGTACAAATCCTACTTCGGTGAACCGGGAAGCGAGAAGGCACACCATATTCTGCACACCAAGTATGTGGAGAGAAAGGTGAACAAGGACTTCTAGAATCCGGTGAAGCGAATTGGATTTTCATAAAAGAATTAAGGGAAAGGGAACTGCGAAAGCGGTTCCCTTTTTTCATCAAAACAACTTGAAACGGTCATTTTCCTGTGATAAGATTTCTCTTGTTATTGTATAAGGAGGATAATTTTGAGAGTTGCACTTACAACATTATTAATGGCGATGGTGCCGGTCATAGAGCTTCGAGGGGCTATTCCATATGGCGTAGTGGAAGGTCTCAGCGTGAGTCAAGCGTTGATTCTTTCGATTATCGGAAACCTGATTCCGGTTCCGGCGTTGATTATTTTTACCAAGAGAGTGTTCGCGTGGCTGCGAACCAAGAGTGAGGGCTTGAACGCTTTTGTGTGCAAGATGGAAGCGAAGGCGGAATCCAAGAAGGAAACCGTGGAGAAATACGAGTTTTTCGGATTGATGCTGTTGGTGGCGATACCGTTGCCGGGAACCGGTGCCTGGACGGGCTGTTTGGTGGCGGCCATGATGGAGCTGGATTTCAAGAAGGCCTTCCCGGCGGTGGTTCTGGGAGTTGTAATTGCCGGATTGATCGTATCCTGGCTGACTTTCGGCGTGAAGATGATTGCTTAGGATTTGAAAACAGAAAACAATATGAAAAGCACTGCCGCAGAGGCAGTGCTTTTTGCGTGGAGCATTTTATTCAGGAAGTACCCCTAAATAATTCAAATCAAATGTTTCGTCCAGCGGTGTATCCAGCAGGACGTGATTCATAAAGGAATCCATTTCTGCGGAGGCCGGCATAACGGATTTGTTCAGGGCGTCGAAGAGCTTCACACTGCTGACGGAGGTCCGTCTTTCGTCTCCGTCTCGGTAGATCATATCTCGGCGGCTCTGAATGGCCCTGCTGGGAACGGCAGAAAGAATCCGATAGGTGGCATTTCTTGTAGCGGTATTGGGGTGGCTGAACAGGGTCAGTACCCGATTCATGGTCTCAAGGGCTTCCTGAGTATTTCGGCGGTTCGTGCTCTCGTAGAATCCGGATATCAGCTCGTCGATTTTCTTAGAGTGGGGGAAAACTCGGTCCAGGTTCACCTTTCGAGGGGATTTGCGGCAGATTCCAAGGATATAGCTGTCGAAGTCCCGTTCAATCTTCGCATGGGTCTGGCCGGTTTCTTTCATGAATTCCGATATCAGAGGGTGGCATGCGGCGTCCAGAATAAAATGAGTGACGCATCCCAACACGTAACTGTACGTTTCGGGTGATGGGTTCTTTCGGAGGATTCCGGTCGCGCGTTCAAAGAAATCCCTCCCGGCAGAGTGGTGAATCTGACGGCCTTCCCGGCTCAAGCGATTGCTGTGCCAAGGGCGATAGAATGCCAGAAAATCCGGACCGTGAAGGCCTATCATGTAGGCGTCGATGCTGGTTGCATTGGAATTGATGATATCTTTCGCATCACCCGGCATTACCCGAATGACTTCTTTTCCAAAATAATAATGGGCGTAATGCGATGGCATGGGAGCCTCCTTTTTTCTGTGTATTAACATCATTATAGCCGAGATGGAGCAAAACCGCAATAATTCGGCATTTGTTGAGACGCAATTAACATTTTTGAACGTTATCGAAGAAGAATTTATTCTTTTTTTATGATGGTGAAATAATAGACATTCTTCTGAATTGACATCAAGGGGTGGAAATATTATAATTATTGCGAAAACAGAATACTGTTCCATTCAATAGAACATAAAGTTCGTAAAACCATACGTCATTCACAAGGAGGATGCGAATGAAAATACTGATTATTAATCCGGGTGGCACCAGCACCAAGATTGCAGTATTTGAAGATGATCAAGAACTCTTCAAAGCGTCAATCGACCACACTGCCGAGGAGCTGAAACCGTACACACATGTTTTTGACGAATTTGAGTACCGGAAGAACCTGATTGTAAAGACCGTGGAAGAAGCCGGATATTCGATTTCAGACTTTGGTTGTGTTGCCGGAAGAGGCGGTCTCTGCCGGCCGGTAGAGGGTGGTACCTATGCGGTAAACGATCGCATGATTGAAGACTTCAGAAATGCGGTATGCGGTGAGCATGCATCGAACCTCGGTGCGGTAATCGCGAAGTCCATCGGCGACGAAATCGGCGTACCTTCATTCATTGTCGACCCAGTGGCAGTGGATGAAATGATGGATAAGGCAAGAATCACCGGTCTTGCGGAACTGGAGCGTCCGGCTTGGTTCCATGCACTGAACCATAAGGCAGTTGCCAGATCCATTGCCGGTAAGATTGGAAAGAAGTACGAGGACTGCAACTTCATCGTTGCCCACCTGGGATCCGGAATTTCCATCTGTGCCCACAAGAAGGGAAAGATGGTGGATGGTTCCGGCGGCCGCACCAACGGTCCGTTCTCCCCGGAGCGCTGCGGTTCTCTGCCGACCTATCCGCTGGTTCAGCTCTGTTATTCCGGTAAGTACACGGAATCCGAAATGGTAGACAAAATCAGCAAATTCGCCGGCATGTATGATTTCCTGGGAACGAAAGATTCCAGAGAGATTGAGAAGCGCATTGAAGAAGGAGACGGAAAGGCAGCTCTGGTATATGATGCATTCATCTATGAGACTGCAAAGGAAATCTGCTCCTACATTCCGGCATTTGACGAACCGGTGGACCGGATCATCGTTACCGGAGGAATTGCTCACTCCAAGAAGGTGACATCGGAACTTCAGCGTATGACCCAGAACGTTGCACCGATGGAAGTCGTTGCGGGTGAGTATGAGATGATTGCTCTGGCACTGGGCGCACTTCGTGTAATGAGCGGAGAAGAGCCGGCAAGAGAGTACAAGTAGAAATAACCGTGAATTAGATAAACCATAATACCCATAATAGATTAACCAAAAAATAGACCATTTATAATTACCCATAATTAAATTAACCATTATAAGTTGTAGTAGGAGGATGAAGACATGAGTTTTTCGAAGAGAATGAGCCGCATTAAACCGTCCGGTATCCGCGCAGTGCAGAAGAGAATTGCCGGAAAGTCGGATATGATCTCTTTCGCAGCAGGTCTGCCGGATCCGGCACTGTACCCGCTGGAAGATCTGAGAAAAGCCGCAGACACCATGCTGGAAAAAGAAGGTGCTACTGCCTTCGCATACGGCCTGACAAAGGGTTACGGCCCTCTGCTGGACTACCTGACAGATCGTATGAACAACAGAGAGCACGTAGAATGCACAAAGGAAAACATCTGCATTCTGTCCGGATCTCAGCAGGGTCTGGGGCTGGCAGCAATGACCTTCCTGGACGAAGGAGATGTGGTAATCACAGAGAACCCGAGCTACCTGGGTGCCATCAACGCATTCCGTCCATATGGTGCAGAATTTGTCGGTGTTGATACCGATGATGATGGTATCGTAATCGAAGACCTGGAGAGAGCTCTGGAAGAAAATCCAAAAACAAAAATGATCTACGTGATTCCGAACTTCCAGAACCCAACCGGCAAGGCTTGGACGCTGGAGAGAAGAGAACGCTTCATGGAAGTGGTTGCAAAGTACGATGTTGCTGTTGTAGAAGACAACCCTTACGGCGACCTGAGATTCAAGGGCGAGCCGCTGCCGCACCTGCGTGCACTGGACAAAAAGGGTCAGGTCATCTATCTGGGATCTTTCTCCAAGATTCTGAGCCCGGGCATGAGAGTTGCTTGGACATGCGCTTCCAAGGAAGTGGCTACCGCATTTGAATCTCTGAAAGAAACCAACGACCTACAGAGCCCGGAACTGACACAGATGCTGACATACTATTATCTGAAGATGTTCGATCTGGAAAAGCACATTGAGGAGATTCAGGTAGTATACAAAGAACGCTGCGAGCTGATGGTAGAGATGATTCAGAAATACTTCCCGGCAGAAATTAAGTACACCGATCCGGAAGGCGGAATGTTCCTGTGGTTGGAACTGCCGGAAGGTCTGGACAGCGATGCGATTCTGGATGATGCATTGGCTGCGGGAATTGCATACATTCCGGGTGAGTCTTTCTTCTCCTTCGATGGAGTGAAGAACACCATCCGTATGAACTTCACAATGGTGAAGGACGATCAGATTCGCGACGGTATCCGGATTCTGGGGGATGTATTCCGGAAGCACATCGGATAAAAGCGATTGCGCGACATAGAAGGGAGAAAAACTATGGAGAATACTAATTACATTAAGATGAGTAAGCTGCGTCTTACTATCGCTATGCTGGCGCTGGGTGCCGGCTGGGCTATCGTTTACCTGGTGCCGTATCTTCAGTACACCTGGTACGAACCGTTCCGCGAATTCTTGGATATTTCCGGAACAAAGATGAGTTTTCTGCTTTCCATTTACGGACTGGGAAACGTATTCCTGGCACCGATTGGGGGATGGTTCGCAGACCGCTTCAACTATAAGACGATTTACTTGATTTCCATCGTGCTGAACGTGGTATTTGCGGTAGGCTTCCTACTGAATCCGCATTCCTACGTGTGGTGCATTGCAATGTGGATTGGTTTCGCTGTGGCGTCTCTGATGTTCAACTTCCCGACACAGATTAAGATTATTCGTATGATGTGGCCGGAAAATGAACAGGGAAGAGCATACGGTTTTAACGAAACCTGCATCGGCATCTTCAATGTCATCGAGTCTTCTCTGATGATGGTGGCATTCCAGTATGCAGGAGAAGGGGACATGGGAATTAAGGCAACCGTTATTGCCAACATCGCAATGTCCGTTGTCATTTTCGTGGCACTGTACTTTGTTATTCCGAATCCGACCAAGGAAATGCTGGAGGCAAGCAGAGCAGAAGCGGCTGCCAGCAAGAAGGATAAGGAGAACCACAATGCGGTAAAGGAAGTACTGTCGGTATTTGCTCATAAGGAAACCTGGATGTTCGCATTCTGTATCTTTGCAGTGTATTCCTTCATGACGACACTGACATATTTCACCCCGTACTTCTCAGACGTACTGGGTATTCCGGTTGTTATCGCCGGATGGGCGGCAATCTTCAGACAGTACGGCTGCCAGATGCTTGGAGCACCGGTAGGCGGAGAGATTGCAACCAGATTGAAATCTCAGTCCAAGAATCTGATTATCGTGTATGTATTGGCAATTATCGGATTGCTGTACATGCTGTTCGGTGCAAACGAGAATTCCTCCGTTCCATTCGTTATATTCGTGGTAATTGGACTTTCCTTCGTTTGCTACGGCGGCAGAGGATACTATGCGGTTATTGAGGAATGCGGAATTCCTGCATCGGTTACCGCAACCACCACCGGTGTAGCGGCGATTCTGGGATTCTCTCCGGACATCTTCCAGTTCACCTTGTTCAGCCACTGGCTGGATACTCTGCCGGCAATTGATGCGTACACCAAAATGTTTACATTCCAGCTGGTAGTTGTAATCCTTGGATTGCTGGATGCAATTCTGATTATCCGTCTGCACAAGCGGAATCAGGCGCGTCTTGCAGAGGGCAAGGATGTGGAATATAACGGGAAATAAGCGTTAAATGATGAATTAAGCAAGCCCTATAACGACACGGAAAAGTGCGGTCTTCTGCGGAAGATCGCATTTTTCTTTTGTTTTTATGAAAATGGTACAAAATCCGATGCTATAAAAACTTTTAAATCAAAATTTGAAATAAATTAAACCCATAATTTGCAAGGGGTACAGCAAAATCCACCTCGGATTGGAAAAGTGAAATTAATAACATGTGTTTGGAACTTGCCATTGCTATGCTATAATTTGGTCACAAAATAGAACAGCATTCTATTTTCGCGTGGCGAGAATGGAGGACTCTCCCACGGTGTAATTAGGAGGAGGAGAGAACAATGGAAAAGAAGAATCGGACTGCAGACGGAAATCCACATACGCCAAATTTGGGAATATCATTGATTCCAATCGTTGCGATATTTGTATTGCTCTATGGGTCGTTGAGAATATTCCATTTGGATGTACAGATTCCGCTGATTTTTGCGTCCATCATCGCCGCATTTATCGCCGTGGTAATCCTGAAGAATAAATGGGATACCATCGAGAAGGGCATTATCGATTCCATTCAGAACGCCATGCAGGCAATTCTGATTGCGTGTTTTATCGGAATGATTATCGGATCCTGGATTGCCGGGGGCATCGTACCGTCATTGATTTACTACGGACTGAAAATTCTGTCGCCGAAGTTTTTCTTGGTCACCTGCCTGCTGGTATGTTCCATCGTGGCGGTGGCAACGGGAAGCGCCTGGACCACCGCGGGAACCTTGGGCGTTGCCATGGTGGGCATCGGTTCCGGAATGGGAATTCCGCCGGCGGTGACGGCCGGTGCGGTGGTATCCGCAGCGTACTTTGGGGATAAGATGTCTCCGTTCTCGGATACTACGAACCTGGCTCCGGCGGTATCGGGAACCACGCTGTTTGCCCACATCCGGCACATGGTATACACCGCGGGAACCAGCTATGCTCTTGCAATTATCGGCTACACGGTTCTGAATACCCGATTCTCCGGAGAAGTTTCTTCGGAGTCGGATATTTCCGCCGTGCTGGTATCCCTCAAAGAACAGTTCGTGATTTCACCGCTGCTGGTGCTTCCGCTGCTGCTGCTGATTCTCATGATTTGTTTCAAAATTCCGGCTATTCCGGGACTGGTAGCCAGCATGCTGCTGGGCGTAATCTGCGCCCTTTTGGTGCAGGGACAGGGCATAGAGGAAATCGGTACCGTACTGAGCTACGGATACTCCTGTGAGACCGGAAACAAGGCGTTGGACGAGCTTTTGTCCAAGGGCGGACTGCAGAACATGATGTGGACCGTTTCGCTGATTCTGTGTTCCCTGACCTTCGGAGGCATCATGCACAGCTCCGGTATGCTGGCATGCATCGCGAACCACATCCTGAAGGTGGCGAAGGGAACCGGAGGACTGATTACCGCAACGGGAATTACGGCAGTGTTCGTGAACCTGGTATGCGGAGAGCAGTACCTGTCCATTCTGCTGACCGGAAGAATGTATAAGGACGAATATGAAGAAAGAGATTTGGCCCCACAGAACCTGTCCCGAACGCTGGAGGATTTCGGAACGATGACGTCCCCGCTGATTCCGTGGACGACCTGCGCGGTGGCCATGAGTACGTATTTGAACGTGCCGACACTGGACTACCTGCCGTACAGCTTCCTGAATCTCGTAAACCCGCTGGTGGCCATCGTATTTGCTTTTACGGGCTTTACCATTCGGAAGAGAAGTCAGGTGTCTCCGGAAGACATTGTGGACTGATCGGCACATCATAAATGAGGACAGGTGTTCTTGCTTTAATGGCGCAGGGCATCTGTCCTTTTTCAGTAGGCGGATTCATGGGGGCGATGAAATAGAGGATAAAAGAAAAATAGGAAAAATCGTGCTACCGGTTGACGCGAACTTGGTGGAGATGCTATAATATGGTAAATTATAGAACATCGTTCTATAGAGTGGAACAGATTAAAAAAGATATTTCTTTAAGAACGCGAAAATTGTTGGAAAGGACGGTTCTGATCATGGAGAAAATCAAGTTGAACGTTGAACATTGCAAAGGTTGCTATCTTTGCATTGCCAACTGCAAGCCTGGCGCTTTGAGCGTATCATCGGAGGTGAACGCAAAGGGTTATCTGGTACCGCAGGTGGATTCGGAGAAGTGCGTACAGTGTGGATGTTGCTACACCATGTGCCCGGATCTGGTTTTCGAAATTTTATAGGTTGTAAGGAGGATACGACATTATGGAAAAAAGAATCATGAAGGGCAACGAGGCGATGGCAGAAGGTGCCATCCGTGGTGGTTGTCGTTTTTATGCGGGATATCCGATTACTCCACAGTCTGAAATTCTGCAGTGGATGTCTTGGAGACAGAAGGAAGTAGGCGGAGTATTCATTCAGGGTGCTTCCGAAATCGAAAGTGTTAATATGACCTTCGCCGCTCGCTGCCTGGGCTCCCGTGCGTTCACTTCCACATCCGGTCCGGGATTCTCCCTGTATCAGGAAGGAATCGCTTACTGGGTATCCGCTGAAATCCCATGCGTAGTAGCATGCGTTCAGCGTTTTGGAATTGGTGATGGTTTTATTTCTGCAGGTCAGGATAACTATTGGCAGGCAGTAAAGTGCGGTGGAAACGGTGACTACCACCTGATCGTACTGGCACCGAACTCCGTTCAGGAATCTTGTGATATGGCTTATGAGGCATTTGAGTTGGCAGAGAAGTATCGTCACCCGGTATGTCTGCTGTCTGACGGAACTATCGGACAGATGATGGAGCCGGTGGTTCTTCCGGAAATGAAGGAATACGGTCTGGACGACCTGGATTGGACCATCAGTGGTGTTAAACCGGGCGAAGACCACAAGGTTGCAACCGACGTAACCTACTTCGAGCCGGTTCAGGAATGGAACCACAAATACCTGGCAAAGATGAGAAAGATCTCGGAAGAAGAGCAGAGATGGGAAAGCTTCCAGGTTGAGGATGCCGACGTTGTACTGGTTGCATACGGTATTTCCTCCAGAGTGGCACAGGAAGCAGTTACCAGAGCGAGAGAAGAAGGCTTCAAGCTGGGTCTGATTCGTCCGATTACTCTGTGGCCGTTCCCAAGCAAGGCATTCGACGCAATTCCGGAAACCTGCAAGGGTATCGTAACGGTCGAAGTGAACATGATGGGACAGATGCGTGAGGACGTAATTATTCATACTAAAGGAAAGTTCAATACATATGCCATGACAGTAGACGAACCGAGAATCCATACCGTAGACGAGGTTATGGCGTTTGCGAAAGAAGTCTTCGAAGGCAAGGACGAAGAGGAGGTATACTAATGGCTACAAAGAAAGCACCTGAGTTATTTTATGATGAGAGCCGTTTCTGCGGCGGATGCGGCCACGGAATCTTCAACAGAATTCTTGCAGAAGTTCTGGAGGAGATGGACATCGTAAGCGACACCATCATTTGCTCCGATATCGGTTGTAACCACCAGTTCCAGTTCTGGATGAACGTGGATGCCATCGTTCCGCCACACGGAAAGATGGGTGCGGCACTCACCGCAATGAAGAGAGTTCGTCCGGACAAAAACATCCTCACCATCGCCGGAGATGGCGGTGCGTATGCGATCGGTCTGGGAGAGACTACATCCGCAGCGCTGAGAAACGAGAACGTGACCATGTTCGTAATGAACAACACCGTATTCGGCATGACCGGCGGACAGCTGGCTCCGACCACAATGATTGGTCAGAAGACGGCATCCACACCGGCAGGAAGAAACTTCGTTGATAACGGTGAGAATACCGATGTATTCAAACTGATGAAGGGCATGGATATCGCTTATCTGGCTCGTACATCCGTGACCAGCCCGGCAAACATCAACCGTACCAAAAAGGCGGTACGGAAAGCAATTGAGAAACAGCAGGCCGGAAAAGGTTTCTCCTTGGTAGAAGTACTGGTACCATGCCCGACAAACTGGCACATGTCACCGGTAGATTCCATGAAGCACATCGATGAAGTGGTTTCTAAGGTATATGAACTTGGCGAAGTAATTGACAGATAAGAAGGGGGAACAAAAGATGGTTAGACGTATTATCTGCGTAGGACTGGGCGGACAGGGTGTCCTGACAGTTGGTAAACTCCTTATGGAAGCAGCTGTAGACAAGAACCTGCAGTGCACTTGGACCTGCAAATACGGAAATGAAATGCGTGGCGGATATTCCGAATGCAACGTAATTATCAGTGATGAGAAGATTGCTTCTCCATATGCGGATCATCCGGATATCGTATTCCTGATGAAGAACGACGGTCCGGTGGTAGAGGCTTCTGTAGAAAGATACGAAGCAGCAATGCCGAAGGATGGCGTAATGTACATCAATAAGAACGCTCTGGATCAGGACGTAAAGCGTCGTGAAGACGTTCGTGTCGTTGAGATTCCGGCAACGGATATCGCAACGGAGCAGGGAAGAGGCGGAAATGCCAACCTGGTTCTTCTGGGTAAACTGGCTTCCGAATCCGGCCTGTTCACTTATGACGAGTTCGAAGCGTCCATGTGCAAGTACTTTGAATCCCATGGAAAGGGCAAGTTTAACGAAGGCAACAAGAAAATGCTGGCTGCCGGAAAGAATGCTTAACGGAATGCTTCACTGGAGTGTTTTGAAATAGTGTTTTAACGGTAATAGGGTAGGAGTCCTCGAGATTCCTACCCTATTATCGTGCTTTTTGTACAAAAGAAAACGGCGCCGCGGCTTCCCGCAGCGTCGCTGAATTACAGATAAACCTCCCGGGTAATCCGGGCACTGACTTCCTTCATCAAAGTAATTTTTTCTTCGAAATGCTCTCCCTTGACTCTGGATTTCGGACCGGAAATACTGATGGCCGCAACGGCATTTCCGTGACCGTTCAGCACCGGAACCCCCAGGCAGTACAGTCCGATTTCTCGTTCTTCCGCATCCACCGCATATCCCTGGTACCGAACCAGCTCCAATTCTTTCATCAAATCCTCGTAGTTGGTGATGGTATGTTCCGTAAACGGGGTGAATTCCGCATTCTTATATACATCCAGGTTCACATTTTCGGAGAATGCCAGAAGGCACTTCCCGAGAGACGCACAATAGCACTCTGTTTGATTGGAGATTTTCCGTGAAAGTCCTAGATTGTGGGTGGATTCAATGGTGATAAGGGGAACGTTCGCGTACATTCCGTCCCATTCCTGCTCCAGAATTCCGTATGTAACGCATTCTCCATAGGCATCGCTGATTTCCTGCAGCAGCGGCCGCACGCTCTCGGTGATGATATCGTTGTGGGGAAGGGTGCTGTAGGCATACAGCTTCGGTCCGATGGAATACTGATCGGAATTCTTATTTTGAACCACGTATCCTCGATTCTCCAATGTAGCCAAAGTGCGAAATACGGTACTTTTATATATGTCTAAATCTTTGCTGATCTGGGAAATGGATGTGTCGTTTCCCTGACGAAAGAGATATTCCAAGATGTCAATGCTTCGATCCACCGAATTGATGATGACGGATTTGGCGGATTCCTTTTCCTTCTTTTCTTTCATAATCTACCTCTATTCTACCGCGGAGTTCGCAGCTTCTGCACACAAAAACACACCGTTATTATACCGTGTTTTTCCTTATTCTTCAATGGTTTCAGGACCGTCTCAAGGTGAAAATATCATCACAATTACCCAATGCAATTATATATTGGATGACCGGATTTTATTGTAGGAAATTCGTTCCGGTACATGTATAATAAGTAGCGGAAATATATTGTTATAGATTGTTTGATTGGAGAAACGATGAGCGACAGAAGAATTATTCAAGTGAACGAGAAGGTCCCGCTTCGGATGGGAATTCCGTTAAGTATTCAGCACACCTTTGCCATGTTCAGTGCATCGGTTCTGGTTCCGTATATCCTGGGAATCAGTCCGGCCATTGCGCTTCTCATGAACGGCATCGGTACTTTGCTGTTTATTCTGATTACTAAGGGGAAGGCGCCGGCATATCTGGGATCCAGTTTTGCCTTCATCTCCCCGGCACTGATTGTTATCAATAAGATGGGATACGAATACGCATTGGGCGGATTCATCGTCACCGGCATTATTTTCATGGCAGTAGCCATTCTCATCAAGTATGTGGGTGTGGATTGGATTGATGTCATCCTGCCGCCGGCGGCGATGGGACCGGTAGTGGCGCTGATCGGACTGGAACTGGCGAGCAATGCGGCGTCCAACGGCGGAATTGTCAAATCCGAAGGATACGATCGCATCGATCCTCATCTGGTCATCGTATTCCTGGTGACGCTGGCTTTTGCCGTTATCGGCCAGGTGCTGTATCGAGGATTCGCATCGGCAATCGCTATTTTGATTGCCATCATCATCGGCTATATCGTGGCGCTGCTTTTGGGTATTGTGGATTTCACTCCGCTTCAAACCCAGTCCTGGATAGCTATGCCGAATTTCACCGCACCGAAATTCAGTCTGCAGGCGATCCTGGTTATCATCCCCGCATCGCTGGTGGTGATTTCGGAACACATCGGCCATCAGGTGGTAACCTCGGAAATCATCGACAAAGACCTTTTGAAGGATCCGGGACTGCACCGTTCTCTCTTTGCGGACGGTTTATCCACCACGCTTTCCGGTTTCTGCGGTTCTGTGCCGACCACCACTTACGGTGAGAATATCGGCGTCATGGCCATCACAAAGGTATACAGCGTATGGGTCATCGGCGGTGCGGCGGTATTCTCCATTTTCCTTTCGTTTATCGGAAAGGCTTCCGGTTTGATTGAAACCATTCCGGCACCGGTAATGGGCGGCGTCAGCTTCCTGCTGTACGGAATGATCGGTGCGTCCGGCATTCGGTTGATGGTGGATGCCAAAGTGGATTATTCCAAAGCTCGGAATCTTGCTATGACCTCGGTCATTTTCGTCACCGGACTTTCCGGCGCGTATATCAAAATCGGTTCCGCCACGCTGCAGGGCATGAGCCTGGCCGCTCTGGTTGGAATGGCTCTGGGACTGACGTTCTACGTTCTGGATCGGTTCAAATTGACCAACGATTACGAATAAAGAATGGTTAAAAAAGAATAAAAAAATGGACTTTTGATGTTTCAAAAGTCCATTTTTAATATTTCTGCAATTTCCGGCAATGCGTGCATTCCGGTTTAGCTCAGGTAACGGAATACGCCTTCCACCTTTCCGATGATGGTGCAGTCCGGCACAATGATGGGTTCCATCTCGTCGTTCTCCGGCTGGAGCCGGATGTGCCCGTCTTCTCGATAGAATCTTTTTACCGTGGCTTCTGCCTCGAATTCCCCTTCAATCATAGCCACCACGATATCCCCGTTTCGAGCTTCGTGTTCTTCCTTGACGATGATATAATCCCCGTCATTGATTCCGCTGTTAATCATGCTGTTGCCGTGAACGGAAAGGATGAAATTGTTGCCTTTTCCCAGGAATCGTGCAGGGAAGGGAACGTATTCATCGATATTCTGCTCCGACAGAATCGGAGTGCCGGCAGCAACCCGCCCGATAATCGGAATCAGGGTCGTATTGGTGTCGTCAATGGATGTCGGGATGTCGTTATGCGGTTCCGGCGGATTCCGATCCACCACAACCAAAGCCCTGGGTTTGCTGGGATCCTTTCGAATCAAGCCTTTTTCCTCCAGTACTTTCAGATCTTTAAAAACCGTAGAGGTGGATTTGATATCCAATGCGGCACAGATTTCCCGAACAGTTGGAGGAAAACAGCGCTCCCGTATGGTATCCTTCATGTACTGCAGGATTTTTTCCTGTCTTTCCTCACACTTTTTCATCAGTACCTCCTGGCATTAAATCAGTGTCAGTTCGTTAATATCCATCGGGCTGCCGTAGTTGTTCCAGTCGTCATAAATCAGTCCGCTCTGGCGGATGATGATGTCGCCCACTTTACCGTCAATCTTGCTGAACGGCAGGGTCTTGTGATAGGTTACCAGGCTGTCCTTGTAATGGAAGACAAAGCCGGTTCGGAAGAGTTCTTTCTCCAGCGGATACTGATATTCCGCAATATCGCAGAGAAGATCGAACAGGTCATCTCCCTCCGTCTCAAAAACGTTCTCCAGCGTCAGATTGGAGTAGTTGGCCCGAATCTGAACTTCGTGACCGTTAAAGCGGTCCAGGAAGTTAATCAGTTTCTCCTTCGTAGACGGTTCCTTCGCATCTTCAAAAATAACGCAGTTGATGCGGTGACGAACCTTCAGAAGATCGAAAATCTCGTCAGAGCATTCCTTAACGTAATGCTTCAGGTGGCGGGATACGTTCACGCAGGAAATCATATCCTGATGGCGGTTCAGGACTTCCGCAATGCGGTGGATATCCTGATTCTCGCTGGTCGGCAGGGTGGTGTTGATGTAAAGGTTATGGGTCTCACCGACATGGGCGATGATATCTTCCAACGCTTCCAGCTCTGCCAGAGGTTCTCCGCCGGTAAAAACAACGTCGTTGTGCGGGAAAATCCGGTCCAGCAAATCCAAGGAACGATAGCAGCGATCCAAATCAAAGCTGGAGGAATTTCGATATTCTTCCTTGTTCACACAGAATGGACAGCTGTTGTTGCAGTCATACGGTACGAACATGGTGACGGTTGGTCCTTCTTTAATTTTCTTCATAATATTCATGATACCCCTTAAAAAGCTCTTTTTTATGTTTTATTATAGCATGCTTTAAAAGAATTTGTAAACGCATGTTTATAATGTGTCAATACTACGAAGTGTAATGTTACCGTAAATTTACAAGAATTGTACTGGTAAAAACACAAAAGATTATGTATAATTGTAAAAGGTATATTTTAGGAGAAGCTATGAAGAACAATGTTGAAAAAGAAAAGCGGCAGAACCCCTCGCTCTGTAATTGGGTTGAGTTGTTTGTAATCCTTTTAGCCGGCTGGCTCATTTTGTCCGGCATCTTTGAATTGAAGTTTATTATCTACGGCGTGATGACCGCAGGCATCATTTCTCTTTTATGTTTTAGATCTTTCTATATGAAAGGCGTTCATTCGGATCGATATTATTTTCTCATTCACATCAATCCCATCCGATTGCTTATTTATTTTCTTTGGCTCTTGAAGGAAATCGTCAAGAGTTCCTTTAGTGTTACCTGGAATGTGTATCGGGGAAAGAAATCGCTGCATCCGCAGATTGTGTGGTTTCAGGCGAATTATGACAATCCGGCAGCAAGGGCACTGCTGGCCAATTCCATTACCCTGACACCGGGAACCGTTACCGTGGACATTCAGGAGGATGGAACGTATTCCGTGCACGCATTGACGGAAGGAGCGAAGGCAGGTCTTCTGGATGGAACCATGCAGGGAAAGGTGGCACGGCTGTTCGGTGAGACGATTGATTTTCGCGTATTGGATGTGGAGGAAGCAGAGGAGAACCGGAAGACGGCTCGCCTGATCGAAACTACTGTTACCGCAAAGAAAGGATTGAAGCGCATATGACGATTTTTTATACGGCGATTCTGCTGGCAATTACAGGGGTGGTGCTTCTGATGCTGTTCTTTATGATTCGGAAGAACGGAGTCTATGACAAGTTAAATGCCATGTTCGTGATGAACACGAATATCGTATTTCTGATTCTGGTGCGGGGCTTAATTGATGGGCGAATCGATATGTACATCGACATCGCGCTGAGCTATTCCATTCTGGGATTTGTGACGACGGTGATTCTGGCGAAGTTTATCGGAGGAAGAAGATAATGGATATACGGACAATTATTTCGGCCGCGCTGATTCTGGTCGGTGCGATATTCCTTTGGACGGCGGCAATCGGTGTGGTTCGGTTCCCGGATTTCTTCTCGCGGCTTCACGCGGCCGGAATCGGAGATACCCTGGGGGCACTCCTTCTGACCGTTGGAATCATGGTGAAAACGGGATTGACGCTGTTGTCCCTGAAGGTTTTCCTGGTATATGTAATCTATCTCATCACCAATCCGCTGGGAACCAACCTGATTATTCTGGAGGCGGTGCATGCCCGGGATTATCAGGGATATAACGGAAAGAGAATTAAGAAAGAGAAGGGAGATGACCGAGATGTCGATGCTGATGCTTGAAGCGGTGCTTTTGCTGGCATTGATTGCCATCACGCTGGTCGTGATTTTTAATAAGGACTTGATGGTGGTAGTGGTGACCTACTGTGCATTCAGTTTTATCACCATGTTTTTGTACATTGTGATGGGGGCGCCGGATGTGGCCTTTACAGAAGCGGTAATCGGTGTCATCTCCACCATTTATTTCATTATGACCCTCAGAAATATAGATCGGCGGTGCAAGTGATGCGGAAAGTGCTACCATTGATATTAATTGTGATTTGCCTGGGTGCATCTTTTGTGACATTGGATTTCCTGCCGGAAATCGGCGATCCGTCCTCCAAGCCGAATACCCATACGACGGATTATTACATTGAACACGCGACGACGGAGACCAATGCGGCGAACATGGTAACGGCGGTCATCGTGGACTACAGAGCGTTTGATACGATGTATGAAACGACGGTAATGTTCATTGCCGGGGTGGCGGTGGTTCTTATTCTGGCCAGCCATCCGGAGCGAAAGAATCGAATTCGGTTCCGAAAGGTTCGGAAGAAGGAATCCCGGGATGGAAAGCCGGTGTACCGCACCATCAATAAGGAAGTAGTGATTCCGTTGATTGAGCCGATGATTATGCTGTACGCTATCTACGTGCTGTTCCATGGTGAAATCAGTCTGGGCGGCGGTTTCCAGGCGGGGGCCCTTCTGGGAATGACATACATTCTGGATGTGATGGTCATCCCGGAACGGGACAGCCTCATCCGGCTGCCGAAGGATAAATCCACCGCACTGGGCGGAATCGGAACCTTCATCTACGTGCTGACCGGAATCCTGTGCATGGCGGGCGGCGGTGTTTTTCTGGAATATGAGAAATTGCCGATTCCGATGCATGCACTGGAGAAACACTCCACCGGAATGCTTTTGGTGGAAGTGGGCGTGGCTATCTGCGTAATGGCGACGATTATTACCATTCTCAACGGGATTATGGAAAGGGTGCATTTTGATGATGACACAGATTGAGACAATTCTGGCAGGGAAGGGAATTTATTTTCTCACGCTGCTGTTGCTGACACTGGGATTATACGGAATCATCGTCAGCCGTAACTACATGAAAAAGCTAATCTGCATGAATATCATGCAGGTGGCGGTAATCTTTTTCTTCCTTTGCTTTGCTCAGAAGAATTCCGGAACCATTCCGGTGGCGATGAAACACATCGTTCATGCGGTAGAGTACATTAATCCGCTGCCCCACGGTCTGATGCTCACAGCCATCGTTGTCAGCCTGGGAACCACCGGTGTAGGATTAGCTTTGCTGACTCGGATTAAGGAAAAGTATGGAAGCATTGAAGAGAAAGATATTATAGAAGGAGAGAAACAGTTCCGATGAAGAATCTGCCTGCATATATTGTATTATTACCATTGTGTTCGGCGTTGCTGTCATTAGCGCTGTCGAAGATTCATAAACATTTGGGGCGGGACGTGGTGTTCGGTGCTCTGGTCGGATCCCTGGTTCTGTCCGTTGTTCAACTGGTGCGGGTGATTCAGAACGGACCGATCCATTACATATTCGGCGGATACAAGATTCCATATGGAATCGAGTTCTCCGTGGACACCATCAACGCCGTCATCGTTATTATGGTGTGCATGCTGGGGGTCCTTTCCTGCATGTTTGCCTTCAATTTTGACAAAAATGGCGATGCGCTTCAGGTGGGGGGTGCGTATACCATGCATGCACTTTTGGTGCTGGGGATGGTGGGCATGACCATGACCGGAGACGTGTTCAACCTGTACGTGTTTCTGGAAATCACTTCCCTGACAGCTTACTGCCTGATTGCCATGGGCGGAAGCCGAGGTATTGTGTCCGCATTCCGGTACTTACTGGTGGGAACCGTTGCGGCGACCTTCTACCTGCTGGGGGTGGGAATTCTGTATTCCGTGACGGGTACCCTGAACATGTCGGATATGGCCGCCTGCTTGAAGCAGGGAAACAACGATTCGGCGATGTTGATGGCCATGATGTTCCTGATTTCAGCTTTCGGCATCAAGATGGCGCTGTTTCCGTTTCATGGATGGCAGCCGTCGGCGTACACTCACGCTCATACCGGTGCGCGTCCACTGATTGCGGGAGCCATGGGAAAGATTCCGGCATACGCCATGTTTCGGTATCTGTACTGCATCTACGGGAAGGACTTTAAATATTTCCGGTACGTCCTTCTCATTATCGGTGTGATTTCCGTGTGCGGAATGATTTACGGATCTGTTCGTGCCATGGCACAGAAGGATATCCGTAAAGTTTTGGCGTATTCCAGCGTGGCTCAGATCGGATACATCAGTCTGGGTTTTGCCATCGGAAGCCCGTTGGCCCTGGCCGGCGCTTTTCTGCACATGCTGGGACATGCTTTTATGAAAGGCGGTCTGTTCTTTGCGGCGGGCGCCATCAGTTGGAAGTACGGAACCTTTGATTTAAATGACTTTGGAAGAATATATAAGAGGATGCCATTCACTGCCGGACTGTTGACGGTGGGGGCACTGTCCATGATCGGCATTCCGCCGACGGTGGGTTTCTTCAGCAAATGGTATCTGGCTTGCGGAGCGGCACAGACCCATGAGTATGTGTACATCTTTGTGCTGGTGCTGAGTTCACTGCTGAATGCTGTCTATTTCTTCAAGGTGATTGAGAAAGTATTCGTTCAGGCGGATAAAAACAGAAAGCCGCTGCATCCGGAGGGGAAGGGCGTGACGGAGGCACCGATTACCATCATGATTCCGGTTGTCACCTGCATTCTTATGATTCTGCTGCTGGGCGTATTTAACGTTAAAGTAATTGATATTCTGCTGATTTCGCTGAAAGGAGTGGCATTATGATTCTGACTGCTCTGGATTACAGACCCGGCATCATTGTCCTCCTGCCGCTGATTGCGTCCTGTTTAATCTACGTATTGGGAGAACATATTCTTCCGAATTATCGGGAGGCGATTACCTTTGCGGCGGCTTTTCCGATGGCAGCATTGGTGTATTCCATGATTCCGGCTGCTTTGGCGGGAAAAGAGATTGGGTTCACTCTGTTGGAAATTGTGAAGGGGGTTCCGCTTCAATTTTCCGTGGATGCCGCGGGGATGATTTTCGCCTGTGTAGCCTCCACCCTGTGGATTGTCACATCCTGCTATTCCATCGGATACATGCGGGGGCACGGGGAGAAGAACCAGACCGGATACTATTCCGCTTTCGCCATGTGCCTGACGGCCACCATGGGACTCTGTTTCTCCGCGAACCTGCTGACTTTCTTCATCTTCTTTGAAGTGCTGACGGTAGCGACCTATCCGTTGGTAGTGCACTATCGGGATGAGGAAGGAACTCGTTCCGGACGGAAATATTTAGCGTATACCTTGATCAGCGGACAGCTGTTCTTTGCGGGAATCGTCATTCTGTATTCCTTTACCGGAAGGATGGATTTTGTTCCGGGCGGATTCGTGAACACCGGCGATATCCCGATGCCTTGGATGCTGGCGGTATTTATTCTGATGATTGGTGCGGGCATTGTGAAAGCCGGTGTAATGCCGCTTCACAGCTGGCTGCCGGCGGCCATGGTGGCGCCGACACCGGTCAGCGCACTGCTGCACGCGGTAGCCGTGGTGAAAGCCGGGGCGTTCTGCACACTTCGGGTGGTGTTGTACGTGTTCGGACCGGAAGCGGCACGCTTCTGCCACGGTTCGGAAATCTTGGCTTGGATGGCGGTGGCGACGATTCTGATTTCGTCCCTGATTGCAATCCGCAAGGATAATCTCAAGGCGCGATTGGCCTTCTCTACGGTGGGACAGCTTTCCTACATCATCTTGGGAATTGCCATTCTGTCACCGTTTGCGGCAACCGGAGCACTGTATCATATCGTTGCCCATGCTTTTATGAAAATTACATTGTTTATGTGTGCCGGTGCGATTTTCGTGACCACTCACCGAAAAAACATCAGCGAGATGATCGGAATCGGCCGACAGATGCCGGTGACCATGACTTGCTTCACTCTGGCTTCACTGGCAGTAGCGGGATTCCCGTTCTTTGTGGGATTCACCAGTAAGGCGAACATCATCATGGGCGCCATTTCCATGGGACAGCCGTTTTTTGTAGCGACCCTGATTGTCAGCGCGCTGTTGGCATTGACCTATTTGATGCCGGTGGTACTGCTGGCGTTTAAGCGGGATTTTTACAACAGTCAGTTCCCGGTAAAAAAAGAGGCCAACCTGCCGATGTTGATTCCGATCATGATTACGGCGGCTTGTTCTCTGATATTGGGCGTAATGCCGAATTTCGGGCTGCATCTCTACGGCTTGGCAGCCATGGCGGGCAATGCGATTTTTGGATTATCCCTGTAGGAGTGTAAGATGAATGAGTTCTTATATTATTGTATAATCTCTTTTGTGGGATCGATTGTGCTGATTTTTCTTTCCAAAGTAGTGATGAACAAGCCCCTTCGGAGAGATGTCAATTATTACGAAACCACGGAAAAAGAAGAGGAGCTGCAGATGCTTCGAAAAGCGAATCTGAGTAAAAAGAAAAATGACAAGCGAGACAGAAAGGGAGGAAGAAAATGAGCTGGAACAATCTTCATCCCGGTTTAGTGATGATTCTCTTTGGAATCATCATTCTGGCGCTTCCGGAAAAATGCCGGAAATACCTTACGCTTGCCGGATCAGTGTGTGCCTTTTGTGTATTTTGGATGTTGGACAGTCACAGCACGCTGCCCTTTAAGGTCACCGATAATCTGACACTCCAACTGATCGATACCAACGGTGTGTCCATGGTATTCCTGATGGTCTTCGTGTCCATCGGCGTGATCAATGCCATCTATGCCGTGGATCTTCAGAACAAATGGGAAGCGGGAATCACCTGCATCTATGCGGGGAGTAATATGGGCATCGTACTCGCCGGGGATCTGATTAGCTTCATTGTATTCTGGGAGATATCGGCCTTCACATCTACATACATCATATACGCCCGGCACTGCCGGCGTTCTTCCAGGGCGGCGTTCCGATACGTTCTGGTGCATGCCTTCGGAGGAAACATGCTGCTGGCCGGAATTCTGGTACAGATTTTCCATAACGGAATCGGTCTGGCCAATCTGTCCGGAAATATGCACGGAGCGGCGTTCTGGCTGATTCTCATCGGCGTCGGCGTCAATGCGGCTATTCCGCCGTTTAACGGATGGATTGCGGATGCCTACCCGGAGGCGACCATTCCGGGTACGGTATATCTGGGATCCTATACCACCAAGGCGGCGATTTATGCGCTGATTACTTTCTTCTCCGGAACCCATATGCTGATTTACGTCGGTGCTTTTATGGCTATCTTTGCGGCTTGCATGGCGCTTCTGGAGAACGATATTCGCCGGCTCTTATCTTACCATATCGTCAGTCAGCTGGGTATGATGGTGGCATCGTTGGGCGTTGGAAGTGAAATCGGCGTGGACGGTGCATCCGCTCATGCGGTAACCAATATATTCTTTAAAGGCGTGCTGCTGATGTGTGCCGGATCCATTATGAAAGCCACCGGAACCTGCAAAATCACAGAGCTGGGCGGTCTTCGGAAGAAAATGCCGATTACCGCATTCTGCTTCTTGATTTCTTCCATGGCCATTGCGGGATTCCCGTTCCTCAGCGGTTTTGCCAGCAAGGCATTGATAATGGAAAGTCTTCACGAATATGGGGAGGGTTTCCCGGCGATTATGATTACCATTGCCGGCGTGGGAACTCTGCTGTCCATTACCCTGAAGATTAACTATTTCGTGTTTTTCGGAAAATGCGATCGGCAGGTAAAGGTGCAGAATGCCACAAACTCCATGACAACAGCGGTGGTAATCGGTACCATCATGTCCATCGTCATCGGCATGAAACCGGAGCTTCTGTATCAGCAGCTTACCTACAAAACCATGGTGGATCCGTTCTCGATTCCGCACATTATGGAGTATGTAGCAATCATCGCCGGCGGCGCCATTCCGTTCTTCTTCATGCTCAGCATCATGAAGCCGCACGATGAAATTAGCATGGATTTCGACTGGTTCTATCGGAGACCGCTGGTAAAAATAATCGAAGCGCTGTCCAAGGGGCTGTACCGTGTGTTCGGATGGTTCGATCGTCATGTGCTTCACGGGGTGCAGTTCTTCGGTACCGGTCTGGGCAATCCGTATCTCTGGACGGAAAAATCCGGCAATCTGAAAATCAAATCCATGTCCTTTGAGAATGAGGATCGCTTAATCGGAGATGTGATTCAGGTTATCGTGGCATTATTTGCTGTGATGATTCTGATTTCCATATACGTAATCAAGATGTAAAAAAATCCGGCAGTGCTTGTGCGCTACCGGATTTTTTCTGTAAATTCATCGGTTTCCCGTTCCAGACGGGAAAATGGAAGCCCTACTACGTTCTCATAATCGCCGTCGCAGCGGTCGATGTACTTCGAGAAATCCTCCTGGATTCCGTAGGCACCGGCTTTATCGAAGGGCCGGCACTCCCGGATGTAAGTCCAAATATCCTCGTCGGTATAGTCCTTGCACCGGATATGGGTGGTTTCGCAGAAGGAATGAACGGCGCCGCTTTGGACATCGATGAGCGTTACGCCGGTCATCACCTGGTGAACGGTGTTTCGGTAAGAGGAAAGCATGCGGAACGCATCCGCTTCATCCTTTGGTTTGCCGAGGATTTCATCCTTGTACACGATGGTATCCGCTGCGATAATCAGGCCTTTGCGGAATTCCTCGGGGCAAATTTCCCGATAGCAGGCTTCGGCTTTTTCCCGGGAAAGAAGGCATACCGTATCTTCCGGGGAAATCCCGTCCAGAAGATGTTCGTCGGTGTGGGTGGGCCGGAGTACGATGGAGACCCCGTGCTGCTGAAGGATATCTCGCCTTCTCGGAGATTGAGAGGCCAGAATAACCGGTTGTATTTCTTGAATTTTCATAATATAATGAGAGTATCCTTTCTGTCGAGATGTTTTCATTATAGCAGAAGAAAAAACACAGAAAAACACTTGACACGGCAGGGAATGTACGGTATTATATTACGGTCGAAGAAGAAGTTGTCCGCTTCTCACCTTATCACGCAGGTGCATAAGGTAACTATATGCAAGCTTTTATCTTGTTTTTTGTTGCGGATACTTCTGTATCCGCTTTTTTTAATGTATGGAGGTAAGAGCGATTAGTAGAGATCACAGAGACAAAGACAGCAGGCAGATCAATGAAGAGATCCGCGCTAAAGAAGTTCGCGTTATTGATGCAGAAGGGGAGATGCGAGGAGTTCTGAGCATTAAGGAAGCCCTGGCATTGGCCGAAGAAAGCAACCTGGATCTGGTAAACGTATCACCGAATGCGGAACCGCCGGTATGCAAGATTCTGGATTATGGTAAGTATCGTTATGAACTTCAGAAGAAAGAGAAGCAGTCGAAGAAGAACCAGAAGGTGACTCAGGTCAAAGAGGTTCGTCTCAGCACTTTCATCGAAGAGCATGACATACAGGTCAAAGCGAATACAGCTAAGAAATTCTTGAAAAACGGAGATAAGCTCAAGGTTAGTCTTCGTTTCCGGGGAAGAGAACGGGATTACACGGCGAAGGGTTTTGACGTGATGAACCGTTTCGCAGAGGAAGTTTCCGAGTTCGGTGTAGTTGAGAAGAAGCCGAAGTTCGAAGGCAGAAGTCTGACGATGTTCCTTGGACCAAAGAGCAACAAGTAAGTATTATTTAGGAGGAAAGCGTAATGGCAAAGAACAAAATGAAGTCTCACAGAGGCGCAAGCAAGAGAATGAAGCTCACCGGATCTGGAAAGCTTAAGAGAAACAAGGCATACAAGAGCCACATCCTGACGAAGAAGACGGCTAAGAGAAAGAGAGGACTGAGAAAGTCTTCCATTCTGACAGGTGCAGATACAAAGCGTATGCTGAGATCGTTGGCGAAGTAATCAGGGAGGTAGAAGAACATGGCAAGAGTAAAAAAAGGTGTAACAGCACGCAAGAGACATAAGAAGGTTATCAAGCAGGCAAAGGGTTTCTATGGCCAGAAGAGCAGAAACTTTAAGGCAGCAAATCCGGCTGTAATGAGAGCGCTCCGTTCTGCTTATGTAGGAAGAAAGAACAAGAAGAGAGAATACAGAAGACTGTGGATTGCAAGAATCAACGCTGCAGCAAGAGCAAACGGCATCAGCTACAGCAAGTTCATGAACGGTCTGAAGAAGTCCGGAATCGAGATGAACAGAAAGATGCTGTCCGAGATGGCAATCTACGATCCGGCAGGCTTTGCAGTACTGTGCGAGACTGCAAAGAAAGCTAACTAGTCATGGAATATTTCGTCAGTCATTTCTGGATTCTGATAGGGGCAGCCTTCTTCGTTTCCTTCTGTGCATTCCTGTGGTGGTATTCCATGGATAAGAATACAAGACTGAAGCGGGAGCGGGCGCTGGCCAGAGCAGAAGAGGTTCGTAAGAAAAAGGAAGCCCAACAGAAAGCCGATTCGGAAGTGAACGGAAAATAATGACTTTCGGACACCGCATTGCGGTGTCCTTTTTGCTGTGCGGATTTCGGTGACATATGAGATGTTGAAAACAACCCCCCATTATGCTAATATTTAATATGTGCCAAAATACAATTACGATGATATGAGGTGAATATATGCTCAGCAAGAAGAAGAAAATTATAACCGGTGTTGTGGTTCTGGCGGCCATATTGATTTTGGGCTTCTGGTACTTCTTCCAGAAGGATCGGATTACCGTACCGGACACCTACAAATATGACGATTTAACGGAATACGTCACTCTTGGAAACTACAAGGGCATCCGATACACGAAGAAGGTGAAGAAGGTATCCGACAGTGATGTGCAGTCGGAAGTGAAGAAGGCAATCAAGAAAGCCAGTACCACGAAGGACGTGAAAAGCGGCACGGTCGGCAGCGAGAGTAAGGTGAAAATTGATTTTACCGGTAAGATTAACGGAAAGAAATTTGACGGCGGATCTGCCGAAGAGTACACCTTGGACATCGCCAACGACAGCATGATTGACGGTTTCAGTGAAGGAATTGTGGGTCATAAGGTGGGCGATAAGTTCGACCTGAAACTGAAGTTCCCGAAGGATTATTCCAATAAGGACGTGGCGGGAAAGAATGTGGTATTTACCATCAAGGTGAAGGCCATCGTGAAGACGAACACGCCGGAATACAACGATGCTTTTGTAGAGAAAAATACGAAATACAAGAATACGGCAGAATACGAAAAGTCGATTCGCACGAAACTGGAGAAGGAAAACGAAGCGACCGCGGAGAAGGATGCGTATTCGGAAGTTTTTGCGAAGATTCTGAAGGACAGCGAAGTGAAGAAGTATCCGGAAAAGGAACTGGATGCGTCAAAGGAATCCATGAAGGAGACCTATAAGAATTTGGCAAAGCAGTACAATCTGGAGTACGAAGATTTCCTGAAACAGTACATGAAAATGGATGAGAAGTCCTTCAATAAGCAGGTGGATGCGTATGCAAAGAATTCCGTGAAGCAGCAGCTGGTAATGCGGCAGCTGGCCAAGGAATTGGATGTCACCGTGACGGACGAGGAATACAATGAATACCTTCAGGAACTTTTGAAGCAGAACGGCATGACCGAGGATTCCTTCGAAGAACAGAGCGGAACTTCCCTGAAGGAGTATGCGCAGCAGAACAACATGTATGAAGGTTTGCTTTATGAGAAAATCATGAAGCAGGTAATGAAATTGAGCAAGGCAGAATAGCAGAATCAATGTGGAGGTAGCATTATGAAGTGCCCATATTGCAACAATTCGGATACGAAGGTAATCGATTCCAGACCGGTAGAGGACGGGCTGGCCATTCGCCGGCGCCGGGAGTGCGAGAAGTGCAAGAAGCGGTTTACCACCTTTGAGAAGATCGAAAATTCCCTGTTGGTGGTGGTGAAAAACGACGGCCGACGGGAGAGTTTTGACCGGAATAAGCTGATTAACGGACTCCTGAAGGCGTGTGAGAAGACAAAGATTACCTATGAGGACGTGGAAAAGATTGCGGAACGAATCGAGCGCGCTCTGAACAACACCATGGAAAAGGAAATCGAGAGCAAGATGATTGGGGCGTTGATTATGGATGAACTTCGGAACCTGGATCAGGTAGCTTACGTACGTTTCGCGTCGGTGTACCACAAATTCACGGACGTGAACACCTTTGTTCAGGAGGTGAATCGCCTTCAGGAGAAAGATCGGGTTCGCCCGGAAGAGCGGAACGAAGAGAAATAGCGGATTGACAGGTAGAATTCAGATAGGTATAGAGAGGGAATAAAAAAATGATACGGATTGCAATAGACGGACCGGGAGGTGCCGGGAAGAGTACGATTGCCAAGATGGTGGCAGAGAAGATGAACATGGAATACATCGATACCGGCGCCATGTATCGTGCCATCGGCTGGATGTTTGCGAAAAACAAAGTGAACACAGAAGATTCTGCGGAGGTGCAGGATGTTCTGGAACGCACGGTCATTGATTTCGATAACGGAAAGATTTTTCTGAACGGCGAGGATATCAGCGGAGAAATTCGTACGCCGGAAATCTCCAAAGCGGCATCTGTCTGCTCCAAGCTGCCGGAGGTTCGCAGCAAGCTGGTTGCGCTGCAGCGGGAAATCGCGGAAGGAAAGAGCGTGGTGATGGACGGAAGGGATATCGGCACCAATGTGCTTCCGAATGCGGAGGTGAAGATTTTTCTGACGGCGGATCCGATGGTTCGAGCGAAGAGAAGATACGATCAGCTTCTGGAAAGCGGGAAAGAGGCGGACCTGGACTTCATTTTTGAAGATATTAAAGAACGGGATTATCAGGACACCCATCGGAAACTGAATCCGCTGCAGCAGGCGGAGGATGCGGTACTGTTGGATACATCCGATATGACAATCAATCAGGTCTTGGATGAAATCATGAAGATGGCAGAGGGGAAAAATGAGTAGCAAGAAGTTCAAGAAAAACAGAAACAACAATGCGAGAAAAAACAGACAGCTGAATCGGGAAGGTCTGGGAGCACTGCAGAAATGCCGCTTCTTTGTATATCTCACTTTCGTGTTTGACATTCTCATGATGTTCTATGCACCGATTGCACATCTCTTCGGTGCAAAGGAAACACAGATTCTGTATGCCATCATGCTGATGATCGGTGCGCAGGCCATTGTGGGTTCCATGCATATCGTGAAGTATATGACCACCGTGGAAATTTTCCTCAGCGGCCGGGAGAAGGATTATGCTAACATGTATGCCAGCCGTGCAAGGTTCTGCGTATTATTACAGTTCTTTATGATTACCCTGGCAATTATCAACCATGTAAAATTCGACAGCGGAATTGTCAATATGCTGCTCAGCGTGGGTGGTGTTACGCTGGTGGTGCTGGCTCTGCAGAATATCACTATTCTTCAGAGAAACTATATCTAGAAAAATGAAGAGTTTAAAAAACGCAGAAAACCGTTTAATTTTGCGCTTAACGAGAAGTTCCGGAGGATTGATGACCGGAACTTCTTTTGCTATAATATTTCTCACGTAGAAATGAAGTGAAACAGAAAGACAGAAATACCCGGATGTGCTTCGAACATAAGGAGGAGCATATGCGAATTAAGGATATTCCTCAGGAGGAGCGTCCCAAGGAGAAGCTAATGTATGCCGGAGCGGAAAGCCTCAGCACATCGGAACTGCTGGCATTGATCATCCGGACCGGCAATTCCAACAAGTCCGCGGTTCAGCTGGCGGAAGATGTACTGGCCTATTCCGCTAAGGAACTGGGCAGCTTGCGAGAAGCGGATGTACAGGAGCTGACGGAAATCGACGGAATCGGATCCACCAAAGCTTGCTCCATCGTGGCCAGCCTGGAGTTGGCGCGACGCTTGCTGGGAAGGGAATCGGATGAGTCAAGGATTTCCATGAAGAATCCGGAATCCGTGGCCAACCTTCTGATGGAGGATATGCGAGAGTTGAAGCAAGAGCATTTGGTGGCCTTGCTGTTGAATGCGAAATGCGAAATCGAGTCACGAATCACCGTTTCCATCGGAGAACTGACATCCACGGTGGTGCATCCGAGAGAAGTCTTTCGCCCGGCCATTCGAAAAGGGGCCGCGGGAATTATTTTGGCCCATAATCACCCCAGTGGGGATCCCACCCCCAGCCAGGATGATATTCAATCCACGAAACGCATTATGGAAGTTTCCAAGTTGGTGGGAATTCGTCTGTTAGATCATCTGATTATCGGTGACGGCCGATACATCAGTCTCAGAAATGAAGGTTATATGGAGTAAAGCGATGAATCAGGTATTCTATATTGCATCGGGAAGAGGAGGGACCGGCAAATCCGTTTTTGCCGTGAATCTGGCCGCAACCCTGGGCATGATGGGGAGAAACACACTGCTGGTGGATATGAATCCGGGGATGCGCACATTGGATCTCATGCTGGATGCGGAAAATGAAGCAATCTACCATGTGTTTGATGTGATGGATGGCGTCTGTATGTTGGAGCAGGCGGTGGTTCGGATGGAAAAACCGACCAGCCTGTATCTTCTCCCGGGCGGCCTTATGGAAGACCGTGATCGTTTGGACCGGGAGAAATGGCAGGCTTTGATTGACGATGCAAAGGAGAATTTCGATTGCATCGTAATCGATGGGGCACCGGGTGCGGATGATTTCGTCACCACCTGTGCGGCGGCGGCAGAGGAAACGCTGATTGTGGTGACCCCGGAGCAGACGTCTCTCCGGAATGCGGACATGCTGGAGGATCGGCTGATTCGAAAGCGAGTGCTGCAGCGGCGATACGTGCTGAACCGCATATATCCGTCTTTGACCGAGCAGGGGCTGGAATCGGAACCCCAGGAAATCAATATGCAGTTCAAGTGCGAAATGCTGGGAATGATTCTCGAGGACGATATTTTTCGGGTGTCTTCCGATGCGGGAATTCCTGCCGTTCTGAAAAAAGAATCCTATGTATTCGGAAACTTCCGAAATATCGCCGAACGACTGCTTCACAAATAAAAGTATTCTAAGCGAAAAAATTCTTTTGGAAACGATAACTATACATGGGGGTGTTCCTTTAAATAGAGTTGTATATATTGACTATTTTTACAATTCGGATTATAATTATTTTGTATGATTATGAAATTCTGCTGACTGGAACAGGCAGTTGATTCGTACGGAAATACACAAATTTTTACATTTATATTTAAAGGAGGACATAACAGTGAATGCTACCGTTGTTGGAGTGGTTAGTTCTGTTGTGTTTCTGATTGTTGGACTGTTGATTGGTTACCTTCTGCGCAAGAACGTGGGCGAAAGCAAAATCGGAAGTGCGGAACAGAAGGCTCAGAACTTGATTTTGGATGCGGAAAATGCCGCAGAAAATATCAAGAAAGAGAAAATCTTGGAGGCAAAGGAAGAAACACACAGACTGAAGTCGGATTTGGAAAACGAGATTCGAGATCGCCGGAAGGAAGTAGAGAAATCCGAAAGAAGAATTCTTCAGAGAGAAGAGAACATTGAGAAGAAGCTGGAGAACATCGAACGTCGAGAGGACGGTCTTTCGAAGAGAGAGCGTTCTATGAACGAGAAACATCAGAAAATCGACGAGTATCTGGCAAAGCAGATGGAAGAGCTGGAGAAGATTTCCGGCTACACCCAGGAAGAAGCGAAACAGATTCTGCTGGATGAAGTGGAGAAGGATATCCGAAAGGATGCTTCTGCCATGATTACCCAGGTGGAAACGGAAGCGAAGGACGAGGCGGACAAGCGGGCAAGAGAAATCGTCACCATGGCGATTCAGCGCTGTGCGGCAGATCAGGTGGCGGAGACTACCGTGTCGGTGGTTCCTCTTCCGAGTGACGATATGAAGGGCCGAATTATCGGCCGAGAAGGAAGAAATATTCGTGCCATCGAGACCCTTACCGGCGTGGATTTGATTATCGACGATACACCGGAAGCGGTAATTCTTTCCGGATTCGATCCGATTCGCCGGGAAATCGCTCGGATTGCACTGGAGAAATTGATTACGGATGGCCGTATTCACCCGGCTCGCATTGAAGAAATGGTGCAGAAGGCCACCAAGGAAGTGAACAACATCATCAAAGAAGAGGGCGAACAGGCTTGCTTCGAGACCGGCGTGCACAACCTGCACCCAGAGATGGTGAAACTGCTGGGACGTCTGAAGTATCGTACTTCTTACGGACAGAATGTATTGAAGCACTCCATCGAAGTCTCCCTGCTGGCGGGACTGATGGCTTCGGAACTGGGTTACGATCCAAGACTGGCAAAGAGAGCCGGACTGCTTCACGATATCGGCAAATCCATCGACCACGAGGTGGAAGGAACGCACGTGGAAATCGGTGCGAACATCTGCAAGAAGTATAAAGAATCCTGGAAGGTGGTCAACGCCGTTCAGGCACATCACGGTGATGCGGAGCCGACCACCATGGAAGCGGTGCTGGTAGCGGCGGCAGATGCGCTTTCCGCAGCTCGGCCGGGAGCTCGTCGTGAGACACTGGAATCCTACATCAAGCGTTTGGAGAGTCTGGAGGAGATTGCCAATACCACGAAGGGCGTAGACAAGTCCTATGCAATTCAGGCCGGCAGAGAAATCCGGATTGCGGTAAAACCGAACCAGGTGAAGGACGACGAAGTACCGATGCTTGCTCGTGAAATCGCAAAGAAAATTGAAGGCGAACTTGAATATCCCGGACAAATCAAGGTTAATGTTATCAGGGAGACAAGAGCAACCGATTACGCGAAATAATCAAAGCTCCCCGATTCGGGGAGCTTTTTTACCGCAAAAGCAAGTCGCAATGACAAAGACAGCATAGAAGAAGACATAGAAGGAATAACATGATATATCTGGATAATAGCGCAACTACAAGGCAATATGATGAAGTAACGGATTTAATGATTCGGCTTCAGCGAGAGGAATTCGGGAATCCTTCCTCTCTTCATTCCATGGGTTTTGAAGCCGGCAACTATATCTTTGATGCGAGAGAAGCATTGAGCCGGACATTCCCGAGAGACGGCCGAATTGTTTTTACATCCGGCGGAACGGAAAGCGATAACATGGCGATTTTCTCCTCCTGCCGTAAGATGCGTCGCCGTGGGAAAAAAGTGATTACCACACAGCTAGAGCATCCGGCGGTGCTGGAATGCATGAAGCGTCTTCAGGAGGATGGATATGAAATCGTCTATCTCGCCTCCGATGTGAACGGATACGTGGAACCGCAGGCTCTGAAAGCGGCATTAGACGAGGAGACCGTGCTGGTATCCATGATGGCGGTGAACAACGAGGTGGGTACCATAGAACCGGTGCTTCCGTGTTACCGTATCGTTCAGGAATATAATCGGGAACACGGAACGGAAATCCTGTTCCATACCGATGGAGTACAAGCCTTTGGAAAAGTAGAATTTAACGACGCACCCTTCGACCTGATTTCCATCAGCGGACACAAGTTCCACGGGCCGAAGGGAGTGGGTGCCCTCTACATTCGGAAGGGCGTTCACATTCCGCCGTTTATTCTAGGCGGCGGACAGGAAGACGGATTCCGATCCGGAACCGAGAACACACCGGGAATCGCCGGGCTTGGACTGGCGGCTCAGATGGCCACGGAAAATATCTTCGAAAAACAACAGAAGATGGCACAGGTGAACGATTACTTTCGGAAAGCGGTTATCGACGAGATTCCGGATGTGCAGCTGAACGGGTTCGAAGAACAGGGATTGGAGCTCCAGCATTACGGAACCCGTTGCCCGTCCGTTATTAATTTTTCCTTCCTGGGAACTCGCGGCGAAGTGCTTCTGCATACGCTGGAGCAGGACGGCATCTTTGTATCTACCGGTTCGGCATGCGCATCCCATCACACGGGAGACAGCCACGTGCTGCAGGCCATGTCCTTGGGGCATAAAGAAATTGAATGCGCGATTCGGTTCAGTTTCTCGGAGTTCAACACGATGGAAGAAATGGATTTCGTCATCGACCGCCTGAAAAATGCGGTAACGAGATTCCGGAGACTGGGAAGCTTTCGGTAGAAGACAGATAGGAGACAGACATGGAAAAGAATTTATACATTGTTCGGTGCGGAGAAGTGGCACTGAAGGGAATGAACCGCCCGTACTTTGAGCGGGTGCTTCTGGAAAGAGTACGCAGTGCCCTTTCCGTATTCAACGATGTGGAATCCCGTTGGATTGGCGGTCTGATGTTGGTTCGAGTACCGGCAGATGTGCCTCGGGAAGAAGTGGTTCGGGTGGCATCGAAGGTTTTCGGCGTGGCCACCGTGAGTCCGGCAACTTGCTGCGTACCGGATATGGATGCCATCGGTAAAGCCGCAGCGGCATATATGATGGAATTGATTGAGAAGGAAGGAATTAAATCCTTCAAGGTAAAAGCAAAGCGCGTGGACAAGACGTTTCCGGTGCAGTCTCCGGAAATCGGCCGTCAGGTGGGCGCGACGATTCTCAAGACCTGCAAGGTGCTGCACGTGGATGTGCATGAACCGGAAGTCCTGCTTTATGTGGATGTTCGGTCCGAAGGAGCATACATTTATCGGGATAAGATTAAGGGCTTTGGCGGTTTGCCGCTGGGTACCAACGGAAAGGGCCTGATTCTCATGTCCGGCGGAATTGACAGCCCGGTTGCGGCATTCATGATGGCAAAGAGAGGAATGCGGATTGAAGCCATTCATTTCCATTCATATCCATACACCAGCCAGAGAGCTCAGAAGAAAGTAGAAGACCTGTGCAGTGTGCTGGCGGGATATATGGGATCCATCAAAATGTATGTGGTGAACTTGCTGCCGATTCAGGAAGAAATCGTAAAGAACTGTCCGGAGGATGAAACCACCATCTTAGTCCGTCGTTTCATGATGCGAATTGCGGAGCAAATGGCGATCAAGAAGCACGATATGATGCTGATTACCGGAGAGGACCTGGGCCAGGTGGCCAGCCAGACGGCGGAAGCCCTGGTAGTAACCGATGCGGTAGTGAAGATGCCGGTAATGCGTCCGCTCATCGCTATGGACAAGGTGGACATCATGGATAAGGCACAGGAAATCGGAACCTACGATATCTCCATTCAGCCGTATGAGGATTGCTGTACCGTATTCCTGCCGAAGCATCCGGTGACGAAGCCGAAGCTGAAGAACATTGAGAAATCGGAAGAAGCGCTGGACGTAGACGCTCTGGTAAAGGCGGCCGTAGATTCTGCGGAAACCGTTCTCATCGAGCCGAAACGGTAGAATGCGATTTACAAAGATGTGGTAATATGATACTATTTCAACAGAAGTAGGAGAGGTGAAATATGGCAACCAAATACAAGAGAGTTTTAATTAAGCTCAGTGGAGAAGCATTGGCCGGAGAGGATAAATTCGGCGTGAATCCGGAGATGACCGCAAAGACGGCTGCGCAGGTTAAGGAAATTCACGATCAAGGGGTGCAGATTGCCATCGTTGTGGGTGGCGGAAACTTCTTCCGGGGTCGTACCGGAAAGAATATCGACCGTGCAACCGCAGATTATATGGGTATGCTGGCAACGGTAATGAACGCCCTGGCACTGCAGGATTCTTTGCTTTCCATTGGATGCGATGCGAAGGTGATGACCGCCATCGAAATTCGCGATATGGCAGAGGGATATTCCAGACGGAAGGCGCTGGATTATCTGGACGACAACAAAGTCGTAATCTTTGGAGGCGGAACGGGAAGCCCATTCTTCTCCACGGACACCACAGCGGCTCTGCGGGCGGCGGAGATGAATGCGGAAGTAATTTTACTGGCAAAGAGCATCGATGCGGTATATTCGGAAGATCCGAACGTGAATCCGGATGCGGAACGTTATGAAGAACTGACCTATATGGATATTGTAGAGAAAGAACTGAGAGTGATGGACCTCACCGCTGCCACTCTCTGTAAGGACAATGACATTCAGCTGTACGTTTTTGCGATGGCCGAAGAAGGAAACTTGATGAAAGTCATTAACGGTGAGAATGTGGGAACGCTGATTCATTAGAAGACACAAATGGAGGAAGAAAAATGTCTCATAAGAAATCCCTGGAAGAAAAGCTTGAAAAAACTGAAAACGTGCTGAGAGAAAATCTGAACACCGTCCGTGCCGGCAGAGCAAATCCGGCTCTTCTGGACAGAGTAAATGTAGACTATTATGGTGTTCCGACTCCACTGAAGAGTCTGGCAAACGTATCCGTACCGGATGCCAGAACATTAATGATTTCACCGTTCGACCCATCCACACTGGGAACCATCGAACATGCAATCAACGAAGCGAACCTGGGTATCAACCCATCCAATGACGGAAAGTGCATCCGCTTGGGAATTCCTCAGCTGACCGAGGAGAGAAGAAAAGAGCTGGTAAAGCAGATTAAGAAGATGGGCGAAGATGCAAAGGTTGCCATTCGAAACGTACGCCGTGATGTGAACGACGATCTGAAGAAGCAGCAGAAAGCCGGAGACATCACCGAAGACGAGATGAAGAATGCTCTGGACGATGTTCAGAAGACCATCGACAAGGCAATCAAGAAAGTTGACGAAATCATTGCCAAGAAGAACGAAGAACTGATGGCAGTGTAATAATGAGTGAGTATAACGTGGCTCTTTAGCCACGTTTGCTTGTATTAAGAGGTATATTATGACAGAACCGAACAAACTTCCTACACATGTAGGTGTTATAATGGACGGAAACGGACGCTGGGCAAAGAAGAAAGGGGTTCCTCGTTTGATGGGACACAATGCCGGCATGGAGTCCATGAAAAAAATCGTAATTGCGGCTTCCAATATGGGAATAAAGTATCTGACGGTATACGCGTTCTCCACGGAGAATTGGAAGCGCAGCGTGGAAGAGGTCTCCGGCATCTTCCGGCTCATCGTGAAGTACGTGCAGCTGGAACTGAATGAGCTGGTGGAGAACAACGTGCGGATCAACATCATCGGCGAATACCGGGAGCTTCCGGCAGATTCTGTGGCCGCAATCGATAAATTGCTGGATGCCACCAAGGATAATACAGGTCTGGTATTCAACATCGCGGTAAATTACGGCGGCCGGGCAGAGATTGTAAAAGCAGTGAACGAGCTGCTGGCGGAACCGGGCCGGACGGAAATCACGGAGGAGGACATCAGTGCGCATCTCTATACCGGAAGATTCCATGATGATATTCCGGATCCGGATTTGATCATTCGGACCAGCGGCGAGGAGCGGACGTCCAATTTTCTGGTATGGCAATCGGCGTACAGCGAGTTGATGTTCACCGATACCCTGTGGCCGGATTTCACGGCGGAGGAATTTGGGAACCTCTGTGAACAATTTTCCCATCGCAAAAGAAGATTCGGAGGAAGGGACAAGGACGACAAGTAATGAAGACAAGAATTATTTCCGGAATCGTAATGGTTCCATTGCTATTGATTATCTATTTCGGCGGTATTCCGCTGCTGGCGGCAGCGGCACTGATTGCCTACGTTGGCGTAACGGAGTTCTATAACGGTTTTGAAAACATGGGAGTTCACCCATCCAAGCCGATTGCGTACGTTATGATTACCATTCTGTATGCTGGACACCTGTTCCTGGGCGTGAACCACACCTTCCTGATGGCATGGGTAATTCTTTCCATGATGGTCAGCATGATCTACGGATGGAAAATTACGGAAAGAAAGCCGTACGATGCAGTTGCCACGCTGACGGCGCTGGTGTACATTGTGCTGTTCTCCTACCACATTGTCATCATAGACAACACCCCATATCCAAAGATGACCTGGCTGGTGGTTATCGCGGCCTTCGGTTCGGATATCATGGCCTACTTCACCGGATATTTCCTGGGAAAACACAAGATGGCACCGAACCTCAGCCCGAAGAAGACCATCGAAGGTGCTGTCGGCGGAGTTGTGGGAAGTGCGGTTCTTTGCGGAATCTTCGGATACTTCTTTTACCCAACCATGATGGTGCACTGCATGATTATCGGCGTGCTGGGCGGAATGGTGGCCGAAGCGGGCGACCTGACCGCATCCATGTTCAAGCGTGGAATGGGAATTAAGGATTACGGACATTTGATTCCGGGTCACGGCGGCATTATGGACCGTTTTGACAGTGTGATTTTCGTGGCACCGGCAGTGTGCTACTACATTCTGTTTGTTCTGGTATAAACGGAACAGAGAAGAAGAGGATAGAAGGTTAATCGGATGAAGAAAATAATTATTCTGGGAAGCACCGGCTCCATCGGTACGCAGACCTTGGACATTGTGGATGAGAATCCGGATTTGTTTACCGTTACCGCTTTGAGCTGCAGAAGCCGGGTGGATGAACTGATTCAGCAGATCGAGAAATATCGGCCGCTTGGGATCTGCGTGGGAAACGAAGCGGATGCTCGTCGAGTGCAGGAACGATTCCCGAATCTTACCGTGTACCATGGCGACGAGGGTTTGGTTCAGCTGACGGAAGTCGAGGGAGACATGATTGTGAATTCCCTGATGGGAATCAGCGGTTTGGCACCGACCTATCACGGAATCCGGCTTGGGAAGGATATTGCGTTGGCCAACAAGGAAACCCTGGTGGCCGGAGGCGCTCTGGTGATGGATGCCGTGGCGAGAAAGGGCGTGAAGCTCCTGCCGGTAGACAGCGAGCACAGCGCCATTTTCCAATGCCTGGAAGGAAACAAGGGACGGGAAATTCGGCGAATTCTTCTGACCGCATCCGGGGGACCGTTCCGGAAGTACTCTCCGGAAGAGCTGGAAGATGTGACTTTGGATCAGGCGCTGAATCATCCAAAGTGGACCATGGGCCGGAAGATTACCATCGATTCCGCCACCATGATGAACAAGGGGCTGGAAGTCATCGAGGCTCGCTGGCTCTTCGATGTGCCGGCGTCCAAAATCGATGTGCACGTGCACCCGGAGAGTATCGTTCATTCCATGGTGGAATTTGCGGATACTTCGGTGATTGCTCAGATGGGACTTCCGGATATGCGGATTCCGATCAGTTTGGCTTTGGGATACCCGAAGCGGCTGGAGTATTCCGGGGACAGCTTGGACTTCTTCACGGAGGGCGCCAACCTTCATTTCGAGAAGCCTCGGATGGATGTGTTCCGCTGTCTGAGCTTGGCGTATCAGGCCATTGAAGACGGAAGAAGTTACCCGATTGCATTAAACGGCGCCAATGAGGAATTGGTGGCCATGTTCCTGAACAAGGAAATTCGTTTCCTGGATATTCAGCGCACCATTGAGAAGGTGCTGGAGGCCCACAATCCGGTGGATCCGAAGAGCGTATCGGAAATTCTGGAGATCGATTGGGAAGCCCGGCGAATGGCAAGGGAACTGGCACAAGGGTAGTTCTCTTCCGAAACCTTCACCGGAGAGTGAAGAACGGAAATAAATGAGTTAAGAAACGAGGGTACTTTATTGCTGACAGCAATTCTAACAATCATACTTTTCTGCATTATGATTATTCCCCATGAGCTGGGACATTTTGTGGTAGCGAAATTGGTAGGCGTTCAAGTGAACGAGTTCTCCATGGGAATGGGTCCCCTTCTCTTCCAGAAACAGAAGGGGGAGACCTTGTATTCCGTACGGCTCCTGCCCATCGGCGGATATTGCGCCATGGAAGGGGAGAACGAGGAAAGCGGAAACCCGAGAGCCTTTAACAACAAGAAGGTGTGGCAGAAGATTGCCGTGCTCCTGGCAGGCGCCGTGATGAACGTCATCACCGCACTGCTGGTGATGATTATTGCGGTAACCGTATCCGGCATTCCCACCAACACGCTGGATTCTGTGGTGAAGAATTCACCGGCAGAGGCAGCCGGTCTTCGGGCGGGCGACCGTGTTGTGGCAGTGAATGAGGTCAAAACATCCGGTTGGATGGAAGTGGTACAGGAAATCGACCGAGACAAGTCCGGGAAAGAAATTCGGATTACGGTGGACCGGGATGGCAAGAAACAGGATTGCACCGTTCAGCCGGAATACTCCAAGAAAGAGAAACGAATGATGGTGGGCATTGCCTGCAGACAAAGCCATAATATTTTTACCTGCGGACGATATGGCGCGGCGGCCACCTGGAACTTGAACAAACTGATGCTGAAGAGCTTGAAGATGCTCTTTACCGGGCAGATGTCCCGAAACGACCTGGCGGGTCCGGTGGGAATGGTTTCACTGGTGAATCAGACGGCCACGGCGGGCGCGGTGCCGTATCTGTATCTGGCAGCCCTGATTTGCCTGAATCTGGCCTATGTTAATCTGCTGCCTTTCCCGGCGCTGGACGGCGGAAGAATTATCTTTGTGATGATTCGAAAGATTACGGGAAATATGATTTCCGACGATATGGAGGGGAAAGTGCATTTGGCGGGCATGTTCCTGCTGATTACTTTTGCTGTGTTTATTACCTGGAACGATATTATGCGGTTGTTCGGATAGGAGGATGGTATGACAAGAAGCGTACAGTGCGGAAGAATTCAAATCGGCGGAGGGGCGCCGGTTTCCATTCAATCCATGACAAATGTAGATACCCGGGATGAGAAGGCGCTGCTGCGTCAGATTCAGGAACTGGAAGAAGCGGGCTGCGATATCGTGCGAGTGGCGATTCCGGATATGGAGGCTTGTGAGTCTTTTGCACAAGTGCGGAAGAAGACGGAAGTGCCACTGGTGGCGGATATCCATTTCGACTATCGATTGGCCATCGGTGCAATTGAAGCCGGTGCGGACAAGGTGCGCATCAATCCGGGCAATATCGGAAAAGCGGAGTACGTACAGAAGGTGGTTCAGGCGGCCAAAGAGCGGCACATCCCGATTCGGGTCGGCGTCAACTCCGGTTCCCTGGAAAAAGAAATTCTGGCGGAATATGGCGGCGTAACGGCGGAAGCGCTGGCGAAGAGCGCGCTGAATACGGTTCGCTACATGGAAAATCTGGATTTCGATAATCTGGTGCTTTCCATCAAATCCTCCAACGTTCCCATGACTTATGCGGCCTATACTCTGGCCGCCAAGGAAACGGACGTACCGATGCACATCGGCATCACCGAGTCGGGAACACCGTCCAACGGAAAGCTGAAATCCGCCATCGGAATCGGCGGACTGCTCCTCAGCGGAATCGGAGATACCCTGCGGGTGTCCCTTACGGATGACCCGGTTCAGGAAGTTCTATTCGGACAGCGCATTCTGGAAGCGGTAGGGCTTCGGGAAAAGAGTATTGAAATCGTTTCCTGCCCGACTTGCGGCCGAACGGAAGTGGATTTGATCTCCTTGGCAGAGGAAACGGAGAACCGTTTGATTCCGGTTGCGAAAAGACGTCAGGAGAAAGGCCTGAGACCGTTAAAGGTCGCAGTAATGGGTTGCGTGGTGAACGGTCCGGGAGAATCCCGGGAAGCGGATTACGGTATTGCCGGTGGAAAGGGCGAGGGCTTGCTCTTCTCCCACGGGGAGATTATCGGAAAGGTTCCGGAAAACCAACTGGTAGACCGTCTCATTGAAATGATAGAGAAAGAAGAGTAGTGGATGATCAAAATACCCCAAGATATTCTGACAACGGAAGAGCTGGAACGCATTTCCGGGATGAAAGAACAGGATATTAATATTGAAATACCCAGGGTATATCTGGAAAAAGAGAGTTTGACGCTGGTAGTCGGTGTCAAACTCAATTTTGTGATACCTCGTATTCACGAGAAGCGCATGCGGGATCGGATTCTGAAGAAGGTGCGACAGGCGAAGGACGTGCGGTTCCGGTACGCCTATCAAGCTTCCGAAGCACCGGCAGTGAAGAAGGCGTCGGATAAAAGCAAAGGCAGCAAGAAGCCCAACGTTTCCGGCGGGGTTCTGTACGGGACCTATATCTCCGGAGACCCCATTCCCATCGAGGAAATCTACGGCAAGGTGGGGGAGCGGGGTCAGGTGGTCATTCGCGGAGAACTGTTCAGCCTGGATTCCCGTGCCATAAAGAACGGCAAACTTCTGGTGACCATGGAAATCACCGATAAGGAGCGGGCCACCTGCTGCAAGGCCTTTATGAAGACCGAGGATTTTGAACTGCTGGAGGAAAACGTATCACTGGGAGACTGGCTGAAGATTTCCGGAAATGTGGAATTCGATACTTTTGAAAACGAAGTGGGCATCATGGCCCGTTCCATCAACCAGTCATCAAAACCGGAGCGAAAAGATGAGCACCCGGGGGAAAAGCGGGTGGAGCTTCACGTGCACACGAAGATGAGCGACAACGACGGCTTCAACGAAATCGCGGAACTGGTGGATCAGGCGGCGGCCTGGGGTCAGAAGGCGGTGGCGATTACGGATCACGGCGTGGTGCAGGCCTTCCCGGATGCGGCTAATCGAGCGGCAAAACTTCGGGGCAAAGGGAAGGATATCAAAATCATTTACGGCATGGAAGGATATTTGTATCCCGATGAGGATGCCATGCTTTCGGATGGAACCATCGATATCAAAAAAAACCGGACATACCATATCATTCTGCTGGCCAAGAATCTGACGGGACTTCGGAATCTGTATAAAATGGTCTCTTATTCCCACGTAGATTATTTTTACAAGAAACCGAGACTTCCCCGTTCCGTACTGCAGCAGCACAGAGAAGGCATTATCGTGGGCAGTGCCTGCGAGGCCGGAGAGCTGTATCAGGCGATCAACCGGGGGGCTTCCCGGGAGGAGCTGCTTCAGATTGCGGATTTCTACGATTATCTGGAGATTCAGCCGTTGGACAACAACCAGTTCATGATTGACAAAGGGATGGTGGCATCCCGGAAGGAGCTGGCGGACAATAACTTGCTGATTCTGTCTCTGGCGGACGAGCTGGGGAAGATGACCGTCGCCACTACAGACTCCCACTACCCGACGAAGGAGTCGGCGATATATCGGAACATCATCATGTCCAGCATGGGCTTTAGCGAGACCAACGCCAACAGCCTGTACCTGCGCACTACGGACGAGATGCTGGCGGAATTTTCCTACCTGGGAGACCGGGCGGAAGAGGTGGTTATCACCAATACCAACCGGATTGCGGATATGTGCGAGGTGTTCGAGCCGGTGCCGCCGGATAAGTGTCCGCCGAAGATTGAAGGCGCGGAGGAATTCCTGCGGGATACCTGTTACGAGAATGCAAAGGCAATGTACGGCGATCCGATTCCGGAAGTGATTCAAACCCGGCTGGACACGGAGCTGAACGCCATCATCAATAACGGTTATGCCGTGATGTACGTAGCAGCCATGCGTCTGGTAAAAAAATCCAACGATGACGGCTACCTGGTGGGCAGCCGAGGATCCGTAGGATCTTCTTTCGCCGCTACCATGGCGGGGATTACCGAGGTAAACCCTTTGGAGCCGCATTATATCTGTCCGAAGTGCAAGAACCTGGAATGGCTTGCGGAGGAAGATGAAGCAAAGTACGACTGCGGATTCGATATGCCGGACAAAGTGTGTCCGAAATGCGGCACCCCGTACGAGAAGAACGGCTTCCGTATTCCATTCGCGACATTCTTGGGATTCAGCGGTAATAAGGAACCGGATATCGATTTGAACTTCGCCGGCGAATATCAGGCTACAGCCCACAAATACGTTGGCGTGATTTTCGGAGAGAAGAATATTTTCAAGGCGGGTACGGTAGCCACCGTTGCGGATAAAACCGCCTACGGCTACGTAAAGCATTATGCCGATGAGTCGCCGAAGAAGCTGAGCAAGTACGACATCGATTATCTCACCAAGGGCTGTACGGGAGTAAAAAGAACCACCGGGCAGCATCCGGGTGGAATCATCGTCGTGCCGGACGATCATGAAATCTATGAGTTCTGCCCGGTGCAGCGTCCGGCCAACAAACCGGTGGACATCATTACCACCCATTTCGATTATCACAAAATCGATAAGAACTTGCTGAAGCTGGATATTCTGGGCCACGATGTGCCGCAGATGATTCGTCATCTTCAGAATATGACCGGTGTGGATCCGATGACCATCGACGTTGCGGATAAGAAGGTCATCAGCCTGTTCACCTCCACAGAGGCCTTGAACATCCAGAATCCGGACTACAAATTCGTTCACGGAACCTATGCCATTCCGGAGTTCGGAACTAACTTCACGCGGCAGATGCTAGACGACATTCAGCCGACTACCATCTCCGCGCTGGTAAAGATTTCTGGTTTCTCTCACGGAACCGACGTGTGGACCAATAACGGTCAGGAACTCCTTCGAGACGGAAAAGCCACCATCGATGAGCTGATTTCCTGCCGTGACGATATTATGAACTACCTGATTCTGAAGGGAATCCCGAATGAGGAAGCGTTCTGGATCATGGAACACGTTCGTAAGAACAAGCCGCTGACGGAAGAGGAGCTGGAAACCATGAAGAGCCATGGGGTTCCGGACTGGTATATTTGGTCCTGCGAAACTCTGAAGTACATGTTCCCTCGGGCCCATGCGGTGGCCTACGTGCTCATGTCCATCCGAATGGCCTGGTTCAAGGTGTACTATCCGGCGGAATTCTATGCCGCATGGCTCTCTTCCAAAATCGATGATTTCGATGTTCTGGCAGCCCGAGACGGAATTCAGGCGGTGGAGCGAGAGATGAAGAACCTGGAGCAGCTGGGGAACCAGATGACCACCAAGCAGAAAGATCATCTCACCGTCTACGAAGTGATGTACGAGATGTTCTCTCGGGGACTTCAGTTCCGGATGCCGGAGCTGGGCGTTTCCCAACCGTGTGACTTCATCGTGGAAGGTGGGGACGTGGTGGTTCCGTATATGGCCATCAGCGGACTGGGCAAAGCGGCGGCGGAGTCCCTGGCGGATGCCTACGACGGAACGCCGTTCACCTCTCTGGACGATGTGCGGCAGCAGACTAAACTCTCTCAGAGCAATATCGACGACTTGAAAGCGGTAGGCATGTTCCGGGGCGTGCCGGATACGGCACAGGTGTCCATCTTTGAACTGTTCTGATATATTATGAAAGGCGAGTGAATTTGTGGAATTTGCAGGAAGCCGGTGCCATTACGGACCGGCTTCCACGCTTAATTCCGAATAATTCGAAAAAAATACAAAAAATACTTGCATTAACCTTATTCCTATGGTAATATAAGTGAGCGTCAGAAATGACTAAATACTTTTGGAGGATTGACCGAGCGGCTAAGGAGCTTGATTGGAAATCAAGTAAGGTGTAACAGCCCCGTGGGTTCGAGTCCCATGTCCTCCGCCATAACGAAGAGACCTGAACAAGGTCTCTTTTTCATTGAAATTTCAAGGAAATCAAGCAATTGCAATGCTTTGCGGGTTTCCTTTTTTATATAGATTCACGTCGTACAGACGCATACAAAGGTATACAAAGGAACTTTAAAATGGGTCTTCACTTTTTCCTCGGGGATGGATTTTTTGCACGGGGAATAGACAGGAATTTAATCAGGGTAAAAAAGTGATCATCATTCCTGTAACCGTAACCAATTCTTTTAGCAACTTTGATTTTATTGTTGAATCCTTCAAGCTTGCCGGTACTTATCTGATGTTTTGCATGATTGATAAGTCCCGGCAGTCTTTTTTCTTTAATTTCCGCAAAATGAACTAAAGCCGGTATTCCACTTTCTTTTGCGGCTGTGAACCAGTTTTTCCAACCCCTTTCAGATTCTTCTATATCATCGCATTCATAAAGCCGGCACATCTCTTCTTTCATTGCATAGCAAGTAGCCAGACTGATGTGAGAATTAAGAATTTCCTTTAGATGACCGGACTTTACTGCAGAGAGATTTTCGCTGTTGCTCAGAAGAGTCCATCTTGCATTTTTTAACTTCTTATATTGAGCGCTTTCCACCTTAGCAGCATCCTTAAGCTCCTGTTTCTCCTCAAAGGTCTTATCTGGGGTAATGCTTTCCTTTATTCGTTTGGATTGTTCGTTATGAGCTTTTGCTTCATCCAGTCTTACAACTCCAAGAACATCTTTACCAAACTGTGCCTGCATATGATATCGGTCGTATACGATGTCGGCATGCGGCATATTTTCTTCCACTAATCTGTTGTATGATGCGTTCATATCCATAGCAACTGCTTCTACATCAGAAAAGTACTCCGAAGGAAAAGCTTCAAAAAATTTCTTGAAATCCTTGATTGCTCTACCTTTTCCAACCCATATTACATCTCCGAGTTCCAAATCCATAACGCATGTTGCGTAAGTATGACCTTTGTGAATCGAAAACTCGTCAACCGCGAGATATCTAGGCTTGTAATTGCTTCGTCTAAGTTCTTCTCTTCTTTGCTCAAGTTCTCCCTTCATAAATTCTTTATGGATTGATGAAATTGTATTCCAATTGATACCAGTCATAAGAGAAACATCTTTGACAGACATGCGATGCATCAGGAGAGACTTTACAAATTCCGCAGCATTATCTGTAATCCTGGTTTCCTTATACTTGAATGGAATATTTTCAGTGGTGCTGGCACGACACTTAGTGCATCTATAGCGGTGAACGTGAACCTTAAAGATAGTGTAATACATGGAATTGAAAGGGATTTCACGCAAGTTAACCGAAGCATTATCGTAGACATGCATTCTTGAACCGCAATGAGGACAGGTGATAGATTCCGAAGTTTGATTACTGTAGAGTTCAAATATTCTGGTACCGGAATCCACATTCGTGAAAAAAGAATTGCAAAAGAAGTTTCCAATTGTGAAATTAAATGTTATACTGTCAAACATAGAGCGTTGTATGTTTCCTTTCTTAGGTTTGTTTGCTATTAACTATGATGGGGCATACGCCGCTCTATTTCAATATGTAAATTTTAAAACCTGCATCCGGAAAGCAATCTCATCGTCAAGCTGAGATTGCTTTCCGGATGCAGGTTTTTTCATTCTTGGGCGCCGGCGGGCCGGAAAAATACTGAGCATGTTGGCGTGCCCTGACGGAGGACCAAGGGTTTGCGGGCATGCCCACGCCAACATTTGCGCCGGATACCTGCTAATGAGATTCGGTTGTTGGCGTGCCCCGACGGAGCTCCAAGGCTTTGCGGGCATGCCCACGCCAACATTTGCGCCGGATACCTGCTAACGAGATTCAATTGTTGGCGTGCCCCGACGGAGTTCCAAGGCTTTGCGGGGAGTCCGACGCCAACATTTACGCCGGATACCTGCTAATGAGCTTCAATTGTTGGCGTGCCCCGACGGAGTTCCAAGGCTTTGCGGGGAGTCCGACGCCAACATTTACGCCGGATACCTGCTAATGAGCTTCAATTGTTGGCGTGCCCCGGCGGAGCTCCAAGGGTTTGCGGGCATGCCCACGCCAACATTTGCACCGGATACTTGCTAATGAGCTTCAATTGTTGGCGTGGACCGGCGGTGCTCCAAGTGTTTGCGGGCATGCCCGCGCCAACACGCTCATGTCCATCATTAAGAAAAGAATGTTTACCGTATACAAAAGACAATCCCCGAGAAAAAAGTGAAGAACCTTTAAAATGGGAATCGGTTGGGAAAAGCCCGTTTTTGGGTGGATTCAGAAACTGCAAATTCACATTTTTTGTTGCCCGCGGGACTCGAAAATCAGGTATTTTCTATACCAGGGGGGGAGTCTGCCCTTTTGCAGGTGATGCATAATTGTTTACGTTGTCCGTCCGGGAAATGACGATTATAATGGAACTGTAAATAAGAATTTCAAGGAGTGATGTTATTTATGAAGCAATATATTGTTGATGCATTTACAAATAAGCCTTTTTCCGGTAATCCGGCTGCTGTTTGTGTTATGGAGTCATGGCCTTCCGAGGAATCCATGATGAAACTGGCAATGGAGAATAATCTGTCAGAAACAGCATTCATTGTCAAGGAAAATACGGGATATCATCTCAGATGGTTTACACCAGGCACTGAGGTGGAGCTCTGTGGCCATGCGACCCTGGCTTCATCTTATGTAATTTTGAATTTCTATGAAAAAGATAGTGATGAGGTTCGTTTTAACACACTTAGCGGTGAGCTTATCATTCGGAAAAGGAATAATCGTTATGAGATGAATTTTCCAACTTATCAGCTGGAAGAAATCCCTGTAACCGATGAAATGGAGAAGGCTTTTGGCGTAAGACCAATCAAAGCGGTTTTAGGATTGGATCTCGTCTGTGTATTTGAAAATGAGGAACATGTTCGCATCATGAATCCCAATCAAGAATTGCTGACTGAAATTCCAGGACGTATTCAAAATGCAACAGCCAAGGGGTCAGAAACTGATTGTGTATCAAGAAGCTTTTGTCCAAAGCTTTCAATTGCTGAGGATCCTGTTTGCGGTTCTGCACATTGCCAGATTGCAGATTATTGGTCAAGAGTACTGAACAAAAAAGAAATCGATGCGTATCAGGCCTCTAAACGCGGAGGATATCTTCACTGTGAATTACTTGGAAACGGAAGAATTGCCATTAGTGGAGAAGCTACATTAGTAGCTGTTTCTGAAATTGTTGCAGAGTTATAAATCCCAGTTTATCAAACAATTACATATGAACCCCAAGGCAGCTTCGGCTGTCTTTTTTCATATCCGAATTCGCACATTTGCTGCATTCATTCTCACATATTAAACTGATACAAATAATACAGAAATGATTGGAGGAAAGAGTCATGAGATATCAAATGAAGCTTAAGCTGACACATGATGAGGTCAGAGTCCTGGTATTTGCCCTTAATGAGCTTAGAAACACCCTCATAGCAGAAAACAGATATACAGATCCTGTCGATGAGATCCTCGCAAGGCTCATTGCATGATTCATATATCTATATATCCTTTACATGCCGCATTCAATAGGGAGTGCGGCTTTTTTATTGCAAGCCGATATGGCGGAAAGGAACAGAAATGAGAGAAAGAAAAAGCGAAAAGGAATTAGTAATCAGAATCATCATCACAGGAGCGGATGCAGAAGAGCCCGATGAGCCGGAGTACTGGACAGAGGAAGAGGAAGGCGTGCTTAACGAGCTTGTTGCATATGCCGAGTCCGTTGCCGGGGCAATCGCCGGTAAAACAAAGAAGAAGTTCGATGAGTGTATTTTCATGCACACAATGCGCATTGCAAAGTGCATGAGCTGCCATGAATGCTTTTCAGAAGCAATTGAGTTTCTTGCAGATATCTTAAGAGTGAGAGGCGATGAAGATACCGGAAGGTTCCTGGAGGGCCTTACGGAGTATCTGGAGTACGACGAAGACTTTTGTGAGTACTTCCTTGATGTGCTCTTTGAAAAGCTGGCAGATGAAAGTGATGATTACGCCTTCCTTTGCGAGGAGGATTGCCATGAAGAAATGTAATGTCATAGCAATATGCAATCAAAAGGGAGGCGTAGCGAAGACCACAACAGCCTTAAACCTTGGGGTCGGTCTTGCAGGAGAGGGAAAGCTCCCTTCTCATCTGGATTGCCATTGCAGTCATTGCAGCAGGCCTTGGCGGCTTTATTACTGCACGTGAAGTGAGAAAGAGAAAAGATAGAGAATAGCTCAGTATAGGCAAAACATTTTAAGTGGGCCATGTGCCCACATACATTTATTTGTGAATTGGCAATTACAAATTGAAAAAAGTGTGAATCTGCGATAAAATTGGTTAGATAACCATCCTGAATCCGGGAGGTAACCGGTACTGATCCCGGCATAGAATACAATTATTCTAAAAGAAAACGAGGGAAGAAAATGAAGAAAAGATTATTTAGCATAGTGCTTTCACTGTGCATGGTGCTGGCACTGATGCCTCAGATGGCATTTGCGGATACGGTGACGGGTATAACATATCTGGACGCATCAGGCGCACAGCAGACCTGTGATAATGCCACTGCAGTTACCGAAGACGATACTACATGGGGCACTGACAATGAAACCACCTGGTATGTGGCACAGGGCGATGTGACTATCGAAAGCCGTGTCACAGTTACCGGCGATGTTCATCTGATTCTCGCTGACGGCTGCAATCTCACAGTCAACGGCGGCATCTATGTGAGTAGATGGACTGCTTCAAAACTTACCATTTACGGGCAGGAAAACGGCACAGGAGAGCTATATGCATATGCCTCCAGTGGCAGTGGTTACGCAGGTATCGGTGGAAATAAAGAACCATACGGCACGAGTGGTGAAATCACAATCAACGGAGGGAATATTACAGCTGTTGGAGACGGAATTGGCGCAGGGATTGGCGGAGGGGACATGGGTGGCTTCGAATGCATCACCATCAACGGAGGCACCGTTACCGCTACAGGCGGCAACAACGGCGGGAGTTCGGGTATCGGTACATTTGAAGGAGGCAACACTTCCGGGACCATCACCATCAGTGGCGGCACTGTTATGGCTACCGGTACGAATCATGGTATCGACGCCTCTTTTATGGGCACTATCAGCACAGGAAACGACGGCCATGCGGTGATATTCGCAAGCTACACTAATTCTATGGGATCGTACTTCAGATATTCGTCTTCGCAAAACAGGGATTCATGGCGCGGCGTGATTTTCGAGGGGAACAGCGGACAGATTTACGGAGATGATATTACTCCGAGCGAAAGTTTTGAGATTCCTTCCGATAAAACACTGACGATTGATAGCGGAAAGTCTCTCACAATCCCTGCCGGTAAAACGCTGACTGTAACGGGAAAGTTAACAAACAACGGGAAGTTTTATGTTGACGGCACATTGAATGGCACGGTGAACGGCAATGGCGATGTGTATTACAATCTTGCCCCTACAGACTGCACAGTCAGCAGCACGGGCATTGAGAAACACAATGAGAAGACCTATGCTAAGGAAGAAAGCGAGATTACTTTAACGCCTGATACTCCTCAAGTAGGATATTTGTTTGATAGTTGGGAAGTATCACCGGAATCTGTTCAGATAAATAATAACAATTCATTTACAATGCCAAATGAAGCTCTAACAGTTACCGCCAAGTGGATAGAATGTCCGCATGATGGAGATAAGGAAACACGAAATGCAAAAGAGGCAACCTGTACTGAAGCAGGTTATTCAGGAGATGTATACTGTTTAGTTTGTAACGAAATGATTACTAAGGGTCATGATATAAATATGGCATCACACAAACTAAATTATATCCCTAAAACGGATGCAACCGTTACTGAAACAGGAAATGATGAGTATTGGCAGTGTACAGTTTGCGATAAATACTTTTCTGATGCAGAGGGAACAAATGAAATAACTGATTTAGAAGGCTGGAAAGCAGGTGACGGTAAAATTGATAAGCTCCCGCCTGAAATCATTGAGGGCAAAGGTCAGAGCATAACAGAAGGAGAAAAGAAGGCATTGTCGTTCACATCTAATGCAGCATACAGCGACTTCATCCGAGTTGAGCTTGATGGCAGCGAATTAAGTGAAGAGAATTATGAAAAGGCAGAAGGAAGTATAATAATCACACTTGATGCTGATTACGTAGCAACTCTTCCTGCAGGAGAGCACACTATCGGTATCGTATCTGAAAGCGGCACTGCAACTACTACATTCACAGTAGCAGAAAAGGCAGCACCGGGAACTTCAGATGACAGCGACAGAGACTCCAAGGCTGACGCTGACAAGAATGCAAAAACAGGGGACGATGCCAACCTTGCTCTGTGGCTTGCACTGATGCTTCTTGCCGGAGCAGGAATAACAGGTACTACCATATACACAAGAAGAAAAAGAACAAATGAATAAACAAAACGCTGATACGAAATAACAAAACAGGAACGGTAACGTATTTACGAAGCCGTTCCTTTTTCATTTGAAGAAAGCCCTCCTTACATACCGCATCAATTGGGATGAGGTTTTTTAATGTGAAGGAGGTGATGACAATGTGCAGAGAAAAACGGGAAGCAAAGCCTAGCTTTCCTGAGTTTAAACCGGATGACTGCCCGATGCTGGGAAAGCTGTCGCAGATGGCAGCAGCTGCATTTCTTAAGCTGGATTTTGATGGCGATGAAGAGGTGGAAATGAACAGGCAGCAATGCTATGAAATGCTGATGGATATGTATAACGCAGATATGAACCGGCAGGCTGTTGGGATTCTAAAGACCGTCTTTACCCATTTCGGATGCGAGAAGGTCTTAAGCGAACTTGCCATCCTTGAAAGCTGCAGCTGCTTTAATGAAATCCACGATGCCTTTATGAGAAGGTTTCTCTTTTGTGATGAGTTCATTCCTTTCATCCTTACTTTCAAATAACAAAGGGCGAAGGCCGCCCTGATACATCAGAAGCCGTATGCGCCGGCTTCTTTTTAATTTGAGGTAAGGAGGTAAACAAAAGCTATCGGCGCAGAAGAAAAGGAGGCATGCATGAAAAAGAAAGTGCTGGCAGCACTTTGCGCTGCCATGGTGGCGGCATCATGTTTTGCAGCAGAAACAGGAACAGCGAGTGCAGCTCATAAGCATTCCTACCGCTGCACCGTCATAAGACCGGTGCTCTGCGATGTAAACGGCATCAACAGATACACCTGCAGCTGCGGTTACAGCTATGAAAAGCAGGTTCCGATGCCGGGACACAAGTACTCTGAAACAGTGCTGAAAGAGCCCAGCTGCATATCAAAAGGCACAGTCAGAAAGACCTGCACAGTATGCGGGAGCACCTTTACAGGCTCCATACCAAAGGCAGCGCATCAGTATGTGACTAGCGGCAGCATTACAAAATGCAGAACCTGCGGCAAGGAGGTCTCTTCGGGAAGTGCTTCAGAAAGCGGGACGCCAGAAACAAAGCCGGCGCAGCCCGCAAAGCCTGTAACCCCTGCAAAGCCCGCAGATACCAGGAATTCCTCTGAAAAGGCAAGGCAGGCAGCTGTAGACTGGGCAATAAAAATTGCAGGGGATAACAGCTTTCACTATGGAAGAAGCTCCTGGGCACATCATAACGGCTGCTACTTTTGCGGTACAAACCAGAAGGCAGGAAGCCTTAAAAGAAGAGCCGGAGCATCGAAGGCAGCATGCGAGAAAACCTACTGCTGCAATCCTTTTGTGACGGCAGCATATAAGCATGGAGCGGGAGCAAAGGAAGTTGACTGTAAGGTAAGAGGTAAGAGATTCGGTCTTGCAAACGACAATAACAGGGTCCTTAAAAACACAAAGGCCTTTAAGAGAATCTCAAAGCCAAAGAAGATCACTTCCCTTGAGCCGGGAGACATACTTCTCTCCCCTACCCACGCAATGCTTTATGCAGGAGGCGGGAAAGTAGTTGAAGCAGCTCACCACGATAACGGAAAGAGAGATTCCTGCTGGAACGATTCCATCCGTCATAAAAAGATAAGCGCAGGTCAGTGGAAGCGTGTAACTAAAATCTACAGGTATATCGGAAAAGGAAAGTATTAAGCACAAAACGTGCGGAAAGGAAAAACAAAATGACAAACATCAGAGAAAGAATATCAAATAAGAGAAAGCTTATAAGTGCAGTTGCTGCAAATGGTGCAGAGATTTACTGCCAAAAATGCAAGACAATGTATGAAATCGAGATAAGGGACAAGCAGCTTCATGTAAAAGAGATTGGAGAAGAATACATAGCCAACTATTAGTTATTACCTCACCCGCACCCCGGAGGGTGTATGAAAACTGAATACATTGAGGATGATCACGAGAACTGTCGGACTGGGCAACCAACGAGAACCCTTATGGTCAGCAGATGATATCCAAGAGTTTGTTATGAGACTGTATTTGGGGATCGCCATCAGGAGCCTGGCAAAACATTAGTAATCCTATTATAGGATGATGTTTTTGCCAGGCTCTTTTTGTATGCAAATTCAAAGCTCTTTATCGGATTACTGATGTGAGTCAGCTCCGGCAAGGAGCTTTTAATGAAATTAGTAAGAGGACCGTAACCGGCGGATTTTGAACAAGTTACATTATCGCTTTTTTCAAAATTCGGAGGTTACAGATGAAAATCAAATATGAATTTGCTACAGAAACAGTTGAAGTTGAAGTGTCGGCAGAAATGTATGCCCTTCACATGGAATTAAACAGAGTGGAATACAACAACAATCACAGAGAGACAAGAAGACACATATCTCTTGATACAGGTCTTGAGCATAGTGAATGGCTTAGAAGCTATGACTCTGATGTATATCAGCAGATTGCTGCTGAGGAAGATGCTGCCAATATAAGAGCGGCAATAGATGCTCTGTCAGATTCACAGAAAGATCTGATTCAGAAGATATTTGATGAAGGAATGAGCATAAAGGATTATGCAGAGGCCTGCGGAGTGAAGCCCTCTGCTATATCCCACAGAATAAGGACGATAAGGAATAATCTGAAGGAGATATTGAAGTAAATAAAAATAACTCCCGGCCATACCCATTATGAGTTTGACCGGGAGTTATTATAACAACTACTTCTTTTTAGTCTTTAAGACATCCAATAGGTACAACGCATACGCCATCTTTTCTTCGATATGCATAGTCGCCAACGCCTGTTAATACCATGAGGAATGCAGGGGATTTCATCTTGCCGGTATCAATTTTTGATTCCATTGCTTTAAGGCTTTCGGCACCTTCTTCTATGAGTTTATCGCCGCCGAGCTTTATTTCGATAAGACCATATTGTCCGTTTCGCAGATGAACAACAGCATCACATTCCTGTCCGTCCTTATCTCTGTAATGATAAACATGTCCATTAAGTGCATCAGCAAATACACGTAAATCTCTGATACAGAGTGTTTCAAAAATGAATCCGAAAGTATTGAGATCGTTGATAAGATCATTTGGTCCGACGCCCAGTGCTGCCGCTGCAATGGAAGGATCTACATAGTAGCGTGTATCAGACGAACGAATAGCGGTCTTTGAACGCAAGTTGGGATTCCATGCAGGCATATCCTCTACAACGAATATTTTACGGAGTGCATTGAGATAAGAAGCAACAGTATCATCGCTTATTGAATCATCATCATTTGCAGAGACATCAAGAGCTAGCACTGTATTTGGCACCTGGCTTCCCTGATTTCTTGCGTACGAACGCATCAGTCTGCGAACTTTCTCAGTATTCTTCTGCACATTGTCAGCTCTGTTGATATCGGAACGTACGACTGCATCGTAATAGTCATGTGCCTGATCCAGAGCAATCTCTTCACGCATATCTATTGACTGCGGCCAGCCTCCGCGACATGCAAGGAAGGCTAATCGCTCAATATCAATATCAGCTTCGCCGTCAACTGCATTATTACCTTCAAATAATTCTTTGAGGCTAACATCTCCGGTGGAATCTCCGGATTCATATAAACTCATTGGTCTCATTGTAAGCCACGTAAATCGCCCTGTTCCTGAATGAGTGATTTCTTTGGTGTCAGCAGGAACAGCTGAGCCCGTTAGAAGAAACTGACCGAGCTCACTGCGATGATCCACTTCAAAACGTATCGCATCCCATAATTTTGGAGCAAGCTGCCACTCATCAATCAGTCTTGGGGTTTCACCTTTTAGAAGACGTTTTGGATTTAATTCAGACATAGAAATGTTTTGCTCCTTTTTCTCAGGATCATCCATGTACAGAACGCTGGCAGCTATCTGTTCTGCTGTAGTAGTCTTACCGCACCATTTAGGTCCTTCAATAAGAACAGCGCCTTTTCCTTCAAGCTTTCTTGCCAGAATATCGTCAGCAATTCTTTTTCTGTATTCCTTCATCAGCATCACCTCAAATTTCAATCCTTTTATCTATAGTATACACAATTTTAGAGAAAATACCATACCATTCGGGAGATTGGCGGAATATTATTCGGGAGATTGGCGGAATATTATTCGGGAGATTGGCGGAAAACAGTTCGGGAGATTGGCGAAACATTATTCGGAAAGTTGGCTAAAAGCTCAGCAATATATTGTAGCAGTAAAAAAAATTAAGAATTTTAAGTTTTACCCTCACTTTTTGCCTCCCCCGTGGCCTATAGGTGAAAGGACTTATGAAACAGGTCCTAAACGAAACTTGAAAACCGAATACACAAGAGCAAGGTACTTTTGCTATGCGGCTGAGCATGTTCAATCAACGCGCCATGACCTACTTTGTAGAGAGCGAGTAACGGTATGGTTGTAAAGGCAGGTGGCACCTGCCGGGTGCAATGACCCGTATAGACTATAATGATACTTCCGTCCAGTCACAGCCCCGTAGGAATGCGGGATCACGCAATGAGGGCGGCTTCGGGAAAACCCCGAGGGGGCTAGCTGCCCATGGAAGCGGGATGCCAACTGCCGCCTTGATTTCTTCCCTATCACTCCGGGGTGTCGTGGACAAATTGGAGTACCATATACCGGCTGTAAAGGCCGGTTGTACATCCATATAGAATTCCCTACCCCACTCCCGGCGATAGGGGAGTGTGTATTCGGTTCTTCTTTTATGTATCAAGGAGGACAAAAATGACAAAGGATAACAATTATAGTGTCGAACCTGTATGGGATGAGAATGATGATTTAGCAGAGATGATGGATGCTGTACTTGGAGCTCCAGGTTTGAGAAATGCCTGCCTACCCAATCCGGATTGCAGCTGGGCAATGTTTATCGGAGATAAAGATATGGAAGAAGGCATCAATTCCCTGCCCCCTTTGGAACAGGAGATTCTTAAGCTGTTTTTTCTTGAAGGACTGCCGCTTATGGATATTGCTTCGAGACTGGATATTTCAACAGGGCTTGTACACGGTCACATCAAATCCATGAAAGTGAGATTGAGATGTTATGTATAAAAAAAGACCATACAAGGTGCGGCAAGGTGAAATCTACTATGTGGATTTCCCGGAAAGCCGCGGCAGCGTGCAGAAAGGTATACGCCCGGTAATAATTATACAGAACAACAGGCTTAACAGAAATTCAACCACATTTGTATGTGCTCTGATAACCAGTCAGATAAAAAGACTGGATCTTCATGAGCATGTACTTTTGCCGGAGATGAAGGGTCTTCCCAAAAGGTCGATGGTTATGGCAGAGCAGCAGGCGACTGTTGCTCTTGAGCAGCTGATAGATTACCGAGGCAGGGTTGACTGGGAGATATTCAAAAAGATTAACAGTGCAGTACGCATCTGCGAGAAGACAAAGAAAGAACAGTACTAATATGTAAATTCGCATAATCACCGAAAATGCAGGTTTAACAGAAAAGGCCATGTGGGATATTCTATCTGTATCACATGGCCATGTGAGGTATGGGGTAATGAGCAGGCTCCCGAATGTCCAGTTTAGAATCACATCAAAGACCACAGGTGAAAGTCACGTTGTATGCACAGACGATAACGGAATGATTGACACTTCTGCCGGCTTTAACTCACATAAGAATGACACTAACGGAGGAACAGCTGAAAGCGGAATCTGGTTTGGTGAGATGGATGCAATAGATGATGAAAAAGGTGCCCTTATCTATGACTTCTACTACCTTAACGAGCTTAGAGGTGAATCAAACGAAGGCCTTAAGCTTGCAAAGGACATAGAGTTCAGAGTTTACAGAGACAAGGCAGTAATAAACCTTGGAACAGTAACTGACGATGTGGTAAGCATCGGTACCACTGCAAAGGACAGTGACACTGAAAATCACATCTCCCTTGCAGATAACAAGGTTACAATCATCGATACAGTTAAGTACAAGAACTTCACTCCGGGAAAAGCATACAGACTCGTTGGTATCCTCATGGATAAGGAAACAGGAGAGCCTGTAATGGTTGGCGGCAAGCCCGTAACCTCAGAAAAGGAGTTTACTGTAGGAGATGAAGACGGAACAGTAGATGTTACCTTCACCTTTGACGGAAGCAGCCTTTCAGGAACCGATGTAGTTGTATTTGAAAAGGCATACGACATCGAAGCAGATACTCAAATCACAAGCCATGAAGACATCAATGACGAAGGACAGAGAGTATCTATCCCTAAGATTGGTACAAAGGCAGCGGCAGCAGACGGCAAGACAAATGAGATTAAGCCTGAAAAGGATCAGAAGATCGTTGATACAGTAGCATATGAAAATCTTATTGCCGGAGAGGAATACGAGCTTACAACATGGCTCACAAAGGACGGAAAGAAGATCTGGGGAACCGAGGTCACAAAGAAGTTTACTGCAAAAGAAGCAGAGGGAACTGTAACAGCAGAGCTTACCTTTGATGCTTCAATGCACGGAGGTGAAGACATCACAGTCTTTGAGGAAGTAAGCCTGTTATGAAGTGACCGTTGTCAAGAGACGATTACAAGAAAGTTTCTTCTCTCGGCATGGCACATTTGTATTTTCTTGACAGCATCTGGAAAGAGCTTTGATTTAACAGTTCCCGGCATGTGGCCACTCTGTTATTCGTGGATTGGTTACCTACAGGCTAATGGTCCGCCGTGAGCCCTGCGATCTT
>NZ_VUNA01000010.1 GCF_009695905.1 Mogibacterium kristiansenii
ACTATCCACTTCCATCAAATGAAAAAGACAGCGCAACTGTTTTGCAAAAGTAACTTCTTGTCTGGATTTGCAAATTTAAAATCCAGTGCTGCCATAACAAAAGCAGAACTTACTTTTTCAATTCAGGAGCCTTCAAGCTGCTATGTGAACCGGGTTCGAAACCTCTTCTGTTTACCATCATCCTCTATTTTCACCTCGCTTGTTGTGCAAAAGTGTGCTCAATAGGGCAATCTGCATAACTTTTCACACTAACTACACAAACAGAGGCACTGACGATTCTAATTGTCGCGAAATAAAACCTCGTGTGAAATGGTGCTAAGTCTACCGATGGTTCATTCCATTTGGGAAAGAAATTCACTATTATGGAACCGAACATAAGGAGGAAATCTATGAATCAAGAAAAAACTGGGGCGTTTATTGCGGAACTTCGAAAAGAAAAAGGCCTTACCCAAGCACAACTTGCGGAGCGTTTCGGCCTTTCCAATAAAGCGGTATCCAAATGGGAAACCGGGAAAAGTCTGCCTGATGCATCCATCATGATTGACTTGTGTGACTTTCTCGGCATTACCGTAAACGAACTGTTAAGTGGTGAGAGAATTCGCGTAGAAGACTACATGGAAAAAGCGGAAGAGACGATTGCGAGTGTAGTTCGAATATCACAGGAGGAAAAAGTTGCTACCTTGAAAGAACTTCGAAACCGGGGATTATATTCAATCGTCATTGGGATGATTCTATTCGTCGCAGCCATTTACGCATCCTATGTTCTTAATGAACATCGAATCTATGGATTACCTCAGGCGGCGACAATGGGGATGCTCGGCTTCATCGGATTGATTATTTCAAATGGAATGGTATCCATGTGGAAAAGCAATCGCCTATTGAAGGAATTTAAGAGTAAGTAGTGCAGTTCTGGGAGAGGAATGAAAGTTTTTTTACCGTCGTGAAAGTGTTCTTTATAATATACAAACAAATTCTCCAAAAGACTTGATTATAAATTACGAAACCGTTATACTTTTGTCAGAAATTGATAAATAAATATCAAGTTCAAAAAGGACTTTATTTCCGGTAATAGAGGTAGAAAATAAAATGCAAAGATTTACTAACCCAAGAGACATTTATCATGGCAAAGGTGCACTGGAAGTGCTGAAACAATTTGAAGGAAGGAAAGCAGTTATCTGTGTGGGCGGCGGCTCCATGAAGCGTTTCGGTTTCCTGGACAAAGCAAAGAGTTATCTGGAAGAGGCCGGAATGGAAGTTCGTGTATTTGAAGGAATCGAACCGGATCCATCCGTTAAGACCGTAATGAAGGGTGCGGCATTTATGCAGGACTTTGGTCCGGATTGGATTGTAGCAATTGGCGGCGGCTCTCCAATCGATGCGGCGAAAGCAATGTGGATTAAGTATGAATATCCGGAAGTAACTTTCGAGGATATGTGCGTGGTATTCGGACTGCCAAAGCTGCGCACCAAGGCAAAATTCTGTGCGATTTCTTCCACATCCGGAACAGCGACGGAAGTTACCGCATTCTCCATCATCACAGACTACGAAAAGGGAATTAAATATCCAATCGCCGACTTTGAGATTACCCCGGACGTTGCAATCGTGGATCCGGAGCTAGCAGAGACCATGCCGAAGAAGCTGGTAGCTCATACCGGAATGGATGCGCTGACCCATGCGATTGAAGCTTTTGTATCCACAGTTCACAGTGATTTCACCGATGCACCGGCAATCCGTGCAATCGAGCTGATTCAGGAGAACCTGATCGATTCCTACAATGAAGATATGACCGCTCGCGACAGCATGCACAACGCACAGTGCCTTGCCGGCATCGCGTTCTCGTCCGGCCTGCTGGGCATCGTACACTCCATGGCTCACAAGACTGGTGCTGCATTTGCGGACTACGGTTCCCATATCATCCACGGTGCGGCGAATGCAATGTATCTGCCAAAGGTTATCGCTTACAATGCGAAGAATGAAGAAGCTAAGAAGAGATATGCCGTAATCGCAGACTACATGCACCTTGGCGGAACCACCGAAGATGAGAAGGTTGCCGCTCTGATTGAATACGTTCGCGGAATGAACGACAAACTGAACATCCCGCACTGCATTAGGAACTACGGCGGCGACAGCTATCCGACCGAACAGGGCTTCGTACCGGAAGATGTATTCCTGGAAAGACTCCCGGAAATCGCTGCAAACGCAATTCTGGATGCCTGCACCGGTTCCAACCCGAGACAGCCGAGTCAGGAAGACATGGAAAAACTGCTGAAGTGTTGCTACTACGACACCGAAGTAGATTTCTAGAATGCGTTGTATAATTCGAGACAACTTAATTCAAAATAGTCACTAGCAGAAAAGAACCTCCGCATTTCAATCCAATGCGGAGGTCCTTTTCTGCTATTATCACTTATAAAACAAAATGCACTCGCCCCGGGCCGAACCGATCTTCCTGAGGGCGGACGTTATGCGGATAGCTGCACGCAGTGATGACATATTTTTGAAATATACGAGCGAATAGGCTATAATAATAAAGTTCGAGAAAAAAATTCAGAGAGAAGATTGCATTATGAATGAAAGAAATATTGTTATTGTAAATGGGAATTTGTGTGATGCGTCAGAGTACGATGCCCTGATTAATTCCCAGGAAGCGTATGCGTACGAAGTGATTCGGGTCATTGAGGGAAAACCGCTTTTCCTGGAGGATCACCTGGAGAGGCTGAAGAATACCCTGGCGGGAATCGGGATGCAATGTGATTTTACGGCGGAGTCGCTTCGGGCGGATTTCGGGCGCCTTTGCACGGCGAACGGTGTTTCGTCGGATAACGTGAAAATCATCATTTGGGAGGACACGGTGTGCATGATGTTTACCGGGGCCACCTATCCCAGCGAAGAGATGTATCGTGACGGCGTGGGCGTAGGGGTTCTGGCGGCGGTTCGGGAGAACCCACAGGTGAAGATCAGCAACTTCTGGCTGCGGGAATTCGCCAATCGCATGATTGCGGAGAACGGGTTTTTCGAGGTGATGCTGGCAAATCGGAAGGATTGCATCACGGAGGGCAGCCGATCCAATATGTTCTTCATTAAGGACGGCGTTGTGGTGACCAGTCCGGCCGAGGGCGTTCTTCTGGGAATTACTCGTAAAAGAATCATTTCGGTGTGCGAGGAGAGCCGGGTGCCCATCGAATATCGGGAGATTCCGCGGAAGGACCTGGGGGATTTCGATGCGGCGTTTATCAGCGGAACGTCGCCGAATGTACTGCCGATTCGCTTTGTGAAAGATGAGGATCGGATGATAGAATATGATGTGAATGATGGAACTCTGAGACGCGTGATGGCGCTGTACGACTCGGAGATTGCCGGATACCTTGGATGTTAAGAAAGCTGTTTTTAGAGAGTACAGGAGGACGTTATGAATAAGGCAGACCGAGCGGAAGAATTATTCCGCAAAGGATACAACTGCAGCCAATCGGTATTTGTGGCTTTTGCAGAGGAACTTGGAATGAGTGAGGAAGAGGCGGCGAGAATGGCATCTCCCTTCGGTGCGGGTTTCGGCAAGCTCCGGGAAGTGTGCGGGGCCGTCTCCGGAATGACGATGGCAGCCGGTGTTCTTCGGGGATACTCCGACCCGGCAGATGCGCAAGGGAAAAAAGCACTGTATGCGCTGGTGCAGAAGATGTGCCGGGAATTTGAGGAGAAAGAGGGATCCCTCATCTGCCGCGAGCTGCTGGGACTGAAGAAGGGACAGGATTTGGAGGAGCCGGCGGTGAGAACCGAGGAGTATTACCGGAGCCGCCCTTGCGTGGGCGCCTGCCGCACTGCGGCGGAAATCGCAGAGAAATATTTGCAGAAAGAGAATGGTTAAGATACAAAAAATTAATCTAAGCACACATTTATATTGAAATCGTGAATTTGACTTCACTTTTTTCGGCGATTACAATGATCAGGGAATTTGTATCATCTGAGAAAGGATTGAATAATATGCCTAATTTAGAATTACCGAAGTCATTTGACGAATTTGTGGATGCGAGAAAAGCCGGCTTCATTCACGTAAAAGATTACGTGGAAAACGGCGGACATCTAGTCGGAATCTTCTGTTCCTACACTCCGCTGGAACTGTTCGATGCGGCCGGCGTATGTGCGATTGGTCTGTGCGGAACCAGCAATGAGCCGATTGCGGATGCGGAGAAGGTGCTTCCGAAGAATCTATGTCCACTGATTAAAGCAAGCTACGGTTTTGCATATACGGACAAATGCCCGTATACCTACTTCTGCGACTTTATCGTTGGCGAAACCACCTGCGACGGGAAAAAGAAGATGTTTGAACTGCTCAACGACATCAAGGAAACCTACGTAATGCAGCTTCCGCAGGGTCAGAAGAGAGCGTATGCGAAGGATATCTGGTACGAAGAAGTCAAACTCCTGAAAGAAAAGCTGGAAGAAAAATACGGTGTGGAAATTACCGACGAAAAGCTGAGAGAGGCGGCCGGAAAGAGAAACGCCCTGAGAAGAACTCAGCTGGAGCTGTACGCACTTCAGGGAATGAATCCGCCGGCATTGAAATCCACCGAGGTGATGTCCACCCTCGCTCAGGGACTCTTTCACTTCGGCGTGGATGCACAGCATGCAACTTACCGGGCAAGGGTCGATGCGGCAAAAGCAGCATATGAAGCGGGAGAAAGACCGGTTTCCGAGAAGGCCAAGAGAATTCTCCTGACCGGCTGTCCATCCACCGGTGTTATTCAAAAGGTGGGCGTTACCATTGAGAACAACGGCGGCGTAATCGTCTGTCTGGACGACTGCGGCGGTGAACGTACCACAAAGATGATGGTAGACGAGGATGCGGACGATATTCTGAGAGCGATTTCGGACCGTTATCTGGAAATCCATTGTTCCGTTATGACCACCAATGAGGGCCGTATCGAGAACACAAAGGAAATGTGCAAGAAGTATAACGTGGACGGCGTGGTAGAACTGGTACTTCAGGCGTGCCACACCTTCAACGTGGAAGCAACCCGTATGCAGGAGATGTGCGACGAAGAAGGAATTCCGTACATGAAGCTGGAAACGGATTACTCCACAACCGACAGCGGTCAGATTGAAACAAGACTTGCAGCGTTCCTGGAAATGTTATAGACTTTCAATAGCATCACAAAGAGCAAGATTTCTCTTGCTCTTTTCTATAGGAGAAAAATATGTATCAAGTAGGAATAGATATCGGCTCCAGTGCCGCCAAGGTGGCTGTAATCAAGGATGACGAAGTGGCAAAAACAATGCTGCTGGACACCGGGTTCAGCAGCCGAAAGGTGGCAGACAAAATCTATGAGTCATTAGCGTCCGAAGGAATTACCAAGGACAATGCGAAATACGTGGCCACCGGATACGGCCGGGTTTCCGTTCCGTATGCGGACAATGTGGTAACGGAAATCACCTGTCACGGAAAAGGCGCAGACTACCTGTTCAAGGAAAACGGAACGGTAATCGATATCGGCGGACAGGACACCAAGGGAATTTCTCTTAAGAGAGGGCGCGTCATGAAATTTATCATGAACGACAAATGCTCCGCGGGAACCGGCAAATTCCTGGAGGTTATGACCGGCCGGCTGGGATTGACATTGGAAGAATTGTCGGACTTGGCAAGAGAAGGAAATGAGATTTCTATCAGCTCCATGTGCACCGTGTTTGCGGAATCGGAAGTGATCAGCTTGATTGGAAAGGGGACACCGAGAGCGGATATTGCGTTTGGCGTAATCGAATCCGTCATCAACAAGGTAGTAGCATTAATTGCCCAAGTGCCGGCGGATAAATACTTCCTCACCGGCGGACTGTGCGAGGATGACTATGTGCGGGAGCGCTTGGAGCTGGCATTAAATGCGCCGGTAAAGAGCACACCGCTGGCAAGATATGCCGGAGCCATCGGTGCTGCAATTCTGGCAGCGGAGGAATAACTGATTAAAACGGAAAAATGAAACCGGCATCTGAGGGGGATGCCGGTTTTGCATGAGAAAAAGCACAGATTTATCTTTTTAAATTAGCCTTTCTCTCTGTACAATAACAAAAAAAATAACAAATAAACTACAGGTAGAATCCTTTGATACCATAGGTACATTGACATCATAAAGAATAGCATGTAAAATAAAAATACGAAAATGCATATGAATTTTCTTTGCAAAAAGGAGAGGGATATGATTGATTTTCATTGTCATGTTTTGATGGGCATTGATGATGGAAGCCGAAATTTGGAAACCTCCGCATCTATGTTGGAGGCATCGAAAACGCAAGGGGTGCAGCAGATTGTGTGTACACCCCATTTTGATGCGGCCAAAGATCGGATGGAAGAATTCCTGATAAACCGGGATCACGCATTTCAAGTACTTCAGAAATGGATCGATGCGTCGGACGCAGTTGACATTCGGCTATATCCGGCTGCAGAGGTCTTTTTTTTCCGCCACATGAGCGAAGTGAAGGATCTGAAGAAGCTGACCATCCGGGGTACAAACGTGTTGCTTTTGGAAATGCCCTTTGATGTCTGGGAGGATTCCTACATAAGCGAGATTGAAGACCTGTGCCGCGAATATCGAGTGGTGCTGGTTCATTTAGAACGGTATATGAACTTCAAGAATCGAAAGTATATTCGAAAGGTAATTGAAATGACGCATCGGCTGCCGCTGTACGTTCAGATTAATTGTCGATCGGTTGCAGAAGGATCGATGCGAAAAAAACTCATCAAGATGTTTCGGAACGGAGAGGCTCATTTCCTAGGGAGTGATTCTCATAACATGACTCGCCGGCCGCCGAACATGGACAGCGGTATGAAGGCGTTGGAAGACAGCCTGGGAACGGCTTTTGTGAAACAGCTGAAAGCGCAGAATCGGAAGTTTCTTCAGGATGCTCGGGACGAAGGGCACGATAAGTAAGAAATAGAATAGAACAAACAGATATACAGGTATGGAGTGAGTGGATGAACGATAGGAACCGAAAGGCAAAATTAAACAAAAAATCCATGGTGATGATCGGCGCAGCATTTTTGATAGTTCTGGCGGTGGCCGCCCTTATGTACTATATGGATCACCGGTCCACCGGTACAAGCGAGGGCTCCGGCAAAAAGGTCTACACCATTGACGGGGAGGAATGTTACAAAAAACAGAACATCGAGACGTACCTGTTCCTCGGTGTGGACGCTGCCGGCGACAGTAAAAATACGAAGCAGAAAAAGAATCAATCCGTTCAATGCGATTCCGTGATTCTTCTGGTAATCGATCGGGTGAACAAAAACTTTGCCATTCTGCCGTTAGATCGGGATGCGATGGTATCGTTGGAGATCCCGGACGAAGATGGAAACATACTGGGCGAGAATACCATGCAGCTGGCATTAGCCTATGCCTACGGAGACGGCAAAGAACAGAGCTGTGAGCTGGCCGAGGATGCGGTTTCCGGACTGCTGCACGACCAGCGCATAGATGGATACGTGTCTTTGAGCATGGACGCTATCGGCACGGTGAACCACCTGGTGGGCGGTGTGGATGTTACGGTAACGGATGATTTTGCCGGAGAGAGCGGCCTGGCAAGCGGTCAGACCGTACACCTGTCGGATGCTCAGGCGGAAACCTTTGTGCGCGGACGAAAGTCTGTCGGGGACGGCACCAACGAAAATCGAATGAACCGGCAGCAGACCTACATCGAGGCGCTGTATCCGGCGGTGATTGACCATGCAAAGCAAGACAATAATTTTGTTTCAAACGCCCGCAAAAAGTTGGACAAGTACATGGTCACGAATATGACGGATTCGGATTTCAGCAAGATTATCGAAGCACTTTCCTCCGATAAAAGAATAAACGTATCGGATATCAAGTATTCCCGTACAATCAACAAGGATACCGGTTATGCGGAAGTGGAATACGACGAGGGGAGTCTGGAGAGCGTGATTAAGAAACTTTTCTACGAACCGGTGGAAGAGTGGCCGGATGATTCGGACGAGGAATAATTTCAAAAGATACGGAAAGAAAGATATTGAGAGAGAACAGTTACGGAAGGAGTACACAGACAGATGACAGAGAAAACGATTGCGGAATCGTCGAGAAGGGGGAATGAGGTACGAGAAGATGAAATCGATCTTCTGATGCTGGCATCTCATTTCCTGGAACATGCGAAATTTATCATTGTAAGTTTATTTATCGGGGCATTTCTTTTCGGTGCCGTATCGATGTTTTTAATTCATCCGAAGTATGAATCCACGGCGAAGTTGTATATCATTTCCGCTTCCAAGGGTTCTATTGTGGATTTAACAGACTTGAATGTAGGTACTACTTTAACAGCGGATTACGAAGAACTGATTATTAGTGAACCGGTGGCGGAACAGGTTATTAAGAATCTGAAGCTGAAGGAAACTCCGGAAAAACTATTAAAGAAGATTTCCATCTCCAATCCGCAGGATACTCGTGTACTGTACATTACCGCTACAACGGAATCTCCGTCCGAGAGTATGAAGCTGGCCAATGAATTCATGGATGTCTCCTTGAAATACCTTCCGGATACCATGAGCACGAATCCGCCGAATGTGGCACAGCGTGCGAAGATGCCGGATAAGAAATCCGGACCGAGCAACAGCCGGAATACGCTGATTGGCGCGCTCCTTGGTTTTATCCTGGCATGCGGAATTCTGACCGTACAATATCTGAAGGATGATACCATTCACTCGGCAGAGGAATTCGAAAACTACTTCGGAATTATGCCGATTGCATCCATTCCGGAAGGAAGCGGAGACCTGTTTGACAAGGAAGAAGAAGGCAAAAAGCGAGAAAAACGAAAGGGACGGAAACGCCGTTCGAAGAAAAATGGAGGTGCAAGATAAATGAAAAATTTAAATATAGAATTACCGGCACTTCCGTACATGATGGAAGAAGCGTTTAAGAAGCTGAAAATCAATTTTCAGTTTGTGGGAAATGATACGAAGAAAATTCTGATTACCAGTAGCATTCCCAACGAGGGAAAAAGTTTTGTGGCGGTGCAGCTGTGGCAGATGCTGGCGGAATCCGGAAGCAAAACCCTGTTCCTGGATTTGGATATGAGAAATTCAGTGCTGATCAAGCGGCTGAATATGGAGTTTGAGGACGAGAATCCGGTGGGCATCGATTACTACCTTTCCGGACAGTGTGAATACGAGGACGTCATCTACAAGACCAACGTGGAGCACGGCGATTTCATTCCGTGCATCAACCTGTTGGAAAATCCGACATCGTTGATTGAGGATCATCGGTTTGAAGAGCTGCTGGATCGGCTCAGCAAGGAATATCGATATATTATCATCGACTCCGCTCCTTTGGTGGCGGCAGCGGATGCCAATGTCATTGCGACAATGAGCGATGGGGCGGTATTCGTGGTACGAAACGAATACACATCCCGGAAGTTAATTCGAACATCCATTCAGCAGCTGGAGCAGATTCACTGCAAATTGCTGGGGGTCGTATTGAATCGGGAATCCGTTTCGTCCAAGTCCTACGGGAAATATGGCTATTACGGTTATGATGGCTATTATGGAGGAGACCGGGAAGACAAATAGTGGATACGGTTATCAGATTACGTGGCGAATCGTTAATGATAATAATATAAAGAAAGGAGATTTTAGCTTGAAGAGACTTAAGTTAATTTTGTTAACGGCTATTCTTGCATTTACCATGGTAATGCCTTCGTTCGCTTTTGCGGCAGTGGACAGTCCGGCGAAGAACCCGACTTACACCGCAGTTGTAAAGGGTGCGAATTCCAAGACCTACGATGGAAAGTCTGCTGTAGTAAAGGTATACGTAATTACCGATGACGGTAGCGACAACATTAAGACGGAAGTAAAAACTATTACAACCCCTGTTAATGCCGGAACGTATAAATATACATTTAACGGCAAGACTGTGTACTACACCATCAAGCAGGCAAAGAACGTAGTATCTGTTACAAAGAACAAGACTTACACCAAGAAGCAGCTCAAAAAGAAGGGCAAGAGCTTCCAGATTAAGACGAAGAGCAAGAACAAGGGTAAGGTAACTTACAAGAGTTCTTCCAAGTATGTCAAGGTAAGCAAGAAGGGCAAAGTTACTATTTCCAAGAAGGCAAAGAAGGGTACTTACAAGATCAAGGTTACCGTTGCGGCAAAGGGCAACTACGGTAAGTGCGTAAAGTACATCAAGATTAGGGTAAAGTAATTATAAACAACCTTTTTACTTAAATACAGTTGCGAAATCTCCCCTCATTATTCTGGCCACGAAGAATATTCCGGGGGAGGTTTCGGCGGTTGTAATGAAATTTAAAAACAATAAAAATAGGAAGCAACACAGTACATTTTTACAATAGACATATTTTTGCGGGGGGGAGCGAAAATGCAGCAGAAAAAAGAAACAAGAAGACCATTCATCGAACATTGGCAAGTAATTAAAGCCATGTTGGTTATATACGACGTTATTTCAATTGCGGCAGCTTATTTCATCGCATTGCTGCTGCGGTTTGATTTTCATTATTCCGAAATTCCGTACGAATATCTTTCTCCGTACAAGAAGTATATCCCGTTCTACATTGTAATATGTGTCATAATCTATGCCGGAATGCGGCTCTATCGAAGCATTTGGCGATTCGCCAGCTACGATGAACTGTTGCGGGTGGTGAAATCTACCGGATTATGCGTACTGGTTCACGCAGCATTTGCGATTACTGTTCGCATGCCGATTTCTTACTATTTAATGGGACTAACGCTTCAGTTCGGGTTTACAATCGGTATTCGTTTTGCATATAGATTCATTCTTCTTTTACGATCTGATAAATACAAGAAGAGTCATAAGGTGAAGAACGTATTGGTAATCGGTGCCGGGAAAAGCGGATCCATGGTTATCCGAGAACTGAATACCACCAAACATCTGAACGACGAACCGCGATGCATAATCGATGATAATCCAAATAAATGGGGACGATTCATCGACGGGGTTCTGGTGTTCGGCGGCAGAGACCGCATTCTGGAAGCGGTGGATCAATTTAACATCGACAAAATCTATCTGGCAATTCCGTCTGTATCGCCGCAGATTCGGAGAGATATTTTGAACATTTGCAAGGAGACGGACTGCGAGTTGAAGAGCCTTCCGGGAATCTACCAAATCGCTAACGGAGAAGTATCTCTGTCGAAGATGCGTAAAGTGGAAATTGAGGACTTGCTGGGCAGAGATCCCATTAAGGTCAACCTGGATGATATTTGCAGCTATATTGAAAAGAACGTAGTTCTGATCACCGGCGGCGGCGGATCCATCGGATCGGAGCTGTGCCGGCAGGTTGCCGCACACAACCCGAAACAATTGATTATTTTCGATATATACGAGAACAACGCATATGATATTCAGCAGGAATTGATTAAGAAATATCCGGATTTGAACCTGGTAACGCTAATCGGTTCGGTTCGAGATAACAGAAGAATTTTCCAGGTGGTCGAGCAGTATCACCCGAATATCGTATTCCATGCGGCGGCCCACAAACACGTACCGTTGATGGAGGGCAGTCCGTGCGAAGCGATTAAAAACAATGTCATCGGTACCTACAATACCGCATTTGCGGCAATGATTCATAACGTCGATAAATTTGTGCTGATTAGTACGGACAAAGCGGTAAACCCGTGCAATATCATGGGCGCCACCAAGCGATTGTGCGAGATGATTGTGCAGGCCTTCGACCATTTGGTGAAGACGGGCAAAGCGGATGAAGCACCGCAGCTGTTCTGCAATCCGATTCTCAAAAAATGGGCGTCGACGCCGGAGAAGGATGAACAGCTGCGCCAAAGCAAGACGGAATTCGTTGCAGTACGGTTCGGCAATGTACTGGGCAGTAACGGCTCCGTGATTCCGCTGTTCAAGAAGCAAATTCTTGCCGGTGGTCCGGTTACCGTCACCCATCCGGATATCATTCGTTACTTTATGACAATTCCGGAGGCGGTCAGCCTGGTGCTTCAGGCCGGATGTTACGCCCACGGCGGCGAAATCTTCGTGTTGGACATGGGCGAGCCGGTAAAAATAGATACGTTGGCACGCAACCTCATCCGTCTGTCCGGACTGAAACCGGATGTGGACATCAAAATAGAGTACACCGGTCTCCGTCCGGGGGAAAAGCTGTATGAAGAGAAGCTCATGGCGGAAGAAGGTCTTGAGAAGACGGACAACGAGCTGATTCATATCGGAAAGCCGATTCCCTTCGATGTGGAGTGGATGTTGGATCAATTGGAGCCTCTGATGGATGCGGCATATAAGAATAAGGATTATATCCGCGATTTGGTAGCGGATTTGGTAAGCACCTATCAGATTACTGACGAGAATCGGATGGTAAAGGGTGCTCAGTAGGGCAAATACGAACCGGCATGGAAGCGAACTCCATGCCGGTTATTTGTTGAGCAAGAATTGATTTTCGGGCAGAAAAAAAGAGACTTTGTTCATTTTCACGAATAAGCCTCACAACACTCTTATTATACCACTAAAAAATTTTAAAATTAAGACTGTTTTTAAAATTCTTTCCGCGCTATTATATAGACAACAAAAGAAGAAGTCCAAAGAACCAAGCGACAAACCTAACGGTTTTGGATATAGAAGGGTGTATCTGAAAGACTTCGGAATCGGAGGAAAGACCAATGGGTAAGTTCGAAGGATAGCTGATCCGAAACAGCAAATTTAGTCGAAAGGAGGTTAGACCAAAGGAAAAATTTAGCAGACAGGCTGGTCTGAAATAAAGCCAATGAGCTTTCATTAAAAAATCGGGGAAGCAGAAAGTGGAGGTAAGACCAAAAGTAGATTAGAAAACGGTAACTGACCTACAACAGTAATCTATCACAGGGAGGACGGACCAACACACAGTCTTAGCAGATAGCTGATCTGAAACACAGCAAATAGCCAACGGCAGAAAGTAGAGGTTAGACCAATGGGTAACGTAAAGGAAGGTATCCGAAAGTAGAAAATCCGTAAATTGTGGCTGATTAAGCTAAAGTAAAAACGGTTGATACGATAGAGGACGGAAGTTAATTTTCAGGATATCAATAAAGAAAGAAGTGGAAAAGTTAATGAATATGAAAGAAGAGTGCTAGGAGCCAGGTGAAATGAGGATATGTCACCTGGCTCTTGTGGTGCTATAAGAAAATAATGGCCCGTACCGGGCATACCGGCGCACAGTAGCCGCAATGAACGCATTTCTTCGGATCGATTTCCGCCAGCCCATTCTCGTTCCAGAAAATTGCTTCACTGACGCAGCGATTTTTGCAGGTGCCGCACCCTTCGCAGTCGGACTGATCCACCATCAATCGCTTGTTCGAAACATCCGGTTGGTAGTCCGCAGAAAGGCGTCCGCTAAAGAATTCCACCGCTCGATCTACCTGTTCCGTGTCCGCCATCCCAATCATTACCGAGGTATTACCTGGGATTCCGGCAGCGTACTCCAGACAACTCCTGTAATCGTGAATCAAGTTTCCGCCCCCAAAAGCTTTCATGGTAAAAATACCCTTTCCCGCATCCGCACATTTCCGAATTGCCGCTTCCATCTCCTCTCGGGTTCCCGGTTCCAATCCTTTCCGAATGCCCATTCCATCTTGATTAATCAGCGTAAATACCACATCGCATTCTGAAATTGCGGCCATTTCCGCGCAAGCATCCACATGATGGGTGGAGATGCCGATTGCTTTTATAAGACCTTTGGCTTTCAAATCGCAGAGCGACCGCCATGCATCTTTCCTTGCATAGAAATCCTCTGTTCCGCGGACTTCATGAAGCAGGAAAAGATCGACTGCATCAATATCCAATTGTTCCAGGCATTCCAGAACGGCCGCTTCCGTTTCGGCATATCCTTCCTCTAAAGTCTTGCTGCAGATGATCGGAAAGTCCAGATCCCTTTGGCGGATTTCATCCAGTGCCGGCCGGAGATATCGATAGGTATCGTAATACTGAGCGGTATCCAGGAAATTAATGCCCTTTTCCACCGCGTGTACAATTATCCGGGAACCGGCTTCGATATCTAAATTTTTCTGGGAAAACCCCATCGTCAGGGTCCCCATACCTACGGGCGTGACGGAAATCCCCGTCCGGCCCAATATTTTTTTTACCATAAATACTCACCTTCTGAATGTAATAACCCTAGTATTATAGCACGAAATAGAAACGTCAGGGAATGGTATTGAAAAACACCGATTTTTCGTGGGTGGAATATAAGTTTCATCTATTGGTAAAGCGGTAAATTCTTCGATATATTGAATTATATAATGATTTTTTGAGATTCGGAAGGAGATGGACGAGATGATAAGAGGGGAAGGAAAAGGCTTCAAGAGGCGGAGCGTGGGCCGCATTGCAGTACTGGCCGCATTACTGGTGGGAATGCTGGGCGGCACGGTGTTCGGGGCGTCGACGGTTAAGAAATACCACGATATTCCGGCGTATCAGATGCGGGATGTGTACTCCCAGAAGCAGGTGAAAATCGGGCCGATTGATGTTTTTAATGGAAGATATAGTAGTGATAAACCGGTCGATTATGATGTCACTTTCACGATTTACAACAGCACCCTTCAGAAAATCGATCAGGTGGTGACTACGAAGGATGGAAAACTGCCGGAGCTGTCATTGACGGAGGGATTTAATTATATTTTTATGGTCTTGGATAATTCCAGATGGTATATGGCAAATCGGTACTATTGGGTTCATAAAGGAAATCTTTGTAACATAAAATCGTATGAACCAAATTTAAAAGAATTACAAAAAAGAAAAGGGGAGGATTATAAACCAACAGATAAAGAACGTGAGAATTGCTATGATAGAGTAAACAGCATTACTGTTATGCCATTCAATAATCAGTCAGATTCAACGGATCGACTAAATGGAAATAGAAATGATAACATCTATGTATACTACCAGGGAAAGGAAGCTGAGGCCGGAATTAATATTGTTTTTACCAGTGACAGAGAGACGGTAACGGCAAAAACGGATAAGTACGGAAGGGTGCAGCCGATTCTTCTGGAAGATGTAAACTATATGGTTTCGACGGATGATCCAAGGTATGAAATCGATCCATTTCCAATCGCAGTGAAAGATAAGAGTGAGTATAGTGACAGTAAAATTTGGTCGTATGTAAACAGATTTTTTTATGACCATTCCACCTGTCATCGCGTTGGCTTGAGATATCAGACATTTGACAAGGAAAAGCAAGAAATGATAACCGTAACGGATGAACCGATAACACTCTTGGACAAGGGGCAGGCTCATAAGCATGACAAGCCGCTTACCAGCCTTTCCGGCAACGTAACGGTGGAAGGCATGCAGTTCAAGGATATCGTGCTTCTGGACCGGAAGGTGAATCGGGATATTCCGGAACTGGGTGAAAAGGACTATCGGGTGATGGATATCACTACCGTGAACCCACACCGGGGCGAAATCTGCAAGCTGGCCAGTGGAGATTTCACGGTAACGACTTCGTCTTTTGGTCGGACCGTGGACAACGTCTACCGCATCGATGCCAACGGCGCGCTGCAGGAATGCGACTTTGAGCAGAAGAACGGTAAGGTGCGTTTCCATGTAAACGCGTTGCCGGCGGAATCCGTGGTTCTGGAATATTCCAATGAAATCAATCCGGTGCTGAAGCTTTCTGCCACCGCATACACATACAACGGCAAGGTTCGTAAGCCGAGCGTTGCGGTAAAAGCAGGGGAAAAGACGTTCTCCGCCTCCGAGTTCGCCGTGAAGTATTCCGGTGGCCGAAAGAACGTGGGCAAATACAGCGTGACAGTCACCATGAAGGGCAAATATACGGGCAAGAAGACCGTTACTTTCCGCATCAATCCAAAAGGGACAGCGGTGCAGAAGCTGACAAAGGGAAGAAAGCAGATGAAGGTGACTTGGAAGGCGCAGAAGACCCAGGTGAGCGGATATCGGATTCAGTACAGCACTTCTTCCAAGTTCAAGAAAGGTACTCACATCAAGACGGTGAAGAGTTATAAGACGAAATCGCTCAAGGTAAAAAAATTAAAGGCAAAGAAGAAGTATTACGTTCGGATTCAAACCTATAAGACGGTGGGTGGAATCAAATACTACTCCGGCTGGTCCAAGACGAAGAGCGTAAAAACAAAATAAATGGAGTGCATGGAGGCGGCTTCCGAGGCGGAGCCGCCTCTTCCTATGATTTTCTTTTTTGCATGTAAGAGGTACCGAAATATGCGTTATTGTAGCATTTCCTTCGATATGATAAAATAGTAACGTATCTATAAAGGGATTCAGAGAACGAGGAGGAGAACGTGAACGACTACAATAAGGAATATAACGCAAAACTCACCACCCCGGAAAAGGCGGTGAAGGTGATTAAAAGCGGTGACTGGGTGGACTACGGTTGCTTGCATGCGTATCCGGCGCTTTTGGACCGGGCACTGGCGGACCGCAAAGAGGAACTGGAAGACGTGAAGGTGCGAAGCCTGCTGATGCATGGCCCCCTTCATATTGTGGAGGAAGACCCGAATCAGGAGCATTTTACGTATAATTCGTGGCACATGGTTAAATTCGAACGGAATCTGTGCGACCGAGGCCTGTGTTATTTTATCCCGATGCTGTTCCGAAATCTGCCGGGATACTACCGCCGTTTCCTGGACGTTGATGTGGCCATGATGGCGGTCACACCGATGGATGAAGAAGGGTATTTCAATTTTTCCGTAAACAACGCAACAGCTCGTGCCGTGCTGGATACGGCGAAAGTAATCATCCTGGAGATTAACGATAAGCTTCCGAGACTGTTCGGAAAAGAGAATAAGGTGCATATTTCGGAAGTAGATGCCATTGTGGAAGGCGAACACCCGGATTTATTTGAAATCCCATCCGCTTCCGGCAGCGAAATCGATGAGTTGATTGCCAATCAGATTGTTTCACAGATGGAGGACGGTGCCTGCGTACAGCTGGGTGTGGGCGGTATGCCGGATTTGATTGGAAAGAAAATTGCCGAATCGGATTTGAAGAATCTGGGTGTTCACTCGGAACTGATTGTAAATGCCAACCTGGATATGTATAAGGCGGGCAAAATCACCAACTCCAACAAGACCGGCGAGATGAAGGGAAAGACCGTCGGCGGACTGGTGTACGGAACAAAGGAGCTGGTGGAATGGACGGCAGAAAATCCGGACGTAATGATTTGTCCGATGGACTACGTGAACGATGTGAACATTATCCGAAGTCTGGATAAGTTTACATCGATTAACAGCTGCGTCGGAGTGGATTTATTCGGTCAGATTAGTTCTGAGTCCGCAGGAACTCGTCATATCAGCGGAACCGGCGGACAACTGGATTTCCTTACCGGAGCCTACGATAACCCTACGGGAAAGAGTTTTATCTGTATGCCGTCTTCTCGCGTGGATCGAAAGGGTGTGCGCCATTCCAACGTACATGCCACGTTCCATGGGGATATCATTACGGATCCGAGAAGCCAGAGCTATCAGTTGGTGACCGAATACGGAATGGTGAACCTTGCCGGACGTTCCACTTGGGAGCGGGCCGAAATGCTGATCAGTGTTGCTCACCCGGATTTCCGGGAGGAGCTGATTCAGTCCGCGGAAGAAATGAAAATCTGGCGCCGAAGCAATAAGCTGAAGTAGGGGAGGAGAAACCGTTTCTCAACACAGCATAAAAAAGAAGTGTATCTCGTTTTTCGCGAGATACACTTCTTTTGTTCTAAAGATTAATCATCATCGTCGTCGTCGTGATCGTCGTGAGAACTCTTTTTCGATGATGCCGCTTTCTTCTTGGCAGCGGCGGCTTTTCGTTGAGCCGCTTCACGTGCTCGATCGGCAAAGTAGGTGGAACGTCCGCTTTCCGTTCCCTTGGTATAGTATTCGCCGTTGACGTGAGTTACGTCACTTGGTTGGGATTTATAATGTCCCTTCTTCGCTTTCGGAATCTGGTTCATAATCTTTCCCCACAGAGCTGCAGCCGGTCCGGACATGGAAGTGAGCTGCATGTTCACGTCGTTTCCGATCCACAGCGCTGCCGCGTAGGATGGGGTGAATCCATCGAACCAAATATCGAACTCGCTGGAGGTCGTACCTGTTTTACCACCGGCCTGTACGCCGCTGATTCCGGCCGGGGATCCGATTCCCTGGCTGACAACGGATTTCAGCATGTCTGTCATGACAAAGGCAACGCCTTCATCCAGCACCTTTGAGGATTCAGACTTGCTGGTGAGCAGTACCTTTCCGTTGCGGTCGGTGACCTTGGTATATGCAATGGAGGATTGACGCACACCGCCATTCGGGAATGCCGCATAGGCTTGTGCCATCTCTAGCGGAATAACACCGTTGGTGAGACCACCCAGAGCCAATGCTGCCGGGTTCAAGTCGTTGGTACCGCCTTCCCGGTCTAAAGTGGTGATTCCGAATTTCTCCACAAGATCGGCAATGTACTCCGCACCGACCTGGAGTTCCAGCTTAACGGCGCAGACGTTGATGGAATTTTGCAATGCCTTTCGCATCGTTACCGCACCACTGAAGGAGTTGCTGGCGTTCTGCGGCCAGGTCTGTCCGTTAAAGGTCATTCGTTCATCCACAATAACGGAGGACGCGGTCAGGTAATCGCCATAATACTTGCTGCCTTGTCGGTCATGGCCGGTATCCTTGAACGGGAATTTCTTTCCTTCGGATGCCAGGTCATAACTCTTCTGGAGTGCGCCCGAATATACGGAAATCGGCTTGATGGAGGATCCGGACTGACGCGGATTCAGTGCTCTGTTGTAAAGCTGACGTCCTTGCTGTTTTCGTCCGCCTACCATCGCCTTAATCTTACCGGTTCCGACCTCTACGATAACCATGGATGCCTGCGGCTCGATGGTTTTCTCCGGAAGGGTATAGGCATTCTCGGTGATGGTTGCCGTGTTCTTGCCCAGTTTAATCCAATCCGGATACTTCTTGAAGAATTTAGCAGAGATGACAAGATTATCGTTGTCATCCATGCTCTTGTATTTCTCCGGAATATTGATGTATCCGCCGTTATACATGTAGAGCTTGCCGCCTTCATTCACGTAAGTCGGTTTGAACTCCAAACTGTAACCGGCACTGGTGTTGTAGATGTTCAAGCGGTAGCCGGATTTGATGGTCAGAGAACCGTCCTCGTTAACTTTGCATTCCTGGCTTTTCAGCTTAAATTCATTCTTGCTGTTAAAGAAGTTGCGGTAGGAATACAACATAATTCCGCCGCCGGAATTGATGATATTTCCGTTTCCGTCGGTGCTGTAACCGGCGATAGACGGGAAGTTGGAATCCTTATTGAATTCTTTTACGATCATTGCCTGGGCATGGGAGTCTACCGTGGAGTAGATGTTCAAACCGCCGGTGTATACCAAATCCGTTGCCTTGTCTTCGGAATAATCGTACTTCTCCATCAGATCCTGAATAACTTCATCCAACAGGTATTCATGGAAGTAGGAATATTTGCTGGCCTTGTTGGAAAGCTGTGCATTCAAGAACTTCGTCAGCTTCTGTCCCTTGGCTTTGTTGTACTGGTCTTCGGTGATGTAACCCTGATCCTTCATCAGCGCCAGACAGGTTTCCCGGCGATTCTTGGATTCGTCGTTAGCAACGTATTTGTTCGGACGTTTTTTGATGATGGTATCGTTGTCATCCGGTGTTTCACCGCTACCCAGCATTTGAACCAGTGCGTAGCTGTCCGGTGCCTGCGGAAGAGCTGCCAGAGAAGCGCACTGTACCAGCGATAAGTCTTTCGGCTTCTTTCCAAAATAAGATTCGGATGCCGCTTCGACACCGTAGTTACCGAAGCCCAAATAAATGGTGTTCAGGTAGGCTTCGACGATTTCCTTCTTCGAGAGCTTTCTTTCGATTACAGCAGCGTAGTACATTTCCAGCACTTTACGCTTGATGCTTCGGGTACTCATGGTTTCCGGCAGATAGACGTTACGCGCCAACTGCTGGGTAATGGTACTGGTACCGCTGATTTTTCCGGAGCCGGTGATGGACTGGAACACCGCACCAATCATACGAGTCCAGTTGAAGCCGTGGTGCTTCCAGAAGGTTTTGTCTTCCAGTGCAACAAAGGCGTTTACCAGGTTTTCCGGCATATCTTCATATTTGCAGATTTTCCGGTCCTGCGTGTAGTAGGCCGAATCCACTGCTCTGCCTTCATCATTGTAGATGACAGAACTCTGCTGGATATTGTCGTAGATGTTCACCGGATCAATTTTCGGGGCCTTTGTAATAATCACAAAGGAATAACAGATGAAAATCATGACACAGAGAACACCGGCGAGGATAATATCTCGGAAAAGATGGAAGAAGCTGAATTTCTTCGGCTTATTCTTGATGTGCTTTCCTTCTTTCACTATAGTCTCTCCTTGAGAGGAATCGTAATCCGGATTCTCCACGAAAAGAGAAAGGAAACGAGCAGCGCGTTTGCCTTTCTTCTGGCGAGCAGCCTTCTTTTCCTGGCGAGTTAATTTCGGTTCCTTTATTTCTTTGACATCTGCTGCGTCGTCTTCCAGAAGAACATCGGAAACGGCGGAGATTTCCTTGCTTCGAATCAAGTCTTCCGAAGAAACTTCGTCCGGTTCTGTTTCTTCGGCATCGTGTGAATTTCCCTCATCGTGTGGATTTTCATCCGCATTTTCTTCTGACTCGGCAGGCTCCTCCGTCGGAGGCGCTTCCGTTTCTGTTTCGGCTGTGTCATCAGCCTCAATCACATCATCATCGGAAAGGGGAAGGCCGGTATCATCCGGTTCCGTATCAGTATCGTCAATGACCTCCAGTGGTGTTACATCCTCTGTGGCATTTTCTTCTAATTCTTTGGAGACATCTTCTTCAGCATCGGAGTCCGGGCATTCCGATGCGCCATCTTCAATCGGCTCCTCGGCATCTGCCGCTGCAGTTTCGCTTTCAGATGATATCAATGAATTAGCGTAGGCTGCACCTGCTGCCGCATCGGAGCTCTCCAAATCGGCATCCGAGGCAATGTCGTCGTTTAGATCTTCCAGATTCAAATCCGTCTCATCGGAATTGCGGGAATCGATGCTTTCGAAATCGAAATCGTCTGCTTCCGAAGGTGGGGCATCCGTTTCAGGTTCTTCATCTACAAGCTCCGGTTCCAATTCCGTTTCTGAAGGAGTCGATTCTGCATTCAAGGATTCTTCCGGATCGTCAATCAAGAAGGACGAGATATCCGTATCATCCTGAACTTCTTCGTCGGCGCCGAACTGAGAAAGATATTCTTCTACTTCTAAATCTTTGTCAGTCCGCTGATCGTTGTCTTTTTGCATGTTATATCCTCCCATAAAGATATTCCATTATATCATAATATGGATACATCTTGTAGCTTTTTTGAATTTAAAAACAAGATGATTGATTCGATTCGGTGTTCGTTAGAATCCAAAAATGTTTCGGTCCATTATCGGACTGTTCAGAATGCCGTTGGCAATTTTTGCGGCGGTCTTGTCCGTAATCTGCAGATGAATTCCATCCATGTTCCGATTCTTAGCGGAAAGGAACGTCAGAATTGTGAAACCGCAATCCGGCTTTTCCGGAATCGTTGCATCGACGGTGGAAACGTCATTGGCTTTGTTATATGCATCCTGAATCAATTGGAATAATTCGTTTTTCGTATTCTCATAAGGAGAATCGGTGATTGTTGTATTGATTTTCACGTCGGACAACTCAGCAGCGTTGAGGTTTTCTTTTACAATCTGCTTAAGATATTTGTCGTTCATGCCCATCGTATTAAGTCGGAGGTTCAGCGTGGAGGAATCTGCACTGAGATTCTGAATGCTGTTGATGCCGAAGATATCTTTCTCCTTGTATCCTTCCGGGACGTTGTCCTTGTCAAAGCGGTAGGTGCCGTTTTTGAAGGTGTAGAGGAAGGTGATCAAGCGATTTACCGCTTTCTTGGAATAGGCCGTGCTCGGCAACTGTTCCGTAAGCTCCTTGTATTCATAGTAGGAATCCGGAAAATCCTTCTTGTTGTCATCCTCGAAGTCCTCAATCCGGTCGTCCAAATAGGTGGTCACGGATTCCATCGAATAGGAATCAATTAGAATTGTGGCCTGAATTCCGGTAGGGGACATATTGCCGTTATTTTCGACCTTTACATCCGCCAGCTGGAAGGAAACGGATTTGCTCTTCAGATGCGTGAGAATGTTTCCCAGAAGCGAAATCGGGTTCGGTTGTGCGGCCGTAGATTGAGAAGGAACGCCGGTCGGAATGCCGCCGATTCGAATTCGGAGTGCGGAGTCGCACCGACGAGAAACCTTTTTATAAGGGATCGACACCGTCTGAAGGCTGTTCCCGAAAGAATTGCGGGAAATATAAGAAGATTCCCCTTGGGTCAGCAAGATAATTCGAGATTTCTTCGGAATATATTTTTTCGAAATATTCCGTGCGCCGGTGTGGTGATTGTTGTCATTATAAAAGAAGACAACGTTCACTTCGCCGTGGTTGAGCCCGTGCTTTGCGAAGTATTCCGCAACTGCATAGGCGGAGATGTCTTGCTGAAAAGTTTTGTTGTTGTATTCCATTGCCAGCACGGTGGTCGGAGTGTGTTTGTCCGCCTTGGAATTCGTCTTTCGGATAATCACATTCTTGTTGTCATCGATGGTAAACTTTACGTTATTCACATCGCACCAGTCGGTGAGCAGGTGGGTGATGCGGTCGGTGCTGTCAACATCTTCCATATGGCTCTCGATGGAGTCTCGCATGTTGCTCAGTTCTCTTTTATCCACGAGGTCGTACATTCGATTCAGGCGAGCGATGCTGTAGCTGAAGATTCCAATCACCACCGCGGCGAACACTGCGATACACAAAATGATTTTTTTCTTTTTTGTCATTGAATTATACCGTCTTTCCATATATAATTAACCGAATTCATTATAACCCGATTCAGCAGATTTTAAAAGTGAAAAAAATAAAAAAACTGTTGCAAGGGATTGTGAAAGTGTGCTATAATACTAATTGCGTCAAATGAGATGTAAATTTTTGAGAACAAAGGAGGTGCGGCAAATGTCCAGGAAATGTGAAGTTTGCGGTAAGGGACAGACTTCGGGAAACGCTGTTTCTCATTCGAATAGACACTCCAGAAGAAAATGGAATGCGAATATTCAGACAGTAAGAGTCAGTGAGAACGGTTCGGTCAGAAAGGCGAATGTTTGCACAAGTTGTCTGAGATCTGGCAAGGTTAACCGTGCCATCTAGTCCATACAGGCTGTGTAAAAGTCTTAAACGGATTTCCGTTTAAGACTTTTTTTATATGCAAATATTGTATGCAGAGCAATTGCGCTGTGATACAATTTATTCGATACGAGGTGAAGGAGGTTTCAATATGGCAACGATGTCGAAGAATGAATACGGTGTCATTTCCGTCGCGGGAAGTGCAATTACCCGGATGATTGTGGACAACCTTCTTTTTTTTGAAGATACCTTGCTGCCGTGCAATCGGAAAGGCAAGCTGCTTCGGAAGGGTATTTTTACCGGAAACCATGAGCTTGGAAATTCCGTCGAAATCCGGGAGAAGTCGGAAGGCATTCACGTGGATATTTTTGCGGTGGCGGCCGTTCACGGAACTTTGGTGGGAGCTTCCCAGCAATTGTTTAATATGGTGGAAGAAGATTTCGGCGTGCTGTGCCTGGAGAAACCGGCGGAAATTCGAATGAATATCATGGGCTTTCTGCCGGAGGGCGGGAAGCAGCCGGTGGGAAGAAAGTATACCTTGAGAAGAAGAAATGTACGGGAAAAAGAGTGACGGGATGCTGAAATTATCGGATGACATTGCCTCGGTTCGAGGTATCGGGAAGAAGAAAAAAGAGCTTCTCGGAAAGCTGGAAATCGCCACGGTACGGGATTTGATGGACCATTTTCCGGTGCGGTATCGGGATTGGCGGTGGAACTGGTTTTCCAAGGATTTGGAAGACGGCGGGGAGTATCGCGTTGCCGGAAAGCTGGAGCGAAAGAGGTTCAGCGCGTACGGCGGCCGAAACGGAAAAACCCCGATGCTGGAATGCATCTTTCGGGACGGATACGGTCAATACAAGGTGTGGTTCTACAATATGCCTTTCTTGGATAAAAATCTGCGGCTGAATAAAGGGTACGTTGTCTTTGGCAGATGCCGGAGACGGGGCTGGGACGATTTGCCGATTTTTGACAATCCGGAAATCTGTCCGGAAGGCAGTGCGAAGGATCTGGAGCGAAAGGGATATCTCCCGGTATACGGGTGTACGGCGGGCATTACCACCAATGATTTCAATCGGTGGATTAAGTATGCGCTGCAGGCGCTGGAATACGATGCGGAATGGATTCCGGAGGACGTGATTCGAAAGCGAAAACTCTGCACTGAAAAATATAAATACGAACACATTCATTTTCCGGAATCGCTGCAGGCGTATCGGATTGCTCGGTCGCGCTATATCTATGAAAATTTGTTTTTATACCAACTTGTCACGCAGTGGAATCGAGCGCAGCTCTGCCACGAGGCGGGGGATTCCTCGGTGGCGGAAACCGATCTGACACCGTTTTTGGAGGAGTTGCCCTTCGAGCTGACGGAGGGTCAGAAAAGTGCGGTGCGGGACATTCAGCAGGATTTGACCTCTTCAAGGCCGATGAATCGGTTGGTTCAGGGAGATGTGGGCTGCGGCAAGACGGCGGTGGCGGAGACGGCGTTGTACCGGGTGGCGGCGGCCGGCGGACAGTGTGCGTTCATGGCGCCCACAGAGATTCTGGCGCGGCAGCATCATGAGAAGCTGTCGAAGGATTTTGAGCCTCTGGGGATTCACTGTGTTCTGCTCATTAGCGCTTTGAGTGCACCGGAGAAGAAGAAGGTGCTTCAGGAAATTCAAGAGGGCACGGCCGATGTGGTGGTGGGAACGCATGCCATCATCCAGGAGAATGTGATTTTTCAGAACCTGGAACTGGTGATTACCGACGAGCAGCATCGATTTGGTGTGAATCAGCGGCGTTTGCTGATGGAGAAATCCCGAATTCCTAACGTACTGGTCATGTCCGCAACGCCGATTCCGCGGACGCTTCAGGCCACAGTGTACGGAGATATGGATTTTTCCATGATTCGGTCCAGACCGGCAGAGCGAAAGAGCATCATCACCCGGGTGGTGAATCACCGCTTGCGGTCGAAGGCGTATACTCAGGTGAAAAAAGAAGTTCAAGGCGGAAATCGGGCCTATATCGTGGCGCCGGCTATCGATGAAGGGGAAGAAATGGTTTCCGTGACAGCACTGTATCGAGAGGTAAAAAAATGGTTTTCCCCGGCGGTGGTGTCCGTGCTTCATGGAAGGATGGACCCTTCGGAAAAAGAACGAGTTATGGCGGAGTTCGCTGAAGGAAAGATTCAGGTTCTCGTATCCACGGTGGTAATCGAGGTGGGTATCGATGTGCCGGAAGCCACTGTGATGGTTATCGAGAATGCCGATCGGTTCGGACTGGCGCAGCTGCACCAGCTTCGAGGAAGAGTGGGGCGAAGCAATCGACAGTCCTACTGCTGGCTGGTAAACTACAGCGATTCGGAAGGTGCGGCGGATCGACTTCAGATTATGCAGGAGACGGATGACGGGTTCCTGATTAGTGAGGAAGATTATCGCCTTCGCGGACCGGGAGATGTGCACGGAACCATGCAGCACGGAAGCATGAGCATGTTAGGAGAATTTCTGAAATACGAACACATTCTTCAATATGCAAAAGAGGATGTGGAAGAGATGGATTTGCTTCATCTGGATGAAAACGTGCGAAACAAAATGAAGCAGTACCTTTGGGATAATTACGAGAATACGATATAAATATTGCTATAGAAAAAATAAGGAGCGTGAATCAATGAGAATTAATGCGGGAGATTATAAATTTCGAAAAATTGAGCTTCCGGCGGATATCCGGCCGACCACCGAGAAGGTTCGGGAGGCCATCTGCAGCATGGTGATGCCGTCAATTCCGGAGGCCAACGTTCTGGATCTGTTTGCCGGATCCGGGGTGCTGGGATTGGAACTGCTTTCCCGTGGGGCGGGTCATTGTCGGTTCAATGACTGTTCCAGAAAGCATGTTGCTATCGTTCAGGAAAACATCGACCACTGCAAGGCGAATGACAAGGCCACCGTATCCACGATGGATTTCCGAAAGTGCCTGGATTCTCTGCAGAAAAAAATGGATTTGATTATCCTGGATCCGCCGTACCGGGCCGGCTATTACGAAGAAGCAATCGAGAAAATAATGGAGAACGACCTCCTTGCGGAGGGAGGCTTAATTGTTGCAGAACATCTGTACGAAGAAACTCTTCCGGAGGAAATTGCCGGCCTGAAAAAGATGAAAGAGAAGAAGTACGGAACCATTGGAGTGGATATCTACACAAGAGCCTAAAATGGTTGCATAGCTTGTTGTATTTTGATAGAATTAACTGAAGAGGTAGGTGAAAATATGAAACGTACCGCATTGTATGCCGGTTCTTTCGATCCAATCACAAACGGTCATCTGGATATCGTGGAACGGGCGGCACATATGTTCGATTCGATTACAGTGGGAGTTCTGGTGAACAACTCAAAGAAACCGATTCTGACACTGGAAGAACGAATTCAGGTAGTGAGGGAGGCGACGACCCATCTCGACAATGTGGAAGTGGAAAGTTTCGGCGGCCTTTTAGCGGATTATGTAAACCGGAAGCAGTTCAGTGCAGTGATTCGAGGTCTTCGCGCGACAACGGATTTCGAATATGAGATTCAGATGGCGCAGATGAACGATCGATTGTACACCGGAAATACGGAAACCATTTTTTTAATGACGAATCCGAAATATTCTTTTATCAGTTCTTCATTAATAAAGGAAGTGGCGTCTTTGGGAGGCGATGTATCCGGCCTTTTGCCGGAGTGTGCGCTGCAAGCGATTCAGCGGAAATTTGTAGAGCGAACAGAAGACGGACATAATTCGAATTTATATGTATAAATGGGAGGATTAATGCTATGAGTGATGCATCCATTAAAGTAATGCAGCTGCTGGATGAATTGGAAGATATCCTGGAGACTGCCTCGAAGGTTCCTTTCTCGGACAAGGCCATTGTGGATAGCGAGGAGATTTCGCAGATTATCAGCGACATTCGACTCAGCATGCCGAAGGATATTCAGCAGGCACAGTGGGTGAAGGATGAACAGGATCGAATCATCAACGAAGCAAAAGCAGAGTACGACAAGGTAATCGTTGCAGCGAAGAAGCAGGCAGAATATCTTGTGGAGACGGATGTAATCAAGAGAGAAGCAGAGAAACGTGCCGGTGCGGTAATCGCAGAGGCGGAGAGCCACGGACGGTACATGAAGCTGCGTTCTTACGAATACATCGACAAGATGTTGTACGATATGCAGAATGAAATCGCAAAGCTGGCGACCGATTACATTCAGCCGATGAACGATCACTTCACGGAGATGCTGAATGGAATCAACACCCAGGTGAACAGCAACCGTCAGGAAATGCGGGATATGGCAGAGCGCATTCAGAGCCGGGAAGCGGCTTCTGATGACCGCTATGCATCCTACGGAGAAGATGAAGAGTAACATCGTTGGAATTGTTGCGGAATTCAACCCTATGCACTTCGGCCATCGCTATCTGATTGAAGAGGCGAAGCGCCGGACGGGGGCGAGTGCCGTGGTATGTGCCTTGAGCGGTAATTTCGTACAGCGAGGCGCACCGGCTGTTTTGGATAAATGGCAGCGAACGGAGATTGCCTTGCAAAACCACGTCGATTTGGTGCTGGAGATTCCGACGGTACACTGCCTCGGAAATGCCGCGATATATGCGGCTTCTGGAGTTCAGTTGCTGGAGGCTTTCGGTGGAGTTACCCACATTGCGTTCGGAAGCGAATCCGGTGATTTGGAAGGATTGCGGAAGGTTTCTGACTATATGCGGGAACATGAGTCCGAAATTCGCCGGAAGATTGCTTTGCGCCGAAAGTCGGGGGAGAGCTACCCCATTGCTCGGGAGAATGTACTGAGAGAATCCGACATGAAGGAAGTCTCTATGTATCAGGCATCTAACGATATTTTGGCTTTGGAATACCTGAAGAATATCCGGGCTATGAAACCGGTTGCCGTGCAGCGACAGGGAGCCGGATATCACGAGACGGATTCGCCGAAAAAAGAATTCTGGAGCAGTACCGGAATCCGAAAGGCGATTTCGGAAAATCGACTGCCGGAGGATCGGGTACCCTGGTCTTCCGAGAAACTGGATTTCCATATTTCGGAAGAGAAATGGTTTCAAGGAATTAGATATGCGATTCTCATGAAAACACCGGAGGAACTGGACTCTGCTCCGGGTGGAGGAGAAGGTCTGGGAAACCGCTTGAAGGAGGCAGCTCGAAAGGCGCAGTCCTTGGATGAACTGATTCTGAATACGAAATCCAAGCGATATACCTATACCAGAATTTCCAGGTGGCTGTATCAGATTCTTCTGGGGATTACCGTTGAACTGCAGAATCGGTCGCCGGAATACCTGCGGGTACTGGGTTTCAGCGAGAGAGGTCGGGAAATTCTTCGGGAAACCAAGAGAAACGAATGGAATCGACTGCCTTTTGTGGATAATATCAACAAATGCGGGTTGGATTCCCGGATGCTTCAGATGGATGTACTGGCTTCGGATGTGTATAATCTGATGACCGGTCAATCGGTTTGGGACGGTTCCGACAACTGCCGAAGGGTAGTTATAAAATAATTTAGAAAAGACTTGACAATATACATGTGCAAAGCTATAATTAATTGTTGTAACGCGTAAATAAACAAAATCAGATAGAGTTATAAGGAGGTGTCGACAGTGGCAGTACCTAAGAGGAAAACATCAAAAGCAAAGACTGGAAGCAGAAAGTCTGCGAATATGAAGATGGGCGCTCCTGGACTTTCAATTTGTCCTCAGTGTCATGAGCCTAAGCTTCCGCACAGAGTTTGTCCAAACTGTGGTTACTACGACGGAAAAGACGTTGTAAACGAAAACTAATTGATGTTTGATTGTGAGTGATTCAAGCATAGCTTGAATCACTTTTTTTATGCAAAGTATACGGATTTTGCAATCCAATTGAATATGGAGTATAATAATACGATATTTAGGTTTAGCTTATTTTGAGTGATATACAGGGAGGGACGATGGCAGTCGGTTCTGGAAAGAAGAAAAAACAGACGAAAAAAACTGCAGCAAAAACAAAAGAAACTGCATCCTCTCCGCATCTAAAGGAATGGCAGGAGCAGATTCGAGAGCTTCAGGAGCAGCGGAAACGGGATTACCGCATTCTGGATAAGATTTGGGGTATCATATTTTTGGCCGTAGGAATTTTTCTGGTGATTACGACGCAGCTGAACACCACCGGCACCTTTGGAAATGCGATTCACAGTCTCGCGTTTGGACTTTTTGGGCTGATGGCGTATGCTTTGCCGTATTATTTTATTGCGCTGGCTCTCTGCCTGTTCCTTCGAAAAATGCAGCACATCAATGGAAGGACGACATTTTTCTCCTTCCTGATTTTTGTCGTGCTGTGTATTCTGAATTCCTATCGTTACTTGGATGAGACGAACATACAGCTGTCCATCTCCGCAATCGGTGATTTTTTCGACGGTGGAATTCAGCTTCGGAACGGCGGCGTTTTCGGCATGTGGCTGGGAGGATTGATTATCAAGCTGCTGGGAAAACCGGGCTTGATTATTTTTGCGGTGGCGGTGATTGCCATCTCCGTTCTCTTGGTTGCGGATACGCCGATTTCCAAGTATCTAGGCAAGAAACGAGAGCAACGGGAAGAAAAGACTATTCTTCGGGAAATGCTGACCGAGAAGAGAGAGGCGCAGGCGAAGACCATGCCGGAAGAGAGCGGCGTCCCGATTATCACCCCATCTCATTCGGTGCCGCAGGTAAAGAACCCGCTGGCATTTCCGATGGAGGAAGGGGCTCGGCAAAACTTCATGCAGAACCTAGAGGGAGCGGATTTCGGCGAGTCGATTGTAACGCCGAAAAAGGAAGATCCGACGATTTCGGAGATACCGGCAGAACTGCCGGAGGAACCGAAAACAGAATCACTGCAGTACGGACTGGACGGAGGCGATTCTTCGTATGGCAATACCGGTTTTGGGCTGGACGGCGGAAATGCTTCCGGCGCAGGTCTTGGACTGGGACTCTCGGGAGGCTTTGCATCGCCGGAAAACGCGGCTACGGCGCCGAATCCTTTTATGGATGATTTTATGAGTGTGGATTCGGCAACGACGGAGTCGATGGGGCTGAATGCGGAACCGGAAAAAGTGTCGGCATTGTCGACACCCGCGGCTACGGAAAATATCAAAGAAATCCGGAAGGAGAATACTCCGACGGCACTGGAAAATACGGAGATGGCGCTTCAGGCGGAGGAGAATTTGGCCAAGAAGATTCCGGCCACATCCTATGTGTTCCCGCCTGTGGATTTGATGAAGAAGCCGAGGGCAAAGCAGATGCAGATGAATGAACATCAGCTTCAGCAGAAGGCGGCTTTGCTGGAGAATACATTGCAGAATTTCCATGTGGATGCGAGGGTGCTGAATGTCACCCAGGGATCGTCGGTAACGCGGTACGAAGTGCAGCCGGCGGTGGGTGTAAAGGTCAGCAGCATTACGAAGCTGGCAGATGATATCGCCTTGAACCTTCGGGCGAAGAGCATCCGAATCGAGGCCCCGATTCCGGGAAAAGCGGCCGTGGGAATTGAAGTGGAGAACGAGAAACCGGATATGGTTTCCATTCGGGAACTGATTGATTCCAAGGAATTTCGGAACGCTGCATCGAAGATTAGCTTTGCGGTGGGAAAGGACATTTCCGGACGCAATGTAATTGCGAACCTGAAAGAGATGCCGCATCTTCTGATTGCGGGAGCGACCGGATCGGGAAAGAGCGTATGCATCAATACGATTATCACCAGCTTGCTGTATAAGGCTTTGCCGGATGAGGTGAAGCTGATTCTGATTGATCCGAAAGTGGTGGAGCTGGGAAATTATAACGGAATACCCCATCTGCTGGTTCCGGTGGTGACAGATCCGAAGAAAGCGGCGGCTGCGCTGAACTGGGCGGTAAACGAGATGACTCAGCGGTACAAGTTCTTTGCCGAAGAAAGCGTAAAGGATTTGGATTCCTACAACGAATTGATGAGAGCCAATCAGGAGCCGGATAAGGTATTGCCGAAAATCGTCATTATTATCGACGAGCTGGCGGATCTGATGATGGTGGCACCGTCTCAGGTGGAAGAATCCATTTGCCGATTGGCACAGCTGGCCCGGGCAGCCGGAATGCACTTGATTGTGGCAACCCAGCGACCGTCGGTAGATGTGGTGACCGGTTTGATTAAGGCCAACATCCCGTCTCGGATTGCGTTCAGCGTGTCTTCTCAGGTGGACTCTAGAACCATTCTGGACGTGGGAGGCGCCGAGAAGCTTTTGGGCAAGGGCGATATGCTCTATTCCCCGGTGGGCGAGAATAAGCCCCTCCGAATTCAGGGGCCGTATATCTCTGATTCGGAGACCGCGCGAATCATTGATTTTGTGAAAAAGCAGGGGGAGAACGGTTACGATGAGTCGGTGATTCAAACCATTGAAACACCGGAAAAATCCCAGTACGGAGAGGTTTCCGATGAATTGACAGAGGATGCCATTGCGTTTATCCTGAAACAGAAAAAGGCTTCAGTGTCCATGCTGCAGCGACGGTTCCGTATCGGATATAACCGTGCAGCCAGCATCATTGATGAAATCGAAGCCCGAGGGATTATCAGCCCGGCGGACGGCAGCAAGCCGCGCCAGGTGCTCTATACAGAGGAAGAATATTACGACGCGATTGATTCGCAGAATAACGGAGCAGAGGAAACGACACATGAGTAAAAAAATTTTTATTGACACCTTGGGATGTGCGAAGAATGAGTACGATTCCCAGAATTTAGCGGCACAACTGCTGGAACGGGGATGCGGCTTGGCGGATTCGCCGGAAGAAGCGGACATCCTGATTGTAAACACCTGCGGTTTTATTGAGGCCGCAAAGGTGGAATCCATCGAACATATTTTTAGCATGGCGGCACTGAAAGGGGAGAGCAAGAAACTGGTGGTTACCGGCTGCCTTTCCGAACGCTACCACGAAGATTTGTCCAAGGAGATTCCGGAGGTGGATCTGTTCACCGGCGTAAACGATTACGACGACCTGCCGGGATTGCTGCTGGCGGAGAGCACCGGCGACAAAGTGCAGGGGGAAGTGGAAGATGTGCTTCCGTATCGGAAACGCGTTTTTCCGGAGGGAACCTACACTGCCAGCCTGAAGATTGCCGAAGGGTGCAACAACACCTGTGCGTTCTGTGCGATTCCGAAGATTCGCGGACCGTATCGCAGCAAGCGCATCGAGGACTGCGTGCGCGAAGCGGAGGATATGGCGGCGGCAGGCGTTCGGGAATTGGTTGTGATTGCTCAGGACACCTCGTATTACGGGAAAGACCTGTACGGCAAGGCGATGCTCCCGGAACTGCTGCACGAATTGTGTAAGGTGGACGGAATTCGGTGGATTCGTCTGATGTACGTGTACGATGACGGAATTACCGATGAGCTGATTGAAACCATGAAGCAGGAGGATAAAATCTGCAACTACATCGATATTCCGATTCAGCACGTGGCGGATCCGGTGCTGAAGGGCATGCGCCGAAAATCCACCGGGGATTCGATTCGGAAGACGATTGCGAAGCTGAGAAAAGAAATTCCGGATATCCATATTCGAACCACAATTCTCGTGGGATTCCCGGGAGAGACGGAAGAAGATTTCAACGAGCTCCTGGATTTTGTAGAAGAAACACGGATTCCTCGGTTGGGCGCATTTGCTTTTTCCGATGAAGAAGGAACCCTGTCCTATCGGATGGCGGGAAAGCTGGATGAAGAGACGAAAAATGAACGTGTAGAGGTGCTGATGCGCCTTCAGTCGGGAATCAGCGATTCTCTGAATGAAGAGAAAATCGGAAAGACCTACGAGGTGATGGTGGATGAGGCCGTGGATGAAGAGGCTTGCCGGTACCTGGGTCGAACTCGGTACGATGCGCCGGAAATCGATGATGCGGTGGAATTCACCGGAACGACATCCCATCAGCCGGGAGATATTGTGTTCGTTAATGTAACAGACAGTTCAGAATATGATTTGTATGGTGAGGAGGTTTCACATGAATTTACCAAATAAGTTGACCGTTCTTCGAATTATCATGGTGCCGTTTTTCATTGCAGCCTATATGGAAAAATGGTTCTTTGTGGCATTTGCGTTGTTTATCGTCGCGTCGCTGACGGATATGCTGGATGGAAAAATTGCCCGAGCACGCAACCTGGTGACCAACTTCGGAAAGATTATGGATCCGTTGGCGGACAAAATCCTGGTGTATTCCGCATTGTGTCTGTTTGTGGAAAACGGGACCATTCCGGGCTGGACGCTGATTATTATTCTGGCGCGGGAATTTGTTGTTTCCGGAATGCGCACCGTGGCGGCATCCGAGGGAATCGTTATTGCTGCGGCCATGAGCGGTAAAATCAAGACCGTTTTGCAGATGGTTGCCGTAATCATCCTGATTATTGCGGTAGGTCCGGTTCCGCAGCTGAAGACCATTGGCATGCTGGTGTTCTGGGCATCCCTGGTAATGACCGTATATTCTGGAACGGAATATGTGCTGAAGAACAAGAGCGTATTTTCAATGTAGGAGCGAAGGAGAATGAACACATCGATTATCGCTGTCGGAACGGAGTTGCTGTTCGGACAGACTGTTAATACAAACGCGGCCTATTTGTCGGAGAATCTAAATCATCTGGGCTTCAATGTAATGTATCATTTTGTGGTAGGCGATAACGACGGCAGATTGGAGCATACGCTGAAGCGGGCACTGACGGATACGGATCTGGTAATTGTTACCGGTGGCCTGGGTCCCACCCAGGATGATATGACGAAGGAAACGGTTGCGAGGGTGATGGATGCGCCGCTGTACTTGAATGAGGAGTGCCTGGCGGAGGTAAAGAGATATTTTTCGATTCGAAATCGGGAAATGGCGCCCAACAATGTTCAGCAGGCGTACATACCGGAGAATGCAGTGATATTCCGAAATGAAGCCGGTACGGCTCCGGCCTTTGCTGTGAATAAAGGGGATAAATGGGTCATCTGTTATCCGGGACCGCCTCGGGAACTGAAGTGGATCTTTGAAGACAGCGGAAAGGATTTCCTGCGTAAGTTCAAGGAGAAGCAAATTTATTACCGGGTCATTCGAACCATCGGAATTGGAGAATCGGATCTGGAGACGCTCCTGATGCCACTGATTGACAATCAGACGGATCCAACCATCGCCACCTATGCGAAGGAAGGGGAATGCACCATCCGTGTAGCCTCTCAGCGAGATACCATGGAAGAGGCGCAGGCGGCGGTAGAAAATATGATTTCCCGGATGAATAATCTGATTGGATCGTATATCTACAGTTACGATGATGAGGAATTGAAATCGGTCGTAGTGCATAAGCTGCAGAGGCAGGGACTGACCATTTCTTCCGCGGAATCCTGTACTGGTGGTGCATTTGCCGCATCCATTACGGATGTTCCGGGTGCATCCAAGGTCCTGAGCCGAGGCTATATCACCTACGATGAGGAAGCGAAAATTTCCATGCTGGGTGTGGATCCGACAGTAATCGATCAATACACGGTGGTAAGCTCGGAGGTGGCCATTGAAATGGCCAAGGGTGCCCGCCTGGAAGCAGGGAGCGATATCGCCGTATCCATCACCGGATATGCCGGCCCGGAAGCGGACGAAGGTCGGGAGGCCGGAAATGCGTATATCGGCTATGCTTATGACGATACCGTCGGTGCGGTGGAACTGTTCACCAAAAGAAATGACCGGGCATGGAATCGAAACTATTTTCGACTGATGATGCTGAAAGTCGTGAACGAAATATTGGATGAAATAAAATAGTACTTTTTCTTCGGAAAAAAGTACCCAATGCCTCGTTTCTTAAACCCGGCAGAATTGACCCCATAAAGTGCAGGAGGGTATAATGGTATCATAAAAGGAAGCCCGTAAGAGGTTGACAGAAACCGGAGAAACAGGTATTATAAACGAGAACAAATGTTCGATACAGGAGGAAACATGGCAGGAAAATCGACCGCATCGGCAGCGGAGAATAAAGAGAAAGCATTGGAGCAGGCGCTGGAACAGATTCAGAAACAGTACGGAAAAGGCGCAATTATGAAGCTGGGAGAGGAAGGCCTCACCGGATCGGTAGACGTGATTTCCACCGGATCTATCAGTTTGGATTTGGCGACCGGCGTGGGCGGATATCCGCGGGGAAGAATCATTGAGATATACGGACCGGAATCTTCCGGTAAGACTACATTGACTTTACATGCCATTGCAGAAGCGCAGAAAGCGGGCGGAAAGGCTGCATTCATCGATGCGGAGCACGCGCTGGACCCGGTATATGCGAAGAATCTTGGGGTAGACGTAGATGAACTTCTGGTATCTCAGCCGGACACCGGAGAACAGGCGCTGGAAATCTGTGAGATGCTGGCACGAAGCGGAGCAATCGATTTGATTGTCATCGACTCGGTAGCGGCACTGGTTCCGAAAGCGGAGATTCAGGGTGAGATGGGTGATTCCCACGTGGGACTTCATGCCAGACTCATGTCTCAGGCACTTCGAAAAATTGCCGGAACCGTGAACAAGACCAATACCTGCGTAATCTTCATCAACCAGCTTCGTGAGAAAATCGGTGTGATGTTCGGAAATCCGGAGACCACCACCGGTGGTCGGGCGTTGAAATTCTATGCCAGCATGAGATTGGACGTGCGGAAGATTGAAACGCTGAAGCGAGGGGATGAGATGCTGGGAAACCGGACTCGCGTGAAGATTGTAAAGAACAAGGTGGCTCCGCCGTTTAAGAAATCGGAATTCGATATTATGTACGGTACCGGAATTTCTCTGGCCGGCGATGTATTGGATACGGCGGTAGAGGCCAAGATTGTGGATAAGGCCGGATCCTGGTACAGTTACAACGGAGAACGTATCGGACAAGGCAGAGAGAATGTAAAGGATTATCTTCAGAGTCATGAAGAGATGCTGGAAGAAATCCGTAAGAAGGTGATGGATCAGTTCAAACCGGAATCCACCGATGATGACATTAAGGTGGACGAAGACGGCGTTGTAATCGAGGACTAGACGTACGGCGGTTCATGGGTGTTTGAAACACCTCAATTTGAAAATAATGGCAGAATTGTATTGACATAATGCGAAAATCGTGCTATTATTCAATGGTTAGCCGCTCGGGTAGGGTTATAAGCAATCGCACCCGTTCCCGGCGAGTCTGGATAGAGGAGGAAAAGTATTATGTATGCAATTATTAAAACTGGCGGAAAGCAGTACAGAGTTCAGAAGGACGATGTATTCAAGATCGAGAAGATCAATGCTGAAGCAGGCGACACCGTTACCTTTGATGAGGTAATCGCTGTAGGTGGTGACACCCTGACAGTAGGAACTCCATTTGTTGAGGGCACTGCTGTACATGCTGAAGTAGTTGAGCAGGGTAAGAACGACAAGGTGATTATCTACAAGTACAAGGCAAAGAAGGATTACAGAAAGAAGAATGGCCACAGACAGCCATACACACTGGTTAAGGTTACCGATATCGTATCCGGTGGTCAGAAGGCAGCTGCAGCTGAGAAACAGGACGATGTAAAGCCAAGCATGTCCATGAAGAAAGAGGAACTTCTTGCAATCGCAAACGAGAAGGGAATCGAAGTATCCAGCAAAGCTACTAAGGCAGAGATTCTGGAAGCAATTGAAGCATAAGAAATTGACTTTAATTTAGGAGGTGTCATTATGTCAAGTAAAAAAGGAGTAGGTAGTTCCAAGAACGGCCGTGACTCTGAGTCGAAAAGACTTGGACTGAAGATTGGTGCTGGTCAGTACGTAAGTGCAGGAAGCATTCTCGTAAGACAGAGAGGAACCAAGTTCCACCCGGGCAACAACGTTGGTATTGGTGGAGATGATACTCTGTTCGCTAAGATTGACGGAAATGTTAAATTCGAGAGATTTGACAAGAAGAGAAAGAAGATCAGCGTATACAGCAACGAAGCTTAGTTTTTTATGGCCCTTTCTTGGAAAGGGCCATATTTTTTTGTAAAACGGGAGATAAACATGTTCGTAGATAGAGCAGAAATTAATATCGTTTCCGGTAAGGGCGGAAACGGAGCGGTTACCTTCCGTCGGGAACCATTTGTGCCGGAAGGAGGCCCGGATGGCGGCGATGGCGGTAACGGCGGCAGTGTAATCTTTGAAGCGGATAACAACCTGCGTACCCTTATGGATTTCAAATACAAGCGTGTGTATAAGGCGGAATCCGGTCAGGATGGAATGCGCCGGAAACGTTTCGGAAAGAAAGGTCAGGATCTCATCATTCACGTTCCGGTGGGTACTTTGATTATCGACAAAGAAACCGGGCTGCTGATGAAGGATATGAAGAATCCGGGAGATCGACTGGTTGCCGCAAAGGGTGGCAAAGGCGGAAAGGGAAACGTGCATTTCAAGAACTCTGTACGTCAGGCGCCAAATTTTGCAGAAGCCGGAGCGTTGGCAAAGGAACGTACCGTTATTCTGGAGCTGAAGTTGATCGCCGACGTTGGACTTTTGGGATTCCCGAATGTGGGGAAATCCACTCTTCTGTCGGTGGCTACCAGTGCAAAACCGAAAATTGCGAATTATCATTTTACCACAATTGATCCGAATCTGGGTGTGGTGAACATCCACGACAAGAGCTTTGTGATGGCGGATATCGCCGGCATCATTGAAGGTGCTCATATGGGCTTTGGCTTGGGAATTCGTTTTCTGAAGCATATAGAGCGTACTAAGATGCTGATTCATGTCATCGACGTTTCCGGAAGTGAAGGTCGGAATCCAATCGAGGATTATAAGAAAATAAATGCGGAACTGGAGCAGTACGATCCGTCACTCTTGAAGAAACCGCAGATTATCGCTGCCAATAAGATTGATTTGGTGGAGGATGAAGAAGCGCTGAACGCATTTATGGATTTCATGGAAAAGGAAGGTCGAGATGTCTTCCCGATTTCCGCAGCGACTCGCCAGGGCGTGGAAGAGCTTCTCAATGAAACATTAAATCGGATTGAGAATTACATTCCTCCGGAAGAAGATGAAATCGAACTCTTCGACTTTGAAAAGGATGAATACGATGCGGATTACAAGAAGCTGGAAGCATTCGTGGCAGAGGATGGCGCTTACGAATTAACCGGCGGTCAGTTGCTGAAGATTTTCCGTTCTACCAACTTTACCGATGTGGGATCCATGCGGTACTTGTATCGGTATATTGTGAACAAGGGCGGAATCGATATGCTGAAGGAACTGGGTCTTCAGGAAGGGGATACGGTTCGAATCGAGGATTACGAATTTGAATATTATGACGATTAGTCTCATAATGCGGCTCCCGGCCGGCATGTTGAGCTAAAACGAAAACCACAGGGTTTGTAAATTCTGTGGTTTTATTTTTTGTGGAAAAAATCTGTTTTTAAACGGTTTTTTCGGTTTTTTAATTCATTCTACGAGAAACGTAAACCTTTTGCGGGAGTTTTCAGACCTTTGCGCTTTCTTCTTTTTTCAATTATGATGGAAAAAAAGAAGGAGGATGAGATATGATTAGTTTTATTAGAAAAATATATGAAGAAAATTCCAAAATAGTATTTAAATTTCTATTGATATTGATTATAGTTATATTGACTGTTGTAGTTAGTGTCCGACAGAATGCATCGAATGAAATTGATTTGGGCGCGGCGAAAGAAACGGACAAGGTTTCCGCTGAGGAAACTTCAGAGAAGGAATACTATGTGGATATCAGTGGGGAGGTGAAGAAACCGGGGGTTTACAAGGTAAAGAAGAAAACCCGCCTGGTGTTTCTCATCGACAAGGCCGGGGGATTAACCGGAAAGGCGGATTTGGATGCAATTAATCAGGCTTCCTATGTGGAAGACGGTGCAAAGATTATCATTCCGAAGAAAGGAGAGAATAAGAATTCGGATGAGGCGGGGGCAGATGCGTCGGAAACGTCTGTCGGCAATACGAGTGGAAAAATTAATATCAATCAGGCTTCTGCAGAGGAATTGACATCGATACCGGGCGTCGGGACTGTAATTGCTCAACGAATTGTAGAGTACAGGAACGGTGCGAGGTTCAACAGTATTGAAGAAATTAAAAACGTGAAGGGAATCGGGGATGCGACTTTTGAGAAAATGAAAGGCAGTATTACGGTGTAGACAGGAGTATTTGTTATGAATGATCGCTCTGTGTTAGATAATTCATTGGATAAGAAAAAGGATTGGTTAGAGAAACTCCACAAGACATTGAAGGAATCACAACATTCCACCATTGTGTTCACGTTGCAAAAAGAATCGGATTTTCCCTCCATGATGCGGGAATATGCACCGATTATAACGTACGACCGAATTATGGAATTGGAAACGGGAAATCGTGTGATGGATAATATTCACACGTTCTTGGAAACATGCAACATACCGGACTCTCGAAACGGTACATCCTATATTTACGAATGCATTTTTTTGATTCGAAAGTATAAGGATGAAAAGTATGCGGTAACGAAGGATATTTATCCGGAAATCGCCAAGAGAAATCGAACTTCCGCAGCGGTAGTGGAATCGGCTATTCGCTGCTGTATCAAACAAACTTGGGAGGAAACCCGAGAGGGAAGTGAGAAAGGCATGCGAGCGCTGTTTCAGAAGCGTCCGTCGAATTTAGTTTTTATACGGAAATTATGCGACTATATAGAAAATGAAGAATTGCATTTTTGTAAGTAATTCACAAAATCAATACCTCAACTCATTGATAAGTACTAACTTCCGTGCTATTATGTAAATGCTTTGAGAAAATTGAAGGGGGTATTTACGATGGGTAAAAAAAGAATATTAAAAACCATGGATGGTAATACTGCGGCTGCACATGTAGCATATGCTTTCTCCGAGGTATCCGCAATATACCCCATTACACCATCGTCAGTGATGGCCGAAAACATAGATGCTTGGGCAAACCAGGGCCGGAAGAATCTGTTTGACCAAGAAGTAAAGATTGTAGAAATGCAGTCGGAAGGCGGCGCTGCCGGTGCCGTCCATGGTTCGTTAATTACCGGATCGCTAACATCTACTTATACCGCATCGCAGGGTCTGCTCCTGATGATTCCGAACATGTATAAGATTGCGGCGGAACGGTTGCCGGGCGTTTTTCATGTAGCGGCAAGAGCTATCACCACGCAGTCTTTGTCTATTTTTGGAGACCATTCGGACGTGATGGCCACCAGACAAACCGGTTTTACCATGCTGGCCTCTAACAGCCCGCAAGAAGTAATGGATTTGGCGGCAGTGGCGCATTTGGCGGCAATTAAGGCTAGCTTGCCGGTACTCCACTTCTTTGATGGCTTCAGAACCAGTCATGAACAGCAGAAAATTGAAGTATGGGATTACGATACACTGGGAAAGATGCTGGATTGGGATGCCGTTGCGGCATTCCGAAAGAAAGCACAGAACCCGAATCATCCGCACCTTATGGGTTCTGCGGAGCAACCGGAAACATTCTTCCAGCACAGCGAATCCAGAAATGAGGCATATCTGGATGCGGTAGAAACAGTTGCTTCGGTAATGGAACAGGTGAACAAAGAAGCGGGAACGGATTACAAGCCGTTCAATTATTACGGTGCGCCGGACGCCACCGAAGTAATCGTGGCAATGGGTTCCGTTTGTGAAACGGCAGAAGAAGTCGTGGATTATCTGAATGCGCAGGGACGCAAGGTGGGGCTGGTGAAAGTACACCTGTACCGTCCGTTCTCTTCCAAGTATCTGTCCGCAGCAATCCCGGTATCTGTTCAGAGAATCGCCGTGCTGGATCGAACCAAAGAACCGGGATCACAGGGCGAACCGCTGTATTTGGATGTGGTAAGTGCGCTGAAGGAACAGTCCCGCAGCGAAATTACCGTTGCGAGGGGCAGATACGGACTAGGATCCAAAGATACTCAGCCGGGAGATCTTATTGCGGTATACGACAATCTCGGTGCCGCAAATCCGAAAATGGAATTTACGATTTCCATCACCGACGATGTGACGCATCTGTCCTTGCCGAGAACCTGCAATCCGGTGGTTTCATCGTCATCCACGATTTCCTGCAAGTTCTGGGGACTGGGTGCCGACGGAACAGTGGGCGCAAATAAAAACAGCGTAAAAATAATCGGAGACAACACCGACAAATACGTTCAGGCGTACTTCCAGTACGACTCGAAGAAATCCGGCGGTGTTACCATTTCCCACCTGCGTTTCGGCGATGAACCGATTCGCTCCACCTATTATGTAAACAACGCAGACTTTATTGCCTGCCATAATGCATCCTACATGCATAAATATCAGATTGTGCAGGATGTCAATCCGGGTGGAACCTTCCTGCTGAACTGCAGCTGGAGTGATGAAGAACTGAATGCAGTACTTCCTGCATCGGCAAAGAGATACATTGCAGAGAACAATATCCGGTTCTACACCTGTGATGCGGTGGATATCGCCGTGAAACTGGGCCTGGGTGCTCGAAGAACCAACACGGTACTGCAGGCGGCCTTCTTCAAGCTGTCTGAAGTTATTCCAATTGATAAAGCGGTTGGATATATGAAGGAAGCGATTCAGAAGACTTATGGCCGCAAGGGAGAAGATATCGTTGCCATGAACTGCGAAGCGGTGGATGCCGGAATTACCCATGTTCATCAGGTAGAAGTACCGGAAGCGTGGAAGAATGCGGTTGAGGAACCGGCCGACAAGTCCGTAGAGACAGATCGACCGGACCTGAAACAGTACGTCGAAGAGATATTGATTCCGGACTCGGCAATGGAAGGAGATTCCATTCCGGTGTCTCGATTTGTAAAGACGAACGACGGAATGATTCCTTCCGGCACGGCAGCATTTGAGAAGCGAGGCGTGGCCATTTCCGTTCCGAAGTGGATTCCGGAAAACTGCCTCCAGTGTAATATGTGTTCCTTCGTGTGTCCGCACGGTGCAATCCGTCCGTTTGCGGTTACCGAGGATGAAGCGGCAAAGTCCGGTGCGGCTGCAATGGAAATGAAGGGAAAGGATGGAGACGGCCGGAAATTCGCTCTGGCAATCTCTTCCTATGACTGTGCAGGCTGTGGTTCCTGTGTCGAATCCTGCCCGGCAAAGAACAAGGCTCTGGAGATGGTTTCCTTCGAGTCTTCGGAATCCCAGGAGGAGCAGAAGGTTTTCGATTACCTGGAGAAGCATGTGGGCCAGGAAATCGGTGCGACGGAGGCAAAATCCGTTAAGGAAGTGGGCTTCCGGAAGCCGTATTTGGAATTCTCGGGTGCGTGCCCGGGATGCGGTGAGTCGCCTTATGCAAAGCTGGTAACACAGCTCTTTGGCAACCGCATGATTATAGCGAATGCCACCGGCTGCAGTTCCATCTGGGGCGGCAGTGCACCGAGCACTCCGTATACCGTTGATAAGAACGGAAGAGGTCCGGCGTGGTCCAACTCCCTCTTTGAGGACAATGCGGAATTCGGACTGGGCATGGCAATTTCGGTTCAGGCTCGTCGCAAGGAGCTTTGCAGTAAAGTTGCTCAGCTGGCGGCACATCCGGAGTGTGCGGAAGCCGCGGAAGCGTGGATGAATCATATGAATGACGGCATTGAGTCGGAGGTGACCGGCGATAACCTGCTGAAGGCAATTTCGGACTGCGAACTGCCGGAGGCGGCGTATGTACGGGAGAATTCCGATTTACTGGTAAAACCATCCGTATGGATGTTCGGCGGAGACGGTTGGGCATATGATATCGGTTACGGCGGTCTGGATCACGCACTGGCATCCGGTGAAAACATCAATGTACTGGTATTCGATACCGAGGTATATTCAAACACCGGCGGACAGGCATCCAAATCCACTCCGACAGGTGCGGTAGCACAGTTTGCCGCAGGCGGAAAGAAGAACGGAAAGAAAAATCTGGCACAGATGGCAATGGCGTACGGTTATGTATACGTGGCACAGATTGCGATGGGTGCGAACCCGAACCAGGCGATTCGCGCGATTCGGGAAGCAGAGGCGTATGATGGCCCATCCATCATCGTGGCATATTCCCCGTGCATTAACCACGGTATTCGTACCGGCATGAAGAATTCCATGCAGGAGATGAAGAAGGCCGTGGAATCCGGATATTGGAACCTGTTCCGCTACAACCCAACAAACGTTTCGGAGAAAAAGAATCCGCTGACCGTGGACAGCAAGGAACCAACCGTAGACTATAAAGACTTCCTGATGGGAGAAGTACGTTACAGGTCGTTACAGCAGGCGGATCCGGAGAAAGCGGAAAGACTCTTTGATGAGGCTTCTGAAAATGCGAAGAACAGATATGACGCATTGATTCGCCAACGAAATTCTTTGGAGAAATAATTTTATGGAAAAAGAGAAAATCAATAGAATCAACCAACTGGCAAAACTATCGAAAGAGCGAGCGCTGACGGCCGAAGAAAAAAGCGAACAGCAGGAACTTCGGAAAGAGTTTATCAAAGAAATCCGTGCCGATGTACGGAGTCAGCTGGAGAGCATTGAAATCGTTGATTAAGTACAACAAAATGGACTGCCGATGCGGCAGTCCATTTTGTTGTACAAGCTTTTCTTTTCGCGTTTACGCCTGTTCCTGCATAGCCTTCAATGCTCTGGACAGCTGATCCGGACATGAAGTATCCTTGAAACCGCAGCGAATGCCGCTGAGGCGGTCAATGGCATTTTCCACGGTCATTCCTTTCAGAAGTGCGGAGATTCCCTGGAGGTTGCCGTTGCATCCGCCGGTAAAGCGAACGTCCTGAATGATGTTTCCTTCGGTTTCAATCTCGATAAGCTGGGAACAAACGCCCTGCGGTCTGAATGTAAACTGGTTCATGGTTGAATAATCCTTTCATAATAATTTGCGTTTGGAAATAACTTACAGGCCCAAAACATCCGAAATCTTCTTCATGGAATCCATCGCGATGAGGATAAACTCGTCGAAGGTGATGCCTGTTTCTTCAATGGCCATCATGAACTGACGGTTTGCACCCTTTGCGAAACGAGTTTCGTTGAAGCGCTTCTTGATGGACTTTGGCTTAACGCTGGCCAGCTTTTTATCCGGATAAATCTGGGCAACGGCTTTCACGAATCCGCTCATCGGATCCGCCGCCAGAATGGCATACTGCAAAGTAGTGTGGGCGATTACGCCGGATTCCGGATTGTGTGCGCAGATGGCATCAATCAGAACTTGATCGTCGTAGCCTTCCTTCCGAAGAATGTCTCCGGAAACCGGTCCGTGAGTGGACATATCGTTCTTCCAGTCGCAAGTCTCTTCGTCCAGATCGTGAAGCAGACCCACAATGCCCCAATATTCTACATCTTCCGGTGCCAGGCGTTCTGCCAGCCCGCGCATGATGGCTTCCACGGCATACATGTGCACGATGTAATGATCCGCCTTCACATATTTGTGCAACAGCTCATTGGCTTTTTCTCTTGTCAGTGGTTCACTCATGATATAAATCTCCTTTTATAAAAATAATTTTTTGCAGCAACATCTTACAGCAGTCCATTAAACGTTTACGGCAATGTCCACGACGGTCCGGAAGGAATCCGCAATCTGTGCAGAAGCCTCCAGCACATCGGAGCCGCTGAGGGGTACCGGTGAAATTCCCGCCGCCGCATTGGCCAGCGCAGAAATGGCGATGATTTCCAGTCCGGCATGTTTTGCCGCGATGGCTTCCGGAACGCTGGACATGCCCACCGCATCGCAACCGATGGTATGGAGGAAACGAATCTCCGCTGGTGTCTCGAAGCTCGGACCGCTCATCATGGCATACACGCCTTCATATAATTCAATTCCGTCAGCCTGTGCTTCCCGCAGCACTTTTTTTCGCAGATCCCGATTATATACATCGGACATATCCGGAAAACGATCGCCCAATTCGTCCAAGTTCGGCCCAATAAGGGGATTCATACCGGACATATTCACGTGATCCCGAATCAGCATCAGATGACCCGGGCGAAAATCCGGGTTGATGGCACCGGAAGCGTTGGTGATAATCAAGCGCCGAATTCCCAGCAGTGCCATAACCTGAACCGGAAAAATGACGTCCTTCATGGAGTATCCTTCATAATAGTGAAAGCGTCCGGACATCACCAGGAGGGAATGACCGCCTTTGCGTCCTGCAAAAAGAACCCCTTTGTGATTCGGGGCTGTAGAAGTGACAAAGCCGGGGATATCTCGATATGGAATCTCAACGGGATTCTCCAGAGAGTCGGCGTAGGTTCCCAGTCCGCTGCCCAGAATGATTCCCGTGTCCGGCAAATCTCCGGAAATCTGTTCTCTGATATATTGCGCCGCCTGTTTCAGCTGTTCCAATCGGTTCATCGCTTGCACCTCCTAATATTCTTTCAACTTCTAGATGTTACCACAATTCCTCATGTCTTTCAATCGGAAGAAAAGGGATTTGAGAAGGGGGAAAAGAACAAAAAGGAGGGTATCCCAGCAGAAAATGTGCTATAATTTAGTGATTGCAATTGTTGCAACAGACAGAGATTTGAAAAAAGCAATGGGAGGATAGATGGAGACTTTTAAAGAATTGTTAGTACGGTCGGTCGAGCAGTTCGGAAGCGGAACTGCTTTTACCCTGAAGGAGGGGAAAGACCGTTATACGGACATCAGCTTTATTCGATTCTACGAAGAAGTGAAATCGCTGGCGACCGCTTTTATTTCCAGGGGATTCAGCGGCGAGCGGATTGCCGTTACCGGCAAAAATAGCTATCACTGGTTCATGGTGAACGCGGCAGCGCAGATTAGCGGATGCGTAACCGTACCGCTGGATAAGGAATTGAAGTATGGAGAGTTCGAACAGTCCCTGGAGCGGTGCAAGGCTAAGGTAATTTTCTTCGACAAGAAACAGGAGAAGGAGACCAAAGAAGCGATTCTTTCCGGAAAGACATCCATTGAGTTCGCATTCCCGATGTACGAAGCGGAGGACCTGGAGACGGTCACCACGCTGCTGGAAGAGGGAAAGGAACTGATTGGAGAGGGAGATGTGTCCGTGGATCATGTACAGATTAATCCGGATGCGGTATCCATGTTGATTTTCACTTCCGGAACCACGTCTCAGTCCAAGATCGTCATGCTGTCCCAGCGGAATATCTGTTCCAATGTGACCAACATGATTCGAATCATTCCGTTCAAGACGACGGATACCAATATCGCACTGCTCCCGTATCACCACATGTTCGGCTCCACCGGTCAGTGGGTGATGCTGGCGAACGGTGTTCGCACGGTGTACTGCGACGGACTGAAGTACATCCAGAAGAATCTGAAGGAATACGGCGTATCCGTATTTGTGGGTGTGCCGCTGATTATCGAACAGATGTACAAGAAAATCATGAAGACGGCGGAAAAAGAAGGCCTGGACGGCCGGATTCGTCGGTTCTCCAAGGTGACCCGTCTGCTGAATAAGGCGAAGATCGATATTCGGCGTCAGGTGTTCCACGGCGTGCTGGATGCGCTGGGCGGAAAGCTGCGCATGGTGGTTTTGGGTGCATCCGCGGCGGATCCGCAGGTCATTCAGGGCTTCAATGACTTCGGTGTGCTTTGTGTGCAAGGATACGGTTTAACGGAAACCGCACCGGTACTTACCGCAGAACGTCCGGACAAGCGGAAAGCGGGTTCCGTGGGAGTGCCGCTGGATAATGTGGAAATCCGAATCGACAATCCGGATGAAAACGGAATCGGTGAGGTCATTGCCAAAGGCGACAATATTATGCACGGCTACTACGACAACGAGGAAGCCACGGCAGCGGTTCTTCGGGATGGCTGGTTCCATACCGGAGACCTGGGATATATTGACAAATCCGGATATCTCTTCCTGAGCGGAAGAAAGAAGAACGTTATCGTACTGAAGAACGGAAAGAATGTTTTTCCGGAAGAGTTGGAGACAGAAATCTCCACACTTCCGTATCAGATGGAGAATATCGTCGTAGGACTTCCGAAGAACGGAGACGATCGGGATCTGGTGGTCGCCCTGAAGATTGTCTACGATCCGGAACAGTTTGCCGGCATGAGCAAAGAAGAAATTGAGAAGCGGATTCACGAGGATGTGGAGAAAATTAACGACCGCATGCCGCTGTACAAGCGCATCAAGCGAATCTTTGTAACGGATGAGCCGATGATTAAGACCAGCACCAGCAAGGTTCGCCGATTCCTGGAAATTGAGAAGATGCTGGAAGAGGAGAATAAAGATGGGGGAACACATGGAAAACAGATTTGATCATTATTGGTACACTGATATCCGTGAAATTGTCACACTGAAGGATATGTTGGCCGGAAGTGCGGATAAGTATGCGAAGAACCCGGCATTTTGGGTAAAAAGAAAAAAGGGCCAGCCATACAGCCCGATTTCCTACCGGCTTCTTCAGCATGACGTAAATGCCATAGGAACTTGCATGACGGAAATGGGATGGCAGGGAAAGAGAATCGCTGTGATGGGGCAGGGATGCTACGAATGGATTGTCACCTACCTTGCGGTCATGAACGGAATCGGCATTATCGTGCCGATTGACAAGGAGCTTTCCGGCCCGGAAATCGAGAACCTGCTGAGAACGGCGGAGTGCGATACGATTTTTTGCACCAAAGCGGAGTGCTCCAAGCTGAAGGGGCTTCCGTCCATCCGCAATCTGGTGGTGATGGATTTCTACGGAGATCGGCTGGATGAAGAGGAAGTGCCGGACGATTCCAATTTGAATTTGGAGAAATACGAAGGCTGGTTTGAACAGGAAGAGGAGAAGAAGGTGAATGTGACCTCTTGGAGGGAAATGCTCCGAGACGGCGATCAGCTTCTCAAAAGCGGGAAAGACGAATACCTGAAGGCCGAAGTGGACCCGGATGCCCTGGCGGTAATTCTTTTTACCTCCGGAACCACCGGAACCCCAAAGGGAGTGATGCTGAGCCACCGAAACATTACGGTGAACATCATGGACGTATGCCGAATCGCGCATGTCACCACGACGGACAAGACCCTGTCCATCCTTCCGATTCACCATACGTACGAATGCACACTGGGTATGCTTCTGGTCCTCTACCGAGGCGCCAGCACCGCATTCTGTGAAGGCATGAAATACATCACCCAGAACATGAAGGAAGCCCAGAACACGGTCATCATCGTAGTTCCGAGAGTGCTGGAAATGATTAACGACCGGATTCAGAAGGGCATTGAAAAGAGCGGCAAGGCGGACACATTCCAGAATATCATGGGCATGAACAAGAAGCTCCGGAAGATGGGGATCAACTTGAGCCGGACGATTTTCAAGGGCATTCGGAACGAGCTGGGCGGAAAGCTGCGCTTGGTCATCACCGGAGCGGCAGCGTTGTCTCCGACCATTTATCGGAATTTTGAAGATTTGGGAATTACGGTTTTGCAGGGGTTCGGCATGACGGAGTGCACACCGCTGATCTCCGGAACGCCGATGAGCGCGCCGAAGGAACGGTATCGAAAAGCCGGCTCCGTAGGCGTTCCGGTCAAAACCGGCGAGGTGAAGATTATCAACAAGGATGAGAACGGAATCGGCGAGATTCTTTTCCGCGGTCCGAACGTGATGATGGGATATTACAACATGCCGGAAGCCACCGCAGAGGTTCTGGAAGAGGATGGCTGGCTCCACACCGGAGACCTGGGCTTTATGGACAATGAAGGTTGGATCTACCTCACCGGCCGAAAGAAGAATATCATCGTGACTAAGACCGGAGAGAACGTGTATGTGGAGGAGATTGAGGAATACATCAATCAGAGCCCGTACATCGAGGATTCCATGGTATTCCCGTACGACAACAATGGCGAGGAAATCGTCGGCGTGCAGATTTTGCCGAATATGGAATACGTTCGGACAAAGCTGGGGTACGAGCCGGATCGGGAAGAGCTGAAGGATTTGTACAAAAAGGTCATTCAGGAATTGAACCAGGGCATGGCGGTGTACAAGCGCATTCGTGCAGTATTCGTGCGAAAGGATGATTTCGTTCGCACCACCACAAGAAAAATCAAGCGCCACGAAAATCCGGTTCCGGAGGATTAGAGGGAGCGGGTCAATCCCGTTTCCGGACACGCATTGAAGCATCGTAAATACAAAAGGACCTACCCGGCGGCAGGTCCTTTCACTTTATGAGATGGATTATTTTAATCTCTGGAAATCAGCAGCTGCGCAATCTGAACCGCGTTGGTTGCGGCACCCTTACGCACCTGGTCGCCGCAGCACCAAAGGTTGATGCCGTTCTCGCACACCAGATCCCGACGGATGCGGCCCACGTATACCAGGTCCTGATCGCTGGTTTCAATCGGCATCGGATAGATGTTTTTCTCTGTATCGTCCTTCAGCTTGCAACCTGCCGCCTCGGAAATGGCCTTCCGAACATCCTCCAGCTCCAGACGATCCTTTGTGATGACGTTTGCTGAAATGGAGTGGGAACGCTCTACCGGTACCCGAACGCAGGTGCAGGAAACCTTCAGCTCCGGCAGGTGGAGAATTTTCCGGCCCTCGTTCTGAAGCTTCATCTCTTCCGATGTGTAGCCGTTCTCGCCGAATCCGCCAATCTGCGGAAGCAGGTTATACGCAATCTGGTACGGGAAAGTGCTGCATTCGATGTCCTTGCCCTCCAAAATATTGCGGCTCTGCTCATACATTTCCTTCGGTCCCTTGATGCCGGCACCGCTTACGGCCTGATAGGTGGAAGCGTAGAGCGCTTCAATCGGGGACAGACGGTTGATGGCGTTGATTGCCACCAGCGTGATGATGGTGGAGCAGTTCGGATTGGCGATGACACCCTTATGGGTGAACGCATCCTCCGGGTTGATTTCCGGAACCACCAGTGGGACCTCCGGATCCATACGGAAGGCGCTGGAATTATCGATGTAAGCCGCACCGGACGCCTTGATGGCATCCACAAATTTCTTGGAAATATCATTTTCGGCGGCACCCAGCACGATATTCATTCCTTCAAAAGCAGAATCCTTCGCTTCCTGAATGGTGACGCTGCCGTATTTCTCCGTCTCGATTACTTTCCCGGCGCTGCGGCTGCTGGCCAGAAGGCGCAGCTCCTGAATCGGGAAATCCCTTTCCTGCAGTACCTTTAGCATTTCCATACCTACGGCGCCGGTAGCACCCAGAATCGCAACATTGTATTTTTTCATTTGAACCTCTCCTTTATTTCGCAAAGCTTTCGTACAGAACCTGAATGGTCTTCTCAAAATCCTTCGTGAACACGCCCACCATAATGTTAATCTCATCGGAACTCTGCTCGATGGTGCGGATATTAATCCGGTTTGCACCCAGAGCACCGAAGATTTTGCCGGAAATGCCGGTGCGGTACGCCATCTGGCGTCCGACAATGGCAATCAGGCTGATATCATCCTGCACGTTGATGTCCGTAATCTGACAGTTCCGCTTGATATCGGAAATCAAATCATATTTCACCGGTGCCAGCTTGTCCGTCGGGACCACCAGGGAAAAGCTGTCGATACCGCTTGGAATCTGTGCAATCGGAATCCGATACTGTTCCAGAACTTCCAGCACGCGACGGATAGCCCCCACCGCATCGCTCATATTGGCCTTGTGTAGGCTGATGATAGAGAAGTCCTTCTTGCCGGTGATTCCGGTAATAAAACGGGACGTTTCCTCCGCATTGTCCGCTTCAAAGGATTCCCGAATGATGGTTCCCTCCGCTTCCGGATCGTTGGTGTTCCGGATATTAACCGGGATATCCTTCCGGCGAACCGGCACCACTGTATCCTCGTGAAGAACCGCTGCGCCCATATAGGACAGTTCCCGCAGTTCCGCATAGGTAACCCGGGAAATCGTCTTTGGATTAGAGACGATTCTTGGGTCCACCATGAGAATTCCCGTTACGTCCGTCCAGTTCTCGTAGATGTCCGCATCCAGAGAGGCGGCGGCAAAAGCGCCGGTGACGTCAGATCCGCCTCGGGAAAAAGTATGAATCTGGCCGTTCGGAAGGGAACCGTAGAAGCCGGGAACCACGATCCGGTTGTATACATTGTATATTTCCTGGAGCTGTTGCTCGGTTTTTTCGTAATCCACTTTTCCATCGTATCCAAAGGCCACCCAGTCGGCAGAGTCCACGAAATGGTATCCCAGATATTCCGCCATCAGCTTAGCGTTCAGATATTCACCTCGAGAAACCAAATAGTCCACGGACATGTTTTTCGTCATCTTGCTTCGGATTTCCGCAAGCTCGGAGTCCACGTCCAGCGTCAGTCCCAGCTGATCGCGGATCTCCCGATACCGGGCGGAAATCATCTCGAAGATTGGATCCGGCGACACGTCGTATTTGAGGTGGGCTTTGCAGAGATACAGCAAATCCGTGATTTTATTATCGTCGGAGGTTCTTCTTCCCGGTGCGGAGACCACAACCACCTTGCGGGCATCATCGGATTCCACGATGTGTTTCACCTTGGCGAACTGCGCAGAATCGCTGAGGGAGGATCCTCCGAATTTAGCAACTTTCAGCATATTTTTACTCCTTGTAGCCGGCGACAAAAGCATTTTCGTATCGGGATGCCAGTGCATGGGCGTCCGAAACGGTCATCGGCTTCGTTGTGATATAACGATACGAATTTCGAACCTGTTCCGAAGCAATCGGCTCTTCAGGGAAAGAGGCGCCGGCCGCAATTCGGAAATAGTACGGATGACTGGTCTTGGTGTTGTCCACCTTCGATGGCGCCGGTCCCGTGGAAGCAGACGGGCTGAATGAAATGCCGTCTTTGATATCGATGATATCGTGCACCAGAGAGGTGCCTGTCGGCATCTTTCCCGCTCCCTGACCGTAGAAGCTGAGCGGACCTACGTTCTTTCCGGTAAGGCTAACCATGTTGTAATTAGTACCAACGCCGGATTCCAACGCTGCGGAGGTGAGCAGGGTTGGCTCGACATACGCGCTGACTGCATCGCCCTGAAGGGACGCGTTCATCAGAAGACGGCAGGTGAGGCCGTTTTCATTGAAAAATGCGATGTCCTCTGCCAGAATATGGTGAATGCCCAGAACCGGTACCGAATCCTCCGGGATTACCGTGCGAAAAGCAAGGTTGGCAGAAATCACACATTTCCGCTGGGTATCCCAGCCCTCGATATCCGCTCCGGGATCGCTCTCCGCATAGCCCAGCTCCTGTGCGTCCCGGAGAACTTCCGCGAAATCCAATCCTTTGGTATGCATGAGATCCAGAATGTAGTTGCAGGTACCGTTCACGATGCCGTGTACTTCTTCAATGGTGTCGCACCGTCCGGCTCGCTGCAGATTGTACAGCCACGGAATGCCGCCGCCGGCAGAAGGGGTGAATCGGAACTGAACACCGTTCTTCCGGGCACAGTTTTCCAATTCTTCGAAGTGAGCGCTGACCAGCGCTTTGTTGGCGGTAACCACGTGTTTTCCGTGCTCCATGGCCCCCAGCACGTATTCCAATGCCGGATGGATGCCACCGATACATTCTGCTACCAGATCGATATTCGGATCGTTCAGAATATCGTCGATATCTTCTGTCTGCAGGTCCGCATATTCCGGCTTCGGCCGGCGAACCAGGATGCGAGTCACTTCCAGGTCGATGGCAGATTTCACCGCTTCACAGGCACCGCTCCCCACGGTTCCCAAACCTAAAATTGCAATATTCATATGCATCTCCATTTCATTCATTATCCAGTGAAAAAGGTTATTTTTATGTAAAATGTCATAAAATTAACCAAACATACTTGTTTTCATACCATAAATAATGTATCATAATTACATAATTTTTACAATAAAAAGGATGAGATAATGATAAAATATTTAAGCACAAGAGACAACACGCATACGATTACTTCTTCTCAGGCCATCATCAACGGATTGGCGGAGGACGGAGGACTGTATATTCCGGAAAATCTGGAAGATTTGAAGCTGGATTACCACGAAGTGATTCAGCAGGATTATCCGGGAATGGCCGAAACTGTTTTCGGAAAATTCTTCTCGGATTTTGATGAGGAAACGATTGAGAAGGTTGTTTCCAGAAGCTACACCGGAAAGTTTTCGACAGAAGAAATCACTCCGTTGGCAAAGGTGGAGGACGCTTTCGTACTGGAACTGTATCACGGTCCGACTTGTGCGTTCAAGGATGTGGCGCTTTCCGCACTCCCGAATCTGATGGTGGAATCCATGAGAATGAATGATTTTCAGGATGAAATTTTGATTCTCACCGCTACCAGCGGAGACACCGGCAGTGCGGCACTTCATGGATTCTCGGACGTTCCGGGCACAAAGATTATTGTTTTTTACCCGGAAGGCGGCGTGTCGGAAACCCAGCGTCTTCAGATGGTGACGCAGGACGGAAAGAATACCTGTGCCGTGGCGGTTCGCGGGAACTTCGACGATGCCCAGAGCGGGGTGAAGAAGCTGTTCCGTGAGATTCCGAAGCCGTGCGACGGAGTATCCCTGTCCAGTGCCAACTCCATTAACATCGGCCGGCTGGTGCCGCAGGTGGTATACTATTTCTCCGCATATCGCCAGCTTCTGGACATGGGCGAGATTCAAGACGGAGACAAGGTGAACTTCGTAGTTCCTACCGGAAACTTCGGTGATATTATGGCGGGATATTTTGCCCGGGAGATGGGCCTTCCGGTGGGCCGCCTGGTATGTGCATCCAACAGCAACGATGTGCTGCGGGAGTTCCTGGAAACCGGTCACTATAACCGGAAGAGAGACTTCCACAAGACCACATCTCCATCCATGGACATTCTGGTATCCAGCAACCTGGAGCGCCTGCTCTGCTTCGTGTGCGGCGTGGAGCGGACGAAGATTTACATGGATCTTCTGGCGAAACAAGGCGAATACACGATTACGGAAGACGAATTGAAGAAAATCAACGAGGTATTCAGCGGTGTGGCGTGTGATGATGCGCGGGGAGCAAAGGCAATCGGCGATGTGTTCCGGGCGGAGCATTATCTGATGGATACCCATACGGCAATCGCTTGGGCAGCCTATGAGGAATGCCGGGATAGGGGCGAGGAATGGACAAAGGATAAGACCGTGGTTCTTTCCACGGCATCTCCGTACAAGTTCACCCGTGCGGTTCTGGCGGCTCTGGGTGAAGAAGAGTGCCCGACAGATGAAGAGTGCATGCAGAAGCTGAAAAAGGTGACACAGGTGGAGGCACCGGTGCCGCTGCAGGGAATTTTTGAGCGGCCGATCTGCCACACCGATGTAATCGATGTGCCGGATATGAAGAGCTATGTCGTGAAGCATGCCGAAAAGTAAAAACATCTATGCGATAAAGATGTAGATGTATAGAAAAAATCTATAGAAAAACAGGACCGGATTAAACTACCGTTTCGGTCCTGTTTTTATGTTCCTTGAAATCCGCTAAGAAATTGAGTAGAATGGAGTCAATGGAGTTATAGATAGAAAGAATAGGGATGATATGGATTTTAAACAGATTGAAGCTTTTGTAAACGTGGTCCGGTATAAGAGTTTCAGCCGAGCGGCAGATGCGACATTCTTTACGCAGCCTACTATTAGCACGCACATCAGCATCTTGGAGAAGGAGCTGGGGACGAAACTTCTGGATCGGAAGGGACGTATTGTGGAAATGACACCCCAGGGGCGTCAGTTCTACAAGTATGCGGTAGAAATGGTGAACACCCGGGCACAGGCGATTGATGCGCTGGACAAGGATAGCGATAAGGTGGAGGGGGTTCTGGAACTTCAGACTTCATCCATTCCTGGAATTACTTTTCTTCCGGAGATGTTGGCGGGATTTCGCAAAGAACATACGAAGACCATGTTCTATGTGGATCAGTCCGATAGTGCGACTGTAGCGGGCAACATCTGCGAGCGCCGAGGCGAACTTGGTTTTGTGGGGGAGAAGGGGAACAACCCGAATCTGGAATACAACAAATTGTTCTCCGACCGCTCGGTACTGGTGGTGCCGAACGGCATGTTCACGGATTCAGAGGAAGTGGATATTGAAGAAATTGTGGGGCTGCCGTTTATTTGGAGAGAAAACGGTTCCGCAACGCAGAAATCCTTCGAGGATGCGGTGATACGAAAGGGATACGATCGAACCAGTTTCGAAGTGGTGGCAATGTTCAACGATTTGGATGCGATTATTCGCTCCGTGGAGTCGGGATTGGGAGTGTCCATCCTGTCGGAACAGACCGTGGCGAAGCTGAGTTCACCAGGCATTCGTGCGGTGAATATCAACGGTTTCAATGCGAACCGGGATTTCTACATGATCAACATGAAGAGCGTGGCGCTGTCTCCGGTGGCGGAATCCTTTAAACAGTACGTTCTGGAGAGACGGCCGGCAGGTGGTCGAAAGAGAAATAAGAAATAATGTATGTTTTTTCTCATTGATGTGTTTTCCATATAAAAAAGGTGTGGCTTATGCCGCACCTTTTTTCGTATAGAATATATTTATTTGTTGAGAATCTCGATGGCGTGGGAGGTGCGCTTCTTGAAACGGCCGATTACGGCGTTCTGGCAGCCCTTTTCCCCCAATTGATACTGCAGTCTTTCCAACTCGTTTTTCTTGCAGGCAATGAGAAGCCCACCGGAGGTTTGTGGATCGTACAAGCAATCCAGGCGCTCCTGCGGTACCCGGATGGTGTAATCCATCACGTCCTTTTCCAAATAGGACATGTTATTGTGGGCGCCGGCCGGAATGATGCCGTCTGCAGCAAATTCCAAGGCTCTGTCAAAAATAGGCACGCGTTCCGCGTAAAGTTCCAGTGTGACGTTTCCGGCTTTGGCCATTTCCGCGGCGTGACCAATCAGACCGAAACCGGTGATGTCGGTGCAGCCGTCTATTTTTACCCCTTGCATTCCCTCATAGCCGTACTTGTTCAGCTCTGCCATGGTACGGTTCATTTCCGCATCCTCTTCCGGTGTGAGCAAATCCACCTTTGCGGCAGAGGTGAGAATGCCAATGCCGATTTTCTTGGTGATTACCAGATAGTCTTCTTCCTCGGCGCTGTTGCTGAGAATGTCATCCGGATGGGCGAAACCGGTGACGCTGAGGCCGTACTTCGGCTCATCGTCGTTGATGCTGTGACCGCCAACAATCATGGCACCGCACTCATTGACCTTTTCGTTTCCTCCGGCGAGAATGGCTTCTACCGCATCGATTGGAAGGCAGTTCGGGAAGGTGAGCAGGTTCATGGCCAGCTTTGGAGTGCCTCCCATGGCGTAGATGTCGCTGAGGGAGTTCGCCGCTGCAATCTGACCGAACATGTACGGATCATCTACAATCGGCGGGAAGAAGTCGATGCTGTTAATCAGTGCAACGTCATCGGAAACCCGATAGACGCAGGCATCGTCACTGCTGTCGAATCCGACCATTACGTTCGGATCTTTGATTTTCGGCAAATTGGAAAGAATATCGCTTAGGACTCCCGGCCCTACTTTAGCGCCTCAGCCGCCGGCGCTGGTCATTTCTGTCAGCCGTACCTTCTGAGGAATCCCCGGAATCGGGCAGGCCATTTTTTCGTTGTTACTCATAGACAATTTAACTCCTATAGTTTTTTTCAATAGTTAAAATTACTCGTTGGATTCCTGTGCATATTTGCGGATGGCTTCAATTGCCGTGTCGATTTCTTCCTCCGTGTTGAACGGTCCGATGGAGAATCGAACGGTTCCTTCCGGGAAGGTGCCCAGGGATTTGTGGGCCAGTGGGGCACAGTGCAGTCCCACCCGGGTCATGATGCCGTATTCCTGCTCCAGCTGAAAGGCAATCATGCCGTTATCGCCATTGAGAAAATCCACGGAAACCACTGCGACTCGGCCTTCCTCCGTCGGCATACCCGCAATGCGGATTCCCTCCACATCCCGAATACTGTCCAGCATTCTTTTTACCAGTTTCTGCTCGTGTTCGTGAACCTCCTGCTGATGCTCCGCCAGCCAGCCGACGGATGCGTGCAGTCCAAAAATACCCGGCAGGTTCATGGTTCCGCTTTCGAAACGGTCCGGCAGTTCCTCCGGCATCTCCGCCATATCGGAATGGCTTCCGGTTCCTCCGGAAATAATCGGGGTTAATTCTCCGGTTATCGCCGGGTTCAGGAGAAGGGCCCCGATGCCCTGAGGTCCCAGCATGGATTTGTGTCCCGGCAGGCTGAGACCGTCGATGTGGCAGGCTTTCATGTCAATCGGCACGTTTCCTGCAGTCTGGGCGGCATCTACGAAGAAAAGAACATTCTTCTCGTGACAGCGCTGTCCCACCTCCCGGATAGGCATCAGCGTGCCGCTGACGTTGGATGCGTGAACCATCACCACTGCCCGAACGGACTCATCAATCATGGCCAGGGCTTCTTCCAGCTTCAATTCTCCGCGCTCATTGCACGGCATATAGCCTACTTCAATCAGGCCTTCCTGCTCCAGCTGATATGCCGGGCGGTACACGGCGTTGTGTTCCATGCCGGAAATCAGAATCTTATCGCCTTTCCGGGCAAGTCCCTTAATCAGGAAATTCAGAGAATAGGTGTTGCCCGGCGTGAAAATCGTGTACCGGGAACCGTAACCGTTCATCATTTTGCTAATCATCTCTCGGGTTTCCAGCACAACGCCGGCAGCGGAGTAGGCCTTGGCGTATCCGCCGCGGTTGATATTGCTACCAACATTTTTTATATAATCGTATACTGCATCTCCCACAACATCCGGCTTCGGATAAGATGTGGCACCATTATCCAGATAAATCATAGTATCCTCCTTCGCATAACATACCAAAATACATACTATATTAATAGGAAATAAAAGTCAAACATGATACTTCCTCAAAGATAGCTTACTCGGAAAAAAATGATAGAACAAATTTGTTTTTTCTATTGCGTTATAGCCCTAACAATGATAAAATCTATAGCTGTGTTACGGGAGTAGATAGGTGCTGGTGTGCCTTACGGTCTTCAAAACCGCTATGTGGCGTTAGGAGCGTCATGGGTGGGTTCGATTCCCACGTACTCCCGCCAATAAATCCTTGATATTGTTGAGATACAAGGGAATGAGTGTGACGTAATGCATGGAGTGTAATCGGCTGGAGCCCGATGAACTCCATGCGCGGGATATGATGTCGAAGCGTTGGGATTGGGGTTTGATATTGAAAAAGAGTATTTAAAATAATGACGAAGTGAGTTTCACATTTACATAGTAAAGAGAAAACTAAAATGGTAAAGAACGATTATCATGTAATCGTATGCAAAATTTTAAAGTACTTGTACGCATGCCTGAAAAACGGCGAAGATGTGGACAGTGATAAGCTGATGGATATCATCGGGGATTTGCCGGAAAGCTATGCGGATTACATTACTCCGAAAGAAATTGAATATCTGAATGATAACCGGTACATGCTAAAGGTCAGAGAGTACCTGGATAGTCATTAATTACAACAAGCCGCCTACGGGCGGTTTTCTAATGCGCATTTTTTGACAAAAGAACAGGTTTTCCGAGCAATCCGTAGCCAACTGCGAACACTGGGCTGTCGGTTCTTCCGGAGGATTTGACTACCGCTTTCTCTCGTTTCATCTGCGAATGAAAGAGCGGGAGCCGCCCCGGCAAGGAACATCAGGGAATTAGAGCTTTGCTGATGATGATAATTTAATATGCCTAGAATTTCGGATCGAGTTCACGCTTATTTCTGATTTCTGGTTTCCGGTCAAAAAACGTGAATCGTCTTTGAAATTCTAGGCACATGAGACTGCGTGCACAAATAACGCACAATACAATTAGAACTCAATCACTTCAACTGGCGTTCCGTCCGCTTTTCCCCATCCCTGAAAAGAACCGCAGAAAACCCTCGAGAAAGGCGAAGGCAGGAACAATCCCGGCCCGCGCTTCCCTGTGGCAATGCCCCCTTCTTTGTGGTATTATATAGGTTGAAATTGTGTGTAAAAAACGAGGAGACCTTTATGAAAAAAAATGAAATTCTCAGACGAATTCCGAAGATAGATGAAGTGCTGAAGGCCGGTGGGCTGGAACTTCTTTTCGCCGGCGCCGGCCGCACCGTCGTTACGGAGGCGGCGCGCAGCGTCATTCAGGATTTGCGAAACGAAATTCTGAAAATGAGCCCGGAAGAGCTGGAAGAATTCGATATCCAACGGATGGATATCGAGGCAGTGGCCAACCGGGTAATCGCATACATGGAGCAGGAGGACTGCAACAATCTGTATCCGGTAATCAACGCTACGGGAACGATTCTTCACACCAATCTGGGCAGAGCGCCTCTTTGCAAGGAAGCGGTGGAAAACGTGGCGGCGGTATCCAAAGGATACTCTAATCTGGAATACGACGTGGAAGCCGGCAAACGTGGCTCTCGTCACAACATTGTGTCCAAGCTGATCTGCGAACTTACCGGAGCAGAGGATGCCATGCTGGTGAACAACAACGCCTCCGCCACCATGATCGTTTTGTCGGCAATGGCAGAGGGCAAGGAAGTAATCGTGTCCCGAGGGGAGCTGGTGGAAATCGGCGGCGCCTTCCGAATTCCGGATATTATGGAACAGAGCGGTGCTACTTTACGGGATATCGGTACCACCAACAAGACAAAACCTTCGGATTATGTCAATGCCATCGATCCGGAGAAGACCGGCGCGTTGATGAAGGTTCACACCAGCAACTACCGGATTATGGGTTTTACGGAAGAAGCATCCCTGGAGGATCTGGTGGCAATCGGAAAGGAACACGACTTGCCGGTCATCTTTGACATGGGCAACGGACTGATGGTAGACCTTCAGAAATACGGCCTGGACGAGCCGAATGTTCCCGCATCCCTGAACACCGGCATCGACGTGATGCTGTTCAGCGGCGATAAGCTGCTGGGCGGTCCTCAGGGGGGCATCATCGTGGGCAAAAAGAAATATATCGAGAAGATGAAGAAACATCCGCTGGCCCGGGCGCTTCGGGTGGACAAGATGACTTTCGCCGCAATGGAAGAAACCTTGAAGAAATACAGAGACACGGAAAAGGCCATGAGAGATATTCCGATTCTCCACATGATTACGGAACCGGCGGATTCCATGGAGCGAAGAGCGAACAAGTTGGCCGAGGCAATTGCAGCAAAGAACAATCGGGTGCATGCGGAAGTGATTCCGGTACAGGACCAGATCGGTGGCGGCTCCGCACCGATGGTGTACCTGCCGGGATTCGGCGTGGCCGTTTCTTCGGATGACATCTCCACGCCGAGCATGGAGAAACAGCTTCGGGAGAACGACATGCCAATCGTAGCAAGAATTCACGATGACCGGCTGCTCCTCTGCGTCCGCACCATCGGAGAAGAGGAAGTTCAAACCGTTGCAGATGCCTTTGAAGGAATGGAGTAATAGATGAAGAACATAATTATCGGAACCGCCGGCCACGTGGATCACGGAAAAACCCGCCTGATTAAGGCCCTTTCCGGCATCGACACCGACCGGCTGGAGGAAGAGAAGAAGCGAGGCATTACCATTGAACTGGGGTTTGCCCACATTCCCAACGATGCGGGATACAATATCGGCGTCATCGACGTTCCGGGCCACGAGAAGTTCATCAAGAATATGCTGGCCGGTATCGGCGGCATCGATTTCGTCCTGTTCGTCGTGGCGGCCGACGAGGGCATCATGCCCCAGACTCGGGAACACTTTGAAATCCTGCAGGCGCTGGGCATCGATGATGGAATCATTGCCATCACGAAGACGGACATGGTGGACGAGGAATGGCTGGAACTGGTTCAGGAGGACATCCGGGATTACGTGGAAGGTTCCTTCTTAGAAGGAAAACCGATGATTCCCGTTTCTGCCAAGTCCGGAGAGAATATCGATCTCCTAAAAGAAGAAATCATCCGCAAGTGCGACCGGGAGTCCAAACGGATCGAAGCGCCGGAAATGTTTCGACTTCCGGTGGATCGTGTTTTTATCAAATCCGGATTCGGTACGGTGGTAACCGGAACGTTAATGGACGGAACCTGTTCCCTGAACGATGAGGTTCATGTTTTTCCGGAAGAGACGCCGGCCAAGATTCGCGGAATTCAGACCTATGGAAACGACGTAGAGCAGGCGGTAGCCGGACAGCGGACCGCAATCAACCTGAGCGGGGTGCGGAAAGAGGACATCCGCCGGGGCGACGTCATCGCGGCGAAGGGCGCAGTGTCCGTTACCGGGATGCTGGACGTGAAGCTGAAGATTTTTGACAGCAGCGAGCGCATGGTGCTGAACAACAGCCGGGTGCACCTGTATTGCGGAAGCAAAGAGGTGCTGACCAAGGTTATCCTGATGGACCGGGATGCGCTGTCCGCCGGGGAAGAGGCGTACGTGCAGTTCCGCCTGGAGGAACCGATTGCGGTGAGACGGGGAGACCGGTTCATCATCCGCTTCTATTCACCGATCATCACCATCGGCGGCGGACAGATTCTGGACGCGGTGCCGGAAAAGCACAAGCGGAACCGGGAGAACGTGCTGGAAGGATTCCGGATGCTGGAGAGCGGAAATATCTCGGATATTTTTGTGCTGAAGACCGGTGGACACAAGTTCTATTCCAAAGAATTGCTGCTGCAAGAGCTGGGCATGCTTCCGGAAACCGGAAATCGGGAAATCGAACGATGCATCGAGGAGGACAAACTGGTAGAGCTGGAGGATGGCACGATTCTGGCGGCATCCAAATTCCAAATGATGACGGATCGCCTGATTCAGCTGCTTCAGGAATACCACGAAAGCAATCCGCTGGCAGAGGGAATGCCGAAGCAGGAGCTGCAGAGCCGGCTTCGGGATACCTGGCATATTCAGGAAGACAAGATTATTCTGGGTGCGGTTCACCGGCTGATGAATCTGGGCATGCTGACAGACTGCGGGAAAACCGTATCCATGCAGGGCTTCGAGGCGGTGTTGACGCCGGAGCAGGAGAAGCTGAAGGAACGCATTGCCGGAATCTACAAAGATGCGGGAATTGAAATTCCGAAGAACGATGAAATCTACGCGCTGGATTCCGACAAGAGAGTCATCAACGCCATTTTCGACCGCCTTTATAAAGAGGGCGTTCTGGTGAAGGTAGATCCGTCCTACAATATTTCGCAGGAGGGGTGGAACCGCGTGGCGGCCGCTGCGCGTACGGCGGGAGCCGAGGGCTCTTTCGTGCTGGCGGACTTCCGAGATACACTGAACACGTCTCGGAAATACGCATCGGTATATTTGGCTGCACTGGATCGTGCCGGCATCACTGTGTTTGACGGAGAGCGGAGACGCCTCCCGGAGGGAAAATAAGAATGAAGAAATTTAGAAAAATTACAATCGCCGTGCTGATGGCCTCCATGGTGCTGGCTTTGGGTGCATGCGGAAGGTCCAACACTCCGACCGCGGTGGTGGAAAAACAGATGCAGCAGGTGAAAGAGGAGCAGATGAAGACCGAGCTTTCCTCTCTGGTCAGCGATAAGAATGTGGCAAAGAAATATCAGAAGGAATACAAGGAGCTGGTGGAGAAGATTCAGGACTTCGATTACGAGGTGAAGGATGAAAAGGTGGATGGCGATGCTGCAACGGTAAAGGTGCAGATTACCACCTACAATTTCGGAACCGCCTACAAGGAGATGTATCAGCAGGTGGTGAAGGACGCCAATTCCGGCAAACTCACATCGAAAACGGACCTGAACGAATACATCTACAAGATGATGTTCAATAAGATGAATGCGCTGACCAAGAAGGATTACAAGAAAACCGTTTCCATCCAGTGCACGAAGAACGAAGACGGGGATTGGGAGACCGACGTGGACACCAATTCCGATCTGAAGGATGCCATGCTGGGTGGAATCATGACCCTGTCCAGCCAGAACAGCACATCGTCCAAATAGCGATTAACGAAGGGGAAAAACATGTTACGAAAACTATGGAATAACCCATATTCGAAAACAACAATATCCATTATTTTTACCGGGAGCGTTCTGTTGATGGTGAACCGCCTGATTCGAAGTACCCATTTCGACGCGGTGTTCGCCACCATCAATCAGACCCTTTCCCCGGTGTACATCGGCATCGTATTGGCCTTTCTGATGTGCCCGATCTATAACAAACTGGTGCGCTGTTTTTACCATTTCCTGTACAAGGACGGGAAACTGCTGACGGACAGCTTCGGTTCGATGTATTTCAATACAAAAGTACCGAAGCGCCACAAAAGAACAGCGGCACAGCGGGCGCTCACGGAAGCCCGGATGCTGGCATCCGTCATCTGTATGGCCGTTGTGGCGGGTATCGTGGTATTGATTTCCACCTTTATTCTTCCGGCTATCGTAAACAGCATCGTAGACCTGGTGAACACACTGCCGGAGAAAATGAACAACTTGAATCAGTGGGCCGGAACTCATTTGGCCAGGTACCAGATTCTGGTGAAGGGCATCGATAATTTCACGAAAGCCGATACGGGTGAAATCATCGCGTGGATTCAGACCCATCTTTTGGAAAACGACTTCAAGGGTCTGGCGGAAACCGTTTCCAACAGCTTGATTGCCATGATTAATGCCTTCATCAACGTGATTGTGGGACTGCTGATTTCGGTATACCTTCTGAACTATAAGGAGAAATTGTTCGCCATCGGTCGAAAGATGACCACCTCCCTGTTCAGCCGGTACACCTCGAAGAAAATCTATGAATTTTTCGAAATCATCAATGATACTTTTATCGGATACATCGTGGGAAGAATTATCGACGCCTGCATCATCGGATGTTTGACCTACGTGTGCATGCTGCTGTTCGACCTGCCGATGCCGGTGCTGATCAGCGTGATTGTGGGCGTAACCAATGTGATTCCGTTCTTCGGACCGTTCCTGGGCGCCATCCCGTCGGCGATTCTCATTCTGCTGGACGATCCGATGAAATGTTTGTATTTCGTCATCATGATTCTGATCATTCAGCAGCTGGACGGAAACGTCATCGGACCGAAGGTGGTGGGCTCCGCCATCGGGCTGAACAGCTTCTGGGTGCTGATTGCGGTGCTGGTGGGCGGCGGCCTGTTCGGATTCTTCGGAATGGCTTTGGGCGTGCCGATTTTTGCGGTGATATATCGCTACATCAGCGTGAATACCAACGATCGGCTTCGCCGGAAGAACCAGGAGCAGTCTACGAGAAAATACGAAGATTACAGCAAATATGACATAGAAAGGGAAGAACTGAAGAATCATGAAAAACCTCAGAAATAGTTTTATGGAACTGGGAATTCCGGAAAGCCGGATTCTGGAGAACGAATCCATGGCGAAGCACATTTCTTTCCGCGTGGGTGGCTGCGCGGATTATTATGTGAACTGCATCGACCGGAAAGAGCTGAGCGGCCTGCTCTCGTTTCTTACGGAAGAGGGCGTTCCCCACATGCTGATCGGAAACGGCTCCAACCTGTTGTTCCGCGATTCCGGTTATCGCGGGGTGATCATTCATCTGGAAGGAGAATTTCAGGATTGCGAAGTGCAGGGGGATACGGTGATTGCGGGAAGCGGAAAGCTGCTTTCCTCGGTGAGCTCCCTGGCGGCGAAGAGCGGACTGGCGGGAATGGAATTCGCCAGCGGAATTCCGGGCAGCATCGGCGGTGCCATCTACATGAATGCCGGCGCTTACGGCGGCGAGATGAAGGACATCGTAACCCGGGTGTGGCTGATGTCGCCGGACGGCAAGGAAGAAACGGTTCGCACCGGGGCGGAGATGGAATTCGCCTACCGGAACAGCTGTCTCCAGCGCACCGGTGAGATTGTCACAAAAGTAGAATTGAAACTGCAGCCGGAGGATGCCGAGACCATTCAGGCACGGATTGCAGAGCTGACGGAAAAGCGGGTGCAGAAACAGCCGGTGAATTTCCCGAGTGCGGGAAGCACCTTTAAGCGTCCGGCGGAAGGATACGCGGCAGCGCTGATTCAGGAATCCGGATTGAAGGGCGTTTCCGTCGGCGGTGCAGAGGTATCGGAGAAGCATTCCGGTTTCATCATCAACAAGGGCGGCGCCACGGCGACGGATGTGCTGCAGCTGATGGAGCTGGTAGAGAAGAAGGTATATGAAGATTCCGGAATCCAGCTGGAGCCGGAAGTTCGGATTATCGGTGAAGAAGATGAATAGCCGGGAGATTTCCGAAAGGTACCGGCTGATTGCGGATTATCACACCCACACCCGATATTCCAAAGGGCTGCTGGTGTACTACCACGGCAAGGGAACCATTGAGGAGAACGTGGCCGCAGCCGCAGCGAAGGGCCTTCAGGAAATCGGCATTACGGATCACGGACCGGGACATATTTTCTACGGGCTGAACCTTTCCCTCCTCCCGGACATGCGCCGGGATGTGGCAGAAGCGGCGAGAAAATATCCGGAAGTGAAGATTCAATTGGGCGTGGAAGCGAACATTATTCATTCCGGAAACGGTCTGGATGTCGCACCGGAAGACATTGAGAAATTTGATTTTATCAATGCCGGGTATCACCACGGCGTGCCCAAAGGGGATATGATTCGGAACCCCATCTGTTCCGCCGGAATTTATCCGTCGGGAAGCCGGCAGCAGCTGGAGAATCGAAACACGGAAATGGCGCTTCGGGCCATCTACGAGAATCCCATTCGGATTCTGACCCATCCCGGAGATAAGGGACCTTTTAATATGAAGGAAATTGGAAGAGCCTGTGAAGCGCGGGGCACCCGGCTGGAAATCAACAGCCGCCATTCTCACCTGACCGCAGAGGAAATTCGGCAGACCATGAATTTCGATGTCACCTATGTGGTGAGCAGCGATGCCCACAAACCTTCCCAGGTGGGCGGCGTGGAAGCGGCGCTGGAACGGGCGGAAGAAGCAGGACTGGATTTTGGAAGAATTATAAATATTAAGGAGCGCTAAAAATGAAAGTGGTAATCATTTCGGGACTGTCCGGTGCGGGAAAAACCCGTGCAGCAGACTGGTTTGAAGATCAGGGATATTATTGCATCGACAACATGCCGCCGCAGCTGATTCGGAATTTCCTGGAGCTGTCCCTCCAGAGCAGCAATTCCATAGAGAAGGCGGTCTTCGTGGCGGACATTCGGGGCGGCGAGTTTTTCGATGAGCTGGAAACCTGCGTGGATACCTTGCGCCAGATGGAAGGGGTGGACAGCACCCTGCTCTACGTGGAAGCATCGGACAACACCATCGTGAAACGCTACAATGAAACCCGGCGCAATCACCCTCTGACCGGCGGCAGAGCGACGGTAAAGGTCATCGAGGACGAGAAGAATATGCTGCAGAAGGTTCGGGATAAAGCGGACTTCATCCTGGACACCACCCACATGAAGGTGTCGGATTTCAACCTGCAGCTTTCCCGGATTATTCTGGGAGAAGAGAGCGGATCGGTGTTCAACATCAACCTCACGTCCTTCGGCTACAAATACGGAATTCCAAACGAATCGGATATTCAGATCGACATGCGGTTCATCCCGAACCCGTATTACGTAAAGAGCCTTCGGAAGCTCACCGGAAACAACAAGAAGGTGTCTTCCTACGTCCTGAAGTTTGACATCACGAAGAAATTCCTGAAGGATTTCGTGGGCCTGGTGGAGGATCTGGTGCCGGGCTACATTAAGGAAGGAAAGTATCATCTGAACGTGGCCGTGGGCTGCACCGGCGGACACCATCGGTCCGTGGCGGTGGCCAACGAATTGGGCCGAATTTTCAGCGAGAAGGGATACCGGACGACGGTGACCCATCGCGATCTTGATTTTATTGCAAAAGGAGATAAGAAATAAATGTCATTTTCTGCAGATGTGAAGGCGGAGCTCGCCCGAATTAAGGTGGAAAAAAAATGCGACATGCTGGCGGAGATTTCCGGTTTTTTTCGGGTATCGGGAAGCCTGCGTCTGGCGGGGGGCGGCCGGTTCATCATCGTGGCCTCCACGGAAAACCCGGCCATTGCGCGGCATTACAAAACCCTGATTAAGGAGTATTTCGGCAGCAACGCCCGGCTGGAGATGGAAGAATCCCAGATGCCGGGGCGCAACGGATATCGGTATTCCCTCACCATCAGTCCGGATGAGAAGAGCTCTCAGATTCTGAGGGAAACGGGCATGATGCTGATTCGAGAGGGAAACGACTATCTGAGCGACGGAATCTACCAGCCCATCGTCAGCAAGAAATGCTGCAAGAAAGCCTATCTGCGGGGGCTGTTCCTGGGATGCGGAACCATTTCCAATCCTAACCGGAGCTATCACCTGGAATTCGTGCTCACCAGCGAGCAGGTGGCGAACGACCTGAAGAAACTCATCGGTTCCTTTGTGGACCTTTCCGCCAATGTGACCCGCCGGAAGGAGGATTACATCGTCTATATCAAGAAGGCGGATTACATCAGCGATATACTGGGCATCATCGGCGCCAGCCAGGCACTCTTGGATTTCGAAGGAATCAAGGTGAACCGAAGCACCCGGGGCGAAGCTCAGCGGATTTCCAACTGCGACAATGCCAACGTGGACCGAAGCCTGAGCGCCTCGGAGGAACAGATTCGGAATATTCAGCGCATCGAAGACCTGGTGGGACTGGACTCCTTGTCCCCGGGACTTCGGGACGTGGCGAGAATTCGCCTGGAACGTCCGGATGCCAATCTGGGTGAAATCGGGGAAATGCTTTCCCCACCGGTGAAAAAACCGGCGGTCAGCAAACGGTTCGCCAAAATCAAAGCTCTGGCGGATTCGCTGGAACAGAAGAGCGAATAACGAAATTAATATACAGCGGAGAGAAACAATGGATAAGGGTACAGTGGTGGAACTCACCATTACGGATATGACGGATGACGGAAAAGGCATCGGCCATATCGACGGATTGACGGTGTTCGTGGACGGAAGCATTCCGGGAGACACCGTTCGGGGCAAAATCGTACAGGACAAGAAGCGGTATGCGGTGGCGGAATTGGAGGAAATCCTCACCCCGTCGCCGAACCGGGAAGAAGCGGTGTGTCCGTACTTCGGCCGCTGCGGCGGCTGCTCCCTCCAGAGCATGAAGTACGAAGCGCAGCTCGCCATGAAAAAAGAACACGTGGAAAACAAACTCACCCGAATCGGCGGACTGGAACATCCGTTGGTTCGGGATATTGTGGTTGCCGGAGAAGAACCGGACCTGCATTACCGGAACAAAGCCACTTTTGCCGTGTACGACGGCCCGGCCGGTCCGGCGGTCGGCTTCCGGGAAAGAGGAAGCAGCCGGGTAGTGGACATCGATGACTGCATGCTTCAGAAAGAACCGGTGATGGCGGTGGCCGATGCCATCCGCCGCCTCATTGAACAGCACAAAATCACCGTCTACAAAGAGCCGAGGCGGTACGGCCGGGGCCGGAACCAGAAGCCTCCGAAGCAGAGCAACACCGCAAAACTCCGGGAGGTTACGGTGAAAGCCTGCGAGGGCACCGGTGAAATCATGGTGGTGCTCACCGTCACCGGAAAGCAGCTTCCCAACGCCGAGGACATCGTCTACGCCATGGACGACGCAATCAATGAAGTATCGGAAGACTACGCACTGGAAAGCGTGATTTTGGAAGTGAAAAAAGGCGACATCCACGACTTCGCCAAGGATTACATCCCTCTTGCGGGCAAAAGAACCATTAACGACCGCATTCAGGTGGCCGGCCGGGATCTGGAGTTCGAGATCTCCGGTTCCGCATTCTATCAGGTGAACACCAACCAGATGACCCGCCTCTACGAAAAAGCGCGGGAATACGCCGGCCTCTCCGGCGAAGAAGTGGTCTTCGACCTGTACTGCGGCATCGGCACCATCGGCCTGTCCATGGCAGATCAAGCGGCCATGATTGTGGGCATCGAAGAAGTGCCCGGCGCTGTTCTGGACGCCAACCGGAACGCCGTTATCAACAGAATCGTGAACGCCCGTTACTATACCGGCCGGGCCGAAGAAATCCTCCCGAAACTCCTGGACTCCGAGGACAAGCTCTATGCCGATTACCTCTACAAAGACAACCTTCGGGAGCGCAGTAAAGTCGTCATTCTGGATCCCCCTCGCGGCGGCTGCGCCCCGAGCCTTCTGGAAACCGTCTCCGCCATTCAGCCCGACCGCATTGTGTACATCTCCTGCGACGCCGGCACCCTGGCTCGAGATATCAAAATCCTGCAGCAAAACGGCTATGTATTTGAAGAAGCCACCCCGGTAGAGATGTTCGCCTGGACGATGCATGTGGAGACATGCGCCCTCCTGCGAAGACGAGCGTAAGCGAAGTCTGAGCAGCTGAGGCGCAGTCCGCAAGGGACGCCCAAGAACCCGAGCCGGAGGCGAAGGGTGATTGGCCGCGGCCTACTGCGACATGCTGTCTTCAATGAAGACGAGCGTAAGCGAAGTCTGAGCAGCTGAGGCGCAGTCCGCAAGGGACGCCCAAGAACCCGAGCCGGAGGCGAAGGGTGATTGGCCGCGGCCTACTGCGACATGCTGTCTCCAATGAAGACGAGCGTAAGCGAAGTCTGAGCAGCTGAGATGCAGTCCGCCAGAGAAACCCCACGACTGCCGAGCGGCAGCGAAGGCAGAGCGGTTGGTTTCGGGACGGGATTCGTTGTATAGACAAGTTCTGTCAAACACTACCCATGATAAGTTTTGCCAAAGGGAGAGTAGAGTGGATAAAACTGAAAAAAAGTGGGTAGTGGAGTGGACAAGACTGTCTTTTGGGTAGTTGAGTTGATAAAAAAACTTTTCATGTGAGGGTATTATGATTAAAGGGTTTTCACATAAGACAATAGAAGCGCTTGGATACTATGTTTACGTATATTCTGACCCCGATACCCGCCGACCCTTCTATGTCGGAAAAGGGAAAGGGAACCGGGTATTCAATCATATGGATGATCAATCAGAAAATGAGAAGGTCAGAAAGATAAATGATATCAAAGCCAGAGGAAAGGAGCCAAACATTGAAATCCTTGCCCACGGTCTCGATGAAGAAACTGCTTTTAAGGTCGAGGCTGCTGCAATAGATTTGATTGGCATAGAAAACCTTACCAATCGTCAGCGGGGACACGAGTCCAGTGTGTACGGTAAGATAGAAGTATCGACACTGGATGCACGCTACAGTCATGAGGAATTGGATCCCAATGATGTGACGGATAACATCATGTTCATCAGAATCAACAAGCTGTACCGCAACGATATGACTCCTCTTGAACTATATGAAGCCACCCGTGGATATTGGAAAGTGAACATCGAGCAGGCGAGAAAAGTTGATTATGTTCTCTCTGTATATGATGGCATGGTTCTCGAAGCATATGCTCCGGCAGAGTGGCTACCTGCAAAGGCTACCTTCATGGAACGTAAAGATTCGCGCGATGCGGAGGGTGTGGCGGATCGATATGAATTTGTCGGTCGAATAGCTGATGTCCCAGTTCGAAAAAAATATGTTGATAAGTCAGCATCATTGTTCTTTCCGCCTGGGAATGCCAATCCAATCAAATATGTGTGGGGGAAGAAATAATAGCGGATTTGATAAAAATCTGTTTTTGGCATCTACAGAAAATGATGTTCTATATGTGAAAGAGTATTGTTAAGTCAATAATAGTATTGATTTCGGCTGAAATAAAGTTCCAGTAATTATAGAGTGTATGGATTCAATTCCATATGCTCTTTTTCTTTTACTTAATTTCCAGAAAATGCGGGATAAACACTGCTTCTAAAGAATATAATATGATTGTGGAATAGAAATATGCAACAAGTTACAAAAATCTATTTCAATGTCCGACTGATATATTGATTTTTGAAGTCCATTCGGATATACTAGAATAGAAAAATGCAACATGTTGCAAAAATCTTTTACAGTGAGGACTTAAGATGGAGATTCGCAGAGATTTTTATTTGGATAAATTGATAAAAAGAAAGAATAATGGATTGGTTAAGGTAATTACTGGTATTCGTCGATGTGGAAAATCCTATTTACTGAATAATCTGTTTTATCATCATTTATTAGAAAGCGGAGTTGATGCTGACCACATCATTCGCTTTGCTTTTGATTCAGCCGATGATCTTTATCTGATTGGAGAAAGCCTGATTCAGATTGAAAAGGAAAAGCGTGGAGTTGACCCCGAAAAGTTTATGGCTTATATCCGTTCCAAAGTTGTAGGTGAAGAAATGTATTATCTGCTGCTTGATGAAATTCAGATGTTGGATTGTTTTGAAGCTGTTTTGAATGGCTATCTTCGCAAAGATAATATGGATGTATTTGTGACAGGAAGTAATGCAAAACTTTTGTCTAAAGATATAGCCACCGAGTTCGCCGGTCGTGGTGACGAGGTTCATATGTATCCCCTGAGTTTTGCTGAGTTTATGACCATTTACAGCGGGGATAAGTACATGGGATTATCTGAATATATGCTATATGGCGGTATTCCTCTGGTTGTTCTTCGTGAGGGAGCAAACGATAAGGCTATTGCATTGCAGAATCTGTTCAATGAAATTTATCTTCGAGATATTACCAAACGTAACCGAGTGAGGAATATCGGAGAATTGGAAGATCTTCTGAATATTCTTTCCTCTGCCATTGGTTCGCTGACCAACCCAGAAAAATTGAAGAATACTTTCAAGACGGTAAAGAAATCCAGAATCACTTCCGCTACCATTAAGAAATATCTGGATTATTTTGAGAATTCTTTCCTGATTGAATCAGCACAAAGATATGACATTAAAGGAAAAGCATATATTGAAACACCTAAGAAATATTATTTTTCCGATCTTGGTCTTCGCAATGCTAGAATCAATTTCCGTCAGTTTGAGCAGACTCATTCTATGGAGAATGTAATTTATAATGAACTTCGTATGCGTGGTTACAGTGTGGACGTGGGCGTAATACCAATTGCAGAAAGGAATCAGGAAGGTAAGGCTATCCGTAAACAGCTTGAAGTTGATTTTGTATGCAATCTTGGTTCATCCAGATACTATATCCAGTCGGCATACTCGCTGCCAGATGAAACGAAACGCACTCAGGAAATCAGACCGTTCAGGAAAATTGATGATTCCTTCAAAAAGATTGTTATCACAAAAGATATTGTGCAGCCCTATTATGATGACTATGGTATCTTGACTGTAAACATTTATGACTTTCTCCTTGATCCGCAAATTCTTGAAAAATAAACAATGTTATAAAGGAGGTTATGCGGTCTTGGAAGAATGTATGCCGGTGGAGGCGAACTTACAATTAAATCTGGGGAAGGAGAGGACTCATGAGAGACAGATCAAAAGAAATCGCTATGCTGGAGGATACGCTTAAGATCTTAAAACAGGGCTGGTATGAAAAAAATGGCAAAAGGATACAGCTGAAACTTTCCGCAAAAGAAATGCAGGAGATACAGGTGTACCTGCCGGAAGCGGTGAAGAAAAATTGTTCTGATCCTGAGTTCAGCAGGCCGTTTGTGATTGGACGTTGCGGACATGGCTGTGAAAATATAGATTCTTTTGCACTTGCCAGAAAACGCCTTGGCGATACGTATCTTTTTACCAGGGATGATCACGCCTTATGTAGAAATTATAAAAGATGCGAATGGTGACCTGCTGGACGATACAGTAGTCGTTTCTGTCCTTACCTGCGCCGCACCGATGATATCACATGGCAAGGAGGGAATGAGCGAGTCTGAGTATGAGGATATGGTATATAACCGGATCATGGGAATGCTGAAATGCGTCGCATATCTCGGGTACAGGCATCTTGTTCTTGGAGCCTGGGGCTGTGGTGCTTTCGGTAATGATGCGCATGTAATCTCAGATCTTTTCTATAAAGCACTGAAGGAAATGAATTACAATAAATTAAGAGAGAAGGACCTGTTCCGCAGGATTGATTTTGCGGTGCTTGACCGGACGCAGGATTAGTATAATTTTAAAGAGTTTTATAGAAATTTTGCCTTCGATAATTTTTACCGAGATGAGGATCAGCAGGAAATGGATGAAGCCATGAAGAGGATCAGGGAGAAGAGCAGATCTTCGGTAAATACGGTGAGAGAGGAATCACAGAATATGAGCTGGACAGTTTCACTGGGAAGGCTCTGATTTCCGATGATACTCAGATGACTCTGTTTACGGCGAATGGGCTCCTTGTGGGAGATACACGAGGAGCAATGAGAGGGATCCAAGGCTGGCCAAGACACTATGTTACACAGGCATATCAGGACTGGCTTTATACGCAGGAGTGTCCCTTCGATAAGCAGAGAATACAGGAGCGCAGAGGGAATTATTCCTGCAGGTCATGGCTTGCGGATGTGCCGGAGCTTTATAGCAGCAGAGCACCGGGAAATACCTGTCTGTCTGCGCTTTCCGCTCAGAAGAACGGTAAAGACTTTGTGAACGATTATGTGAAAGAGCCACAGAATCAAAGCAAGGGCTGCGGCGGTATCATGAGAGTGGCTCCGGTCGCGGTGAATTATAAGCATATGGAGATGGGTACACTGGACATGGAAGGCGCCCAGATCGCAGCTATCACCCATGGGCATTCCCTTGGTTATATGCCAGCGGCTATTGTGACGCACATTATCAACTGTATCGTTTTCGGCGAAGAAAAGAAAACTCTTAAGAATATCGTAATTGAAGCCAGAGACAAGGTGGCAGAGATATTCCGGGGAGACAAGCATCTGAAGGAGCTTACCGATATTATTGATTTGGCAATCGAATTGTCCGGAAACAAGGCGGATGATCTTGATAATATCCACAGGTTAGGCGAGGGCTGGGTTGCAGAGGAAACTCTCGGCATTGCTCTTTACTGTGCGCTTCGTCATCAGGATGACTTCTCGGCAGGTGTGATTTCGGCGGTTAATCATAAGGGCGACAGTGATTCCACTGGAGCGGTTACCGGTAATATTCTCGGTGCGCTTTTGGGATATGATGCCATAGAGGAGAAGTGGAAGACGAACCTGGAACTGATAGATGTCATTATTGAGATGGCAGACGATCTTTGCCATGGATGTCAGATGAGTGAATTCGGTCATTATGAGGACCCGGACTGGATAAGAAAATACATCTGTATGCAGTGGAAGGATGAAAGACTTGATCCTGCAAAGACAGACAAAGTTTGAAGCAGTACGCGGAGATATTACAAAGAACCATGGCGTGCAGGCAATCGTAAATGCAGCCAATACGAGCCTTCTCGGAGGTGGCTGTAGATAACGGCATACGCAGATGAGATAGAACATTGGAGGGTATCCGAAATGGTGCAGTCTCCGAATTTTTATTCCATGAATAAGATGCTTCGGGACGGCGGGTGCTGACCAATTTATCCGGTAAAAACAGAGCAAAGCTCTCAATGTATAAAAGAGTACAACGCCTGATGCACAAAGCTGGTCTTATGGGTAAGCGTCCAAAAGAAAAATATCATTTGATCTTGCCAAAAGCCCGAATCCGGCGCAGATTAAACGTATGTTAAAGAAGGCGTTTAACAAATTTTCCAACCTCAAGGGCCTTATATTTCACTCGGATCAGGGTTTGCATGGAAACATTCTTTGGCAGGATGAAGAACGAGATGTATTATGGGTACGAAAATAAATACAAATCATTTGAAGAATTCGAAAAATCCGGACAATGTTGGCGTGTCCCGACGGAAGACAGAAGAATGTATGCCGGCGGAGGCGAACTTACAGAAAAAATTGATTAGGCATATAAATTTTGATACACAGAACAAATCGGCAACTTCCAATAGCCGTATGCGTTTTCCCGGTTCCCGGATTGCCGGTCATAATGATATTTTTCCCTTCTCTGGAATGAAATAGCCCCGATAAAAATCCCATAAATATTCCTTTTTGCCTTAAGAGGCGTATTAAATTCAAAGTTTCGTCACAAAATAATTTATGCAAATGCTTGCAATTGCAAGCAAAAAACAAATATAATAAAGAAAAAGGAGGCGATACTATGGCAAATACATCCGTTGTTTATGCAAGGATAGATACTAATCTCAAGGATAATGCTGAGAGCATTCTTTCTCAGCTTGGCATTTCTTCATCCAGTGCAATTCAGATGCTTTATAGTCAGATTGTACTGAAAAAGGGTATGCCGTTTGAATTGAAACTTCCTTCTTCTAAGCCATTAGCCGTTGGTGCAATGACCAGAGAAGAACTTGATGCAGAACTCCAGAAGGGTGTTGATTCCATCAAAGCAGGAAAGGTATATTCTGCAGATGAAGTCGATGCGGTACTTGCAAAGGAGTTTGGCATATGACGGATAACTACAATGTCGGTTATTCTGTAGATGCACTTGGTGATTTACGTGAAATCTATTCGTATATTGCGAATGAACTTCTTGTTCTGTGTATTATCTTGTCGATGATAAAGAGAGGACAGTTACAGTGGCACGAATATTCTACGGTGGTCGAGATATCGAAGGCATTATAATTTTAAATAAATAAACAGAAGTGGAGCGTTTAATTGCGTAAGCATCGGTCACAAGTTGATCGGTGCTTTGTCATATTACCAATTCGTCTTTGGATCTAAAAACCAAGCTTCCCACCATTGGTAAATACCCTGTGGTGAGAAGCTTGTTGTGTCTTGATGGGTATTAATATACTACAGCGTCATCAGCTGTAAAGCCTTCCAAAGAATTCTCTTTGCTCTGAATACAGACAAAAGAAATTCCTTCATCTTCTGCCGCGAAGAACTGACGCTTTGCAACAGGTGCGATTCTTATCCAATCACCTGCAGTGAGAGCAATTTCTTCTCCGTCAATAATGACTTTTCCTTTACCGGAAAAAATGCCGTAAACTTCTTCATTGTTCTTATGAGAGTGCACGAAAGGAACGTTAGCTCCTGCCGGAAGATCGTTGATACTGATTTCTGCACCGGTGAGAGAATGCTGTGCATTCAAAGGTAAGTACGCACCTTTTTGTAACTACACATTCAAAAATGAATGTGCTATAATTTTTGCGAGCAATCACAGTTTTTGGGAGGCACAATTGCATGAAAACAAAAGACGAACTTCCGGTTTGCCCGGTGGCAACAGCAGTGGCACTTGTAGGTGGCAAATGGAAACTTTTGATTATACGAAACTTGAGAGTACGCCCGTGGAGATTCAATGAATTACAGCGAAATCTGGAAGGAATTTCCCAGAAGGTATTGACTGACAGTCTAAGACAGATGATGGATGACGGTCTTGTACATCGGCATGATTATCAGGAAATGCCGCCAAGAGTTGATTACAGTCTGACGGAACTAGGAGAAAAACTGCTGCCGATTATTGATGCACTGGCAGATTTTGGAAATTACTATAAATCGGTTACAGCGGAATAATATGTCTGAAGGTGAATTACAGCGGGATTCAGTTTGAGCAAAATTTGCCTTCACTGTGACTGATAGAAAAGTTTACAATTTAGGGCTTCCAAGATGGAGAGCAGATAGAAACGGGCAATGGATAGGTGATGAGTAGCATGGATACAGTGGATTTGATTATTAAATCATCAACAGAATTTTATAATAATTTGAAGGCTGATGAGAACGGTCGATATCGTTCTTGGGAACACTGCTATTCACATTTCATAAAAGCAAGAGGATCCAAAGAAGTTGATTATGATTATCTGAGTTTACAACTGGCTTTCTATTTAGCAAGTTGGGGAATGTATCGCGGCTCAGCATTTTTGCTGCAGAAAGATTATAAAGTACATATTCCAGTAGTAAAAGAACTGCTAAATGAAAAATATGATGCTTTAGCTGGGATTGATTGTATCGGTTTCAAAGATGATAGCAACCAAAAGTTGCTGCAGGATATAAATTCATTCCTAGAGCGGTATTACGATAGAATCAGGCACGAAGTAAAAGAGCAAGAATTAAAAAATAAATTGTCCGTTACACTCATCACGAAAATACTTATGGGAACACTCGGCTGCGTTCCGGCATACGATAGATATTTTATTTCAGGAATAAAGAACCAGAAGATAGCAACTGGAAATTATAACATTAAGTCCGTAATGCAGCTTGTCACCTTTTATGAGGAAAATGCCACCCGACTCGAACCTGTCAGAGAAAAGATGGAAGTTGAAGGATTGCCATATCCACAAATGAAAATGATGGATATGGGATTTTGGCAGATTGGATTTGAATTGGATACAAACAAAGGAATAAAGACTGCACACTAGGAGAAAAACTGCTACTGATGGAGAAGCACTATGGGTAGGTGGGCCGAATTGACTTTCATGCCCTAAAACGTATAACTAAGGGCATGAAAGTCAAACCACTGTTTAAAGAAGGTGATTGGATGAATGTTGCAGATAGAATAATACAGCTTGCAAAAGAAAATAGAGGAGCATTATGAAATTCTATAACATATTTTTCAGCCCAACCGGGGGTACAAAGAAAGTAGCAGATATTGTTGCAAAAGGGACAAATCCGGAATCTGAAGAAATCGACCTAATCAAAGAACCGGATAAATTGATGAAGGTGAAATTTGAAAAAGAGGATCTGTGTTTGGTTGCTGTACCGTCTTACGGCGGACGCATTCCGTCGGTCGTAGCGGATATGTTCCGAAATGTGAAAGCAGACGGTACGAAGGCAATTCTTGCGGCGGTGTTTGGAAACCGTGCGATTGACGACACCTTGTTAGAACTGCAGGATGTTCTGGAAGCATCGGGCTTTGTATGTATCGCAGGAATGGAGGCTGTCGCAGAGCATTCCTTGATGCACCAATTTGGAACCGGGCGCCCGGATCGGCAAGACGAAAAGGAATTGTTGGAATTTGCCGCTAAAATCATGCAAAAAAGCGAAACACAAAGGACCCCGCAATTCCCCGGAAAAAAACCATACCGAGAATACGGTGGTGTTCCGTTCAAGCCTGCTGCAAACGGAAAATGCACTTCCTGCGGTCTGTGCGTAAAAGAATGCCCGACAGGGGCCATTCCTTTGGACAATCCGAAAATGACCGATAAGGCTAAATGTATTTCTTGTATGCACTGCGTTGCAATCTGTCCGAAGAAAGCAAGAAAGTGCAGCAAGTTTGTCAGCTTTATCGCCGGACGGAAAATGAAGAAGGTCTGTTCCGGTAGAAAAGAAAACAAGTTATACCTATAAATCAGGATTTGAATAGGAGTGTAGAAAAACACTTGATTATATAGGGAGTAATAAGATGGTTACTTTCAAATTAATAGAGAAATATGAAGAAAAACTTGTCTATTGGTATTATCCTGAAGGAAATGAAGAAAAACGTCCGGGTACTATTGTTGTCAATCGACTCAAGGAAGAAATCGAGTTTACAGAATTAGCAGAAGATGATTGGGAACGAGAAATTCCTGCTGGTGAGATAAATGAACTTATAGAGTCAATAAACCAAATGAAGTGCGAGAACGGTGAGACGGACTTTTTGAGTTTAGTAACTGAACCGGAGCATGATATCTGGTATGGCAATCACGCGATTTGAGAGTAAAGGAAGTCAGATATGAATTTGTACGAACGATTTATTGAGTTTACAAAAGAAAATGAAATAGAAACTAGAGACCTAGGTCATCAGCGAGAGGATGGATATGATTTAGTTGTATTCGGCAAAACAGCAAACAAGGATAACGGGTTAATTTATAAGATCGTTTTTATTTTTTATGATAATGATAATCTTGTTGATTTCTATATAATAAAGAGCGTGAAAGTAAAAAACAGAGTGTATATCCTTGAAAGACTAAATGATCGTAACTCTCAGTTTAGAGCGGCATCATTTTTTCTCAATGGTAATCTAGCATGTATGAAGAGTTATTGTGCAACCGGCGGATACATCCGTGTTGCGATAATGATGATGGAAAAAAGTATGGAACGAGCACAGGAAGCATTTTCCGAGTTTGACCCTGCATAATTTCGTTAATTATCCTAGCAATATCTGACAAAAGAAAGATTCTTGACTATCTAACACCGGTTGAACTCTTCAATGCCGTCCTCAATCAAGTATATTCAGTTGTAAGATTCGTTATGTTAGGTAGCGTTAAATTTGTTATTGCAATTTGCGGTAAATAATGGTTATGACGGAAATCACAGCCGTTAAGCACATGAGCAAAAAGACATGGGGAGAGATGGCCAGTCGTGGGGGTGTAACCCTGCTTCTTTGTCAGATGCGGGTATTGGCAAACAAAGCTGCAAAAAACGCTCTTGAAAAAGCCGGAAAGAAAGGGCTGGAAGAAAACCTATTCAAAGGAGTTTTTGAGCAGATTGGGAAAAAGCTGACAAAGCAAGCGGTTGGAAAATCAGTATATTTTGTGGGAGCTTTTGTCGGTGCTTTCTTCGATGTTGCTCAGATGAACAGAGTCTTGGAATATGCGGATGTGTTTTATAACAAGAGATTTCTGCTTGAAAAGGAAGTTCGAATCAATATGCTGTTGATGGATGAAAACGATGAACCACCGGTGATAATTGATGCTACCGACGTATGATGGAGACAGTTTTAAGGTTTTACCGTAAGCATCTAATACCAAAAAACAAGGAGGTTTACATGAGCGAATCAAACCAATTTGACTGGGTAGACTTTTACAAAGAACTATCCGGCATATTACTTCAGTACAAGAACAACCGCCAGGAACTGATAGAGAAAGTCAAAAAGATCTACGAGATTACCGGCATCAACCTTCCTAAACTGGAAAAGGACAACCAGATTGTAGATATCGATCCCTTCACATTCTTCGGGCTCTTTAACAAGAATCTCACGGATGCGAACCGTCAGGCTATCCTGAAAGCAGTAGCGGAGTTGTTTGATGTGAAGACTTCAGTCCCGACTACGTTTAACAGTATTCCGGTGCTGAATAATCATAATGCAACCTTCTATTATTTTCTCCCGGAACGCGGAGATGACGATATTCCGAATCTTTGGGAGCTGTTTGATGCCGCCCTTGCATACGCAAAGAATCCGACATCGGAAACAATCGATCAGGTGTCCAAGTATTTTGACTTGTGCATCAACAAGAAGGGAAACGGCAACGGTAAAATCACAATGGGACTGTACTGGATTGCACCGGATTCCTTTCTGAACTTGGATAAGGTCAATACCTGGTACATCTATAAATCCGAAAAGCTTCCGAAAGAACTTGTACAGTCTCTTCCGAAAAATGAAGCGAAGATTCCATCCGCCAAATACTTCGGCATAGTGGAGAAGCTTCGTGCGTACCTTCAGAGTGGTGAGAGCAAATTGAAAGACTTCATGGAGTTGAGCTTCGAAGCGTGGAAGTGCTCGAAGGAGGATATCATCCACTACTGGCTGTACTCGCCGGGGGATGGGGCATCTTGCTGGGAGGAGTTCTGTGATGCCGGGATAATGGGTGTCGGCTGGGATGAAATCGGTGATTTGTCTGCATTTAACAGCAAAAGCGAGATGAAGCAGGCAATGAAAGATAAAATCGATCCGACGAAGTCCTACAAGAACGATGCGCACGCCACCTGGCAGTTTGTCAACGAAATGAAGCCGGGCGACATCGTATTTGCCAAGAAAGGGATGCATCAAATTATCGGTCGCGGTGTCGTAGAGTCCGATTATGAATTCGATTCTTCCCGCTCCCAGTACAAGAACATCCGGACGGTTAACTGGACCGATAAGGGAGAGTGGACGCATCCCGGACAAGCGGTGATGAAGACTCTTACAGATATTACAGCGTATACAGACTACGTGACGAAGCTGAATGCACTGTTCCAAGATGACATAGTAAATGATGTTGAAGAACCGAGGGAGATTGATCTTAGGCCGTATGATGAGGATATGTTTCTGGATGAAGTCTACATGGAAAAACCAAAATACGACACGCTGGTTGCTCTGGTAGAGAAAAAGAAGAATGTCATTCTTCAGGGAGCTCCGGGTGTGGGCAAGACTTTTACAGCAAAGCGACTGGCATATTCCATCATGGGTGTGAAAGATCCGTCCCGTGTAATGATGGTTCAATTCCACCAGAGCTATTCCTACGAGGATTTCATCATGGGATTCCGTCCGACACAGGAAGGCGGCTTTGAATTGAAACGTGGCGCCTTCTATGACTTTTGCAAATCCGCTGAAGAGGACGATGAAGACAAGCCATATTTCTTTATCATCGACGAAATCAATCGCGGAAACCTCAGCAAGATATTCGGCGAATTGTTCATGCTGATCGAATCGGACAAGCGCGGCATCGAGCTGAAACTTTTATATGCGGATGAAAAATTCTCCGTTCCGAAAAATGTCTATATCATCGGAATGATGAATACCGCAGACAGAAGTCTGGCAATGATGGATTATGCGCTCCGCAGAAGATTTGCCTTCTTTAATCTGGAACCCGGGTTTAATACCAGAGGATTCCGTGCATACCGAGATAGCCTGCAGAACGAGAAGTTTAATAGATTGATTGATAGGGTAGAAGCGCTGAATGCAGACATTGCGAAGGATGAATCCCTGGGAGAAGGATTCTGTATCGGACACAGTATCTTCTGTGAATTGAAGGAAACATCCGATCGGACTCTTTCCGGCATCATTGAGTTCGAGCTGGCACCGCTGCTAAAGGAATACTGGTTTGATGAACCTTCCAAAGCAAAGGATTGGATTGAGGATTTAAGGAGTGCGATTAAGTGATTCCGGTACAGAACGTATATTATATGCTTTCCTACGCCTTCAGAGTGTTAAACGAGCAAGGATATAAGAGCATCGAAACGGAAGAATTTCATAATGTAGCGGAGCTGTGCGCATCCATTCTGACAAAGGGCGTGAAGCAGCAGCTGAAACGCGGCCTGGGACAGGAATATATTTCGGAGACGAAAGCATTGTCGTCTCCACGCGGGAAAATCGATGTGACTGCATCCATAAAAAATCTCAGTATGATCCGCGGGGAGCTGGTTTGTACCTATGACGAGTTCTCCGTCAACTCCTATATGAATCGGATTATCAAGAGCACTCTATTGCTTTTGCTGAAAGCAAAGATATCGTCAAGCAGAAAGAAGGAAATCAAGAAGCTGCTGGTATTCTTCGGAGACGTAGAAACACTTGATATACACACCATCAATTGGTCCATCCGATTCAACCGAAATAATCAGAGCTATCGGATGTTGGTGGCGGTCTGTGAGCTGGTGATTAAAGGCTTGCTTCAGACACAATCGGACGGTTCGAAAAGGATGATGGATTTTCTGGACGATCAAAAGATGCATCACCTGTATGAGAAGTTCATTTTGGAATATTACAACACCGAGTACAAGCATTTGAAAGTAAAGGCTTCTGCTTCCATGATGGACTGGCAGGTGGATGATGGTTTCCGAGATCTGCTTCCGAAGATGAAGACGGATATTACTCTGACGCGCGGAGAACGAACGCTGATTATCGATGCAAAATACTACGAACGCAATCTGCGGGAGCAATATGGAAAGGTGTCCATCCCGACAGATAACCTGTACCAGATATTCACCTATGTAAAGACAAAGGAAAATGAGCTTGTCGGTGTTCCCCATGAAAAGGTGTCCGGAATGCTTCTCTACGCGAAAACAGATGAAGAGGGGGCATTTAATAACGAATATCAGATCATGGGAAATCGCGTATGTGTAAGAACGCTTGATTTGAGTGGCGATTTCCAATCCATAAAAAGCCAACTGGACGATATAGCGGAAAAGTATTTGCGGGTGAGGGCGGAATAACCCCACCGGAAGTGTATGGCATATGATTTTATTTTTATGGATGAATTAGATCAAATCATGGAAATTGTGAAACAATCCTTTGATGCACAGGCAGAATAATGATTTTGGGATGTTAAAGGAGGCTTCCTATTTGAAAAAGAAAAAAGATGAAATAACCATCCGTTCCAGTGCAGCGGAATACTTGACCTATGTTGCTTCTGTCGGTGACCAGCAGGACAGCATTGAAATGCGCTATGAGGATGAGAATATATGGCTGACCCAGAAGATGATGGCCACATTGTATGGTGTTGGTTTGCCAACGATAAATGAACATATTAAAAAGATTTATGCTGATAGTGAATTAGAAGAGTCTGCAACTATTCGGAATTTCCGAATAGTTCAAACCGAAGGTTCCCGTCAGGTGACTCGTGATACGAAGCATTATAATCTTCAAATGATTATTGCGGTTGGATTCAAGGTGAATAATGAGCGAGCTGTACAATTTCGTAAGTGGGCCAATGGGATTGTCAAGGATTACACCATCAAAGGCTGGGCCATGGACAAAACAAGATGCATTATGCGGTTCATGGACATACAGCAGCGGAGTTGATTTACGAGCGAGCCGATGCAGACAAGCCACATATGGGATTAACTGTATCTGCTTATCTGGACTTGGCAGAGGACCGTGCAGAACGTCATATTCCGATGACAATGGAGGATTGGGCGAAACGACTGAATCTATTCTTGATGGCTGACGATAGAGAGATTCTTCAGAATGCAGGCAAAATCACTGCTGAGATTGCCAAGGTAAAAGCGGAAACTGAACCGGAAACATCCGATATAACGCAAGTTTTTTTACCGCCATCATCAATCATTGATGCAAAAGAAGACAGATCCCTGAAGCAGCTCATAGAACGCTACGACAAGTTGATGCAGCCGGGGAAAATATCAAAGCTTGAAGACAATGCTGTAGCATTAATTCCGCAGGGCGTAAAAGAAGTTGGAAAAGCGACGAAGACGTTAGACCTGAATAAAGATTTTGCATTGATTGCGGAAGATTGTTTTGGCGTAAAGGAGGCATAGAGTATGGTAGTTGAAGGAACTGAAAATCAATATAAGGAATACTTTAATCGGGAGAATTCACGATGGGAATTTGGAAACAAAATTCTTTATAAAATGTGCGAAGAATATCCACACCATAATGATGCAGATGTTTTGAGTGGAAAAATATTGTTGATTGGAAGAAGCTATGCCGCTGCGATTGAGCGAAGAAAGAACGCAGATGATTACAAGGGTGATGATTTCTATTATGATGTCGTTGCACCAAAGATGTTGGAGATAGGCGATGAGCTTGATAATCGAATTGAATCCTTAAAGAATAACACCGGTGTTATCTTTGATTGCATTCCGGAGATATTGAGCACGCATAAGTTTCTTATGGACGCTTTTAAAGAGATGACAGGGTTGGAGAAGAGGTCTCTAGCATCTAAGTATTTACATTTTCATTGTCCGGAAAAGTTCTTTATATATGACAGTAGAGCAAAGGAAGCAATCAGAAAAATCGTTAAAAGACCGGATAAGAAGATTCTTTCGGAAATTGTGGAGTATGATCCTGAATATGGTGATTTTGTATGTCGGATGCTTGAACTTCAGAAATACCTGGATGAAAAGCTGGTGGATGAAAAGCTGGGAGGACACGTAACGCCGCGGTCAATTGACAGTTTTCTGTTGTCAACAGTGAAATAGAAAGGAGAATCTAAAATATGTTCGAGACAAAGAAAACCCTCATCGTTGTTTATAAAGATGAGCTGCTGATGAATCAACTAAAAAAGATGGTGGAGACTCACGATGACAACGATGAAGGCATTGTCGGAACGCGAGATGATTCCATCAATATTATTTCTTGGACGGAAAAAGTTTGGAATGGAAACAAAGCGGCTGGAAACATTCAGGGAAAGATACTTTTCCTTGGAGATATTAAGGGCACGGACAAACTGATTCCGGTTCTGGATGTCAAGTTTGACGACTACGGTGTCAAGTATGGATGGGCAGGGAATCAGGCCGTATTATTTGCAGATCCCAAGATTCTGTCTGACAGGCAGAAATACGATGAATTTCTAGAAAAGCTATCGGAGCTTCCGGTTCCAAATTTCTTAAAGACTATGAAGGATAATGTTGTATCAACAGGAACGGATTTGGAATCTGAAACTGTGGAAGAAATGCAGGATATAGAAGTCTTGGATGAAGACGGGAAGGCATCAAATCCCCAAGCTTCGAAACTGTTCAAAGCGGCTCAAAAGGCCATCGAATCCGGCGCAGAGGCTGTCGAAAAAGTAGGCACTCAAGTGGCAGCCCGGTCCGAAGAGTTTTTTAGAAATAAGAAATTGATGAAGAAGCAGATGCTTTTCTATGGAGTAATCCATCTCTATAATGATGGCCTTGAAGAATTCATGAATGCGTGAGGTATGCGCCTATGCAACAAAAAAGTGAAATGCAGCAAGGCTGGGATTTCGCTACCCAAATAATGGGAGCGGATTTGGCAGCACACATGGGCATGGAATATGTCAGCGCTGTAGATGCGGCCATTAAGCAGCTGGAAGAAAATATAAACAAGCATAATTACAGAAACCTGGGCATCAAACAACTTCAGGGGTTTATGTTGGAAGAGTGGGGCGCCGGTACATTTAATGTGGATGCCATTGCAGCTGATTCTACATATAGAGCGGAGGTCCTTCATAGTACGGTGAAGGATTCTGTTGACGTGTTGATGAAACAAGGCGGCAAAGATGTGGGCGCATATAGTGCCAAGTCCTATGCTGATGGAGCTAAAAGCGCGATTGAACAGGCAAGGATGAATCCGGAAACAAGACAGGCAAGTTATCAAGGACAGGGACGGCTTGTTCCTACAGATCAATTATCTGATGCGAAAGCTGAAGCAAGCCGTCGGGCGTTAAGAAATCGATCGATTCGTCCGGATGTTTCAAAAGCATACTCCGAGACAGAAGAAAAATTGACAGATACTATTACGACTAAAGATGGTACCAAATCACGGACAGCGACAAGAAAAGAACTTGAAGAAATTGCAAGGGAAAGCAAGAAGCAAGACTTTAAAGCTTCCGAGCATGGAGTTACAGCAGAGAGCGCAATCCGGACAGAATATCTCTTAAAACAGGCGCTTAAAGCTGGATATACGGCAGCGGCCGTGACGGTTGCCGTTCAGCTGACACCGGAAATATATAAGGCGATTGATTATCTTATCAAACATGGAGAGCTCGATATACCGCAGATTAAAAGGATGGGAACAAAGGGAATCTCTGCAGGTGCCGAAGGTTTTCTGCGGGGATCGGTGGCATCCTCTTTGAAGATAATGTGTGATGCCGGCATGCTGGGCGAGATGTTTAAAGGCATAAATCCGATTGTGCTTGGAACGGTTGTGGCGCTTGTTATGCAAACGGTGAAAAACAGCATTCTCGTAGCAGCCGGGAAGATGAGTACCCAACAAATGGGAGCGGCATTCGTTGATACGGTTGTGATTTCTGGAGGATATTTGTTAGGTGTTCATATCGGAAAGATTATCGGACTGGCACTTGGCTTTGAATTGCCGGTTGTCGGCTACTTGCTCGGAAGCTTAATCGGAACCTCCTTTTGCGTGATTTACAATATTGGAAAGAAGAAGTTGATTTCCTTCTGTGTGGATACGGGATTTACCTGTTTTGGTCTTGTAGAGCAGAACTATGAACTTCCGGAAGATGTGCTGAAGGAGATGGGTATAGAAACTATACCTATTCAGAGAACGCAAATGGAAATGACTGACGTGCCACGCACACAGGTTACGGGAACAGATATAGAAACATCAGAATATGAGACAATAGATATTACAGTTTTAAGAAGAGGTGTGATTGGAGTCAATAAAATCGGCTATGTGCCGGTTTGATGTAGGTGAATCATGAAGTGGTATCAGGATTACAATTTTATCTTTGCTCAATTTGAAAAAGGCGATGAGCGTGTAGATGAAACGACATTTTATTTCCGTTCGGATCCTGAAGAAGTTGAGCATTACATAGGCTATTTGTCGCAGCACGAGAAACCATATTGGGCAGGTTACTGCGATATTGAAGACGGCTGTGAGTTTAAGACAGCTAAGGAATTATTCGAGGCAAGATTTATGATAGGCGTTCCATAAAAGATCGTTGGGATGAACTTGTTCTTATCAATATCGGAGGTATCAGCGCTGATGATTGGGAAAAGTCTTGGTTTGATTGAAAAAAAGCAGAATCGTGAGGACTTAAAACAAATGAAACTAAGAAATTTCAAGAAGGAAGATGCTCCGATTATAGCCGGTTGGATTCGATCGGAGGAAGAATTATACAAATGGTCTGCCGACAGTTTTGGTAAGTATCCACTTACGGGGGATGACATAATCGAAAACTATACGCCTCGGATTGAAAATGGGCGTTTTTATCCGCTAACAGCAATCGATGCGAATGGCGATGTCATAGGACATCTCATCATACGCTATTCGCGAGAAGAGGATGAAAGTTCCGTTAATTGAGCTGGCTGTGTTTGAAAATAACGAGAGCGCAAGACGCTGCTATGAAGCGGCAGGATTTACGGCGTATGCCGAGAGCGAGTACAAAATGCCGATAGGCACTTGGAATTGTACGGAAATGGAGTTGCATTATATATGATTTTTTGTTTTTCTGGAACCGGCAACAGCCGATATATCGCAAGGCGCTTTGCGGAAGCGCTTCAGGAGCCCCTCACAGACCTGAACGCAAAAATCCGAACCTGCGACACTTCGCCCATCCAAACGGGCCACGACGTAATCCTCATTGTTCCCACCTATGCGTGGCGCATTCCCCGGGTGGTATCCGATTGGCTCATAAAAACAGAATTCGCGTCCGCCGAACGCATCTGGTTCGTCATGGATTGTGGAAGCGAGATTGGCAACGCCGCAAAATACAACCGGCATCTTGCGGAGCAAAAAAATCTGCAGTACATGGGAACTGCACAGATTGTTATGCCGGAGAACTACATCGCCTTGTTCGCCACGCCGGAGGCAGAGGAAGCCGGGGAAATCGTCCAGAAGGCGCAGCCGGATGTGGAAGCGGCGATTGCAAGCGTTCAGGCGGGACGGGAATTTCCGGCACCTCGCAATAACATGGAGTACCGCATCATGAGCGGTATCATCAATCCATTTTTTTACCGGCTGATTGTCAAAGCGGACCCGTTTCGTGTGAGCGGGGCGTGTGTCGGCTGCGGACAATGCGCGTCAAAATGTCCCCTGAACAATATTGAGCTTCGGAGTGGGAAGCCGGTGTGGGGGAAGCAGTGTACGCATTGCATGGCGTGCATCAGCTATTGCCCGGCGAAAGCGATTGAGTACGGGAAGAGGAGTGTTGGGAAACCGCGCTACCGCTTTGAGGAATTGGAGGATTGAGAATATATGGCTGACGCAGAAGATGATGGCCACACTGTATGGTGTTGGTTTGCCAACGATAAATGAACATATTAAAAAGATTTATGCTGATAGTGAATTAGAAGAGTCTGCAACTATTCGGAATTTCCGAATAGTTCAAACCGAAGGTTCCCGTCAGGTGACTCGTGATACGAAGCATTATAATCTTCAAATGATTATTGCGGTTGGATTCAAGGTGAATAATGAGCGAGCTGTACAATTTCGTAAGTGGGCCAATGGCATTGTCAAGGACTACACCATCAAAGGCTGGGCCATGGACAAAACAAGATGCATTATGCGGTTCATGGACATACAGCAGCGGAGTTGATTTACGAGCGAGCCGATGCAGACAAGCCACATATGGGATTAACTGTATCTGCTTATCTGGACTTGGCAGAGGACCGTGCAGAACGTCATGTTCCAATGACGATGGAGGATTGGGCGAAACGACTGGATCTATTCTTGATGGCTGACGATAGAGAGATTCTTCAGAATGCAGGCAAAATCACTGCTGAGATTGCCAAGGCAAAAGCGGAAACATCTGACATAATGCAAATCTTTTTATAGCCCAAACCGCATTCCTCGGACACGGATAGGCGGGATAGGCGTTGAAACATCAGAATATGAAAGATTGATATTACGGTGCTGAGCAGAGGCGTGATTGGAATCAATAAAATCGGCTATATGCCGTCATAATTCGAAAGGCGAGAAACTATGTATACAAATTCTGTAGAAAAAGAAAAAGAATTCCTGCTGTCAATCTTGGAAAGGTTCCATACAAATAGGGGGGACGGAGAGACCGCTCTTATTTGTAAATGTCCGAAATGTCATATAGGATCGGTTATATGCCGATGCACGCATGATATTGCGAATGGAAAGATCCAATCATGGAAGTTTGATGTGTATTGCGATCATTGCGGTGAGATTTTTGACCCGGAGATAATTAGATCGGATATTTTTTTCAATAGGCCGCACAAGGTAATTGATGAGTTGGAGACACCGTTTGGCAGTATAAAAGTTAGGATAAATGGAAAGAATGTTCCTTTTAGGTACTGCATAAAAACATATGACGATCCGGAGGAAGCTTTAGCTCCTACGGTAACGATGCATATCATTGATATTGACCTTTCGCAGTTGAAGGTCGGGGATGAGATATTCTGTGGATTTGATAAAGATCTTCTTGAATACAATGACGGCGATGAGCGTTCATTATTGTATTCTTGTGAAAATGAGAAACAGATTATGGGACTCTGTGCGTATGACCCCTATGAGTGGGATCTGGATAATTGCTGCTTCCAACTTAAAGAACGCACTTCGAAAGGCTTCGGATATTGTATAGTTTCTGATCCAAATCAATTTGACGAGAAGAAGAATTATCAATCAAAGATCACCTCGTTAGCTGCAGCTTGGCTAACCAAAGACGAGTACAATGATGCAGATCTGGTTATGAATCTGGCCTTAACCTGTGTGATCGGATAAAATAAAAGAGGCAAATAACTCTTGCAAACACTTTTAGTAAGTATCCACTTATGGGGGATGACATAATCGAAAACTATATGCCGCGGATTGAAAATGGGCGTTTTTATCCGTTAACAGTAATAGATGCGAATGGCGATGTCATAGGACATCTCATCATACGCTGCTATGAAGCGGCAGGCTTTACGGCGTATGCCAAGAGCGAGTACAAAATGCCGATAGGCACTTGGAATTGTACGGATATGGAGTTGCATATCGGAGGAACAAGATAGCGAGCATGGTGCAATAGGAGGAAAAACACAGACACATATGACTGAATACTATAATTTAGATGTTATCATTTCCGTCGGATATCGCGTTAAATCTAAACGAGGTGTTGAATTCAGAAGATGGGCAAATTCAGTTCTAAAAAAATACATATTGCAGGGGTATGCTGTAAATGATAATCGTATTGTGCAACTTGGCGAAGTGATACGTGTTATGAAAAATCGGAAGTTATCTGGGATGGAGGTGAACACCAAGTGAAACAATCTTTTATATCAATTGCCATTTTGATAATCTTTTTGGCTGCAACAGTGTATTTTGTTTCAAAAGCAATGAGATACACAATGAGATACAAAACAGAAAGAGAAAAGAGTGCAATAAAGAAGAGTTTTATCGCATATCTGCTGACAGATAGCTGGCTGATAAGTTGGTTAGTATATAGAAAGAATGATCCAAATGATCACCTGTAAAGCGGATTACAACTTCCAGTTTGTAAGATAGTACACTTTTTAACGATAGCTCCGATCTATCGTTAAAAGGCTTTTGGACAAATTCCAAAATACAAAAGCAAAAATGGGTAATTCATAGACAGCGGCCGGTTTCGGGACGGTGACAAGCGTTCAGGGGGGATTCCAGTGAAAAAGAAAAAAGAAGAGATCACCATCCGTTCCAGCGCGGCGGAATATTTGACCTATGTTGCCTCTGTGGGCGACCAACAGGACAGCATTGAAATGCGCTATGAGGATGAGAATATATGGCTGACGCAGAAGATGATGGCCACGTTGTACGATGTGGATGTTCGCACCATAAATTATCATGTAAAAAAAATCTTTAGTGATAGCGAATTACAAGAGGATTCAGTTATCCGAAAATTTCGGATAACTGCCACTGACGGAAAAAGCTACAGCACAAATCACTATTCCTTAGAGATGATCATTGCAGTTGGTTTTAAGGTCAATTCTGAGCGTGCGGTGCAGTTTCGTAAATGGGTCAATCAGATTGCAAAAGACTACACCATCAAAGGGTGGGTTATGGATGATGAACGGCTGAAACGAGGGACGTATCTGACCGAAAAGTACTTCGATGAACAGTTAGAACGCATCCGCGAGATTCGTGCTAGCGAAAGGAAGTTCTACCAGAAGATAACCGATCTCTATGCTACCGCCATCGACTACGATAAGAATTCTGCAACCACTAGAAGATTCTACGCAACCGTTCAGAATAAAATGCACTATGCAGTTCATGGACATACGGCAGCAGAGCTGATTGTAGAAAGAGCGGATCACGTAACGGCATATTTGGATTTCGCTGAAAGCATGACATTGCGACACATCCCTCTTACGATGCAGGATTGGGAAAAAAGACTTAACAGCTTCATTGAAATGTTTGATTACGGCATATTACAGGATGCAGGGAAAGTAACGGCTGAAATTGCAAAGCTCCATGCCGAAACCGAATTTGAAAAATACCGTGTGATTCAGGACAGACTGTTCATGTCCGACTTTGACCGGTACATGCTGGAACTGGAAGAGAATGTGAAGAAATGATTTTTAACTGATGGAGGTGACTTCGGATGCCGTTTCAGATTATCCGAAACGATATTACAAAAGTAAAAGCAGATGCCATCGTGAACACGGCGAATCCGGATGTTGCCGTTGGCAGAGGCACGGATTGTGCAATTTATCATGCCGCCGGCAGAGATCGGTTGCTGGCGGCGCGTAAGAAAATCGGTATTATGCATCCGGGTCAAGCGGCCCATACACCTGCTTTTAACCTGAACGCAAAATATATAATTCATACTGTCGGACCGGCATGGATTGATGGCAATCACGATGAGCGGGAGATTCTTCATTCGTGTTATGAGAAATCGCTGAACCTGGCAGCAGAGCTTTCCTGCAGGAGCATCGCATTTCCTCTGATTGCCACAGGAAGCTACGGATTCCCGAAAGATGAGGCGCTGCAGATTGCTTTGGCGGAGATCGACAAATTCCTTCTGTCCCATGAGATGGAGGTTATTCTGGTCGTGCTGGGTCGGAAGGCGTTCGAGCTGTCCGAGAAGCTGGTGGGGGATATTGAAGAATACATCGATGAGCACGGCATAGCCGAGCTTCATGAAGCGGAGTACGGAATTTGGTACGGAAGCGAACGGTGGGAGCGGCCGGAGCAAAACAAAACCTCCGCGATGCTGGGTGCACCGTTATTTCCGGACGTTTCCGGAATGAGCCTGGACGAAATTCTGGAGCGTTCTGAGGACACATTTCAGCAAAAACTGTTCAAGCTGATTGAAGAGAGCGGTATGGACGATGTTACCGTTTATAAGAAAGCGAACATCGATCGGAAGGTGTTTTCGAGAATCCGATGTAAGAAAGATTATAAGCCGACGAAAAAAACCGCGGTGGCTTTTGCAATCGCGCTTCAGCTGGATATGCCGGCGATGCTGGATTTGCTGTCCAGGGCAGAGATTGCATTCTCTCCCAGCAGCAAGTTTGACTTGATCATCACCTATTTCGTCACGAACAAGGTGTACGATATCTATGAGATAAACGCTGCACTATTCAAATATGGGCAGCCGATTCTGGGGGCGTGATTCCGGGGAGTGGAATTTGTCGCATGACAAACGACCACTCCTTTTTCGTATTCTGATATACTTGCAGCATCAAGAGTTCGAAGGAGGATTCAATATATGTATGGAGCAATTTTAGGGGACATGATTGGCGCACCCTACGAGTTTGACCGGGGCAATAAAACAAAAGATTTCGAGATGTTCAATGACCGGGTGTGTTTCACGGATGATTCCGTAATGACGATTGCGGTGGCAGATGCGCTGATGCGTATTTCAAATGATGCCGACGATGATGATGTGAAAACGGCAGTCATTCAGTCTATGCAGAAATGGGGAAAGAAGTATCCTCGGGCAGGTTACGGACAGAGATTTTTCTTTTGGCTGGGCAAGAATGAATATTCCTGTGCGGTGAAACCGCCATTCCGGGACGCCGGGTACCGGCGTTCCAGAGATGGGGTACCGCAAATAGTATAGATGTTATTCGCTATCGCTCTGCTTAAGACCATAGACTTCTCTCAT
>NZ_VUNA01000011.1 GCF_009695905.1 Mogibacterium kristiansenii
AAGATCGCAGGGCTCACGGCGGACCATTAGCCTGTAGGTAACCAATCCACGAATAACAGAGTGGCCACATGCCGGGAACTGTTAAATCAAAGCTCTTTCCAGATGCTGTCAAGAAAATACAAATGTGACATGCCGGGAGATGAAACTTTCTTGTAATCGCCTCTTGACAACGGTCACTTCATAACAGGCTTTGCGGACGGTGAAGCACCACGTCCGGGTCGCCGGAGGCTCGGACCGGCCGATAGGCGTGGTGCTTCCGAACGAAGAAATAAGGCTTTGCGGACGGTGAAGCACCACGTCCGGGTCGCCGGAGGCTCGGACCGGCCGATAGGCGTGGTGCTTCCGAACGAAGAAATAAGGCTTTGCGGAGGGTGAGGCACCACGTCCGGCCGGAGGAAAGTCCGTTCGGGCCTAAGGACGTGGTGCCTCCGGACGAAGGAATAAGGATTTGCTGGCAGTGAAGCACCACGTCCGGGTCGCCGGAGGCTCGGACCGGCCGATAGACGTGGTGCTTCCGAACGAAGAAATAAGGCTTTGCGGAGGGTGAGGCACCACGTCCGGCCGGAGGAAAGTCCGTTCGGGTCTAAGGACGTGGTGCCTCCGGACGAAGAAATAAGGCTTTGCGGATGGTGAAGCACCACGTCCGGGTCGCCGGAGGCTCGGACCGGACGATAGACGTGGTGCTTCCGAACGGAGAAATAAGGCTTTGCGGACGGTGAAGCACCACGCCCCAGCCGCCGGATGCTCAATCGGACCAGGTGGCGTGGTGCTTCCGGACGAAGAAATAAGGCTTTGCGGGCAGTGAAGCACCACGTCCGGGTCGCCGGAGGCTCGGACCGGATTGGGCCGGACAGAAAAGCTTTCTCCATATGGAAAGGCTCTCTCCATGGAATTGAAAAACCCAAAAAAACAAGAATCGGGCCGCCGCACAGTTGTGCGGCGGCCCTTTGCCTTCCCCCATTGAAGATGCGTGATATGCTCTACACCTAGCTCCACATCTCACAGAGATTGTAACATTCTTTTCTCGGCATGAAAAGGTCGGCATAGTTCAATCGTCCCAAATGGGAACTTTTTTACCCAATTTTTCCGTCAGAAAGCCTTTCTCTCGCCAAAAATGCCGTTTTCCGCTGCGAACCGCTGCGAACGCCGTGAAAGCGCTTCGGCATCTTTATACCATCGGAATATCTGCTTTTACGGAAGCGTTGTCGATCTCGACAGAATATTTTTTGTGAATCAGGCAGTTCACCGGATCCTCGGTTCCGATGACCACTGCCAGGCGGTGTCCCGCTTCCACGGTATATCTGGCCGGATTCAGGTATACGTTGTAGGAGTGCTTTTCCCCCGGAACCAGCTCAATGCTGTTCTCGGAAGTCTCCGGTGCATAACCGGATTCCGGATTGCACAGGTCGATGTACGCCCGGGTGATGACGCAGTACTTCCGGTTCACGGTTTCGAAAACGGACTGATCGAAGTCCGGCAGATCTCCGCCGTTGTGAATTCCGCCCTTGTTTCGAACCACTACCGGAATCACATTTCGTTCCGGATCGACAGTCTGAATGCTCGGGAACTCCTCGTCCGCCACGTCGCACAGCAGCACCGTCAGTTTTACATCATCCATCTTGCCGGAGGCGCTGCCCAGCTCAAAGCTCAGACGGTCCACATCGTTGATGTTCTCCGGCTCGAAGTTCTTGGATGCATCGCCGTCCTTCAGCGCGGCATCGAACTTTACGCAAACGGAGCCCTGAATGGTCAGATCGTCCGCGGCTTTGTTGCTGAAGTAGCGTTGGTTCATGTTGGAATCCAGCAGGCTCATTCTTTCGTCGAAGTTCTCCTTGTTGATTCCGGCTTTTTCCCAATCCGTATCGATTACCGTTGTTCCGGTGAGGCTGCTGCAGAATTCGTAATCGCGTTCGGTCTCCCAGGAATCCACTTCATCCCACTGATCCTGGTCCACGTTGTTCTGCACCAGCACCGCCGGCATATTCTCTGCATCGTTCTCCACATCGTACAGATAGTGGGAAATCCACTTGTTGACGATATCATCGTAATTCCGGCCGTTTATGGAAATTCCATACCCCTTGTTGGCCATGGTCGGCGTAATATGCGGGCCCTGGTGGAGGATTACTTTTACCGTCCGATCGGCTTCCTCAAAGGAGTGGAGCATCATCTCGAACTGCTTGGTAGACACGTTCTCGTCGTTCAGACCGTGAATGATAAGTGCGCTGCAGCGGATGCCGTCCGCCTTCAGTGTGTAATTTCCTTCCTTCCAGAAATCGCTGTAGTCGAATCCGGTCTTCATCTGTTCATAGGAAAAATACTGATGGAAGTCCAGAATCGCCTGACGTTGTTCTTCCGTCAGTGCCGGATCGTTGTAACGGCTGGCGCAAAAGTATGCCAGGAAGCTCATGAGCATTTCCGCCGGCCAGTACCGCTGCGCACCTTGCTGATTCAGGAAGCTGTACCAGTCACTGATTCCCGCTACCGGCACGATGGTCTCCAGACCTGCAACTCCGGTAGTTGCCACGGCGAACGGCATGGTTCCCGCGTAAGATCTTCCGGTCATTGCCACCTTTCCGTTGGACCAGTCTGCCCGAATGGCTTCTTCCCGGTTCCGGTCCGCATAAGCGATTCTGTCGCCGTGGAGCCATTCCACGATGCAGCGGAAAGAATCCCGTTCGCAGTCGGATCCGGTATATTCAAAACCGTCGGAACCCAGCGTACCCACGCCGGCACTGAGAACCACCGCAAAACCTCTTACCAGGTAATAGTTATAGGTATCGATGTTCTCATAGCACATTGCATCGCCGTTTCCGTGGTCCGGGAAGCGCCAATCCGCCGGGTCGGCCTTCTCCGCCGCTTCCATCGTGCTGATGTACTTGCTCGGATTTCCCGGTTCCGGAGAATAGTTGATTTTCATAGAATCCGGTCCCGGACAAGCGTTTCCTTCCACCTCTTTCATGTGGTCGTAGCCGTCGGCATTTACGCCGGCGCAGTACGGACGCGCCTCGAACACGGAAGCGGCTTTGTAGTTGCCCTCCGCCGCACTTCTCGGAACCTGGACGAACGCCTTAATCAGATCGCCTTTGCCATCTCCGTTCGTATCGAAATTCGCCTCCACATACACGCAGAACCGAACAATATCGGACGTTTTCGCATCGTACGCGTCTCCGGTCTTTCCGTCAGTAAAAGGGAATACCGGCTGTGCCATGCCGTTCTCGAACACCGGCATGAGTTTCTTGCTGTTCATCGTCATATCATTTCCTCCTATGATTCACTTCAGTTCCTTTGATTATACTATCCCCCGAGCATTAAAAAAAGTCTTTCCAAACTACAACTTTTTCCCGCTATAGTTTCTTTGTATTTGTAAAAATCCGCGCTACCCTCTATAATGGAGTGTATATTTTCACAAACAGGGAGACCCCATATGCGAATTGCACTCATCGGAGCCGGACAGCGGGGCAGCATCTACGCCGCCTACCTCCGGGAAAAAGGAATTGAAATCAGCGCCGTCGTGGAACCCATTGCGTCCCGGCGAAACCGCGCCGTGGAAGATTACGATATTCCACAGGCTTTTTCCTGTCTGGAAGATTTTCTGGCGCAGGGACGCATCGCCGATGCGGCGGTGGTGGCCACCATGGACCGGGATCACTTTCGCTGCGCCATGCCCCTTCTGAAGGCGGGCTACCATCTGCTCCTGGAGAAACCCATCTCACCGGATTCCGAAGAATGCCTCCGAATTCAGGAAGCCGCCGATGCCCGAGGCCTTCTGGTTATGGTGTGCCACGTGCTGCGCTACACGGAGTTCTTCACCCGCATCAAGGACATCATCGACTCCGGCGAGCTGGGTCGAATTCAAACCATCGAATACGCAGAGTACATGGGCAACTTCCACATGGCTCACTCCTTCGTGCGGGGCAAGTGGAACCGCACGGACACCAGCAGTCCCATCATCCTGCAGAAATCCTGCCACGACATGGACATCCTCACCTGGCTGGTGGGCTGCCGCGCCGCCAAAGTCTCCTCCTTTGGGAACCTGTCCTACTTTCGCCCGGAAAACGCGCCGGAGGGAAGCGCCCTTCGCTGCAAGGACTGCACTCTGGGAGAACGCTGCCGCTTCAACGCCTACCGCACCTACCTGCCCATGATCGGCAAATGGCGCGCCGTAGACGTCACCGACGATATGACGGAGGAAGGCATGCGCCGCGCCCTGGATGAGGGTCCCTACGGCAGCTGCGTTTTCCACTGCGACAACGACGTGTGCGACCAGCAGACCACCGCCATCCAGTTCGAAAACGGCGTGACCGCGGCTTTCCAGATGAGCGCCTTCTCCGACCACATGCACCGCCGAATCAAAATCATGTGCGAACACGGCTCCATCCGCGGTGACGATGCGGAGAACCACCTCACCATCACCCGCTTCGGCTCCTTCGCCGATGTACCCACTCCACCGGAGGAAATCGCGCTCCATCCGTACCGAGGCAGACACGGGGGCGGAGACATCGGATTGGTAGATGCCTTCGTGCAGGCTTTGACAAAAAAAACATCCGAACGGCCGAGAGTTGCCGGCACCCCCAACGGGGAGATTCCATCCGGCGATTCCGAGATTTCCCGCTCCATCGAAAGCCACCTGATTGCCAATGCGGCGGAGGAATCCCGCCTCACCGGCGAAACGGTATATATGAATTCCTATAAAGACGAAATCCGGACCCACTGCTAATGGCAGGTCCGGATTTTCTACTTATTCCTCGATACGGCGGTGCTTTCCGTCCACCGACTCGAACACCCGGATTTCACAGTTGTGGGGTTTTGGCCGCCAGCAGATGCCGTTCTTCCGGTCCATCATGTATCCGGTCAGGGCTCGGATGATTCCCCCGTGGCAGGATACCAGCACGTTCTCGTAATCCTTTTGCTCCAGCTCCTGCAGAAACTCCCGGCTGCGCTGCACCATGGATGCCACGGTTTCCACCGTAGGCGGTGCGGGAAAAACCTCCGGCAATGCCCAGTACAGGGACATTCTCGGTCCCAAGCCGGAGTATTTGTGCAGCTCGTATTTTCCGAAATCCGTTTCGATGATCCGCTCGTCGATGATCACCTCGTCCCGGGAAACGCCGCCGATGATGGCGCCGGTCACAATCGCACGGTCCAGGGGACTGGCGTACACCGCATCGAAATGCACGTCGCCGATGCGCTCCCGCGCCGCCTTTGCCTGGGCGATCCCCGTCTCGTTCAGAGGCTCGTCCGTCCGGCCCTGCATCAATTTCATTTTGTTGTATTTCGTCTGCCCGTGACGGGTAATCCAGATTTTCATCGATTCGTTCTCACTTTCTTACTATATTATTCCTCGTCCCCGATTCCCGGAAGCATGGCTATGCTCCGTTTTAGGATGCCCCGCATGTACGCGATGGCGATGCCGTAGTTGGTAAAAGGAAGTCCGCCGGAAACCGCACGGTTCATCCGGCTTTGCATCTCTCTTCCGTTCAGCATGCAGCCGCCGCAGTGAATCACCAGGCGGTAGTCCGACAAGTTCTCCGGAAACTCCCGGCCGGAAGAGGTTTCGATGTTCACGTCAAAGCCCAAATGCTTCCGCAGGAGCTTCGGCAGTTTCACCGTTCCGATGTCCTCGCACTGGCGATGGTGGGTACATCCCTCGGAAATCAGGATGGTGTCCCCCGGCTTCACCTCATCGATGGCAAAAGCCCCCTGCACCGCAGTTTCCAGGAAGCCCTTGTACCGAGCCATCAGGATGGAAAAGGAAGTCAGCGGAATATCTTCCGGAACGATTTCCGATACCAACCGGAATGCCTGGCTGTCGGTAATCACCAGGGCCGGTTTGAATCCCGGTTTTGCCAGGAGGCCCGCCAGCTCGGTTTCCTTGACGCACACCGGCACGGCACCGGCCTCCAGCAGGTCCCGAATCACCTGCTGCTGAGGGAGGATCAGGCGGCCCTTCGGCGCGGAGGCATCGATTGGAATTACCAGTACCACCGGGTCCAGCGGCTGAACCAGGTCTGCGGCAATCGGTTTTTCCTTCGGTCCTTCCTTCTGCCCGATATGGGCGATGCGTTCCTTCAGCTCCCGGATGCCTTCGCCGGTCACGGCACTGGTGCGCACGGACCGATCCTCTGCCGGAAGGAAATCTGTTTTTACTAGGTCTTTTTTATTCTCCGCAATGACGTATGGAATGGCCTTTTCCCGGAACAGGGCCAGCAACGCCTCCTCTTCCGGCTGACGCTCCCGAGAGCCGTCGGTGACCAGCACCGCCACATCCGTACGGGTCAGCACTTCCTTCGTCTTCCGAACCCGCATCTCTCCCAGATTCCCTTCGTCGTCAATGCCCGGGGTGTCGATGATGACCACCGGTCCCATGGGCAGGAGCTCCATGGATTTATACACCGGATCCGTGGTGGTTCCCCGCACGTCCGATACGATGGCCATGTTCTGCCCGGTCACGGCGTTCACCAGACTGGACTTCCCTGCATTTCTCAATCCAAAGAACGCAATGTGCATGCGTTCCGAGGACGGTGTGTCATTCATCCCCATTTGAATACCTCCCTTTTTTCGAATATTTCCTTACCGCTGTTCCATCATGCGGTCCACGTAGGTGTTTTTCTGGAACAGGTGAATCTGCAGCTCTCTGGAAAGATATTCCAGAATCGGCCCGCCGGCCACACAGTTCCCTTTATCATCCAGCGCCGGTCCGTAAATGCCGATGCCCACGTGATTATCGGCAACGGACACCAGTCCGCCGCCCACGCCACTCTTGGTGGGAAGTCCCACCTTCACCGCAAAACGCCCGGAGCGGTCGTACATCCCGCAGGTCAGCATGATGGTTTTACAGATTTCCATAGTGCGGCCGGTAAAAACAGATTCGCCGTTTCCCAATTTTCCGTCCATGGCGATGGTCATTCCCATGCTGGCCAAGGATACCGCGGTGACCTGCAGGGAACAGAGACGAGTGTACAGTTCCAATGTCTCCTCCACCCGGTCGTCCAGAATCCCTTTGCTCTGAAGGAGATAGGCGATAGCCCGGTTCCGGGACAGGTTCTGCATCTCCGACCGAAAAACCGCCTCATTGCTCTCCATTTCCGGATCCTCGCAGACTTTTCGGAACACATCCTGAATTTCCTCAAAGCTCATTTTGCCCAGCAGCATGTTCGCCACCGTGATGGCCCCGGAGTTGATCATGGGGTTCATCGGGTGGTTGCTGATCAAGTCCAGGTCAATCAGAGAATTGAACGCTTCTCCCGATGGCTCCATATCCACCCTCTCGAACACTTTGTCCATTCCCAGCAGCTCCAGCGCCAGCGCCAGGGAGATTACTTTAGAAATACTCTGGATGGTGAAGCGGCGGTTCGTATCTCCGATGTTGAAATGCCATCCGTCTCTCGCGCACAGGCTGATTCCCAGCGCTCCGGGATCGGCCTTTCCCAGCTCCGGAATGTACGTGGCCACCTTTCCCTGTGGCAGCACCTCCTTTCCCCGGCGATAGGCTTCCTCCATAATGTCGCACAATTGCTTCGTCGATATTTCTTTTCCGTTTGCAATTCCCATACTCGTCCTTTCTATTTGCTCATTCCCGGTGCATCACCGAACCGGTTTTCTAATACTTCCATCCCCGCTTCATACGGGGTGTTGTTCTGCACGCAGTCGTACAGAATGTTGATTACTTCTATTTCACTTTTTTCCTGAAGATCCGCCAGGGGAAATGCTTCCCCGAATTGATCTTCGTACTGCATCAGCAACATTTCCAGCATCGCCGCTGCCTCCTTTTCCGCAATTAATCCACCGTGCCGTCGGTGCGTTCGCCCCGCTCAATCCGTTCCGCCAATTCGTGCAGATATTCCCAGCGCTCCATCTTCTCGTCCAATTCCGCCTCCAAAGCGGTCTTCTGCTGTGACAGGTCCGCCAGCAGGAAGGAGTCGGTGCCGTTCTGCATCATCTCCTTCTCCAGATTTCCGATCTTCTCTTCCAGCGTTTCAATGTCCTCGTCGATGGTGTCAAATTCCTTCTGTTCTTTATAGGTAAAACGAAGCTTCGGCGCCCGCTGATTTCGTCCGTCACTGCTGCGGGAAACGGCCGCCCCGTCCTCGGCAGAATTTGTTTTTACCCCGGAAAGCGCCTCCTCTCGAGCCTCCTTCTCGTTCATGTACTTGCTGTAGCCGCCGGTGTACTCCCGAATTTCCCCGCCCTCTTCGAAGGCGAAGGTCCGAATCACCAGCCGGTCCAGGAAGTACCGGTCGTGGGAGACGATGAGCACCGCCCCCGGAAAATCGTCCAGATAATCTTCCAGCACCGTCAGGGTGTCGATGTCCAGGTCGTTGGTGGGTTCATCCAGAATCAGCACATTCGGCGCCCGCATCAGCACCGCCAGCAAATACAGTCGGCGACGCTCGCCGCCGGAAAGCTTTTCAATCCGCACGGAATGCATGTAGGACGGGAACAGGAATTTCTCCAGCATCTGAGAGGCGGAGAGGTATCCGTCCTTCGTCTTCACGTTCCGGGCGATTTCCTCCACGTATTTGATCACCCGCAGGTTCGGGTCCATCTCCTCCGACTCCTGAGAGAAGTATCCGATTCGCACCGTCTCCCCGATTTCCACGGAACCGGTGTCCGGCGTTACCTGCCCCATGATAATCCGAAGCAGGGTGGTTTTGCCGCATCCGTTGTTGCCTACGATGCCGATTCGATCGTTTCGAAGAATATTGTAGCTGAAATCATGAATGTACTCCAAACCACCGTAGGATTTCCCGATGTCCTTCAGCTCGATGATCTTCTTGCCCAGCCGGGAGCTGACAGTGCCGATTTCCATCCGCGGGTCGTCAAAGGTTTCCTTGGCCGCTTCAATCTCCTGAAAACGCTGTACCCGGCTGCGGGATTTGGTGGTTCGAGCCGGCGCGGTCCAGCGAATCCATCGAAGCTCCTTCCGGTACAGGTTCGCCCGCTTCCGCTCGTTGGCTTTGGCCTGCTCCAGCCGCTCCTCCTTGGCAATCAGGTAGGCTTCGTAGTTTCCTTCATAAGAAACCAGCGCTCCCTTCTCAATCTCGCAGATGTGATTGGTCACTCGCTCCAGGAAGTACCGGTCGTGAGTAATCATCAGCACAGAGCCCTTGTAATTCTCCAGCTGCTCCTCCAGCCACTCGATGATATCGTTGTCCATGTGGTTGGTGGGCTCGTCCAGAATCAGCAGGTTGGTATCCCGGCACATCACCGCAGCCATGGCCACCCGCTTCCGCTGTCCGCCGGACAGTTCCTTCATCTTCCGGTCGAACATATTCATCCGAAGCTTGGTAAGCAGGGTTTTCACCACGTATTCCGGCACCGCCCCTTGGACGTACTCCATGGCCTGCTCCAGCACCGTGGCCTTCGGCTCAAAATCCGGATTCTGTGGCAGATACCCGATGCGAAGTTCGTTGCTCCGCAGAATCTCTCCGCCATCCTCTTCCATCGCACCGGCGATAATCTGAAGGAGGGTGGATTTGCCGCTGCCGTTCACCCCCACCAGGCCGATTTTGTCCCCCAAATGGATGCTGAGGTTGATGTCCTCCAGCAGCTGCTTCTCCGAAAAACGCTTCTGTATGTGTTTTGCTGTCAGTAATACCATGCTCTTTCCGCTCCAAAAATAAAATTCGTTCTGCAACGGAATCCGGCCGTTCCCCTAGATTCCGTAAATCGCTTCAATGCGGCGCAGGAATTCGTCCGTCAGATACGCATCCAGCTTAATGCGGGTGCTCTCATTGGTCAGCCCCTTGCCATTTTGACGATACTGCACCCAGGCCATCGCGCACCAGGTCAGTCCCCGCAAGCAGGTGATGACGATGAATTCCATCGTTCGCGCTCTGAGTCCTATTGTATCATATCTGTTCCCCACAGATTCAATATATGTATCGATAAATTTCTCAATCGTTTCGTTTTCGAAAATCACGTCGGTCTTCCAGAAGGTGGTGGTAGGTGCCAGGAAGTGTCCCAGATCCTGGGCCGGGTCCGAGTACAGCGGCTTTTCCCAGTCCACCAGCCGGACCGTTCCGGTTTCCTCTTCCACCAGGAAGTTGGTGTTGTTCAGCTCCGTGTTCACGCAGCACTTATAGCCGGTGTAGTCCCCGCCGTCCTGAATCCGCTTCCAGCCCTCGTCCAGCAGCCGGCGAATCCGGTTCTTTACGTCCGGCGCGCCCAGCTCCGAATTCCAATAGGTGGCGAACATCACCTCGCACTCCTCCAGAATGGCGCGGATGGGTGCCTCCGGTTCAATTAAGCCGCATGTCGCATCGACGGGAATGCTGTGGATTTCTGCCAAGCATTTCGCGGTTTCTTTCAGTTCGGAAGCCCGGCTGTAATCCAGCGCCCGGCCCGGCAGGAAGGACATCACCAGCGCCCCCCGGGTCAGCTGTTCATCTCCGGGATAGATGTATTTCAAAATCGGAGTTCGGCCGGAGTTCTCCAGCAGCTTCAGGGCATTTCCTTCATATTCAATCTGATTCTCCAGATGCATCTGGCTCTCGGAATTCACCCGCAGCACCAGCTGCTCTCCGGTCACCGGATGCCGGAACCGGAAGTTGATATTGTACTCTCCCTGGGCCAGCATTTCATATTCTTCCGCCGGTTCCTCCGGCAGTTTTAGCGCATTACGATAATCCGGGCTTAACGTGAGCGCACGCAAGCCCGGAATCGTATCGATGGTCATCGAATTATTTTTATCCATTATATTACTCCGAAATCACTTTCTTCAAAACCTCCACCACATCGCAGCAGATTGCCGGACATAGGTTGAACAGCAGGTTCTCTTCGTTGATCTTCTTGCCGCCTTCCGGGGTGGAGATGTCCGCACCCAGCAGTTCCTTGCACTGGAAGCCCTGGGAATACTTCTCACCGAAGAGCTCGTTGAACCGAAGCATCTTCTGAAGCATCTGTCCCTTCTGCACATCGTCCCCCTCTTCGTCGTGGCCGTAAATCAGGCCGATCACGTTATATGCCGCCAGCACCGCGCCGCAGGTCTCGCCCCGCATCATTCCGGCCGCATAGCAAGCGCTCATCTTCCGAAGCTGGGAAAGGGAATATCCGGTTTCCTCTTCGAACTGTCCGGCCACCACCTGTCCGCAATCGATTCCGTTCTTGAAATTCTCCGCTACTGTCTCTTTGGTCATCATCTCATTCTCCTCATTTCGTTGCAACTTATATTATTGGAATTATTTCATTTTCATGTTCGCCATTATTATATCATTGGGAGATGTCGTCTATCAACGCTTTCATCCGCTCAATGCCCCGGCGGAAGTCAAACTCTTCTTTAAGCTTGTCCTGATTCTTCATCACGTTGGCCCGAAGCTCGTCGTACCGCTCCTCCATCTCCTTCATGCACTGCACGAATTCCTCTTCATTTCGGTAGAACAGCACCATGTCGCCGTAGTTCCGCTCGAAGGACTCTGCCCAGTCACAGACCATAGGAATTCCGGACAAGAGGACTTCCGGGAACCGGTTGTTCATCATTTCGGTCTCTATCATCTCCGGATAATGATCGTTAATCACGAACCGGGAGTTCCGATATACTTCCGAAATCTGGTGATACTCTATCTGGCCGTGCAGGTGCACGTACATGCTGTCGGGATAGAATTTCTCCCATTCAGCGCCCCATACATCAACCTCAATCTGATTATCGTTGCACCAGCGAACGCAGTTTCTCAATACGCCGCGAGTATTTCCAATGAACACCCGATTGTATTTCGGAGTGAGATTGTTTTTTTCACTCCGATAGAACATCTCCGTATCCGTCAGCACATAGAACGGTCGTACCGGCACGGAAACCTGCTGTTGCAACTTCTCCGCATAGGATTTCGAGTCTACCAACACCAGGTCATATCGTTCCAATTCCTCGCAAGTGATTAATTCCGGATGGCTCACCATCCATAACACATAACACGTCTTCGTGCTCCGACGATCTGGGTGGTACTCGTGTACTCCGCGGATTACCAGAACTACATCTGCTTCCACCGGACAATCCCAATCTTCATAGCAATCCACATAAGCATAATAGCCCATCAATTCCAGTTGCCGACGAATAGTCAGGCAGTACGCATAATCTCCGTACTTTCCGCCATGATAGCGAAGTTCGGAATCCGGTGCCGGACACTTGATGCTCCAGATTGGTCTCCCTTGTGCCAGATATTGAATTTCCGCAGCCCGTTTCTCCCATTGATCCCGACGCTGAAATTCCTTCAGAATTGTTTTCTCCAGCTCTCCAATCCTTCGGTTCTGTTTCCGAATCTGCTGCTCCGCATCGCTTAACCGTTCCTGTACTTCCTCCAATCGTTGGTTTCCAAGGCTCACCCTGCTCTTAATAACCTCCAGCGCTCTATTCATATTCAAAAAATCATTGATTCCCACTATTCTGAATCCTTTCTTTCGCTCCCGGGAAGAAATACGTATGAATCAAGTGTTCCAGCAGGTGTAAATCACGAGGATATGTGATCTTCAAATTCAGGAAATTCCCTTCCACGACCTCCATCTTCATTCCGAAATGCAAGGCAATAGCACCGGCACTGGTCATGGTGCTAAGCTCCGCCTCCGTGGCATCCCCATAAATCTTCGCAATATCTCCTACACGAAAGGCCTCCGGGCTTGCACCGGATACTACCTCCCGCCTTGGTATCACCTCTTCCAGAATTCCGTTCTCCTTCCTCCGATACACGGTATCGTATTCCCCTTGAACCAAGGTAGCCGCTCCGGTCCGCCGAACACCATCGATAACCCGGCGAACGCCTTCCAAGTCCACATACGGATGAGTGGCATCGTGAATCAAGACTAAATCTTCCGCTTCACTCATCCTTTCCAGTCGCCTCATACCGTTTCGCACGGAGAAGGAACGATCTTCTCCTCCTTCCACAATTGTGGTGCAGTCTTTCAGCGCCAACCGTTCCACCCAATATTCCGTATACTCCCGCCATTCCGGGTGCACAATCGGCATCAGGTGATGGATTTCCGGCATCCTACCGTAACTCTCCAGAATATAGGCGAAAATAGGAATCCCATCTATTTCAATAAACTGTTTCGGGCAATCCGCTCCCAGTCGGCTTCCGGTGCCGCCCATCATCAGCATGAGAATATTTTTATTCATGATCTCCTTCTCCGATGTCCGCATCCGTATGAATCCGTTCCTTCACGTCCACGCTCCATTCCACCAGATCGTGTCCCAGCTGCTTGTGAGGAAGCGGTCTGGATTTATAGTCACCGTACTGCATTTCCAAGAAAACCTCCGGCTTATTGGCAACCATCGCCGGAACCCCTTCAAACTCCGTGTCGCGATAGGGGAGCAATGTCTCCAGATCCGCCCAGGTGTAGGTCGGCACGAAGCTGGCCACCGTGTGAAGATCCAACTCCTTCGCTCGGCTGTTATATTGCTGCACAAACCGATCGTAATTCCGCTGAGTGATTTCCAGAGGAAAGCTTCGAAACAGCTTCCGATGCACCGTCCCGAGAAGTCGGAACCAATAATCCGCTGCGGATTGGAGATTCTCTCCTTTCGGCGGATCTCCTTTCGCCCGATTCACCATGAAGTGATGTCGGCGTGCCTGTTTCTTCGCCTTTCGGTAGTGAAGTTCCCGCTCCTCCGGATCGTTCGGTACATAGTCAAACGGAAAAATATCCAGACAAATTCCTTTATGATACGGACGTCTCTCATTGTATTCCGTTACGTAAAGGGTATCCTTTCTCCTCAATTTTGAAAAAAGAAACGGAATGGACGGATCGCTTTTTCGGGTCTGTAAAAAGAATCGCTCATGGTCGATATACCGATCCGCCTCTTCCAAAAAACGCTTATAATCTTTCCGCAACATGCCGCAATCGATATCGTCATCCCAAGGGATAAAACCATCATCCCTTACGTACCCCAGCATGGTTCCGCCGCACAAGAAATATCCGACGCCGATTTCCCGGCATACCCGGTCGAATTCACGAAGGATTTCCAGGTCCACTTTCTGTATGGCTTTATTCCGCTCATCGAAGTAACGAAGGTCCGGCTGCGTCCATGGCGTCGGATCCTTCGGTATGGAAACCGTCATATTTCCGAAAGAAGTCCGCTGCAGCGGAAAAAGCTGTTCCGCCAGAATCGGTTTGGATCGCTTCCCTATCACCCGCTGATAAATATGACTGTCTGTATTGTTATACTTCTGAGCAGTTCTATTCATCACCGCAAAAGTTCTACGGGAATCCAGATTTCCGTAAATCAATTGTTGCTTTAAAAACTTACGAAAAGACTTTCCAGAACTCTTCAAATACATCCGGGTATCGATGGTGCGCCGATGAATTTTGTTCACTCGCTTCATCCCCCGATAGAATCCACGACGAGTATCTTCCGCTTCCGGTACCTTATCGAAGGGAGCCACTCGCAGCCGGAATTTATCGCTTACCGAAATTCCTTCCTCTTCCAGCCGTACTTCCTTTGTAATGTAAAGGTAGTGAGCCATGTACTCTCCGGTTACATCGTAGGTTGGATGGAGCTGAACACAAAAATTCAATTTACGCTCATACGTTTTCACCACCTTGCGAAATTTTTCATAATCGGAGCGCACCATGCCAATATCGAAATTATATTTCCAACTATACGGAGAGAGCTTGTGATAGTGAATCGCATACACCAAAAGTCTGGAATACGCAAAGTATTCCAGATTCTCTTTCTCGCAGATTTTCTCAACAATTCGAAGGAGTTCACAGATAATCTCCGTAATCTTCTCCGAAGATATCTCCACTTCCAACTCATCCGTCACGGATTTTTTAAAATTATTCATTAAGCCTCTTTCTATTATATTACTTTCTACAATCCAGAATAATTCGTCCTGTTCTGTATTCTTTGTCCTGCAGAATTGCCGGAAGCCGTTCCGCTTCCGATAACGGCAACTTGAGAGAAATCATCTTCGGATCCACTTGGAGACTTCCGTTTTCATAGCATTCCACCGTTCGAACCCAATCTTCTCCCGGATACGGACGGCCTCCGCTCATCCAGGAACCGCACAGCTTTAACTCTTTCCGAAGAATCTGTTCCCATTCCGCCTTTGTAAAAGTAATTTCGTTGTTAATCGTTCCAAGTAAGCATACCGTGCCTTGCGGTGCTGCCATTTGAAGGGCGATTCGTACTGTTTCCGGGGTTCCCCCACATTCAAAGACATACTCGTAGCCACCGTCTTTCGAAGAACCGGAAATCTCTGCGGCCGCCAATGCTTTTTTTATATAATCTTCAGCCAAGGAAGTAAATACTGCATCTGCTCCCAATCGCTGATTCAAATCTAATCGATTCTGATTTCGACCGATTACGGTAATCTCGGAAGCCCCTTCAATTCGGAGCCACTGAGTGCAGAAAGTGCCCACAGTCCCTCCGCCTACCACACAAGCGGTGTGATTTCGTGAAAACCCGCTTTTTCGGATTCCGTGAAGTGCCACTGTCGCCGGTTCCAGCAAGGCGGCATTCATCAGATCGGTGCTTTCCTGGAGTCTCAGCAAATTCTCCGCCGGAAGCACCGCATATTCCGCATATCCGCCGGAACGCCGACTTCCAACGAAACTGTACTTGCTACAAAGGGAATATTGTCCCTTTCTGCAAGCGGCACATTCCATACAGGGAATCAGCGGAATTACGGCAACTCGATTACCTGGACAGAATCCTTCCACTTCCGCTCCGATTGCATCTACCGTTCCGGCAAATTCATGTCCAAGTACAATCGGATAGTAATGTGCGGTTCCATTTAATATCCTTGGAATATCAGAGCCGCATACCCCGCAGGCGGACACGCGAACTCTCACCTCGCCTGCCTTGGGCTCCGGAGTATCCACTTCTTCCCATCGTATATCCGCCGGACCGTAGGCCATCGCCGCTTTCATTCCAACACCTCCAGGTATTTTTCAGCAACCTCACCGATTCCATTGAACACAAATGGGAGCACCTCTTCCCCGCCTAAATTGTTCAGAAGTTTCTCCTCTGCGGATTTCACTTCCGGTAAATTCATGTAGTATCGATCCCGGTTCAGGCGACTGTGCATCCTCATATTCCGCTGTTCCGCTTCGGTTCCGTGGTACCAATTCTCCCAGTATGTGGGGTTGTTCTCCATCGCTTGCTCCAGCATCTCCGGGAAATTTGCCCAGCACTCACGCGGAAGGAACTTTCGTTCTGCCCTTGTGAGCGCAAGCAGTGCTTCCCGATGAGCATAGGACAGTTCCGGTCCCACTTTGAAGATACGTATCCCATCCTTTTTCATCGCCTGTAGGCTTTCCGGGCTTTGAAAATCCGTGGAGTGAGCTTCTAACACCAGATGTGGATATGCCTGTAATACTTCCGTCAATTTTCGGGCTTTTCCTCTCGGATACTCGCAGATTTCTCGATTGGAATAACCGATTCCGAAATCCCCCACGACGGCGATAATATTCTCAAAGGCATCAGGGATTCCGATTTTGCAGAATTTCTCCCGATACAGGCAAAGGGTCTTCTTCAGACTTTCAGGATTTGTAATCTGTGGAATTTCTTCCCTTCCTACCGGATTCCCGCCGGCAACCGGCACTTCGTTTCCGATTACGTAGACAGGTTTTTCATAATCCGGGTCCTGTTCCGCCATTAAGGACGCTTCTTCCTCTGCGATTTGATACAGCCGAATCCACCGATCCGTAATAACCTCTTCATCCGGTGGAGATATTTCATCCCCCAATGGCATGGTTGTATCGATGTGAAGCTTTTGGAATCCGGCTCGAACACTTTCTCGGATAAGAATCTCCGCTTTTTCCATAGCCTGTGTCGGCGGAAGGTTCGCCCACGGAAGAGGACCTAAATGATCGCCACCCAGGATTAACTTATTCTCTTCCAATCCTACATGCCTTGCCATCGACGCTAACAGGTTGCGAAAATCCATCGCATTCATCCCGGTATACCCACCTTCCGGGTTCACCTGATTGGAAGTGACCTCAATTACCGCATATCCGTTTCTCTGTTCTATTTCTTGAAGCACGGTATGAATCGCATATAAATCTGCTGTGCAAAATGACACTATACCGTTGTTTTTTACACAATTCAGAAATTGATCCCGCCCCATTTCATACTCCTTTTTCTGTTCATACATAATTTATTATACATTATATTAAGTCAATATATTCACATCTATGCTTTTCTATAGATATTTTTTATACTACAAGTTTCATTTCATGTATTTTTCTATCCAAAAACAAAAAAACCGGTCGTCTCCTTCAAGACAACCGATTCTCTCAACCTTAATAATTCTCTTTTTGAATCAAGCAAGCACACACTGGAAACTTGGGTGCATTTACACCTAAGTTCTCAGTATAAAAATCGCGGAGCCCACACCCTCTCGGTGGACTCCGCATTCATTTACTTTCTTTAACGTATAGTTTTTCCAATACTTCACTAGTACTCAATTCGGAAATAATCGAGGTTCGCCTTATATCGATCCTGCGCTGTCAAGCAGGTATCCGTCAGATAGCCTTGCAAATTATCCCATTCCTTGAGTCCACGGTAATAATACAATTTCAAATCCTCTTCAATGATGAATGGAACTATGTTGTATTTCAAACATTCTTTGAACATGATTAGACGGCCGACTCGCCCATTTCCATCTTGAAAGGGGTGAATCCGTTCGAACCGTACGTGAAAATCCAGAATATCCTCTAAAGACTTCATCTTTTTGCCGTTATACTCGGATATCAATTCCTTCATCCGCTCTGCAACTTCCTCCGGCAGAGCCGTATCCATCCCCCCTACTTCATTCGGCACCTTCTTGTAATCGCCCACGTTAAACCACTCCATTCGAGAATCGCTGGTACCATTTTTCAATGTCCGATGTAATTCTTTAATGAACCGTTCTGTCAAAGATGCTTTTGCATGGTCGATAATCATATCAATGCAGCGGAAATGATTTGCCGTTTCAATCACATCGTCTACGTTCAGTACTTCTTTCTCTACACCGACTGTATTCGTCTCAAAAATGTATCGGGTCTGATCATGAGTGAGACGACTCCCCTCCATATGATTGGAGTTATATGTCAAGTCAATCTGCGTTTTATGGTAGATTCCGCCGGAATATTTTCGTGCTTTTTCGTTTCGAAGTATATCTAACAAATCATTCTTCTGTACAGTTTTCTTATTGGAACGTTCCGGCTTTTCTGCATTTTCCGGGATATTCCATGTCTTTCCGGAGCGAAATGCACCCACTACACGTCCCTTCGCACAGTAATTTCGTACGCTCCGATCGGACACCTTCCATTTCTCTGCAATTTCTGAAACCGAAAGATACTTCATTCGTTCACCTCCTACCATTTTGCAACTTAAATGGGATGTGGTTTAGTATATCATGCGTTCGGCAAAAAATCTATCCATAGCGGCAACCAAGCAAATACTTTTTGCCGATTAAATACAACTGCATCTAAAACAAACGGAGCCCACACCCCCTCGGTGGACTCCGCATACATTTAATTTCTTTTACAATACTATTCTCAATCGACTATTTTTCAAGCTTGTATCCCAGCGCTTCGTTCTCATAATCCCCGCGCTTTCTCTTCAGCTCCGCATAGCCGTCCCAGACACCTTCCTCGTCTTCGATGCCCACGGTTTTCGGATCGAAAATCGGATCCAGTCCCAGATCCTTCTGCTTCTTGAAGTCCTTCACAATCCGCAGCACCATTGGCGTCATGCACAGCACCGCAAAAGTGTTGATCCAAAGCATGCAGCCCACACCGATATCGCCCATCGGCCAGATGATGGTTCCGTCAATCAGCACGCCGGACAGGACGAACAGCAGGTAGAGGATTCGGATGAAGGCAACCACTCTTTTGTCCGCCTTGAACAGGTAGCGGCACACCGACTCCAGCTGCACGCCGTAGGACAGCATGGTGGTGTAGATGAATACCGTAATCATGATGGCCAGGATAATCACGCCGAACTGTCCGGCGATGGTCTTGATGGCCTCCTGCATGTAGGATACACCGTATTCCACGCCCGGTGCGAAAGATACTAAAGTCTTTGCAGTCGCGCCTCCGTCCGCGGAAACGTTGTATGTGCCCGCACAGAGGATGGACAGGCCCGTGCAGGTGCACACCAGAATGGTATCCACGTAGACGGACAGTCCCTGCACCAGACCCTGCTTCACCGGATGAGAGGTGTTGGTGGTGGAGGAAATAATTGGGCTCATGCCGTTGCCTGCATCGTTGGAGAAGAAGCCGCGCTTAATCCCCCAGGATACGCAGGCGCCCATGATTCCGCCGTAGATGGAATGTCTTCCGAATGCTCCGGTAAAAATATCGGCGAACATCCCCGGTATCCGGCCCGCATTCAACGCCATGACGGCGATGGTAATCAATAAGTAGATGGCACACATTGCCGGTGCAATCAGCTCCGCAACCTGGCCCACGCGCTTTACGCCGCCCATGGTGACGATTCCCACCAGAAGCACCAGTCCCACACCGGTGACGATGGCAGGAATTCCGAAGGCGTTGCTCATAGCTGTTGCCGCCGTCTGCGTCTGCATAGATGGCAGCAGGAATCCCGGTCCGATAAATACCGCAATGCAGAACAGCACCGCGATGATTTTACCCACTTTTTTATTCTTAAAACCCTTTTCCATATAATAGTACGGACCGCCGGTCAGTTCTCCCAGGTTCTTGGTCTTGTAGGCCTGACCCAGAATGCACTCCACCATTCCGGTGGATGCTCCCAGCAGTGCCGCCATCCACATCCAGAAGAGGGCTCCCGGTCCCCCCATGAAAATTGCGGTGGCCGTTCCGGCGATATTTCCGGTTCCCACTCGTCCCCCGACGGTAGTGGCCAGCGCCTGGAATGCACTCAATCCTTTGGCTTCGCCCAGCTCATCCGATTCCTTTTCGAACATATAGTGAAACATGGACGGAAGTCCGGTGAACTGCAATCCCTTCAGGCGAAGGGTAAACCAGATGGCCGCGCCTCCCAGGAAAAACAGACACGCCGGATGCCAGACGATGTCATTCACGACAGTTATAATTTTTGTAAATAATTCCATAATTTCGCATTCTCCTTTGTTACATCTGCACTATTTTAGCATAAGAGGACGGATAGAGAAAATTAAAAAAGAATATACGCAGTTATAAGGAAAACCTATAACTGCGTATACTCTTTTTACAATCGTATTTGCGTTTCGTGTTCCGCTGATTTCGACCTGCGCTTTATTCGAATGACTTGATAAATTAATATGCCAGAAATAGTCATCAATGATGTCAGTATTCCGGCACGGAGCCACGGTGTCGAATACTTTAATTGAATATGATGCTTTCCCGGGGTCAGCGGAATCGCCATATACATTCCGTTTGCTTTTACTATTGAAGTTTTCTCTCCGTCCACTTTCGCAGACCACCCCGTTGAATACGGAATCGAAAGGAACAGAACCTCGTTTTCGGAACATTCAACCGATCCGGAAACAGTATCATTTCCGATTGAAATGTTCCTGCATGGTGTGAGTTTTGAAATATCCTCCATGTATTTTGCGGTATCGTTTTCATATACACTGATGCTTTTATACGTATATTCCGCCGGCTTTGCGAATACAATTTTAATGGAATCGTATCCTTCCTCACTTTTCCCCAAATAATAGGTCACGCCATCCCTTGGTGCATACCAGAAAGAATACGGTGACTGTTCGGTTGATTTCTTTTCATAATCCGAAATGCGAAGATCTCCTTTCTTTTGTCCGCGGCACCAAATGTCTGAACTCGTTCCAAAGATAAGCGAACACATGGATTTATCGGCTTCCTTTATCTTCAACCCATTCAGCCACAGATACAACTCCCCTTTCATCGGCTTTTTAAAGTGCAATATCAGTGCACCTTTTTCTTTCTTCACCGATATTCTCTTTTGCGTTAAGTCCACATCCTTCGTTTCCACTTTGTACGGAAGGGCGGTCATTCGTTTCTTTGGTTTTATCGTTTTGATGTTATGGATTTTTGCATCCGTCATGACCCCTTGCAGCATCGCTTCTTGGCGGTTCAGCGGGTTCATCTTTAGGGCATCTTTCCTCAATATGCTATTCTTATATAAGAAAGCACTGCCTAAATAATGTGTATTCCCATACAATCCATCTTCAATTTTCTTATATCCGACCGGCACTTCTTCGTTATCCGGCGAATTCGTCGTGTAGTATTTCACAGCTGCTAGGTCCAGCAATGCTCGTCGTCCATCCAATCCACGCAATTCACAATTCATTGCCAGGGTGTTCAATTGCAGATCTGTGCAATAACGCTGGAAGCTCTTATCCATGATGCTCCACCAAAAAGTGGTTCCTCGCACTTGATTGGCACACTCTATATTCAGATTCGTTTCCCGTTTCTCCACCCGATAGAATTCTTTCTGATTTGCAGAACCTCTAACCTTTGAAATAGACGGCGTCGTATAATACGCATTTAAATCATCTACACTCATAAACTCCTTAATATAATTTCCATATGCCGGTGAGCAAATTACGCAAATGCCAACGATTACGGACAGAATCGTTACTTCTCCAAGAATCAGGTTTCCATGTGCTTTGAAAAGCGGTACTGTATTTACTGCCCACAAAACGAGCACCGTTAGAAGAAGCAGTACGTCATACGAATACCCGTCGGATGAATTTCCACCTATAGAATGAGCGATGCACATATAGATGGTGACCATCATCGTCAAAACAATTAACTGTTTCTTTTCTAATTTGCACAGCTTATCTACAAGTCCCACATATACCATTGCAACAGCCAGAGCAAATGGATAACTCCACCGATTTGCTGCATAAGCAAAACCGTTTAAAACACGACCACATAATGGGATGCACATAATGAGCAAGCTGCTCACGGTGGCAATTTTCATGATTTTCCATTGATTTCCTTTTTGCATTATTAGGAGAAACAAGCATATCAATCCAAGGGGAATTCCGTCTATAACGGTTAGATAAGCAAACATACCATGGAATTTTCCCAAATGAACAAACAGCTGCTTATAAAAATTCATCGGATACAGAAACGGTGATTCGATATATCCGGTGGTCAATCCGATTCTATAATTATTTAAAAATGCATGTACTGTCGGAAATAGGACAACTCCGGATAACAATCCCCCCACCAAATAGGCTGCACATACATTTTTGCAGATTTGAATGTTCTCGCTGACCGTACTTTTCTTACACAGCAACCGGATACACAGGTACACCATGCTTAGAATCACATTGCTGTAAAAGAAATAATAATTGGTTAAGAACGAATAGAATGTAACCGCAGCCAACGGGGCCTTCCGATTCTCCTTCATCAGTACCTCAATCGACCATAGTATTACCGGAAAAAGATAACACCCATGCATGAAATTCGGAAAGTAGAAAAAATATTCAATATTAAAAAAGGAGTACAGCAATCCACCCATGGCGGTTCGCCATCCATCCGTCTTCCTTATATAATTTGAATACAGACAAAAGGCTTCCCCGGAAAGGAAAACCTTTATCCATATCATCAGCTTATAACTTCTTGTCAATCGATTGGGAAACAGAGCGACGGAAATCCAACAGATCGGATCCAGGAAATCATAGGCATTCAAGGTTGTCAACGGATCTGCCCCTTGCCCCAAGGTATAACAGAAATGAGGTATCTGAAATAGCGTCCCATTTGCAATGCCATTCACAATCTTATGCTGATATTCTCGAATGTACTGCAGTGCTGCATAATGCTGACCCAATCCATCCGTATTCTGTGCGTAAGATATTTTTCCACTGCTAAAATACGAATCCATCACAAAGATTGGAATGATTAACAGCACTGCATACAGAATGTACGATTTGTATTTCTCCCACCACGATGCTCTTATGTTCAATTTCTCTCATTCCTTTTCGTCAATTCAGTATATCGCTCCTGACAGCGAATCAAGTCCTTCTCAAAATCCTGGCGATCTTTCTTCCGCAATGTATGTAATATTATTCCGGAAAAAAAAGACTGCAGTCCCGCAATAACCGTAAATCCGCATACGATTAAAGTAGGAAAATTCGGCACAAGCCCCGTCTTCCGGTAATTAATGAATATCGGGATAAAAAACACGGCCGCCAACAAAAACAATACCAGCGCAATCCCGCTAAAAAAGGCGCGCGGTTTATACGTTTCGAATAGGCTCACAATTGTCCGAATCACCTTTGCACCGTCCGAAAATGTATTCAATTTCGATGAACTTCCATCCGGTCGGTCTCGGTATTCCACGACAACGTTTGCCACGTTCATATTCTTGTCAATCGCGTGAATGCTCATTTCCGTTTCAATCTCGAACCCCTTGGATAAAACCGGAAACGTTTTTACGAACTGATAACTGAACGCACGATATCCGGTCATGATATCTCGGATGTTGCTTTTGAACAGTTTATTGATGCTTTTTCGGACCAATGCATTTCCAAAATTGTGGAAATGCCGTTTGTTTTCATCGAAATATGTAGATGAAAGCCGATCTCCCACCACCATATCGGCCTGATCTTCCAATACCCGCTTCACCATTTCAATGGCAGCCTCCGCCGGATAGGTATCATCTCCATCCGCCATAATATAACACTCTGCATCCACTTCCCGAAACATCCGACGAATCACATTTCCCTTGCCTTGAAGGGTTTCCTTACGCACAATGGCACCGGCATCACGAGCCACTGCTGCCGTCCGATCATTCGAATTGTTGTCGTATACATATACTGCTGCATCCGGCAGCGTTTTCTTGAAATCCGTTACCACCTTTCTGATGGTTCTTTCTTCATTGAAACAGGGTATCAGCACCGCAATTCGATCCATATATTTACTCCTAATTTAGCTTATCCAATTTATTTTACCCTTCCTTATTGGAATTTGTCAAGGCACTAATTCCATCCCATTAATATAAGTTGAATATTAAGAAATCTTAAGACTTTTTGCAGCAAATCTTTGGTACAATGCAGACAGAGCCAAGCATGAGCGTGAAATGAGGTGATACCCGATGCAGAAGTTGGATTCCATTCGTTAAAGCAACATTTTCAAGAAAGGAACAAAGAGATGTGTACACATCGCAACGGACTTCGAACTCTCACCGGAATACTCTGCATTGTCGTGACTATTTTTATCTTCACTTCTTTTGCAAATGCGGACGATGAGGTTCAATATAAATCCTACGATTTAAAGGGCTATACCGGATCTATCGAAGTCGATCAATCCGTTCGGGATAAAATCCAAGATAAGGCGATAAAAGAAATTGCCGGGGAGACGAAATCGAAAACGAAGGATCCTTCGTTCGGGTGTACGATGTGGGGACGCAGGAAGAATCGGCCTCGTTCCTCTCGGAACATAAGGGAATCCTCGCAACGATTGGAATCGCCGTTTTGCTTATACTACTGTGGCTGCTGTATGAAAGGAAAAAACGGAGAACTGCATGATGGAAGCGGACTGGCGGCAATTTGGAATGTTTATTTCATAATCGGATTTTTCTAAAAGGTGGAATCAGATTGTACATGCCCTGATATTACGCTCGTAATATCAGGGCATGTAGTGCTCAATTTGTTATTGTAATTTTATGCCCATTTCAATGCAGGAGATAGAATATGTCTTTCGAAAATCGAATTGCTATCGTCTCACGGGATTTCGCTTTTGCAAACAGTTTGAAAGAATTCCTGCAGAAGGAGAAACTCATCAATGATGTTATTGTCAAAGGCTCTTTTTCTGATGCGTTCATTGAGAGCCCTACCGATTTAACAATTCTTGATTATGAAACTTTTGAATTAGAATGGCACGGTCAAATTTCTTTTTCAAATCAGTTTTATCATGGTAAATTTTTATTTCTTTTTTCATCAGAAGATATAGATAATCAAACATCAACTTCTCCGCGCCTTTTCTTTGATGAGGTTTTCTTTGATGACTTTCTGATAAAACCGATTAATTACCCAGAGCTGTTACTTCGAATTAAGCAGCTTCTGACTCATGAAGAACGTAAGGACATGCTTTGGTACGGAAATACATTATTGCATTTTTCCTTGGGAACGCTAACTACACCTAAAGGAACAATCGACCTTACTTCATATGAATCTAAAATTCTACACGCTTTTTTCGAACAGCCTCAATGCATTATATCTAGAGCAGAATCACTGAACATTAATAACGCACAGAATTATGATGTTTCGGATCGGTCCATCGATGTTCGAATCTCTATTATTCGCAAAAAATTAATTGCCATCTCTTCAAATCTAAGCCTTCTTTCACGGAGAGGGTGTGGATATATTCTAACAATTTCTTCATAACAAAAATATCGGACAGCAACAGGACTGTCCGATATTTTGTGTTTACCACGGTTTTATCCACAAATACAGATTCGTCATTATTACCAAAAAGCAAGTGGCTCGTACGTATCCTTCAAACTTATTATTCTTTATTGATGCGACCACCAGGAACACAACTCCACACAAGGAGAGCAGCAACAGTAAATAAGTTACCGTTGTAGAAACTCTATCAACAGTTCCCATAAGTGAAATAACAGCAAATACAATAACATAGATGTCTTCGAGCATACTGATACAGCGGACGATATTTTTCGAATACATTTTCATAGGCTTCTCCAATCAATACTTTGCAATTTTTACATGAGCATCTCTCATGCGTATTATACCAATAAAATGTTTCAGAATTATTACTCAAATTAACATTTTCTGAATTTGTTATTGAAATTTAGACGGAAGGATCTGAACAAATGGTATGGTGACTGGTTGCCCAGCTTCTTTCTTGTATACGAGTTAATATGGCTCATTGAAAATTAGGTCACTCCAAGGCCATTGTGTTATCCTTTTTCTTCAATGCCAATTTGACAATTAGAATTATTTTAATATCATAAGTTCAATATGCCTAGAATTTTTACATGACTTCACGCTAATTTTACATTTACTGCTGATTAGCGTGAATTGATTTCCGCTTTCTCCATGGAAGTTCCTCTGTACAAGTCACCCTTTTGAAAACAGTTCACGCTTTTTGAAGCAAATTCCTTTTTCAGCGTGAACAATAGTCATCAGCCGGTCGCTTCAAAATTAGATTTTCGCAATTCCGGCGAATTTCGTTCACGCTAATTCTTATTTTTGTGTCAAACAGCGTGAATCGCCCTCGAAATTCTAGGCATATGAGATACATTGTTCTGTAGCAAGATAATATAATTCGATTTCTGATGCATGGTCTGACTTATTCATTTTGCCCGGCTCCCAGTTTGCGCTCGCCTCCCCGCAAAGCCAATGATTTCGGTTTCCGGGCGCGAACCCGGGTATCACCCCATCATTAGTTCATACTATCATAGGATGTTGATTTTATTTTACGAACATTTTACGCTAAAGTCAACAATAAACAATATTTTGTCGAAAAATTTGTTTCAGGCAACAAACCCATCTTCTAAAATAAAGCAGAATTCCAATTGACTTTGCATGAATTTTTCATTAGTATTGAAGTGTTAAACATCCTATGTTGAACACAATTCGGTTTATGGCTGCAGGCGGTACTGTTTTTTTAATCCAAAACACGAAACATCAACAGGAGGAAACACACAATGAAAGTAGGATTTATTGGACTGGGAATCATGGGACGTCCCATGGCAGAACACATGGTAAAAGCAGGTCTGGATGTCATGGTATCCGACCTGAACGAGAAGATCGTTGCGGAACTGGTGGCCGAAGGTGCGACCGCCGGAAGCAATAAGGATCTGGCGGAACAGTGCGATGTGGTGGAGATGATTCTCCCGAACGCATCCATCGTTAAGAACGTCATTTTCGGCGAAGGCGGCCTGATGGATTACATGAAGGCCGGACAGATTGTGGTAGATCACAGCTCCGTCACCGCCAACGATTCCAGAGAATGCTATGAGAAGCTGCAGGAGAAAGGCATCGGATTCTTAGATGCGCCGGTATCCGGCGGAGAGAGCGGCGCCAAGGCCGGCACGCTGGCCATCATGGTGGGCGGCGACGAGAAGAATTTCAACACCTGCGCGCCGATCTTTGACACCTACAGTTCTCAGGCAACCCTGATTGGCGATTCCGGCTCCGGAAGCATCTGCAAGCTGGCCAATCAGATTATCGTAAACAACAACATCGCCATCGTAGCGGAAGCCCTCACCTTTGCGGCCAAAGCCGGCGTGGATCCGGAGAAGGTATACAAAGCCATCGAAGGCGGTGCTGCGCGAAGCTACGCTCTGGAAGATAAGGCGCCGATGATGGTGGAACGGAACTTCACCCCGGGCGGAACCATCAAAGTCAACCACAAGGATATCACCAACGTAATCAACACGGCCCACGCCATTGATTGCCCGATTCCTTACACCGCTCAGCTCTATGAAATCCAGCAGACCATGAAGGCGCACGGTCACATGGAAGAAGACCACGCCGCTTACGTTAAATATTTTGAGACGCTGGCAGACACCATCGTAGAGAAGAAGAATTAATTTCTTTCTCCCTCTGCCGCGAAACGCAGCACTGCTGCACAGAAAGGAAAATTAATGACTGCTTCAGATTTTATGAAGCCCATTCGCATGAAATCCGCTTCCGATATCGTGGTGGAACGATTGACGGAAGCCATCATCGACGGGCAGATTAATCCGGGAGACAAGATTCCCACTGAGCCGGAGCTGGCCTCCAGCTTCTGCGTCGGACGGAACACGGTACGGGAGGCGGTACGAACCCTGGTTGCGTACGGCATTCTGGAGATTCGCCGTCCCGAAGGTACTTTTGTATGTCGAACCTTCAAACCGCAGACCATCAATCCGTTGATCTACAGTATGATTCTCCAGAAAAAAGAATCCTACCAAGACCTTATCGGTCTCCGGCAATGCATCGAGTTCGGTACCTTGCAGGTTATCATGGATCAAGGTCTCAATACGGAGGATGCGGAGAACCTGCGACAAATTGCGGTCTCCATCGAGCGGGAACTGGACGAACCCAATCCGGATCCGAAATTAATCTGCCGGACGGACATCGCCTTCCACGATGCCATCGCGAAGGCGACCCGAAACGACCTGATTGTCACCGTGAACGAAATGCTGTCCAAGCTGACCTACGGATCCCGAATCCGCACCATCGAGCAGTGCATTCGGGAGCATGACCGGAAGTATCTGGTGGACATCCATTTTGAAATCTTAAAGATTCTGGAAGAGCGGGACACGGATGCCATCGCCCACACCCTGAAGCGAAGCTACAGCTGCTGGGCCAACCTGCAAATGGAAGAAGAATAACACCAAACAAATACAACCGTACATGAAAAGCCCCATCGATTTCGATGGGGTTTTTTGGGTAATTATATTATTATATTATCACTTGGTATATTACATCTTTTTCACGAGACGCTTGTAGAAGGTCAGAAGAATGAGACCAATTACCATCATAACAGCCAAGAAGATAAACAGGATGTGGTATCCCGCATTTCCGTATGTATCCAGAACTTTTCCGGCCAGCAGCGGGCAGAAGATAACTGCGCCGTTCAGACCTGCCAGATCGCTGGCCTTCTTGCTCAGTGCATTGAAGATGGCCAGGGTTACAGCCAGCAGCACTGCGTTGGTGACACCTCTGGTTGCATCCATAACTCTTCCCGGTTATACAAGAACCTTCTTGCCGTCCTTGATGACCAGTGCAACATCATTCAATTTTTCAATATCTTCATCCGGATTTCCCCGGAATACTGCCAAATTCGCTTTCTTTCCTGCTTTTATGGTGCCCACCCGATCGTCAATCATCAGGATTTCCGCATTGTACTTGGTCGCCTGAATCAACGTATCCTTCGGGTCCATTCCCAGCTTGTTCACACGAATCCGGAACTCGTAGATTCCGTTGCCGTGGCTGCCTTCGTAGACACCCGCATCGGTCGCCCAACCCATCTTGATTCCCTGCAGGTAGGCCTCTCTCATTCCTTCATCCAGAACCTTGACGATTTTCTTGGATTTCTCCACGTAGTGCTTCGGCATTCCTTCCGGCCAATCCAGGAAAGAGTGCGGTGCGCTCAGTGTCGGCATCATAAAGCTCCGATTCGATGCCTTGTACATCCGCAAGCACTCATCGTCCAAAATAGTGGAATGCTCAATGGTACGAACGCCATTGCGAATGCACATCTTGATGCCGTCCGTTCCGTGGCAGTGCACGGATACCGGCATCTTCAAGAAGTCTGCCATATCGCAAGCAGCCTTCAATTCCTCTTCGGTAATAATCGGAAGACCCGGCTCCGCACCCGGATTCATAATTGCTCCGGTGCCCATAATCTTAATCCAGTCAGCGCCTCTCTGGTACTGTTTTCGAATCGCTTTCCGGAACTCTTCCGGAGAATCCGCTTCCAGATACATGGTACCGAAGAAGTCGTTTCCCTTCTCTGTCGGCGAGATGATCTTTCCGCTGGCCAGGATGTCCGGTGCTACCACCGCGCCTTCCCGAACCGCTCTGGCGATGTCGATTACAATATTGTTTCGGTCGCCCACATCCCGAACGGTGGTGTACCCCTGACGCAGGTTATCCTGTGCCAGCTTCAGCGCGGTCATGCTGCGGTATGCATCCGGCTGAACGTTTTCCTCGAAGGTGTTGGTACCCTTCAGGTCTAAGTGCAGATGCGCTTCGATTAATCCCGGAATCACGGTCATATCGGTCATGTCCAAAACCTCACCGGCATCTGCAGTTTTCGGTGCTTTAATTTCCTGAATAATTTCATTATCTATAACGATATCCGCTCTATCCGAATCGTATCCCTCGGTCAGCTCCGGGATGATTCTCGCGTTTCTCAATACAAGCATCTTTATCGGCTCCTTTCTTCCGTAAAATCAATTTGCTCTGCGGTCTAAGGTTTCCGGCTTCTGTCACCGGAATAATATCCTTACCTCCTAAACAAGCACTCTCGCCTTAACTTGTCTATATAATAACAAAGAGAAAATCCCGGCTCAAATTCGGTCGCATTCACGGTTTTCAAAAATGCTTCGATTATTTTTTTCATATGATGAAAAAAATTTGTAAATGTGTTATAGTTGTCCTTAGTAATTTGCATACATCACATTTATTCATGAAATTCTTTCCAAAAGCGAAAGTTTGGATCGACATCAGAAGGGAGACATCTATGCAGCCATCATTTTACAGAACCCTCGGTCAAAAAATAAAAGCCTGCCGGAAGGCGAAGGGCATCACATTGACGGAATTGGCGGACACCATTCATCGGAGTCCCGCCTCCCTTTCCAAATATGAGAGCGGGAATGTGAACATCGCCCTCGACGCTCTGGTGGAAATCTGCACCGCGTTAAATGTAGATATTGCGGAATTTCTGCCGGCCACCTACAGCGATCCGGACAATGTGGATATCCTGAAGTACAAAAAGCATTTTGTGGATCAACTGTACATCTACTGGTACAGCGGAGACGCAAAAAAGGTAAAGAGTGCACTCATCGAGAACTCTCATCCGTCCATGAAGTCCGTGCTGTATTTCGACACGGATACGAAGCATATGGAGTATCAGTCGGATTTCATCTATCACGGCGAGGTCACTTACTCCGATACCTGCATCATGTTCTACTACACCAATGAGGAACCGCCGTTTGATAAGATCTTTATTCGGATGCCTCTTCTCTTCCATAAGGACCATCCTCAGATGGGAATCATGTCCTGCATCTCCCTGTTCTACCAGGGGGTTACCGCCAAAATCATGGTATCCAAGAAACCCCTCACCTTTACCCCGGAGCTTACGAAGGAGCTCTTCATCTCTCCGGAAGAAATTAAGGAACTGAAACGCAGCAACATGCTGATTATAAAATAGAAACACCAAATGAAAGGACCCCGTCGAAAATCGACGGGGGCCTTTCGGCTTATATTCTGATATGGTCACTTAGAATATTCAAATATAATTGTCTGAATTAAAGCGCACCCTTTGCGTGCATCTTCTTGATGTAGCGCTTGTAAACGGTGAGAATCACCAGACCGATTACCATCATGACTGCTAAGAATACGAACAGGATATGGTATCCCGCATTCCCGTACGAATCCAGAACTTTTCCGGCCAGCAGTGGGCAGATGAATTCCGGCATATAACCGATGGTGCAGATCAAACCGATGGCGGTTCCGGACATGTGCTTCGGAATTCCGCATTCATCAAACATGGAGAACGCCAGAGAATATGCCGCATACATGCCGAAGTAGATGCATACGCAGATACCGATGAACACCTTGCTGGTCATAGAGCCCGCAAAGATCAGCACCAGCGTGGACGCCAGCATGATGCCCAGCGTTCCGTACATTACGTTTGCTCTTCCGATTCGGTCTGCCGCCACGCCGCCGACCACGCAAGCCACCGGACGAACGTACTGCGCCAGCATGGTAACCATGGCGCCGGCAGCGGCAGTCATGCTCAGGTTTGCGGTTGCATACGGAGTGAAGTAGTAGAACAGGATGTTCATGGTGTAAGAACAGCATACTACCAGGGACAGCATCCATACCACCGGCATCTTCAGCACCTGTTTTACAATGGCAAAGGAGAACTTGCTCTCTTCGTCTTCCGCTTTGACATCATCTTTCTTTTCGGTTTCGAACTTTCTTTCATCCAGTACGAAGTACAATCCAATGCCCATTACGATGCAGATGGCGGAGTAGAAAATTACCACGCCGTTCAGGCCTGCCAGGTCGCTGGCTTTCTTGCTCAGCGCATTGAAGATGGCCAGAGTTACCGCCAGCTGAACCGCATTGGTGACACCTCTTGTCGCATCCATAAAGCCGTATGCCTTGCTCTGCTCATCCTCATTCGCCAGAGAACGCAGCACCTTCAGCAGTGCCGGCCAGAATGCGAACAGGGAGGTGAAGCCCCAGAGCAGATAGATGAATACCAGCATCAGATAATTCGGGTGCAGCAGGTGCAGCAAACCACCCAAGCCGGTGAGGACCATGGAGACGGACATCAGTTTTTTCGGTGTGAAAATATCCGCCACCACGCCGCCGAACAGATAGGAGCAGGCGCCCATGATTCCGAAAATGGAACCGAACATACCCATCTGAGCGTTGGTCAACCCGTAGGTCTGCAAATACGCATCGTAGTAGTACGATCTAAAATACGGCAATCCGTAGATCATGGTTCCGGCGATGGAAATCAGGATTAGCCGGAGCATGTTTTTCTTCAGTTTTGATTGTGTTCCCATAATACTCTCCTCATTTATTTAATTGTCGCTAAAAATAATTACTTTTCCCCTGAGGTTTCCGGCTCCGATTCCGGAACGGTCTGTTTCACGTCTCTCACCGGAATCACCTTGTTCTCCAATCCGGATTTCTTCCAGATCAGCAGGCCGGATACGATAATCAATATACTTCCGCCAATCAGTTCTGCTTCATAGATGATGTTTTCCTGCGTGTTTCCCATAATCGGAAGTGCAGAGCAGATGATGGCAAATACGCACAATGCGGTTACGGCATATGTAACGGTGGATGCCAGCTTCTTGTTCTTCGTCATCACATAAAGCCCATCCAAATCTTCTTTTTCCCGCTTAATCTTTCCGTATGCCAAGAACAGGAATACGTACGGGAACAGCGTGGTCAACGCTGTCATGGTCACCAGCATGTTGTAGATTGCCTCCACTCCCGGCAGGTAGGACACGCCAATCAGCAGGACGGAGATCAGGGTGGCCTGGAAAACAATCGCTTTGGTCGGAATTCCGTGCTCATTCACCTTGGTAATCCGTTCCGAGAATACGCCCGGTTCCACGAACCCGAAGAGCATCTTGGTCGGCTGTGCGATGTACAGAACCAATGCCCCCAATACGGACAGTGCGATTCCCAGTGCGATGACCTGAACGAACAAGGTTGGAATTCCCAGAAGTTCACAGGCACGAAGCAGTGCATCCAGCGTTCCGGTAGAAGACTGAATCTCCGAGGTCGGCAGCAGCATGGTCATGGCGATGGAACCGATGGCGTACAGCACGCCGATAATCGCCGCTGCGGTGCAGATTGCCCGCGGATAATTTTTCTGCGGATTCTCCATCTCCGAGATGAAGTTGGCGGCCAGCTGAGCACCGGTGTAGGCAAACATAATGCTGGAAATCGCTACCAGGGAGTTCATGTTCAGCTTCGGCGTCAGCGTCGCAACGGTGAATACGGAAGCACTCGGCGCCTTCTTCAGGAAAACGATTGCCACAAAGCTCAGTACAATCAGGCATACCGTCGGCACCGTAGATCCCAGAGATCCCACACTGGTAAAATACTTTCCGAATTCCATGCCTTTCATGCTGGCGATGGACAGAATCCAAATGATGGCGATGGACATCACCAACACCAACAATTTGTTGTTGGCCAGTTCCGGACGTCCCACCATGTAGGTGGCATTTACCGAAAAGAAGGTGAGGAAGGATGCAAACCAGAAAATTAAAGCCGTCCAGTGCATCCAGGACACCAGGAATCCGTATTTGGTTCCGAAGGCCACCTTCACCCAATAGGCCAGCCCGCCATCGTGCGGATAGGATGCTGCCATTTCCGCGCACATCAGTGCCTGCGGTACGAAGAACAGGAACATCAGTATTACCCACATCGGAATCGCACCCAGTCCCAGATACGCATCCGATGTGGATCTGGCAATCCAACGAATTCCGTACAGAGCGGAAATGTTCAGCATAACCAGTTCCCAAAATGTGATTTTCTTGTTTTTCATAGCCCCTCTCCTTTTTTGTCTATCTCTTATTCTTTATAAAGCATAGGGGAGGCCGGAGTCCGCCCCCCCTATGCAAGCCGTTTTCTAGAGTCCGTTACGAGGAACGGTTACATCGTAATCCCTGTGGAATGCATGCTCTCCGTTGATGGAAGCATCCATGAATCCGGTAATGTAGAAGTTCTCTTTGTCAGCGGTCTGTACCACATCGATGTCGCAGTCGATTTCCCAGCCCGGACGACCGTTCTTCATCTTCTGAATGATTTCGTATCTTGCATCCGACGGATCGGAGTTGCTTACGGTCAGGATTCTCTTCAGGTTGTGCTCTACTACGGTGCCGATATCATCGAAGCGATAGATTCCTTCGCCGAATACGCCGCCTACACCATCGGTGATGGATGTCCAGGAGTCGGTAAGCAGATCGTAGGTAATCTGACGGTTTACCACGCCTTCCTTCAGGACGGTCATCGGTGTCAGCGGAGCGCACTTCGCTTCCATGTTCGGGCCTTCGGTATCCTTACCGGTGAAGATTGGCAGTGTGAACTCTGCGGTGGAGAGATCCAGCTTCAGAGTTACCTTCTCCGGAGACGGCCAGATCATCGGCCAGAAGGAGTTTGCTACTGCCAGACGAACTCTGTGTCCCTTCGGGAATACGTGTCCGCATACGTCCAGTGTAACGGTTGCCTTGTATTTCTTGCCCGGCTCCAGGTATGTCACCTTCTCGTGTCCTTCCAGGTGTGTCAGGTTCATGAGACCGTAAGATACTCTGGTTGCTGCGCCATCCGGATGAATGTCGCACAGTTCTGCATACAGGAATGCGTTTGGCTTGTCTGCGGTGAACTCTACGGTGAATGTCGGATATCCGAAGATCTCGAAGTCCTCTTCGATTACGTCGGAATCGAAGGTCATTGCCATTCCGTCATCGCATCTCATATCTGCCGGGCTTTCACCCAGAACGCCGGCGCCCATCCACTCGTTGGCGAACAGTCCGTGGTTCTGAACGGTGCTGAGGTCTACGATTTCTTCCTTCTCATTCTTCTCATCCTGCAGGTGGCCATAGGTCATGTGCAGTGTCTTATCGTTTACGTCAGCGGACGGCCAGCTTTCTACAGCAACCCAGCGTCCGTCGGAGATTGGGTGTACGGTTTCCGGCTTCATGCTGTCTTCCATCCATACGGTGATCTGTGGGCAATCCAAGGTATCGTTGTCGATGCCCTTCAGCCACTTATCCCACCATTTGGTTGCTTCGCCCAGGTAGTCCATTGCCGGCTGCGGCATTCCGTCGTGCTGGAATACGTGCGCCCACGGTCCGATGATGGCTTTTCTTGGAACGGACAGGCCTTCCATCAGAGTGCATACGCTGTTGGTGTAGGAATCGGCATATCCGTCCAGTGCAAATACCGGAACCTGAATGTCGTCGTAGTTCACGCTGACGGAACCGTGCTTCCAGTAGTCGTCTCTGGTCTGATGTTTCAGCCAGTTTTCCGGCCACAGCGGCATCTCTTCCAGTCTCTTGATGGATTCTTCATACCATGTATCCGGCTTAATTTCTTTATCAATCGGACGGCACATATATGCCAGCATGATGTTGCCCCACCAGAAGTTGTCGTTCAGGAGGCATCCGCCCTTGTAGTGGATATCCTGTGTGTACCGATCGTCTACGAAGCCGATACAGATGATGGCCTTCAGCGGCGCCGGTCTTCTTGCGGCAACCTGGAGGGAGTTGAATCCGGACCAGGACTTGCCCTGCATACCGACGTTTCCGTCGCACCATGGCTGTGCAGCAATCCAGTTGATGGCATCGATGGCATCATCCTGTTCCTGCTTCAGATACTCATCGTAGAAGCAGTCGTCGGATTCGCCGGCACCGCGCATGTCCACGCGGACAACGTTGTATCCCATTCCTGCGAAGTATCCGTACATCGGTTCGTCTCTGCCTCTCATACCGTCTCTCTTACGGTATGGCTGGGTTTCGAAGATGGTTGGCAGCGGTTTGTCGGACTTTGGTTTCCACATACGTGCCGAACATCTGCATCCGTCGGACATCGGTACCCAGATATTTTCAATGACTTCCCACTCATACGGGAACTCTTCCCGGGACATTACTCTTTTCTGTTTAAATTCCTGTTTAGCCATAGTTATGTACCTCCTATGAATAATCTCTTCCTTGATTGTCTAAAGAATAACAAAATGTTTTCGGAGGTTCAAATGTGCCCACTCGCTTTAAATTCAAAATTGGCGGGTATTTTTTTTCATAGTGTGAAAAAAATATTGTCCTGTGGTATAATATTCCAAAAAGTATTTTAAAGTATCACAAATATTCATGACTTTCTTTCCAAAAGTGAAAGTCTCAGTTTTTAAAATAAATAGGGGAGACATCTATGCAGGAATCATTCTACAAAACCCTGGGGCAGAAACTGAAAGCCAGCCGAAAAATGAAAGGAATTACATTGGCGGAACTTGCGGAGGCCGTCCATCGCAGCCCCGCGTCCCTGTCCAAATACGAAAACGGTGAAGTCAACATCGCCATCGATGCTCTGGTGGAAATCTGTACCGCTTTAAATGTGGACATCTCGGAACTCCTTCCGGCCACGTACGTGGACCTGAAAAATGCGGATATCCTGAAATACGAAAAACATCTGATTGACCGGTTATACATCTATTGGTACAACGGAGAGGAGAAGAGGGTGAAGAACGCCATGATTGAAAACTCCCATCCGTCCATGAAATCCAAGATTTACTTTGTGACGGATGCCGAGAATTCGGAATATCAATCGGATTTCATCTACCATGGAACCGTATCCTATTCCGATACCAGCATTACCTTCTACTACACCAACGAAGCGCCGCCCTTTGACAAGGTGTTCATCCGCATGCCGCTCCTTTTCCAAAAGGGACGCCGCCAAAAGGGCATCATGTCCTGCATCTCCCTATACTACCAGGGGATTACCTTGAAAATTCTGGTCTCCCGTGAACCCCTTACCGTCACCGACGAGATTCGCAACGAACTGCTGATGACCCCGGAGGAAATCAAGGAGTTGAAACGCACCAACATGTTGATTATTAAATAGAAAAATAGCGCACGAGAACCCTCTTCGGATTCCCGTGCGCTTTCGCTTTATTGTCCGTTTCCGGCTATTCCCTTCTGCCGATGGCTTCCCCCATCTTCACTTCCGTCTCTTCACCGGCCCGAGTGGCTTTGAAGAATTTCTCCGTTACCGCAACGGTTCCCGGCTCCAGGAGCAGGATGATAGTAGAGCCGCCGTAAAGGAAACGCCCCTTCTCCTGTCCTCTCCGGACATCCGCCTCCTGATGGTAGTTGTCAATTTTCCCCACCAGCATGGCGCCCACTTCCATCTGAAGCACATCGCCGAAGTTCTCGCTGCGGATGACCGTATACTCCCGCGCATTTTCCGTAAATACGGGAAGTTCCCGAAGTGCCACCGGACGGACCGTATGCAGCACGCCCGGGATAAAAGTATTTTTCGTTTTGCGGCCGTTGTCCGGATAGGCGTAGCGGTGGTAATGATGCACGCACAGCCGGAAGACCAGACAGGTGCCGTTCTCGTATTTTTGTGCCAACTCCTCGTCCCGAACCAGATCCCGGATGGAATACCGGCTTCCTTTTACGGGAATCACCAGGGAGTCCGTAATGGGATAGGCGCTAAGGAGCCCGTCGCAAGGTGACGGAAGCACTGCCTCATCCATATCCATGGGCCGAAGCTCCGGACGGATCCGGCGACAGAAAAAGTCATTGAAACAGCCGTACTCCTCGTCCAGATAATCGTTCATATCGATGTTATTTTTGCGGATGAAGCGAGGAATAATGGGACGGGAAATGGCAGAATCCATGAAGCGGCCCACGAAGCGGGATAAGCCCGGGCGGGTCAGCAGCTTCAGGATGCATCGTCCCGGCATCGTCTGATATAAGAATTTCAGCATATCTCTTTTCTACCCCTCGTAATACATCTATGTAGCAATCAGGATGATGAATTCGATGGCACCGATTCCTACCATTGCCAGAATGCCCTTGGTATCCGGCTTTCTCACCGGGATTTTGGAAATGAACAGGAATCCCGTAACGGCCATGGTCAGAAAATAGATCCAGGTGATGTCCTTCGGCAGCACGAGCTGGAACAGCAGTACCGTCGGGAAAATCAGCGCTGCGGAAGTGACCGGAAGTCCTTCGTAATATTTGCGAACGCCCCCCTCCGTCTTCTGCCGTTCTTCTTCGGCCACGTTAAAATAAGCCAAGCGAATCAGGGCAGCCAAAATGTACAGAATCATCACCGCATAGCAGATGAAGAAGTACGGGTGACTCAGCAGTTTGTCCGCACTAGTGGGATCCCCCGCTTCATAATTCTGCAGAACGACACGCATCATGGCGCTGCCGATGCAGGCCGGAAGCACGCCGAAGCTCACCATATCCGCCAGGGAATCAATCTGAATTCCGAATTTCTTCTCCATCTCCGTGCGGTTCTTCTTGCTCCGAGCCACCTTTCCGTCGAAGGCATCACACAGTCCGCTGACCAGCAGAAAGAACACGCCTATGAAGGGATGGGCGTGGCTGTACAGAGAAATCATAATTCCCGTCCCGGCCGAAATCAGGGACAGGTATGTCAGCCACACCGTGTAATTGTAAAATCCTATCATTTTCTCAAACTCCTTTTTCTTCCCATAAAATACCCTGCCAGCACAATCAGTGCACTGGTAATAATGCATACGTAGAAGGAACAGCCCCGGCACAGCATCTCGATGGATGCCGCATCCCGGCCCAGAATCTCTCCGAATCCGTCCAGCATCAGGTAGTCCGCACCGCCCATTCCGCCCGGAATCGGGATGCTGTTGGATCCCAGCGCGGTAAAGGCCTGAACCACAAATCCTTCCACGGAAGTTCGAAGCCCTTCTCCCAGCGCCATAAAAATCGTAAATGTCACGCCGATCTGGGACAGCCGCTGCAGCAGATTGATGATAAAAATACGAATCAGCATCCACCCGTGTCCGGCGATTTCATCGGAACACTGTTGGTATTCCGCCATTTTCTTTTTCAGCTTCGCCTGCTTCTTCGTGAGGTTGCTCAGGAGCTTTCGCTTTCCCAGCATCTCCATCACCCGGTCACAGAGCCGGTACAAGATCTCTCCCCGGCGAAGCAGCATGTAGAACAGCAGGGACAGTCCCGTCATGATGAAGCAGCCCACCACGATTAAAATTCTGGAGAACAGGGACATTCTGCGAAACAGATTGAAGTGAAACAGCACGGACAGGCTGCCGATGGTCAGCGTCGCCAAGGTGTACATTACCAAATTAATCAGCAATGCGGTGGTACATGCCGGGATGTTCATTCCATCCCGAAGCATAAAGAACATGCTGGCCGGCTGTCCGCCGGAGGCGGAAGGAGTGATGGCGGAAAAAAAGACGTCCGCCGCCCCGTACACCGTCCCCTGCCGTTTCGCACTTTGGTATCCCAGCGTCCGACAGATGTGCACCAGTGCATATCCTTCAAACCAGATGTAGCCGAACATGCACAGCAAGCCGGCCGCCAGCCACAGCTTGTTCGCCCGGCTCAGATACGCCATCATGGTATCCAAGGAAAACTCCTTGCTTCCCGATGCAATCATCATTATCGTCAGTATGGCAATTCCCAGAGAAAGGAAACCCCACACTGCTTTCTTTTTGTTCATACAGTCGCACCCTCTCTTTGAACATACAATTTATGCGCCAGCAGGAGCCCCATTTCTCCTGCGGCAATTGCGCCCGCCACGTCCAGCAGCACGTGCTGTTTCAGCAGCTGGGTGGACGCGAAAATCATTATCGTTGCCACCGCCGCCACATTCCGATACCGGGGCGGCGCCTTCTTCATCTTCCGTGCACTGCGAAAGCAAATCCAGCTTTCCAGGCAGTGGATGGACGGAAACAAATTGTCCGGCGAATCGATTCGGTACAGCATCGCCACCAACTGTTCCCAGAAGGACCCGTCGGCATCGATGACCGGCCGCACCAGGGTGGTGGGAAACACCACGAAACAGATCAGGCAAATTGTTTTCGCAATCATCTCTCCGATCAGATAAATGCGGCACATCTCCCGGCTCTCCCGGGCAATGAGAATAAATCCACAGACCCAGAAGGGGAACGCCAAAAAGTAAACTACAATCCAGTGCGGGCAGAATGGAATCATCCGATCCACCGCCAGCTGGATGGAATGGTGTTTCATCCCGGAGGTGAACAGGCGAGTTCCGAAATACGTTATGCAGTTTAAAATAACCACCGCCGTCAGCAATCCCCAGGAGTACTCCGGCGCAATTTTTTTCAGTTTCTCTTTTATCATGACAAATATCTTCAGAATTACTTTTCCGCAATGATGTAATTATATATATAATCCGCTTTTGTTTCAACCATTCCCGCAAATCCTAAAGAAATCTTAATAATTATTAAGAAATTCCGTTTTTTCCCACTATCTAAAACTCACCGGACGCTGCCGGTGAGTGTTTTTTTGTTTTTACAGAAGAATGCTTCCAATCAGGTGCACCGCCCACGCAACGAGCCAGGCCACGATGCACTGGAAGATGACCATGAGGATGGCGGCTCCTCGGCCCTGCTCCTTCCGAATGGTGGCTACCGCCGCAATGCACGGGGTGTACAGCAGGCAGAACACCATGAAAGTGAACGCCGCCAGCGGAGTGATGGCCGAACGAACGGCTGCGGTTCCGCCGTATACCACCGCCATCATGGATACCACGCTTTCCTTCGCCAGGAAACCGGAAATCAAGGCAGTTACCATCTGCCAGTTTCCGAAGCCCAGCGGGATGAACAGCGGTGCCAGGAATCCCGCCAGTGCCGCCAGCATGCTGGACTGCGGGTCCGAAACCATGTTCATGGAGAAGTTGAAGTTCTGCAGGAACCACACCACGATAGTGCCGATAAAGATGACGGAGAACGCCCGCTGCAGGAAGTCCTTCGCCTTGTCCCACATGAGCTGCAGAACGCTCTTCGCCCCCGGCATCCGGTAGTTCGGCAGCTCCATGACGAAAGGAACCGCCTCCCCTTTGAACACCGTGTTTTTGCCGATGAGGGCAATTAATATAGCCATGAGAATTCCGATAAAATACATCGAAATCATCACCGGCGCCGCGTACTTCGGGAAGAACGTGTTGGCAAAGAATGCGTAAATTGGCATCTTTGCGGAACAGCTCATAAAAGGAATCAGCAGCAGCGTCATCTTCCGGTCCCGCTCCGACGGCAGGGTGCGGGAAGACATGATTGCGGGAACGCTGCAGCCGAAGCCCACCAGCATCGGCACGATACTGCGCCCGGAGAGTCCCACCCGGCGCAGGAGTTTATCCATAAAGAATGCTACCCGCGCCATGTACCCGCTGTCTTCCAGCAGGGACAGGAACAGGTACAACACCACAACAATCGGCACAAAGGACAACACCGAACCTACGCCGGTAAAAACGCCATCGATGATCAGCGAATGAATCGGCGTCGCCACGTCCATGGCGGTGAGCCACTGATCCGTCCAGTGGGTGATTATTTGGATCCCTTCATCCAGCAGGTTCTGGAAGAAGGCCCCGATGACGTTAAAGGTGAGCCAGAACACCAATCCCATGATGGCCACGAAAGCCGGAATGGCGGTCCACTTGCCGGTGAGGAAGCGGTCCAGTTTCTGGCTTCGAATCCGCTCCTTACTTTCCTTCGGTTTAATCACCGTCTGATGGCACAGCCGGCGAATAAAGGTATATCGCATATCCGCCATGGCGGCGCTGCGGTCCATGCCGCACTCCTCTTCCATCTGGCAAGTGATTTTCTCCACCATTTCCTCTTCATTCTCTGTAAGCGCCAGCGCCTTCGTTACCAGCGGGTCCCCTTCAATCAGCTTCGTGACCGCAAACCGAACCGGAATGCCGGCCGCCTCTGCGTGATCGCCCACCAGACTCATGATTCCGTGAATCGCCCGGTGCACGGCACCGTTGTGATCCTTCGGATTGCAGAAATCCACCCGGCCGTGAGTCTCACCCAGACGCGCAATGCGCACGGCGTGCTCGGCCAGCTCCTCCACCCCTTGGTTTTTCGCCGCCGAGGTTGGAATGACCGGCACCTGAAGGATTTCTTCCATCTCATTGATCAGCACCGAGCCGCCGTTTCCCGTCATCTCATCCATCATGTTCAGGGCGATGACGATGGGAACGTTCAGCTCCAGCAGCTGCATGGTGAGATACAGGTTTCGCTCAATGTTGGTAGCATCGATGATGTTGATGATCGCCGATGGTTTCTCTTCCAGAATAAACTGCCGGGAGACGATTTCCTCGCTGGTGTACGGGGAAAGGGAGTAGATGCCCGGCAAATCCACTACTTCCGTGCCGGGATATCCTTTGATCATCCCGCTCTTTCGATCCACTGTTACCCCCGGAAAGTTTCCGACGTGCTGATTGGACCCGGTCAGTTGGTTGAACAGGGTGGTTTTGCCGCAATTCTGATTTCCCGCCAATGCGAAAACGATATGATCTTCCGATACATCTCGGTCTCGTTCTCTTCCTCTGCCCTCTTCACCGATTCCCGGGTGAGGAATGTCCTTGCTGGGTTGAATGGGTTCCAGCACTTCTCCCCGGCCGCCGGGATGTTCGTGCACGTTAGTGATGTCAATCTGCGCCGCATCCGCCAGACGCAGGGTCAAGGAATAGCCGGATACCATCAGTTCCATAGGATCGCCCATGGGCGCGTATTTAATCAGGGTGACTTCAATTCCGGGAATCAATCCCATATCCAAAAAATGCTGCCGAAGGGCTCCTTCGCCTCCCACAGCCGATATTACTGCAGACTGTCCGATTTCTAAATCGCAAATCGTCATACAATCTTCCTCCTACTTTACACTAAAAACACTTCCCCTATAATACCACATTTTCCGTCAAATCGTGTCTTTTATCCCAATGAAACTTTGTTTTTCTTCCTATCGGCAAGCGGTTGCGGACCGGACGCAGGTTTTTCATCACGTCCCTTGAAGCCCCGGTATTCCCGTGCTAAAATATTTTGTTGTTGAGTGCTCCCGATCTGTGGAAACAATCGGAAGTGCCCTGGCGAAAAGAATATTTTTTTATATGATTCACAGGAGCAAAAATATGAAATCAACATTGAAACGGACGTGGGCGGAAATCGATCTGGACGCCCTCACATATAATTATCACACGATTCGGAAACACATTGGGCCGGATGTGCGCTTCCTGGGCGTGGTGAAGGCGGATGCCTACGGCCACGGCTCCCTGCAGGTGGCCACAAAGCTGCAGGAGCTGGGGGCGGATTACCTGGCGGTGAGCAGCATCGACGAGGCTTTGGAGCTTCGCTTCAACGGCATCACCATGCCGATTCTGATTCTGGGACACACGCCGAAGGAACAGGTGGATCGGCTGATCTGCTTTAATATCACCCAGGCGGTGACCTGTGAGGCCAAGGCGCTGGAGTACAGCGAGGAGGCGGTGAAATACGGCGGCACCCTGAAGGTTCATATCAAGGTGGATACGGGCATGTCCCGGCTGGGATACCTCTGCGAGGGGGATTATTTTCAGCACGGCGTAAACGGCATCGTTCATGCCTGCAACCTTCCGGGCCTGGATGCGGAAGGCATCTTTACTCATTTTGCGGTGGCGGATGAAGAAGGTGCGGATGAGCTGGAATACACCCGGCACCAGTTTCAGCTGTTCACCGATGTGATTCGGAGCGCGGAAGAACAATGGGGGCATGAGTTCCGGATTCGCCACTGTGCCAATACCGGAGCCACGGCAAAATATCCGGAAACCTATCTGGACATGGTTCGCCCGGGCCTGCTGCTGTACGGATACGGAGACTATGCGAAGCAGCTGGGACTCCGTCCGGTAATGTCCCTGAAGACCGTTGTCAGCACCATCAAAATCTACCCGGCCGGCACCCATATCAGCTACGGCGGAATTTTCGAGACTACCCATTCCACGCGAATCGGCGTGGTGCCTTACGGATATGCGGACGGCTTCCTGCGCTGCCTTTCCAACCGCTACGCTCTGATGACGGCAGAAGGTCCGGCACCGGTACGGGGCAAAATCTGCATGGACATGTGCATGATTGATCTTTCCGATGCACCCGGTGTGGATGTGGGCGACGAGGTGACCATCTTCGGACCGGACAATTCCCTGGAGCACATGGCGGAAATGGCGGGCACCATCCCGTACGAGCTGACCTGCAGCGTGAGCAAGCGGGTTCCCCGTCTCTTCATCGAGAACGGGCAGGTGGTTTCCAAGGAACTGCTGTTAAGAATGTAAAAAAAGAAAACCTGCATGCGGTCGGCAAGCCAAGATTGCCTCCCGGATGCAGGTTTTTTTATTCTTTTGGATGACGCAGGTGTTCTTCCAGGCTTTCCTCTACCTCGTGCTGAAGTTCCTCTATGCCGTGGGCATCCCGATGCATTTCCCGGGACTCCTCTGCCAGTCGGTGCAGCACCTCTGCCACATGGTGCAGGATTTCCCGGTCGTTCACCTCGTCCCAGTTTCCCGCCGCCTGTTTTCTCAGACCCCGAAGCATTTGGTGTTCATCAAAAGTGCCCAGTTCCACAATCGCTTCCGCAATTTCTTCCGCCGCCTCAATCAGCTTTCCGTTAGCGGCTTCTCCGAAGATCCACTCGTATTCCGCCACCTTCTCGTCGATGTACGGAATCTGAATCCGTTGCTCATCCCCTTCGTGAGCCACAATCGGGTACGGGCGCACCAGCCCGCATTCCGCCAAAGCATCCTCCACGTGGCGGCGGCACATACCCGCCTCCAGGAGTTTTTCGTCATCGTATTTATACAGGAGGTCATTCACCACGCCGGGATGCTCCGTCATGTAGAAGCGAACTCCGTTCTTTTCCAGGTTTCGGTAGATTACCGGCAGCCGTTCCGCCGCCGTGATATCGATGCTGCCAATGCCTCTTCCGTCCACGATAACCTGCCGAATATCCGGCGTTACCGCCCGTTCGATATCCTCCTGGAAGGTGCCCACATTAGCGAAGAACAGGGTTCCGCTGAACCGATAGATGACCGTGTGCTGGATTCGCCGGGCATTCCGGTTCCGATCCAAGGCGTAGAATCCATCCTTTCCCGGAATGCACCCCAGGTAAGCTCTCGGCGGAACCACCGCCCGAACGAACACATCGATAAAGGACAAGATGACGCCGATCACAACCCCGTAAATGGTGCCCAGAAGCAGTACGCCTAAGAATGCCGCCATAAAAATAATAAACTCCGCCCGATTGGTTTTCCGAAGTTTTGCCGCAAGATCGAATTCCAGGATGCCCATCAGGGCACAGATGACGATGGCGCAGAGAATCGGCACCGGAAGGTATCCGATAAACCCGGTGCAGAACAAGAGAATCAGCACCATGGTTCCCGATGCTGCCAAGGACATCATCTGAGATTTTCCCCCGAATTGGGCGGCGATTCCCGTTCGGGACACGCTGCCGTTCATCGGGCAGCAGCCGGTAAAAGCCGCCGCCAAGTTGCCCAGCATGTAGGCCCATAATTCCCGGTCGTTGTTCACCTTGTAATTGTTTTTCATGGCAAAGTTATTGGTGGCCAGAAGGGTTTCCGCCACAATCACCAGGGCGATGGTCATGCTGGCCAGCACCATGTGCCGGTCCACGCTCATCAAGACACCCCAATCCGGAACGGAGAAGGACGGAAGCCCCGGCTCCACCGGCGGCAGCATCGTGACGCCGTATTTTTTTAGCGGAAGGAAATAGGACATCAGCGCTCCGGCAAACATGAGGATCACCGGCATCGGGACTTTGGGCCAGCGCTTTCCGCAAAAACGGATGAGGGCGATGGCGCACATCCCCAGAACGAAGGACAGCAGGTTGAAGTGCTGCATCGCTTCCCGGAGGATGTGGTGCAACAGCTCGAACAGCTCTCCGGTGGAAGCCGTCCCGCCAAAGAGTTTTGGGACTTGCATCAGAATGATTTCGCAGCCGATGCCGCTGATAAAACCGCCCATAACCGGAGTGGAGATGAAGTTGGTGAAGCGTCCCGCCCGCAGCAGTGCGAACAGCAGGAGCCACAGGGTGACCATCAGGGTGACCACCGGCACGAAGGCCATGGCTTCCTTGGTTCCACCGGCGATTCCGAAGGTGGCGAGCATTCCCCCCACCAGTGCGGCCGGTGCGGCGTCCACGCCGAAGACGAACTGCGGCGAGGAGGAGCACAATCCGAAAAGGAGAATCGGCAGAACCGATCCGTACAATCCGTAGATGGCCGGTAGTCCGGCAATCTGGGAATAGCCCATGGATATCGGGATGGATACCAGCGCAATAATGATTCCCGCCGGAATATCTTTCCGGAGATTCATCCAGTTGTAATTTTTCAGGAACATATCCACCTCCTTTTCGGCTTCTTCCATTCGTTTTTCAGGGTTCATACTATTCGTCAATCATCATTTTGATGATTTCTTCATTGGTCTCCCGCATGCCGTCTCTTCCCAGACGGCCTACGTTGTGAATGGTGGCCTCGATTCCTCGGGTGACGATTCCGTCTCCCGCATAGAATTCCTGCCCATTCAGGTACATGTTATATCCCAGGATTCCCGCATCCACGGCAGATGCGATTTTGGCCGCGCAGGAAGCCTTAGCACCGTCACAGATGATACCGGACACGATGGCCAGCGCATTGACCACGGTGTGAATTACTTCCTTGTAACCGCCACCGCAAAGGTAAGCGATTCCCGCACCCGCTGCCGCTCCGGCACTCACCGCACCGCAGTATGCGGAGAGTCGGCCGATTCCGGTCTTCTGGTGGATGGCAATCAGGTTGGACAGCGCCAGCGCCCGGTAGGTCTCCTCTTCCGTCGCCTTTCGTTCCTTGGCATATTCCAGCACCGGAAGGGAACAGGTCATTCCCTGATTTCCGCTTCCCGCATTGATGACAACCGGAAGTTCACAGCCGTTCATCCGGGCATCGGAACCCGCCGCCGCCATGGCTTTCGCTCGGGTGCGCACGTCTGTTCCGTAGCAGGCCAAAAGCACGCTGCCGATGTTGGCGCCGTAGTTTCCCGCCAGACCTTCCTTGGCAATCGCCGTGTTGTATTCAATCTGCCGGCCGATGACCTCCCGGATATCCTCCACGTCCACGGTAGTGGCAAAATCCCAAATGGACTGCACGTCCAGCAGTGTCCGGTCCGTCAAGCCCTCTTCCGAGTCTGCCTCCACCGGTACGTAGTGGAGAATTTCGCCATTTTTTTCGATGCGCACGATATTGGTGTGGTAGTTGGCAATTCGAACCTTGGCGGAATCTCCTCCCGCAAAAACATCCACGATGATGTCGAACACGCATCCGTTGTCCACGTGCTCCACCGTAAATTCCGTCTGTCCCAGGTATGCCGCAATTTCCGCCGCCTGCTCTTCCGACACGTCCGCGATCACTTCCAGTTCCCGGGAGGCGTCGCCCGCCACGATGCCGGCGGAAGCCGCTGCCGGGATTCCCTTCAGATGATTGGTGTGGGGCACGATGACGCTCTTTACGTTCTTGATAATGCTGCCGCTGGCACCGATGCGCACCCGCTCCGGCATTTTGCCCAGCACCTCCCGAGCTTTAGCCGCCGCATAGGCCAGCGCAATCGGTTCCGTACATCCCATAGCCGGAACCAGCTCCTCCTTCAGAATCTGCACGTAGGCCTGATACTTAATGTCTTCTCTGTTCATTGTAATTCACCATTAATCCAATCCTTACCTTACAGTTTTTAACCTTCTATTCGTTCACGATTGGGAACTTCAGCTGCATCATGGTGAAAGTTCCCTTGCACAGCAGCGTGTCCTCGTCGTCGAACACTTCCAAATCGAATACCATAATCCGCTTTCCGTGCTTGACTTCCTTTGCCACCGCCCGCAGCTTGCTGCAGTGCAGCGCCGGCCGCAGGTAATAAAAAGAAGTATCCACGGTTGTCGTCTTATACTGATAAGAAGCGGCGGCCGCACCGCAGGTGGTATCGCACAGGGTGAAAAGCATTCCGCCGTGCACCGAGGATGCGCCGTTGGTCATATAGTCCTGTACCGGCACCTCTGCGGTGGCATATCCTTCCCGAATCTCCGTAATCACCACACCCAACTTGTTGGGAAAAGGATTCTTATGGTTTAAGTAATCCCTTATTTCTTCGTATGTCATTTTCGGTCTCCTTTATCCTTGTCGTTTTTCTTTTTTTATTAGAAGAGCAGATTCAAGCATCCCAGAATCAATCCGATCAGTGCGCCCAGATTGACAATCAGGTTCAGCTCGCGTTTCATCACGGAAAGTACCAACTCTTCCAGCTGTTCGTTGGACATGTCGTTGACCTTCTCTTCAATCATTCCCGATACGTTGATGCGGTCAATCAGCGCCGGAACCGCGGACTTTACCGCACCGCGATAGGCCTTCCGCAGAATTCGCTCCACGCGCTCGTCGGAATATCCTGCTTCAAAGGCAATTTCCGACAGTGTGTCGCGGCTCCAGGTATCCATCTGGCTGCGAACCATCCGATTCAGGAACTCCTCCCCTTTATCCTCTATTTCACCTTGGATTCCAGCCTCCACCATCTGTTTCGCCGATTCCACGAAACTGTCGGTGATGAACATTCCCAGCATGCCGCCCCGGAACTGGTTCACCAGCTTGTCGATGACGGTGTCGGAAACCATTCGAATGGTTTCCCCGCTGCGCAGGCTCTGCAGAAGCTGCTGAGAGAGGATTTCACTCAGCCGATCCAGCCCTTTCTCGTATTTCTCTTCGGAACCCAGAACACTGATACCCAGATCTGAAATAGGGCGGTCCATCCCCCGCACCATCTGCGCCACCGCGTTGTCCTCCGCTTCCCCGGAAAGGAACTGGGCGGAGATGGTCTCTTCTCCGAAGAAAGTGGTTTCCACCACTTCACCGATGGCTTTTGCCAGGCGCGGCTTGTTCTTCGGGATGGCACCCGGGGTGAAAGGCAGTGTGTGCCCCAGCACCTTGATTTCGTTTCTCGGCCGGAAAAGCATTTTCACGGCGATGTAATTCGTGCAGTATCCGATTACCGCACCGATCAGCGGCGGTATAATGTAATGCCACATATTTATAAGTCTCCTTTTCTTTAACAAAAATACACCTAAGTATAATACTCCATGAGGTGGAGAATTTCAATTGTTAATCTGAACAGTATCTCGTCACAGATTCAGCAGCACAATTGCCCCCATGGATAATGCCATTCCGATATAATCCCGGCGAGTCAGTTTCTCGTGCAGCACTGTCCAATTGATGCAGTTGATGAACAGCGCCACGCCCAGCCCGAACACGATGTAGGAAATAAATGCCGGGATGTCGTAGATTGCCCGAATCAGGAATTTGGTGGACAGGTAGTTGGAGATTCCCAGGAGCATTCCGCACACCAGATCCACCCGATTCATGTGCTCGTGACTAAAGAAGTACGCCAGGATGCACAGAACCAACGCCATCGCAAAGGTGATGGAAATGAAGAAGTCCTCCATCTCATGGGGACAGAAGGCTTCGAACACCTTAGACATGGTATCCGCCATCCCGCTGCACACCAGCATGGGAATCAGCAGCCACCGGTAGGAAGTGCCCTCTGCGGACGATGCGCCGATCGCCCGGCTTCCCTTGCCGACAGAAAATCCGCCGGTTGGGATGGAAACCACCGTCAGGGAAGCCACCGCCAGAATCACGCCGCCCCACTGAGTGCTTCCCGGATACTCCCGAAAAAGCACGATGGACAGCAGTACCGGAATCAGCAAGCCCATATGGCTCAGTGACGCGGACACCGTCGCTCCGTTTTTCCGAATGCTCAGCTGCAATAAAAGAAAAGCCGACACGTAAAAGAATCCGTTCACCATTCCCAGGAGAGGCGTCATGCCCATCCGGTGAAAATTCAGGTGGGCAATTTCTTTCACCACAAGTGCCCCTCCGAAAATCACCGCCATCACATAATTCATCAGTAACAGTGCCACCCGGTTCTCGCTGTGCTTCTCATGGAATTTCATAATCAGCGAATTTCCGCTGCTGCAGATTATCGCCAGAATCAGATTTATCATGGGGGTCCTCCAAATTGTTTTATCCTGTCGTCGCTTCAGTCAGCTTATTTAAAAAGGCGGTGCCGCGCACCGCCTTTTCCTATGGAGCGGGTGAAGGGAATCGAACCCTCGACGCGAGCTTGGGAAGCTCGAGTTTTGCCATTAAACTACACCCGCAAAACTTACTCGCTTATTATACTCCAATTACGAACAACCGTCAAACCTTTTGGTTTGACGGCTGCACAGGTCTAATTAATTCGTCCAGCTTTCATATAAAATCTCATATGCCTAGAATTTCGAAGGCGATTCACGCTTTTTGCCAGCAAACGACGATTTAGCGTGAATGCAATTCGCCGCTTTTGCGGAATTCTAATTTTGCAGCGTCACTTACCGCCATCCGTTCACGCTGAAAGAGCCTTTCCTTTCAAAAAGCGTGAACTTTTTTCATCAGTTTTTTTTGCATACGAGTAATCTCACAACGAAACTGGACATGGACGGAAATCCATTCACGCTAATCACCGAAAATTGTCAAATTAGCGTGAAGTCGCCCGAAGAATCTAGGCATATTTAATTTATTCTGTGAAAATAGTTCTAATTTTCAGAACCACCTAACGGAGCAACCGGATGGAATAACCTGACGGAGTGTCCCACCATTCCATTCAACCGATAAGCGTGCCTTTAATTCCTTACGCTTCCAGTGCTTCCAGAATCAGCTTTGGTAGCTTGCGGCACTTCGCTTCGGAAATGGAGGCGATGGATACCCGAACGCCCTTGGTGAACGGTACTACGAAGACATCCGCTTCTTCCAGCTTCTTGCTTACCGCATCCGGGTCCTCACAAGGAACAGAGCAGAAGAATCCGCCGCGGAACGGAACCATCTTCAGTCCCACCTTTGCCGCTTCTTCCTCGAAAGCGTGGCCTCTGCTGAGAAGCATGTTCCGGAACCCGGCTCTCTCCTCGTCCACTCTGGCCAGGAGTTCCGGATTATTGTAAATTTTTGCGATAACTTCCTGCGGTCCTCTCGGACAGTTGGACCAGCTTGCCCGTGCGGAGAAGGACAGGACCCGAACGAATTCGTCCCGAACTTCCTCGGTTTTTGCCAGGCAGATGGTTGCTGCACAGCGGCATCCGTAGAAAGTGAAGGTCTTGGATGCGCTGTAGGCCAGCATCGGCAGGATATTGCTGTTCAGTTCCTCCAGCTTCGGCAGGAAGGAACGGACTTCCTTTTCATCTCCTGCGAAATCGATGTAGGCTACGTCCGCAACTAAAGCCACCTTCTTGGCCGGGTCGGTGCTGTTCAGCACGCGAACCACGCCGTCCCAGTCTTCGCCGGACAGGGAATATCCCGTCGGATTGTTGGCCGGTGTGTTGATGATGATTACCAGGCGGTCCTGAATCCGCAGAAGTTTATTTACCTTGTATTCGAAGTCTTCCAGATTGAAGTTTCCTTCTGCGTCGAACATATCGAAGGTCTCTTCATCCCGGCCCATTTCCATGGCGATGTTCTTGTAGGTAGTCCAGTGCCAATCGTGGGTCAGGAACTTATCGCCCGGGCAGGAATAGTTGGCAATGGCATTTCTCAGGGAGCCGGTACCGCCCGGCGATGCCACAACGCCCACATAACCCTTCGGCTGATAATCACCCAGAGCTGCTTTTACGATAGCCTCCTTAAATGCCGGCGTTCCGGCAATCGGTGCATACTCCGCATACTCCGCCGGGGTGAGGGATTTTACCGCTTCGTCCACCGAAGAGAGCACAATCAGCTTACCTTCATCGTCCAGCAGGGCGCCGATGGTGGCGTTGATTACGTTCTCCTTTCCCTTTGCGGCGATGGCCGCCTTCGCTCTTCCGCTGATTCCAAAGATCTTGTCCTCCTTCGGAACCGTTCTTCCGTTATACGCTGCAAAACTCGTGTCTGCCATTTTCTTTCTCCCTTCTCTTCTTCCGAATTTTACCCTTTTAATATTTTCACCCAGAGTGCTGAATTTGGCTTCATACTCTGTCATGATGTTGTCTTCGTTGTATTCGCAGTGATGCAGGTCCCGGGTCAGCTCATGGATCTTCATGTCGTTGGCCAGAATCTCCTGAATGGTGAACTCGAATAGCCCGGTGTTGTCGGTTTTGAACGTCACGATGCCGTCGTCCTTCAGAATTCGCTCGTACTGCACCAGCTTGGACCGATGGGTCAGTCGCTTCTTCGCACTGTAATTCTTCGGCAGCGGATCGCTGAAATTCAGATAGATGCCGTCCACTTCCTCGTCCCGGAACCAGTCCGTGAGATCCACGATGAAATCCGGCACGAACACCACGTTGGTCAACCCCTTCTCCCGAATCTTCTCCATGGCCCGAAGAAGCACGCTGCGGTTGCCTTCCACCGCGATGTAGAAATTCTCCGGATGCCGCTCCGCCATCTCCGAAATGAACTTGCCCTTTCCGCAGCCCACTTCCAGATACAACCCGGTGCATCCCGCTTTCCGCACCCGTTCCTGCCAATTTCCCTTGCAAGCCTCCGGATGGTACACCAGAAACTCCTCATACTTTGCATATTTCTCTTCCAGATTTTTAACTTTTCTCTGTCTCACGCCGTTCTCTCTCTATTCTATAATTTAAATTTTAATAAAAACAATAACATTCCTCTAAGGCAGCGGCATCCACCGGGATGCGATTACGATTCCCAGAAAGACCGCCAGCAAAACTCCGGCCACCCCATCTCTTCGGCTAAAAACAATTTCCTTCATGCGGGTGCGTCCGACACCCCCATGGTAGCACCGTGCCTCCATGGCCAGCGCCAAATCCTGTGCAATCCGAAAGGATCCCACGAACAGGGGAATCAGAATCGGTATCATGTTCTTCACCCGCTGAATCAGATTCCCGGATTCGAAGTCCGCCCCCCGGGCCTGCTGGGCCTTCATGATTTTATCCGTCTCCTCCAAGAGAGTCGGAATAAAACGCAGGGCGATGCTCATCATCAGTGCAATCTCGTGGCTGGGCAACCCGAACCGGTTAAACGGTTTCAGTAATTTCTCCAGACCGTCGGTGAGTTCCATGGGTTTGGTGGTCAGGGTCAGCATGGAGGTCCCGATAATCAGAAGGATCAGCCGCAGCGCCATAAAGCAGGACCGATACAGCCCTTCATAGGTGATGGTGAGAAATTTCCAATGCCACAGTACCGTTCCGTCGAACATGAACAGGTTCAGCAAAAAGGTCAGCAGAATGATGAAGACCACCGCCTTCAATCCCCTGAAAATAAATCGCACCGGCACTTTTGAGATTCCGATGAGCACCCCCAGTGCCAGAATCACCAGGCCAAACCCCGCAAAGGAATTCACCAAAAAAAGCTCAATGATATACAGCAGGGTTCCCAGAATCTTCGTTCGGGCATCCAGCCGGTGAATCACCGACTGTTCCGGATAATATTGTCCTAACGTGATATCCCGAATCATTTCTTCCTGCCTTTCAGATACCGGCAGATTTCCTTCGCCGCATCTTCAATACTCAACTGTGCCGTATCGATTCCCGGCATCCGATCCTTTAGCCGCTCCATAAATTCCGTGGCCGGGGGCAGCCCCAGGCCCATTTCCCAAAGCGGTTCTCCTCGAGAAAACACCTCCGCCGGCGTTCCGTTCATCACCAGCTTCCCCCGATTCATCACCAGCACCCGGTCCGCCAGCTCCGCAACATCTCCCATGTTATGAGAAACCAGCAGAATGGTCATGCGCTCCTTCCGATGTATCCTCCGAATCAACTCCAGAACATCCCGATGGGCGGAAGGATCCAACCCGGCGGTGGGTTCGTCCAGAATCAGGATTTCCGGCTTCATGGCCAGCACTCCCGCAATGGCCACTCGCCGCTTCTGTCCCCCGGACAGTTCGAAAGGCGACCGTTCTTTCACTTCTTCGTAATCCAGTCCCGTCAGACGGATGGATTCCTCCACCACCCGGTCCAGTTTCTCGCCGGTCATACCGACCTGCTTCGGGCCAAAAGCCACGTCCTTGGCCACCGTTTCCTCGAACAGCTGGTATTCCGGATACTGAAATACCAATCCCACCTTCCGGCGCACTTCCGTCATCTTGGTGGACGGGTCGGTGATGCACACCTCCCCCACCGTGATTTTACCGGAGTCGGGACGGAGCAACCCGTTCAGCTGCTGCATCAACGTGGATTTTCCGGAACCGGTGTGGCCGATCACCGCCGCAAACTCCCCCGGTTCCAACTGAAAGGAGACATTCTCCAGCGCCCGCGTCTCGTTGGGCAGTCCCTTCGAATATGTATATGTAAGATTCTCTACTGTAATTGACATATGGCCTCTATCAATTCCTCTTCGGTCTGCACCGAAGCATCCACCGGCAATCCCTGCCGGATCAATTCTTCTCTCAGCGCAATGATGGCCGGCATTTCCAATCTGGCGCGCTGAATTCTCTCGCGATCTGCAAAAAAATCTCTCGGCGGCATATCGTCAGTGATCCGGCCGTCCTTCATGACAATCAGCCGGTCCGCCTGCATCGCCTCTTCCATAAAATGAGTGATGAGGATTACCGTGATTCCCGCTTCGTGCAAGCGATGAATGATGTCCATCACCTGATGGCGCCCTTTGGGATCCAGCATGGCAGTAGGTTCATCGAACACAATGCACTTCGGCCGCATGGCGATGGCTCCCGCAATGGCGATTCGCTGCTTCTGTCCTCCGGACAGCATGTGGGGCGCTTTCAGCCGCTGCTCATACATACCTACCGCTTGAAGGGCTTCGTCCACCCGCCGACGAATCTCCATCGGGTCCACCCCCAAATTCTCCGGGCCGAAAGCCACGTCGTCCTCCACCACGGAGGACACAATCTGATTGTCCGGATTCTGAAAAACCATTCCAACCGTGCTTCGGATATTCCAGATATGATCGTCTTCCCGGGTATTCATCCCTTCAATCCATACATCTCCCTCAGTGGGAAGGAGAAGGCCGTTCAAATGCTTTGCCAAGGTGGACTTTCCGGAGCCGTTCATCCCCAGAACCGCCACGAATTCACCGGACGGCACCTCAAAAGTCACCCCGTCGACAGCACGAAAAGACGTCGCCGGTCCTTCCGGGGATACTTTTCGGTATTCAAATGTCAGGTTCTCCACCCGGATAATCGGTTCCATATTTCCTCCTCGCATTAACCGGCTCATTATATCACAGATATTCCGTAGTGTTCAAGAAAAGCACCTTTTCGACAAGGGATTCCCAACTTCCATCATACAACAAAGAGCCGGAGCAAGCTCCGACTCTTTGACTTCAGATCAAACGACCTTTCTGTTTGCAGGAATCCCCTTTCCCGACTATCGATTCTATATTATCCCCTTTTACGACTCGATGGTAATATTATATTCATCCCATGATGGGATGTCAATAATCCTTTTGTATTTAATTACAAACTTTTACGGTATTTTTGATTGTTTTAATGAAAGTGCAATTGGGGCCCCCGCAGTTCCCATATTATTTTCCCCAGTGGATGATGCGCTGCCACAGGTTTTTCTGCGGCTCTTTCTTTTCCTCGCCGCCTTCTGTCTTGCGTCGGGATTCCTCTGCCAGCTTCATCTGCTCCTCCTGGCTGTTCACACCGTCCTCACCAATCACCGGCTCGTACTTACACTCCGGCAGCAGCTTCATGGCCTTCGTATTGTCGGACCACTGAAGATGGATGACTTCCCATATTTTTGCCCGAACGTTCGGATCCAGAATCGGACATCCCACTTCCACTCTTCGGCGAGTATTTCGTGTCATAAAGTCCGCCGAGGCGATGTACATCTTTTCCGTCGAACCCTTTCCAAAAACATAAATCCGTGAATGCTCCAGATACCGGCCCACGATGCTTCGAACCTCGATGTTCTCCGTCTCCCCCGGAATGCCCGGAACCAGGCAGCAGATACCGCGCACCATCATGTGAATCTTCACGCCGGCGCAGGAAGCGTCCCGCAGTTTTTCGATGATGCGGCGATCCGTCAGGGAATTCAGCTTGAAGAACAGGTATCCCTCCGGGCCTTTCTGCATCTCCCGCTCGATTCCCGCAATGACTTTCTCCTGCAGCTCTAACGGTGCCACCAGCAGGTGATCGTACCTTCCCTCCAGGTTTCCGATTCCCATGTTCCGGAAAAACAACGCCGCATCCTCTCCGATTCCCGGGTCGGCGGTCATCAGGGAAAAGTCCGTGTACAGCTTGGAGGTGGTTTCGTTATAATTGCCGGTTCCGATCTGGGTGTACCGACGAAGGGTCCCCCCCTCATTTCGGGTAATCAGGCACAGCTTGGAGTGCACCTTGAAATTGGCCATGCCGTACATGATGGTGCATCCGGATTTTTCAAATTCCTTGGACCAGTCAATGTTGTTCTGCTCATCGAAACGAGCGCGGAGTTCGATCAATACCGTGACCTTCTTGCCGTTTTCGGCCGCCCGGCACAGGTATTTGACCAACTTGCTTTTACCCGCCAATCGGTAAATGGTAATCTGGATGGAACGGACATCCGGATCCGATGCCGATTCCTCTAGAAGGCGCAGGAACGGCTTCATGCTTTCGTACGGATAGGACAGCAGACGATCCTGCTTACGAATCCGATCAAACATGGATTCTTTTCCGGCAAGTTCCCCCGGAGTTTTCGGAGTGTACGGCTCAAAAAGCATCTCCTTCTTCTGCTCCGGGTTCAGCTTGTTTTCCAGCCTGTAGGCATACTTCATCTGCAACGGACCGCCGGTATAGAAAATCTGACTGTCGCTGAGGCGCAGGCGGCTCTGCAGGAACTTCAGCATTTTCGAGCTCGGATGGTCGGTCATTTCCAGGCGAAGAGGGGCCAAGCGGCGCCGATCCTTCAGCAGCTTCTGCATGACTTTTCTGAAATCTTCATTTTTCTCGCAGTCCTCATCTTCTGCGTGGATATCCGCATTTCGGGTGATGCAGATTTGAATCTTTTCTTCCACCGTGTAGGTGTCAAAGACCACGTCCGCCAGTTCTAAAAGCAGGTCTTCCATGCCGATGTACCGAACCCCCGGACCCGGCAGGTACAGAATCTGCGGCAGGTCCACCGGCACCGGCAAGAAGGCAAAGTATTCTTCGCCCTTCTTTTTCCGCAATCGCACGCAGATTTCAACGCCCTTGTTGCTGAGGTGCGGGAAAGGATGCTGGGGATCCACCAGCATCGGGGAAAGCATCGGCAAGATGGAATTGCTGAAGTAGTTCTCCACGTATTCCTGTTCGGAGGCGGTCATTTCTTCATACTTCAGACGGAAAACGCCTTTGATTCGGAATTCCTTCTCCAGTTCCTGATAGATGGCATCTCGCTGTGCGTACAGAATCCGTACCCGGTCGTAGATCTTTGTCAGCTGCTCCTCCGCGGTCTCTCCGGTTTTATCATCGGTGTATTTCTTTCCCAGCGGCAGCATATCGATCAGGCTGCCCACCCGGACCATAAAGAATTCGTCCAGATTAGACGTAAAAATCGATAGGAAGCGGAGCCGTTCCAGCAACGGATTGCTCGAATCCTTTGCCTGGCGCATGCATCGCTCGTTGAACTGAAGCCAGGACAGTTCCCGGTTCTGCATGTATCTTCCGCTTTCATGGTCTTCCTGCGTACAACTTAACATTTTACTCTATCCCCCTATTTTGCAGTTTCCTCTTCTAATTTTGGTTTGTTTTCCTTTTTCTTCAGGATTTCTTCCATCAGGAAACCCTCTCGGACGCCGTATTCCACAGTAACGATTTCTTTTACCCCGAAAACATCGGCTGCCGCATTCAGCGCCGCCATTCCCGGAAGCAAAGTGTGTATCCGCTCCGGTGCGGACCGAAGAATCAGGTCCGAGAACTGGGACGGATTCTCTTTGTAGAAATCCAGCATCTTCTGTAAATACTTTCGGCCATACTTTCCGTCATGCACAGCTTCCGGATATTTCCGCTGAAGCACCTTCACAAAAGCTCGGCCGGCGCCGCCTTCCACGCAGAGAGGCAGGTGGTAGCTGCGCTTCGGAAGTTGGATTTTCTCGAAATGCTTCCGCATGAGACGGTCGATTTCCTTAAGTTCTTTCGGCTCCGGAATGATTTCCTTTACGTATTTCCGATACAGGTTCAGAGATCCCCACGGGATAGAGGTGGTGAGCTGCGCTTCGTCATTTCGGAAGGCCACCACTTCGCTGCTTCCGCCGCCCACATCAATCATGATGCCCTCGTCCATGGAAATCTGTTGACGCAGCCCGGCAAAACCGTAGCTCGCTTCCTGCTGTCCGCTCAGCACTTTCACCGGGAAACCGGTTTCCTTCTCAATCTCGACCAGAACCTCTTCCGTGTTGATGATGTTCCGAAGTGGTGCCGTGGCAAACACGCCGATTTCATCCAAACTGAACTGGTCGGTAACCGTCTTCAATTCCATCAGCGATTCTATCGCCACCTGAACGCCTCTCTTGCGCATTTCATGGTCCTTATTGATGTATCCGGCCAGCCCGGCGGTAATCTTCTTGTTCAGCACCCGGCGAATGGATGTTCCATCGTAATCGAACACCACCAGCCGAATCGTATTTGATCCAATATCTATAACTCCGTACATACTTCTCTCCTTTTATATAAAAAGGATACGCCCGCAATGTAATATTCACTATCAAATAAACGTAAAGAACAGGTAAAACGAGTGCGAAACCGGCCTCAGACCCGGGAATCGGAGCCGGTGTTGGCGCCTCTAAGCGGTGACATAAGCCTTTGCCGACTGCACGACGCCAACTCGGCCGGCCGCTTCCCGGGCTCCCCCTCGTATTGTTGGCGCCCCTATACGGTGACATAAGCCTTTGCCGCCTGCATGGCGCCAACTCGGCCGGCCTCCTCTCGGGCTCCCCCTCATATTGTTGGCGCCCCTTAGCGGTGACATAAGCCTTTGCCGACTGCACGGCGCCAACTCGGCCGGCCGCCTCTCGGGCTCCGCCTCATATTGTTGGCGCCACTATACGGTGACATAAGCCTTTGCCACCTGCACGGCGCCAACTCGGCCGGCCGCCTCTCGGGCTTCCCACCAAATTGTTGGCGCCTCTAAACGGTGACATAAGCCTTTGCCGACTGCATGGCGCCAACTCTAATCTACCCGGCGGTCGCGGGGAAATTGACGACAGAACCTCGGGGGAGAGCGTTCCGTCGTCAATTTCTTCCGATTTCCCGAAAGCCGCCCATATTAGAGAGGCCTTCTGGAATATTCGTGAAGGCCCAAGAGAGAAGGGCGCCGGATGAATTCCTCATCCGGCGCCCTTTTCGTTTCTTTTCATTTCTTTTCATTTTTTACCGGCCTCTACTCCGGCGAAATACTTACTTCATCTTCGGATTCTCTCTATCCAAGAATCTTGTCCAGTTCTCTTCTCTGAGTCAAACCCACTTCTTTGTAAGTCACTTCTCCGCCCTTTACAATCATCAGGGTCGGGATGCTCATTACACCGTACTCGATTGCCAGGTCCCGCTGTTCATCGATGTTGAGCTTGCACACCTTTACATCGTCACGATCATTGGCCAGCTCCTCCAGAACCGGTCCCTGCATCTTGCACGGTCCGCACCAGTCAGCATAGAAATCAACCAAAACTGTTTTATCTGACTGAAGCACCTCCTGTGCGAAATTTTCCTTTGTAAGATTCAAAATAGCCATATCACTAACCTCCTTGTGGTCCCTAGTATCGAAATTATACCTTAATTCCGGACAATGTTCAAGGTCTCTACCCATATATTTAAAGAGACAACAAATTCAAGCGGGGATGCATATGAAAAAACCCATTAGACGCGTCATGCACATCTAATGGGTTCTGTTTCTTAATCCCGAAAAATCGGAGGGCGTGACTTCAGACCTTATGCCTGCGGAGCTTCCGCTGCTTCCTTTGCAGCTTTTGCAGCAGCAACCTTTGCTGCCTTCTCCGCTGCTTCCTTTTCGTTCATTTTGATTGCTACTTTTGCATGCTTCAGGCTGAAGCTGTTGATTGCGCCGGTCGGGCACACTCTCATGCACATACCGCAGTTCTTGCACTTCTCCGGATCGATGCTTGCCAGATTGTCCTCAACGGTGATGGCATCAAACTTGCAGACCTTTGCACACTTACCGCATCCGATACATCCGTTGGAGCAGTTCTTTCTGGTGAGAGCACCCTTGTCCTTGGAGGAGCAGAGTACGTTTACCTGCTGTTTTTCCGGTACCAGATGGATGATGTGCTGCGGGCATTCCTTTACGCACTTGCCGCAGGCAACGCAGTTGTCTCTGTTCACAATGGCAACTCCGTCGATTACGCCGATTGCGTTGAAATCACATACTGCCGCACAGTCTCCCAGTCCGATACAACCGAACTGGCACTGTCCGTTTCCGCTGAAATAGGTCTTTGCAGCCTTACAGGACATCAGGCCCTGATATTCTGCAATCTTTCCGGTTGCGTCGCAGGAACCGTTACAAGTTACTCTTGCTACCTGCTTCTCGCCGGCACCGGCATTTCTGCCCAGCAGTTCTGCAATCTGCTCTGCACATGCAGCTCCGCCAACGGTACATGCAGAACAGCTCTGATTTTCGTCTGTAACTACTGCATTTGCATAGTCATCACAACCTGCAAATCCGCATCCACCGCAGTTTGCACCCGGCAGAATCGCTCTTACCTGTGTGACACGCTCATCTACTTTTACGTAGAATGCTTTGGATGCAATGGTCAGAAGAAGTGCTGCGATGAAACCGGCAACTACAACAATAACGACTGGTGTTAAAATTGCACTACTCATTCTGCCGCCCCCTTACTGGAATAATCCCGAGAAGCCCATGAAGGACAGGGACAGGATGGTTGCACTTACGAGAACCATCGGCACACCCTTGAAAGCAGCCGGTACGCCGCTCTCATCCCAGAGCTTTTCTTCACGTACACCTGCGAACAGAACCATGGCTAATCCGTAACCAACGCCTGCACCCAGTGCGTATACGATAGACTGAATAAACGTATAATCATAGTTGATTGCATTGATGGTCGCACCCAGGATCGCACAGTTGGTGGTGATCAGAGGAAGGAAGATACCCAGCGCCTTCTGAAGTGCCGGCATGAACTTCTTCATGAACATCTCTACGAACTGTACCAGAGCTGCGATGACCAGAATGAATACAACTGTCTGCAGATATCCGATATCGAACTTGTTCAGTACCTGCTGAATCGGCCATGTAACCAGTTCAGCAAGAACCATTACGAAGATAACGGCGCCACTCATACCTACAGCGGAATCCATCTTGTTGGATACACCCAGGAACGAGCAGATACCCAGGAACTGAGACAACAGGAAGTTGTTGACCAGTACGATCGACATAAAGATAATAATCAGATTAACCATTATGCTTCAGCTCCTTTCTGGACAGGTGCCGCTGCTGCGACTTCGTCCTTTACTTCTGCCAAGTTGCAGGAATTGTACATCGGGCATCCGCCACAGCTGAAGGACTGTTTCTTCAGTGCTTTGCCCTTTGTAGCCAGGTTCAGCATTGCAATCAGGAATCCGTATACGAAGAATCCGCCCGGAGCCAGATTGAAGAATCCGATTGGTGTGAACCAGGAACCGAATACGGTGTAGCCCAAGAGAGTTCCGGCACCCAGAAGTTCTCTGATGGCACCCATCAGGCCCAGTGTCAGAGTGAATCCAAGACCCATTCCAACACCGTCCAGTGCGGAATCGATGATGTTGTTCTTGTTTGCGAATGCTTCCGCTCTTCCCAGGATGATACAGTTAACTACGATCAGCGGCAAGAACAGTCCCAGAGACTGATACAGGGACGGTACATATGCCTGAAGTACGAACTGTACCAATGTTACGAATCCGGCAATAACTACGATGTAGCAAGGGATTCTTACCTTATCCGGAATAACCTTCCGAAGAAGGGAAATTACGATGTTCGAGCAGATCAGTACTGCTGTTGCGGAGAGACCCATTCCCAGACCATTGGACAGGGAAGAAGATGTTGCCAGCGTCGGGCAGGTACCGATCAGAAGTACCAGTACCGGGTTCTCCTTAATAATTCCATTTGTCAATATGGAAAGTTTGCTCTTTTTTGCCATTACTGAACACCTCCCATACTCTTATACTGTTCCAGAGCTGCATATACAGCCTTGTGGATTGCACCGGAAGATACGGACGCACCGGTTACGTATTTTACCGTGTTGTCGCTCTTGATGTTCTCACTTCCAAGTGCTTTCAAGCTCTTATACTGACCCAGGTGCTCCGGCGTCTGTGCCTTTGTACCTACACCGGCGGTGTCGGCGTGGTTGGTAACCTTCACGTTGGTGATGGCACCGTCTTTGTCGATACCGATCATTGCGGTCAGCATGCCGCCGTAGGAGTTGGACATAGCGGTTACCACCATGCCGGATCCGTTGGTTGCATCAAATACTTCTGTTACATATACCTTCTTTGCTTCCAGAACGTACATGTCGCCGTTATACTGCTTGAATTCACCCTTTGCTGCCGGCAGAAGTTCATTTCTGGCTTCGTTTGCCGCCTTCAGAGTGTTTTCATCGATAACCGGCTTGGTTACACCATATGTAAATGCAAGTGCCAGTGTAACCACAAAGCAGATGCATACCAGTACGAGGATCGGTTTAACGAATTCCTGGAATGTGTTTGTCTTATTTTCCACTGTTCGCACCTCCTGCACAATAACGCTTGAAGCTCCATCTGTTGATCAGCGGTGTGCAGATGTTCATCAGCAGGATGGAGAAGGATACGCCTTCCGGATAGCTTCCGAAAAGACGGATTGCCATTGTGATGATTCCGCAGCCGATACCGAACATAATCTGTCCGGATGGGAGCTTTGGAGTTGTAACATAGTCCGTTGCCATGAAGATTGCACCCAGCATAACACCACCGGCCAGAATATGGAATACAGCCATGTGGAAGGACTTGGTGTAAATCAGAGCAATGACGAATACAGTTCCGATGAATGCACACGGAATGATTGGAGAAATGACTTTCTTCCAGATCAGATATGCACCGCCGATGAGCAGTGCCAGTGCACTCACTTCACCAACAGAACCGCCGATGAAGCCCAGGAACATATCCATGTTGGACGGCAGTTTTGCACCTGCGCCGCCTTCTGCCAGGATTCCAAGCGGAGTCGCACCGGTGGTCGCATCTGTTGTCTCCGCCATTCTTGGCAGCGGCCATGTGGACATGTTTGCCGCGAAGGAGATGAACAGGAAAATTCTTGCTGTAATTGCCGGGTTTACGAAGTTCTTTCCGATTCCGCCGTAGAGCTGTTTAACAACTACAATGGCAACGAAGCAACCGATTACAGCCATCCACAGCGGGAAGTTTGCCGGTACGTTGTACGCGATCAGAAGACCGGTAACAGCCGCACTCAGGTCGCCTACCGTCTGTGGCTTCTTTGCAAGATAATTGTAGAGCCATTCAAAACCGACACTGGCGATGATGCATACTGCGCAGAGCAGGATTACTCTTGCTCCGAACACATATACTCCCGCAACAAAGGCCGGTGCCAGTGCAAGCAGAACGGATCCCATCAGTTTCGTCGTATCCGCATCCGTAACGATATGCGGCGCATTGGACACGATCAGGTTAGAGTGAAATTTCTGTTTTTCCATTACTTACTTGTCGCCTCCTTTACCATACCCTTTGCCAGTGTATTCACGAAGCTGAGAGGTCTTCTTGCCGGGCAGATGTAGGAGCAGCTTCCGCAGCCCATGCACTGCATAACGTTGAACTTCTGAAGTCTCTCCACGTCTTTTCTATTATATGCCTCCGCAAAAATAACCGGCATCAGCTTGAACGGACATGCGCTGATACAACGTCCGCAGTTGATGCAGCCGGTCTCAACCTTTACTTCTGCAGCTTCCTTACCGAATGCCAGCAGGGATCCGGTATTCTTCATGGTAACGTTCTCGTCCGAGTTGGTCGCACGACCCATCATCGGTCCGCCCATTACGATCTTCTTCGGCTCTTTCTTGTATCCGCCGCAGAATTCCATTACATCCGCAATCTGAGTACCGATTGGAACGAATACGTTCTTCGGCTCTGCTACCGCATCCCCGTCTACGGTAATTCTTCTGCGAACGATTGGCATTCCGGTCTTGAAGAACTCGGCAATGATTGCGACGGTGGATACGTTGTCCAGAATTACGCCCAGCTGTGCCGGGAGAACTCCTGCATCCATCACCTTACCGGTCGCTTCATACACCAGAACACGCTCAGCACCCTTCGGATATCTGGACTGAAGCGCAAGCACCTCAATGTCATCAAATCCGTTCTGCTGAATCAGATTGTTCATGTTTTCAATCGCTTCCGGCTTGTTCTCTTCGATTCCGATAATACCCTTCTTCAAATTCAGGTATTTCATGATCAGTTTCATTCCGTCCAGAACATCCTGACCCTGTTCAAGCATCATACGATTATCCCCGGTGATGTACGGTTCACATTCTGCTGCGTTTACAACCAGAACGTCACACTCATCCAGGTTCTTCGGATTCAGTTTGATATGTGTTGGGAACGAAGCCCCTCCGAGACCAACGACGCCGCTGTCTCTTACTGCTTTAACGAATTCTGCATGATTCGTAACGTGCGGAATCTGAACTTCCTCGCTCACTTCCTGTTTCTTGTCTGTCTCGATTACAATCAGGGTTTCCATTCCGCCCATGCCTCCACGGGACTGAACGATATCCGTAACCGTTCCGGAAACACTGGAGTGTACCGGTGCGCTGACAAAAGCATCGGTGTCACCGATTCTCTGTCCGACTTTTACGTGGTCACCCTTTGCAACGAGAGGTTTACAAGGAGCACCGATGCTCTGCGACATGCAGATTTTTACAACATCCGGAACCGGCATAACCACGGTCTCGAGATTCGAGGTATTCTTGTGGTGCGGTACCAGAATGCTAGGTAAGTGTTTACCTTGGCTCATCCTTAAGCAACCTTCCTTTCCTACAAAATGTAATAACAATATTCACTGAACTATTATACACTACTCTTTCACAAAAATCACTTGAAATTTCACGGAAAAATCACTTTTGTATGTTTAGTTTCTGTCACACTTTTCAAGATTTTTCTTCATTTTTCTCCCCCAAAAGCAGCTTTTCGCCCGCTTACACTTCCGGTGCGACGCACACATATCCGGTTTCATCTACGCCGATTACCGTTTCGTTCCGGCGAACCCGCTCCTGCAGGTATTGAACCGCTTCTTTTGTCAGAATTTCACCGGGGCAGGCCAGAGGAATCCCCGGCGGATACGGAATCAGGGAATCGTACAGACGGCGGCCGGCCGCCTCCGCCAGCGGAATTCGTTCTTTTATTGACGGAATCGGGCCTTGCTCCAGATTAAATGCAAGAACGTCTTCGCTGCGCCCCGTCTCGTTTTCCGTAATCCCGTACTTGCCGCTGATATACTGCAAGGCCTCCAGCAGTTTTTCGTAATCCCGGCGCTCGTTTCCCAGACCGGTCATCAGCATGGCGTAATCCCCGTGGACCATTTCCACCCAGATGTTCTGCTCCTGCAGCTCCGCCGCCAGCCGCTCGCCGCCGAAACCGTAGGGCTTCATGTTCAGGTTGATTTTGCTCCGGTCCAGCTCCCGGTTCTCGATAACCGAAAGGCCGGTAACGGACCGGTAATTCTCATAGAAATACTGCAGGTCGGACTGCCACGCCTGAAAAAGTTCCCGACCGCAGCGCAGGATTTTCTCGTTCACATCCAAGCTCCCCATCAGAATGTAGGAAGGGCTGGTGGTCTGGAGCATCCGCACCGTCTCCGAAATTCGGGAAACGTCCACCCGGTCACTGCACACGTTGAGGATGGCGGTCCCCGTAAAAGACATCAGGGTTTTGTGCGTGCTGTTCACCACCAGATCCGCCCGCAGGTTTTCTGCCGCCCGCTTTTTTCGAGCGCCTTCGTCAAAGAATTTCAAATGGGCACCGTGGGCCTGATCCACGATCAGCACCTTTCCCGCCGCGTGAGCTTCCAGAGCGATATCTTCAATTTCCGAAAGCACCCCGTAATAATTGGGGCTGGTCACCAGCACCGCCGATGCATCCGGATGTTCTCGCAGCGCCGCCGCCACATCCCGCGGGGAAATCGCCCCCTGCAGCCCGGTCTTCTCATCCGTCAAGGGTTTTACGTACACCGGCTCAATGCCCCCCAGGCGAAGGGCCGAGAACACCGATTTGTGAGAATTTCGTCCCATAATCAGCTTGCCGCCCCGAGGCACCGTCGCCAAAACAGATGCAATCAATCCGGTACTGCTCCCGTTCACCAGAAGCTCCGTATGTCGCACGCCGTACAGCGCCGCATAATTCTCCATCACCCGGCGAATCACCGACTCCGGCCGGGTCAGCGCATCCGCCCCCGGAATCTCCGTAATGTCGCTGCCCATGATGTTCTTCAGAAAATCGCCGTACCCAAGCTCCTTGTACAGCCGGCTTCGCCCCTTGTGCCCCGGCATATGGAAGGATATGGGATCTTGGCGCTTGTGTTCCACCAGAAAATCCGTCACCGTTCTTCTATTCATTTTCCGTCCCTCGTTCTTTCGTTTTCCTAAAAATAAAATCAAAAGGCCCCGGACCTCCGACCAGTCGGAATATCCGGGGTGACTTCAGTTGTTTTTATCGAATTACGTCGGTTCCCACGTACGGGCGCAGTACCTCCGGCACGATGACCGAGCCGTCTTCCTGCTGGTAATTCTCCAGGACGGCCGCAACGGTTCTGCCCACTGCCAGTCCGGAGCCGTTCAACGTATGGACGAATTCCGGCTTGGTATCCCGGTCCCTCTTGAACCGGATATCCGCTCTCCGCGCCTGATAATCCTCGAAGTTGCTGCAGCTGGAAATCTCAACATATCTTCCGTAGCTTGGCATCCACACTTCGATATCGTAAGTCATCGCAGAGGAGAATCCCAGATCTCCGGCAGACAGGCGTACCACGTGGTACGGAATCTTCAGCTGCTTCAGCACTTCTTCCGCATCCAGGGTCAGCTTCTCCAGCTCATCGTAGGAAGTCTCCGGCGCAACCAGCTTCACCATTTCCACCTTGTTGAACTGGTGCTGACGAATCAGGCCGCGGGTATCTCTTCCGGCGGAACCCGCTTCTTTACGGAAGCATGGGGTATACGCCGTGTAGTATACCGGCAGTTCGTCGCCGCTGAGAATTTCGCCGGCTCTCAGATTGGTTACCGGAACCTCGGCGGTCGGAATCAGGTATTCATCCACACCTTCCAGGTGATACATATCGTCCACGAACTTTGGCAGCTGACCGGTTCCGGTCATTGCCGCAGCATTTACCATGAACGGCGGGAGGATTTCGGTGTATCCCTGTTCCTCGGTATGCAGGTTCAGCATGAAGTTAATCAATGCTCGCTCCAGCCGAGCGCCCAGGCCCTTGTAGACCGTGAATCTGGCACCGGAAAGCTTCGACGCCCGGTCGAAGTCCAGGATGTCCAGGTTCTCACCAATGTCCCAGTGTGCTTTTGGTTCGAAGGAAAACTCGGTTGGTTCACCCCACTTCCGAATCTCCACGTTGTCGGAATCGTCGATACCGTCCGGAACTTCCTTATTCGGTGTGTTCGGCACGCCCAGAAGGGCATTGTGAAGGTTTTCCTCCGCCTCGCTGACCTTACCGTCCAGTTCTTTGATGCGCTGGCTAAGCTCCTTCAGTTCCTTGAAGAGGGCGGTGGTATCTTCTCCGGCCTTCTTCAGCTTCGGAACCTCTCGGGAAGCGGTATTCTGTCTGTTTTTCAGCTGCTCCACTTCCGCCAGCAATTCTCTTCTCTCGGTGTCGTACTTCCGTACGTCTTCCATGCCGAAATCGCCTTTGCCGCGTCTTTCTACATCTTTTTTCACTTCATCGAAGTTCTGTCTGATTCGTTTAACGTCTAGCATTTTTTATCCTTCTTCTTTCTGATACAGAATTAATTATTTGTGATTAGAATAGATTCTTCTGGTAATCATTATACAGGTCGCGGAGCTCTTCCGTCAAATGCTGAATTTCCAATTCCAGGTCGGAAGCCAGCTGGAAGTTTTCTTCGTCCAGTGCCAGCTTTGCCTGGGACAGGATGGATTTCTTTCCGATATAATCCTTTCCCAGACGGTGTCTCAGGTCGTTGACCTGTCTCCAGTTCATGATATCGTAATCCGTTGCACTGTTCTCGGTGTGTGCCTTCACGCACTGGCGAACGAAATTCATGGTGTTCGGAATCAACCGATCGTGGAATTCCGTGCTCCACTTCAAGGTCATCTGATCCCGGTAAGAACGGATGATCAGGGCGATGGTGTCGTCTCCTCCGGTAATCTTTACCAGTTCGTCTCGGTGCTCATCAAAGGCTCTGAAGTTCTCCCATACCGTTGCCGGTGCCTTGCCGAAAAGCTGTTCCCTCTCTTCTTCCGTATAATACGTGAATACGTTTTCTTCGGAACGATACTGACGATCCTTTTCCAGATAGATGTCCTCTTCCCCCGCCTTTTTGGAGATGGCCTTCTCCAATTCCTGCGGTGTTCGCTTGTTCTCCAGCACCGAGCGAATTCCATCCAGCATCAGCATGTAAGCGGAACCGATAATCAGATAGGTGTTGGAATGCGGGTTCGGCGAACGCAGTTCGAAACGGGTGGCCATCGGATTTTTCATATCCCGAACCACGCCGATCAATACGGTTCTGTTCCGGGATGGGGTTACGCAGTCTCTTCCCAGGGATGTAACCACGCATACCGGCGCTTCGTATCCCGGCTTTAGTCTCTGGAAGGCATCGTGAGTCTGTGCCACGAACGGATTGAGAATTTCATAGTTCCGCAGAATTCCCATCAGGGAACCGTATCCAATCGGACTCATGAAATCCTTTTCCCGGTCGATCGGTTCAAACAGGTTGATCATCTTGCCGTTCTTCAGCTTTGCCATCACGCCCAGATGGGTGTGTTCCCCGTTTCCGGCAACGCCCTGCATCGGTTTTGCCAGGAAGGTAACCTCCAGGTTGTTGGCCCGGAATACATCTCGGATGATATGTTTAATCTGGCTTTCATTGTCCGCCGCCTGGAGTGGGTTGGAGTACTTCCAGTCGATTTCCAGCTGTTCCATGATATGGTCGAAATCGCCGCTGTTGCCCATCTTGGCACGGACGCCGCCCACTTCTTTATGTCCCATTTCCACTTCGAATCCGTAGCGGTCCAGAATTTCCAGGGTCTGTTCCATCGCCGTTCCCACCGGTCCGATGGTGCGCTTCCAATACTGCTCTTTCAGTTCCTGAGAGGTGTACAGCTGATCCCGGTCCGCCCGGTCATCCGGCGTCTTTACCCAGAATTCCAGTTCGGTGGCGCTGGTGAGCACCACATCTTCAATATCTTCCGGAGAATCCAATCCGCCGATGTAGTCCGTTACATACGGATTGTTCTGAATCAGTTCCATTAGTCCCCGACGGAACTTCTTCGTCAATCTTCTCGCATAGATTCGGGAACCTACCATCCGTTCGTTGTTGTGTCTCAGGAAGGATGGAATTCTCAGTGTTCCCACCGGAAGTCCGGTTTTGTAATCGATGTTCATGAAGTTGTACTCCACGTACCAGTTCACTTCCTTGTCCGGAAGGATGTCCACTCTGGCATTGGACAGTTCGGCAATCAGCGGAAGCGCTACGCTGGATCCATCGGTCTGAACGCCGTCCCACAGAATTTTTGCCATGTCCTCTACAAATGCCTTCATCGGAATCTTTTCGTCGGTGTTGTGGTTTCCCAGATCCACGCCCGTCAGAGACACGAACTTTACTTCCGGATGGGCCTCCAGTATGGCCGCAATCTCCTTCTCATCGTGTTTCTCTGCCGGGATGGTAAAAAGCATTTTGTCCAAATCAAAATCTAACATTTTTCTCTCCTCTCAACCCTTCTTTAACATATAGCGTAATATTATTAATTCCGGTCTTCCAACTGGTTCAGATACTTCTCCAGCTCGTCCAGATAATCACCGTACTTCTTCCAGTTTCCGCTTTTCTGGGCGTTCACTGCGTTCTCGTAGGCTTCGTTGGCTTTCTGAATTAACTCCTTGGTGTTGGACTTTCCGGAATTGTTTTTACCGGAAGACGCGGATGCACTCTGGGATTGTCCGCCGTTCTCGTCCTCTCCGAAGAGATCCGCCAACGCATCTTCTAAGGTGGACTCGTACGCGATTTTGTCGCCGTAGGCTACGATTACCCGCTTCATTTCCGGAATCGCCTGGTTGGACGCTTCCAGATACACCGGTTCCACGTACATGATGGAGTTGTTGATCGGAATGACGAACAGGTCGCCTCTCCGGTATTTGGAACCGGAGGAATTCCACAGGGAGAATTCCTTGGAAATCTCCGTATTCTGGTCAATCTGGGCCTCGATCTGCATCGGCCCGTACACCGTCTTGTTCTTCGGGAACTTATATACCAGCAGCTGGCCGTACCGATTTCCGTCGTTCCGTGCCATCATGATGGCCGTCATGTTCTGTTTGGACTTCGGTGTGAACGGAATCATGTTGATGAATTCCGCCTTTTTTTCGTCCGGAAGTTCAAAGATGAAGTAGCTCGGATCCATTTCCTTCTCTTCTGTGCCGTAGATCTGGTGTGCGATATCCCACAGGTCTTCATCCTGATAGAATACCTTCACCTGATCCATGTGGTATTTCGTGTACACACCGGCCTGAATCTTCAGCAGCGAATTCGGATAGCGGATATGCTTCCGGATGCCTTCCGGCATCTCCTTTACATCCTTGAACAGAGTCGGATAGATTTTCTGATACGTGCGCGCCACCGGATCGTCTTGATCCACCACGTAGAAGGTGGTATCTCCGTTATAGGCATCTACCACAACCTTTACGGAATTCCGAATGTAGTTGGTGGAACCCACCTCGCCGGAATACGGTTCGGAATAAGGGTAATAGGAGCTGGTGGTATACGCATCCACAATCCAGTACAGCTTGCCGTTCACCACCGTCATATACGGATCCTTCTCGTAGGAAAGATACGGCATCAATTTTTCCACCCGATCCTTGATGTTCCGGTTGATGATAATCCGGGAGTCGGAGTTCACATTGGAGGACACCAGCAGTTTCATGCTGCCCTCCCGTACGGAGAACAGAATCCGATTCAACAGATTCAGCTTGATTCCCGCTTTCCCCTTGTACGTGCTGTAGCTGTTCTCGTTTCCGTTCGGATAATCGAATTCCTGCTCATCGGTATTCACGATTACGTAATCGTTGGTTAATTCGCCGAAATAGATTTCCGGACGGGTAATATCGGTATCCTTCGCCTCCGATTCCGGCGGAATATTCTTTACAATAATATCCGGCTGACCGTTGGCCGTAACCGCATCCACTCGGGACACCGCCGCACCGTAACCGTGGGTATACTTCAGATGGCGGTTAATCCAGGTGGAACTGATTTTGCTTTCGTTGATTTCCCGGGCTGCCAGATACGTCTGGGTCTGTTCCCCGTCGATGTTGTACCGGTCGATATCCACATCGTTGAAATCGTAATACTGCCGGATGCTCTGAGTCTGATTGTAGAAATCCTGCACCGGCTCATAATCGTTGATTCGAATATTGGTGATGGTCTGGGAGTTATTCCGAATCGCCTGCCGATTCAGATTATGCTCTGCCGGAAATTCCTCCACCTTGATGTTGTCCAACCCATAGGCGTGACGGGTATAAGAAATATTCCGTTCCAGATATTTGCTTTCTTTATTGATTTCGTCCGGGCTCACCAGCAGATTCTGCACCGCAAAACTCACCACACCGCCCAGCAGGCCCACCACAACGATTGCAATCGGAATCCTCACCAGCTTCTTCGGCTCCTTCCGGTGCATGTGGTGACAAAGTGTTACCGCGCCGACAATCGAAAGCACCATAATCAGCCGGTACACCCACAGCTTCACATTTACATCCGTAAAACCCGCGCCGTACACCGCACCCGTGTGGACGTGCAGCAGATCGAATTGCCGCATCAGGAAATCCATCGCCACCATCAAGTAGAAAATAATTCCCAGCAGTGTCAGTTTCCCCGACGCGATGTGAAGCAGCTGGCTCATATTGCTGTTGTTCAAATCCAGCGTGCGCATGCTGCTGCGCTTACTCCGGTATTTACGGGTAAAAGGAATTGCGTTCTCTTCCGGCGTTTCCGAGCCCTCCGGTTCTTCCGGCTCCCGTTCGAACACATCCGGGGTACGCACCGTCATCAGGATTCCGTAGTACAGCAGTGTGATGATCACTATGCCCACCACGATTCCCAGCACGATGTTGTTGGCTTTGGTCAGGAATGCCAATTTAAACACGTAGAAGGAAATGTCCAGATGGAAGAGCGGGTCCTTCAGGCCGAAAGATGTGGCGTTGGCAAACTGCCGAAAATCCATCCAGGTGCTGGCGCCGGCGGAGAGTCCCACCAGGAGGCCGAATACCACCGACATCCCCCAGGAGATCTTATTGAGGCGCTTTTCATCCGGAATCTCGTGGGACTCGACTTCAATGAAATAATGCTTTTTCAAGCTCTTCAGGTAAATGCGCACCAGAAGCATGGCTGCCAGGAACACCGGCACCCCAATTTCCAGTTGGCTCAGGAACTTCGTCCAGAACACCTTTTCGAATCCCAGGCTGTCAAACCACATCCAGTTGGTGAGAAAACCGGCGCAGCCGATGAGCAGCACCAGAATCACCACGATTACCATCACGACGAAACTGAGCCCTTTCTTCGGCCGATGAATTCGGTCCATTCCCTTTGGCTTCTTATCTCTTTTCTTCATATCGCCACTCCATTGCTGCGTTGGACGCTTTAAAAAAACGAACAAGCAGCGACAGCGTCCGTCATAGGCGCGCCACCGCTGCATGTAATTCTATTAAATTTTCTGTGTCTTTAGGGCGAGTTTCTGTGAACCGCCGCAAAATGCTTTTATTACATCAATCCGCCGAAACCGCCGCCGTCTGCGAAGAAGTTGGTGTAGTTTCCAATCACCTCGTTCAGCGTCTGGGCAATGCCGCTCTCCGGAGCGAAGTTGAGGATCAGAATGATTCCCAGGAGAACCACCAGCAGAACCGCAACAACAATTGCGATAACGGTGAGCACGCTTCCGCCCTTCTCATCGTAATCTGCTTCTTCCTTCACCTTCTTGGCTTTCTTCTTTGCCTTCTTTCCGGTCTCTTGTACGGCTTCCGCCGGTGCCGACGGTGCCGCCGCGTTTACCGCAGCGCTGAGGCTCATGGAAGACGGATTCTCCTGCGGAGCCGCCTCCTGCATCTGAGACTGCATCTGCGGAGCCTGCGGTGCTTCCTGTACCGGTGCTTCCGGCTGAGTTCCCAGAATGCTGTTCATGGCATCGGTCACATCGTCGTCGATATCCTCGCCCTGCAGCTTGCTGTATTCCGCATCCAGAAGTTTCTGGAATTCCTCGTTCTTACGATACAGGGTGTAGAATTTGTCGATTTTGCGGGTAGCTTCCAAATCGTCTGCATCCGGTGCGCCGCCAAAGATGTCGTTCTCCAAATCCTCCAGGGACATGGAGTTCTGATCTTTCGCCGCTGCCGCCTGATTCAGAATATCCTCGGAAGGCAGTACCACGGTATCGCTTCCCTTGTTGTCACCGGTATCGATGGTTTCCGCATTGAAGAAGATTTCTTCTTCCTTCGGTTCTTCCGGTGTGGTATCCACACCCAGGTCAAAACCCAGCTGTGCCAGTTCTTTATCCAAATCCAGCTGTTCGTTTTCCGCAAAAGCAGAATCCGCCGCCGCATCGTTGTTCACTGCATCCTGAATGTTCAGTACCGGCGTTACGTCATCATTCTGCACCCCGGTATTCTGATCCGCGATTCCATCCATGTAGGAATCGCTGTAGCTCTCTTCTACCTGCGGCGCTTCCAGTTCCTTCGGCGCGCTCAGGTTATCCAGCTCGGCTTCCAAGTCGAAGTCCATGGCACCGTCGTTGTATTCATCCACGCCGGCGTCATCTGCCGGTGTTTCCGCTTCAACTTCCGCCGTTTCCTCGGCCAAAACCTCTGCTGCCGGTACTTCCTCCGGTGCGGTCTCTACCGGAGTTGCTTCTACTTCTACTGTCGGTTCCTTCGGTGCTTCTTCCGCCGCTTCGCCGCTCTTCTGCTTCAGCAGCATCTCCAGCTTCTTCTGAAGGGCTGCGATTTCATCATCCACCGCTTCCTTCTCGTCGGTGCTTGGTGCTGCCGGAGCCTCGGTCGCCTCAGCGGTCGCTGGGGTTTCTTTTACCGGGGTCTTCTCTTCCGCAGCGTCGTCAAGCGAGAAATCCTCATCATCGTCATCCAAATCATCCGGTTCCTCGACTCTTGCCGCGCGAGAAGCTCTTCTCTTTGGAACGTAATCCAAATATTCGTCAAATCCGGCATAGGCATCTTCCACGTCGGACTCTTCTTTTGCCGGTTCTTCCGGAGTCAAGGCGTCGCCGAACAGATCGATTCCCGCTGCGACATTCTCTTCCTCGGATTCATCGTCCAGTTCGGCCGGATTCAGCTCCACGTCATCCTCCCCGAAGAAGAAATCATCGTAGGAACCTTTTTCCGCCGGCTTCACTGCCGCTTCCTGTTCCGGCTCCTGCTCATCTTCATCTGCCAGGTGGTTCAGCCGGATGTTGTCATATTCATCTTCCACCGACGGTGTATCCACGCTGGTAAAAGAATCTTCGTAGTCGTGGAAAACGGCGTTCCGATCTGCTTTTTCCGGGGCCTTCGGCGCTTCGTCTTCGAAGATATTGGATCCGCCGCTGAAGATGGATTCCAAATTATCCTGCTTCGGTGCGCGCTTCTTCTCAGACTTCATGCCGCTGAGAATACGGTCAAACTCCTGCTCGGAGTCCTCGACAAAGTTCTGCGGCTTCTCCGGAGCCACTTCCTGCTTCCGAGCTTCTTCTCTCTCCGCACGAATTTTTGCCAACTGTTCCTCAAAAGTCGCTGCGCCATCCCGCTTGTCCATCTCCGCGATGATGTCGTCCTTCAGATCCGTGTATCCCTGGGTGTGCTCTCTCTGAGATTCCGGAAGAACGGACTCTCTCCGTTCCGGATATGCGGTGTCCTCAAAGGAATCTGCAGGGACATTCTTTCTCAGGTTCTCGTATTCCGCCCGCTCCTGTTCATCTTTTTCCTGCTTCAGGACATCGATGAAATTCATGGTGCGGCTGCGGTCTCTGGACGGTTCTTCCTTTCCGAAAAGTTCTTCTTCTAAGGAAGTCTTCTTTTCCGGCGCACGATAAGAAGAGGTGCCGGACGAAGCCGACCGATTTGGCACGCTTTCAAATTCGTCGGAATAATCTTCCCACGGAGAACGGACTTCCTTGCGCGGGCGTCTTCTGGAATTTCGGTCATCTACCACCGAGCTCCAGTCGAATGCCACTTCTGATTTTCTTTTTGGCGCGTGTGTGTCGCTGTCATCCCAATCCAGATTCATGCTAAAACCATGATCCGCTGACTTTGCCGTCTTCGTTTCGCCGGCAGCCTGTTGATTTCTATTTTTTACGGGATGCTCTGTTGCTGATTCCAGTCCGGTGGATGCCACTTTAGCTCCACAGACGCTGCAGAATTTAGCACCATCAGCAATTTTGTTGCCACAATTACTACAGAACACTATTGTACCTCCCAAATGTATTATCCGCTCTAATTAATAAGCTCTTACAAATATTCATTGAAAATTATACAACAGCATTTTGGAAAATTCAATGCTTTCTACAGGATTTGTGGTTGAAAGGCTTGATTTTATTGTGTTTGCAATATGCATGTAAAGCTTTTGCAAACTTTCCGTGCAAGATTTGAAAACTTTTTTGAAAAAAATAAAAAAAGCACTTGACTCTGCCCCCGTTTCCGGCTATACTAAATGAGTCGCATGAAGCGACTGAAAAAACTTTTTAAAAAAAAGTGCTTGACTTCTTGAGATTTCTGAGTTATACTAAATGAGTCGCATGAAGCGGTTAAAAAATGAATATGCGCGATTAGCTCAGCTGGCAGAGCACCTGACTCTTAATCAGGGTGTCCAGGGTTCGAACCCCTGATCGCGCACCATGGACGAGCAACTGAGGTTGCTCGTTTTTTTATTGTTTTTTGGCGGCCGGCGGATGAGCTGCAGGTGCCGGCCGGCGGGCCGGCTTTCTGCTCTTCTCGGCACCGGGGTTCGCGCATGAAAACCGAATTTATTGGCTTTGCGGGCAGCCGAGCGCGAACTTTGCCGGCTGCCGGCCGAGCCTCAGGGTAAAATGTTGGCGCTCCGTAACGGAGGCACAAGGCTTTGCGGGCAAAAGAGCGCCAACATGGGCGATGCCCGGCCGATCCTCAGGGTAAAATGTTGGCGCCCCGTAACGGAGGCATAAGGTTTTGCCGGCACCGAGGCGCCAACTCGGACGGTGAACGGCTGCGCTCCAGGGCAAAATGTTGGCGCCCCGTAACGGAGGCATAAGGTTTTGCCGGCAAACGGGCGCCAACATGGGCGATGCCCGGCCGATTCTCAGGGTAAAATGTTGGCGCCCCGTAACGGAGGCACAAGGCTTTGCGGGCAAAAGAGCGCCAACATGGGCGATGCCCGGCCGAGCCTCAGGGTAAAATGTTGGCGCCCCGTAACGGAGGCATAAGGTTTTGCCGGCAAACGGGCGCCAACATGGGCGATGCCCGGCCGATTCTCAGGGCAAAATGTTGGCGCCCCGTAACGGAGGCATAAGGCTTTGCCGGCAAACGGGCGCCAACATGGGCGATGCCCGGCCGATTCTCAGGGCAAAATGTTGGCGCCCCGTAACGGAGGCATAAGGCTTTGCCGGCACCGAGGCGCCAACTCGGCCGGTGACCGGCAGCGCTCCAGGGCAAAATGTTGGCGCCTCGCAACGGAGGCATAAGGCTTTGCCGGCAATGGGGCGCCAACTTGGCCGACGGGCAGAGGCGCCTCAGGGCGAAATGTTGGCGCCTCGTAACGGATATACATGGCTTTGCCGGCAATGGGGCGCCAACTTGGGCGGTGCCCGGGCCGCCTTTTCCTGTTTTTTCGGCCCGGGGTTGGTGCACGAATCCCCGCAGACCCTTGTTCTTTCGTTCCCTTTGCACCAAGTCTCCGGACCTTTTCAGCGCTCGGCCGGCACGGACTTGGTGCACAAATCCCCGCAAAGCCTGTTATGAAGTGACCGTTGTCAAGAGACGATTACAAGAAAGTTTCTTCTCTCGGCATGGCACATTTGTATTTTCTTGACAGCATCTGGAAAGAGCTTTGATTTAACAGTTCCCGGCATGTGGCCACTCTGTTATTCGTGGATTGGTTACCTACAGGCTAATGGTCCGCCGTGAGCCCTGCGATCTT
>NZ_VUNA01000012.1 GCF_009695905.1 Mogibacterium kristiansenii
TTAGATGGCCAGTAGATATTATTCAGTTTTGAAGGTACAGCCTTCAAAAAACAAATAAGGAAAATCCGGTGATTATAGCAGAGAGGATACACCTGTTCCCATCCCGAACACAGAAGTTAAGCTCTCCTGCGCTGAAGATACTTGGCGGGAAGCTGCCTGGGAAATTAGGAAGTCGCCGGTTTTTTCCTATTTGGGCTTGTAGCTCAGCTGGTTAGAGCGCACGCCTGATAAGCGTGAGGTCGGTGGTTCGAGTCCACTCAAGCCCACCACGAAAGCACGGAGCATTTCGCTTCGTGTTTTTTTATGCGTTTTTATACAGAGACTTGAGCCCTCGCTGAGGCGAAGGCAACTGAAGATTATACTGTGAATTTGTTCGCTACATACAAACTTCACTTGTCTTTTTATTAAGAATATTATAAAATACGACAAGGTATGTTTGTTATTTCTTAGGATATCTTAGAATAACGGAGGGACAGAATGTACGATATTAAACAGGTGCAGGGGGAGTATAAGACCAAACTGATTTCTGCGGAGTTTGCAGCCAGCCTGGTTAAGAGTAACTACCGCCTTCATTTTGGTGTAGGCACGGGCACCTCGGTATACATGGATCGGGCGCTGGGAGAGCGCCTGAAGGACGACACCCTGCTGCGAGGCGTGGAGATTCAGACGGAAGTGGCGGTGCGGAACGACTATATGGAGACGTTTAAGGCGAAGCAGCCGGTGGAGCGGGTACGCTTCTATTCTTCTCATTTTACGGGAATGGACCGGAGAATGTCGGAGTCCGGAAATACGTGGTATGTGCCAATCATGTTCAATGAAGAGCCGCTGTACTGGTCTTTAGAGGGCAATCAGTTCGACATCTGCTGCATTCAGGTAGCGCCGATGGACAAATACGGCAACTTCAATTTTGGACCGACCAACGCGGATTTGCACGGAATTATCAAGGCGTCCAAGAAGGTGATTGTGGAAGTCAACGAGAAGATGCCGATTGCGCTGGGGTACGAATCCCACATCAATATTTCGGATGTGAATTACATTATCGAAGGGGACAGTCCGGACATTCCGGAATCCCTTCCGAAGGATGCGGATCCGGAGGATCGCCGGATTGCGGAGTATATTGTCAGTGAAATTCGAAACGGCAGCGTGCTGCAGCTTGGAATCGGCGCGGTTCCCAACAGTATCGGCAAAATGTTGGCCGAGTCGGACATCCGGGACCTGGGCGGACACAGCGAAGTGCTCGTGGATGCTTTTATGAATCTGTACTACGCGGGCAAGCTCACCAACAACAAGACCCGGGACAAAGGACTTAGCGTCTACACTGCGGCGGTGGGCAGTAAAGCGCTGTATGATTTTATCGATGACAACCCGATTTGCTGCTGCGCGCCGGTGGATTACGTGAACAATGTGCACACCATTTCGGAAATCGACAATTTCATTTCCATCAACAGCTGTATCGGTCTGGACCTGTTCGGCCAGGTTTGTTCGGAGAGCGCGGGGTATCGCCAGGTGAGCGGAACCGGCGGACAGCTGGACTTCGTGCAGGGGGCTTTTGCGTCGAAGAACGGCAAGAGTTTCATGTGCACCCATTCCACGCGGCGGGATTCCAACGGAAAGCTGCATTCCCTGATTCATCCGGTGCTTCCGGCGGGATCCATCGTGACGACACCGAGAGCGGCGGTGAACTACGTAGTGACGGAGTTCGGCGCGGTGAATCTGAAGGGCAAATCCACCTGGCAGCGGGCGGAGATGCTGATTAGCATTGCTCATCCGGATTTCCGGGAGGACCTGATTCGCGAAGCGGAGAAAATGGGAATTTGGCGAAATACCAGCAAGATTGAGTATCTCTAGCTTTCGCAATACCATAAAAACAAATGCGACAAAAACAAGGAGCGAAAAGTATGAAGTATGACGTAATCATCGTGGGTGCCGGCCCGGGAGGAATATTCTCAGCCTATGAGCTGACAAAAAAGAATCCGGAATTGAAGGTGGGCGTTTTCGAAGAGGGAAATCCTTTGGAGAAGAGAAAATGTCCCATCGACGGAAAGAATGTAAAAGCCTGCATCAACTGCCCGACTTGCGCCATCATGAACGGCTTCGGTGGCGCCGGCGCGTTCTCTGACGGGAAGTACAACATCACCAACGATTTCGGCGGGACGCTGTACGAATATATCGGCCGGGAGAAGGCGCTGGAATTGATGAATTACGTGGACGAAATCAACTGCGCCAAGGGCGGCGGCGATACGAAGAAGTATTCCACCGTGGGGTCCAAGTTCAAGAAAATCTGCATGCAGAACAAGCTCACATTGCTGAACGCATCCGTTCGCCATCTGGGAACGGACGTGAATTATATCGTTCTGGAAAATATTTATAAAGAACTGCAAGACAAGGTGGACTTCCGCTTCCGCGCACCGGTGGAAACGGTGGAGGCGCTGGAAGATGGGACCTACCGAGTGATCGGGCGAGACGGCAGCACGGCGGAGTGCGACAAGTGCATCATCTCCGTGGGCCGCAGCGGCAGCAAGTGGATGGAGAAGCTGTGCCGGGATCTGGAAATTCCAACCAGCTCCAACCGGGTAGACCTGGGTGTCCGGGTAGAACTGCCGGCGGTAATCTTTGAGGATCTGACGGATCAGCTGTACGAGAGCAAAATCGTGTACCGCACCAAGAAGTTCGAAGACAACGTGCGCACCTTCTGCATGAATCCACAGGGTTTTGTGGTGAACGAAAACACCAACGGAATCGTGACGGTGAACGGTCACAGCTTCGACGGAGCGGATAAGAAGACGGAGAACACCAACTTTGCCCTGCTGGTGTCCAAGCATTTCTCCGAACCGTTCAAAGACAGCAATGGGTACGGTGAAAGCATCGCCAGACTGTCCAACATGCTGGGGGGCGGCGTAATCGTGCAACGTTTCGGCGATCTGGAGCGAGGACGCCGGAGCACGGAAAAAAGAATGAAACGCAACACGGTGATTCCGACATTGCAGGCGACACCGGGAGATTTGAGCTTGGTGCTGCCGAAGAGAATCCTGGACGGAATTATTGAGATGATTTACGCCCTGGATAAGATTGCTCCGGGAACCGCGAACGACGACACGCTGCTCTACGGCGTGGAAGTGAAATTCTACAACATGGAAGTGCAGCTGGATGAGCATCTGGAAACGAAGTATCCGGGGCTGTACGTTATCGGGGACGGAAGTGGCGTGACCCATTCCCTGTCCCATGCATCCGCCAGCGGTATATTCGTTGCCAGAGATATTTTGGGATTGAACGAATAAGTGATGGCGGGAGAAAGAATATGACGGAAATGTGCACGTCTGTGTTGACGGCGTGCTACAGTATACACATACAATGACTAAGGAGTCTTTACCGAATCTACATATAAGCTTGCTATTATATGAGTGTCAGAAAAAGCGAACAAAACGACATTTTCCTTAATTGTTCTTTCTTAATTAATAATTTCGTAGTGAAGAAACAGGTATATGGCCTCCAACATATACCTGTTTTTCTTTTTGATTTTCCTTTATATACAAAATCATCAAAAGAAAATTGTAATAGATAAAAAAATAACTTATTCCACAAGGGGGTTCGGCGTATTGACGGCGGATTTTGTGAATGATAATATAGGAAAAGAATTTGATGTACGAATGGAGGTACAAAAGTGGAAGGAAAAAAAACACCCCTTTATGACACCCATGTGAAGTACGGTGGAAGCATCGTGGACTTCGGTGGTTTTCTGTTGCCGGTTCAGTACGAAGCCGGTATCAAGAAGGAACATATGGCAGTTCGGACGGAGTGCGGCCTGTTCGACGTTTCCCATATGGGAGAGATTCTGGTTCAGGGCGAGAAGGCTCTGGAGTTCCTGAATCACGTGTTGACGAACGACTACACGGATTTGAAGGACGGTTGTGCGAGATACAGCCCAATGTGCAATGAGAACGGTGGTACCGTAGACGATCTGATTGTTTACAAGAAGGCGGACAACGATTATTTCGTCGTTGTAAACGCGGCAAATACCGAGAAGGATTTCCAGTGGATGGTGGATCACAAGATTGACGGCGTGGAATTGTCCAACGCATCGGCAGAGTGGGGCCAGCTGGCACTGCAGGGTCCGAACTCCGAGAAGGTTCTGGCAAAGGTTGCGAAGCCGGAAGCAATCCCGGCAGGATATTATACTTGCGTATTTGATACCGAAATGCAGGGAATTCCATGCATGATTTCTCGTACCGGATACACCGGCGAAGACGGTTTCGAAATCTACATGCCGGCAGACAGAGCGGTGGACGCTTGGGAACTGCTGATGGATGCGGGTCAGGAATATGGAATTCTTCCATGCGGTCTGGGTGCAAGAGATACCCTGAGAATGGAAGCAGCAATGCCTCTGTACGGACACGAGATGAACGACGAGATTTCCCCGAAGGTTGCCGGCCTGGGATTTGCCGTAAAGATGGACAAGCCGGAATTCATCGGTAAGGAAGCCATCGAGGCAGCAACTCCGCTGAAGCAGCGCAGAGTGGGCCTGAAGGTTACCGGAAGAGGAATACTGAGAGAGGAATGCGACGTATATAGAGACGGAAAGAAAGTGGGCGTAACCACATCCGGAACATTCCTGCCATACCTCAAGGGATCCTATGCGATGGCAATCGTAGAAGCAGCGGACAGAGAAATCGGCGCGGCTTGCCAGGTAGAGGTTCGAGGAAGAATGATCGACGCAGAAATGGTGAAACTGCCATTCTACAAGAGAGAGAAATAGAACACGATAATTATTTTTACTGTAAAACAGGAGGAACATATAATGGCTAATACTAACGAACTGAAGTATTCGAAATCTCACGAGTGGGTACGTTACGAAGGAGACGAGGCGTACATCGGAATCACCGATTTTGCACAGAGCAGCATGGGTGACCTGGTATTCGTAAATCTGCCGGAAGTAGACGATGAGATCGAAGTAGGCGAAGCGCTGGGCGACATCGAGTCCGTAAAGGCCGTAGAAGATGTACTTTCCCCGGTTTCCGCAACCGTTCTGGAAGTAAACGAAGAGCTGCTGGATGCACCGGAAGCAATTAACGAGCATCCGTATGACGCATGGTTCGTTCGCGTTGGAAACATCACAGAGACCGAAGAGCTGCTGGATGAGGAAGCGTACGATAAGTTTGTTGAAGAAGAAGCGTAAAAAAAGCTTATAAAAGAGAGGACCAAAAAGAAATGGGGACTTTTATTCCGAACACAAAAGAGGAACAGCTGAAAATGCTGAACGAAATCGGCTATGCGGATTTCGACGACCTCTTTAAGGACATCCCGGCGGAAGCACGAGTTCAGGGTGAGCTGAACCTGCCAAAGGGAAAGTCGGAAATCGAAGTAAGCCAGATCATGGAAGAGCTGGCATCGGACAACGTTGTCTTTGATTCGATTTTCCGGGGTGCAGGCGCGTACAATCACTACGTACCTGCAGCGGTAGATGCGATTGCCAATAAGGAAGAATTCCTGACTGCCTACACGCCGTATCAGGCAGAAATCAGCCAGGGCATCCTGCAGTCCATCTTTGAATATCAGACCATGATGTGCCAGCTGACCGACATGGACATTGCCAACGCATCCATGTACGACGGCGCTTCCGCAGCGGCAGAAGCATGTGCAATGACACAGGATCGGAAACATTCCACAATCTATGTATCCGATACCGTAGACAAGAGAATCCTCAGCGTAATCAAGACCTACGCATTCGGAAAGGATTCCGTGGTAAAAACAATTCCGGCAGCAGCCGGCGCGACCGATTTGGCCGCACTGAAGGAAACGCTGGAGGCAGACGACAAAGCCGCTTGCTTCCTGATGCAGTATCCGAACTTCAACGGAATCATCGAAGACGGCGATGCAATCGCAGAAATCGTTCACGGTGCCGGCGCACAGCTGATCATGAGCGTGAACCCGATTGCCCTGGGCGTTCTGAAGACACCGGGCGAAATCGGTGCGGATATCGTTGTGGCAGAGGGACAGCCTCTGGGACTGGGACTGGCTTACGGCGGTCCATACCTTGGAATTCTGGCAACCACCGAGAAAAACATGCGTAAGATCGTAGGTCGTCTCGTTGGTGAAACAAAGGATTCCCAGGGCGAAAGAGGATTCGTTCTGACACTTCAGGCAAGAGAGCAGCACATCCGTAGAGAGAAAGCAGCCAGCAACATCTGCTCCAACGAGGCTCTTTGCGCACTGAAGGCGTCCATCTATCTGGCAACCATCGGTCCGAAGGGACTGAAGCAGGTAGCCACCCTGTGCACTTCGAAGGCACACTATCTGGCAGAGAAGTTCGAGGAAATCGGCATGAAGAGAGCATATGAGGGTGAATTCTTCCATGAATTCGTAACCACCTGCCCGAACGCCGATCAGCTGCTGGACGCACTGGAAGACAACGGCATCCTGGGCGGACTGAAGCTCAGCGATACCGAGATCCTGTGGTGCTGCACCGAGCTGAACTCGAAGGAAGATATGGATGATGTAGTAGAAATCGCTAAGGAGGTGTTCAGCGCATGAAACTGATTTTTGAAAGAAGCATGCCGGGCCGTGGCCAGGACATCTTTCCGGAATGCGATGTAGAGATTAAACTGCCACAGGCAGCACTGAGAGAGAAAGAAGCAGCGCTGCCGGAAATTTCCGAGAATGAAATGGGCAGACATTACACCGAACTGGCAAAAGCATCTCGCGGTGTAAATGACGGATTCTATCCGCTGGGTTCTTGCACCATGAAGCACAACCCGAGAATCAACGAGAAGATGGCCGCATTGCCTGGATTTACCAACATCCATCCGCTGCAGCCGGAGTGGTCCGTATACGGTGCGTGCAAGGCTATGGAAATGCTGGAACACGATCTGGGCGAAATCACCGGAATGGACCGCATCACTCTGCAGCCGGCTGCCGGCGCACAGGGTGAATTCACCGGACTTCTCCTGATTAAGTCCTATCACGAATCCAGAGGCGAGAATCAGCGTAAGGAAATCATCATTCCGGACTCCGCTCACGGAACCAACCCAGCCAGCGCTGCAATGGCCGGCTTCAAGGTTGTTGTCATCAAGTCCAACGAAAAGGGAATGATTGACCTGGACGATTTGAAGGCACATCTCAGCGAGAAGACTGCCGGATTGATGTTGACCAACCCGAATACGGTAGGTATTTTTGACGACAATATTATGGAAATCACCAGAATGGTACACGAGGCCGGCGGTCTGTGCTACTACGACGGTGCGAACCTGAACGCGGTAATCGGTCTGGTTCGTCCGGGAGACATTGGTTTTGACTGCATTCACTTGAATCTGCACAAGACCTTCTCCACCCCGCATGGCGGCGGCGGCCCGGGTGCAGGTCCGGTAGGCTGCAAGGACTTCCTGGCAGAGTTCATGCCGGGAACCTATTCCAAGGATGACGGCTTCGTTCGTGCAGAGAAGAGCCTGGGAGATATGACCGGATTCCACGGCAACTTCCTGGTTTGCATGAAGGCGCTGACATACCTGCTCACCATCGGTGCAGAAGGCGTTCCGGAACTGGCAAAGAATGCGGTTCTCAATGCCAACTACATGATGGAGAAGCTGAAGGATTACTATCCAATGGCATATGACCACACTTGCATGCACGAGTTCGTTATGAGCCTGGAGAAATTCCACAAGGAAAGCCACGTATCCGCACTGGACGTAGCAAAGGCACTCCTGGATTACGGAATCCATCCGCCAACGATGTACTTCCCGCTGATCGTGGACGAAGCACTCATGGTAGAGCCGACAGAAACCGAGGCAAAGGAAGTGCTGGATGAAGCCATCGAGGCATTTATCGCAATTCATAAGCAGATGATGGAGTCACCGGAAAGCGTAATGGCTTGCCCGGTAACCACACCGGTTCGTCGTCTGGACGAAGTGAGTGCGGCAAGACATCCGATTCTAAAGTACACAGCTGAATAAAATGCATTGCAGTAAAGGCGCGGGCCGCAAGGTTCGCGTCTTTATCCACAGGAGAATCATGACAAAATTAAAATACATACTCACTGACTGCACCGATCCGGCAAAAAACTTGGCCGTGGAAGAATATTTGACATTCCGGGCAGATCCGGACGAGGTAACCCTGTATCTGTGGCAGAATGCCAATACGGTGGTAATCGGAAGAAACCAGAACCCATGGAAGGAATGCCGCCTGGAAGAGATGGCGGAAGGCGGATGCACTTTAGCCAGACGAGTTTCCGGTGGCGGTGCGGTATACCACGACCTGGGAAATCTTAATTTTACATTTATCGCACAGGAAGGCTTGTACGACGTGGCAAAGCAGACGGAAGTCATCCTCCGGGCGGTACAGATTCTGGGAATTCACGCGGAGAAAAACGGTCGAAACGACCTTACCATTGACGGAAAAAAATTCTCCGGTCATGCATATTTCAAACGGGGAAAGTATTGCTATCACCACGGAACCATCATGATGGACGTAAACCGGGATGTGCTTTCCCGCTATCTGAACGTTTCCACGGCGAAGCTGAAGTCCAAAGGCGTGGACTCGGTACGTTCCAGGGTAACGAACCTGACGGAGCTTCGTCCGGAGCTGACCCTGAAGGAAGTGGAGGATGCATTGATTCAGGCGTTCGGTGAGGTATATCAGGGGGCACCGGTGGAAGAGCCGCTGCCATCCATTGAGGATCCGGATGTTCGAGCATTGTACGATCGCTATCGCTCGGACGAGTGGCGCCTGGGCCGCCGCATTCCGTTCGATGTGGAAATCGACAATCGTTTGGATTTCGGAAGCGTGACCATTCAGCTGCACGTAGTGGGAGGCGTGATTCAGGAGGCGAAAATCTATTCGGACTCTCTGGAAACCGACGTTTTCCCGGAAATCGAGGAACTGCTGAAGGGTGCAGCATACAAAAAAGCAAACTTGAGCGGATTGGACTTGAATCAGTTTGAGACAGAGGAAGAACAGGCAATTGCAGCAAAGGTGATTGAGCAGATTACGCTGCAGATGGAGTAAAGCAGGAGGTAGGATTATGAGCGAATTTCAGTATGATCTGGTGATTATCGGAGCCGGACCGGGCGGATACGAGGCAGCGTATGAAGCGGCAGATTTCGGCATGAAGGTTGCCCTGGTGGAAAAGGATCTGGTAGGTGGAACCTGCCTGAATCGGGGCTGCGTGCCAACCAAAACAATGATGCATTCTTCCGATGCGTATCGGATTGCCACCCAGTCTGCAAATATCGGCGTTTCCGCCGAGGGCGTAAAAGCAGATTTGAACCGCATCATCGACCGGAAGTGCGAGGTTTCCGAGACATTGAGAGACGGGATCATGTTCTTGCTGAAGAAAAAGAAGGTGGATTTCGTAGCGGGAACCGCAAAGGTTACGGACGGGCACACCGTTGAAATCAGCGGAAACGATGAGGTATCGGAACTGACTGCGGCCAACATCATGATTGCCACGGGTTCGGAACCGGCAACTCCGCCGATTCCGGGCGCGGACCTTCCGGGCGTGCTGGACAGCACCGGATTGCTGGAGCTTCGGGGCGAAATCATGAAGGATTTCGTAATCATCGGCGGCGGCGTGATTGGTATCGAGTTTGCAACCATCTACAGCGACCTGGGAACGAATGTTACCGTTGTGGAGGCCATGGATCGTCTCCTTCCAAACATGGACAAGGAGCTGGGTCGCAGCTTGAAGATGAACTTCAAGAACAGAGGCATCGATACGCATACCAACGCAATGGTAGAGAAGATCGAAGAACGCAATGGCCGTCTGGTATGCTTTTACAAGGAGAAGGACAAAGTTCAGGAAGTGGAAGCCGACCACATCCTGGTTTGCACCGGAAGACGTCCGGTGACCAAGGGTGTCTTCAGTGAAGAGCTGGAGGAGAAGCTGCTGGGCGCAAGAGGTTTCCTGCAGGTCGACGATTGCTATCGCACGGAGATTCCGTCCATCTACGGAATCGGGGATGCTATCGGCGGAACTATGCTGGCCCACACCGCAACGGCAGAGGGCCGAAATGCGGTGGCGATCATGAACGGCAAAGAGCCGGAAATCAATATGAACGTGGTTGCAGGATGCATCTACACATCTCCTGAAATCGCTTCCGTTGGACTGACGCAGGACGAAGCGAAGGAAGCGGGCATCGATGTAATTACCAAGAAGTTCCCGACTTCTGCTAACGGCAAGACCATCATCGAGGAGTTGGATCGCGGATTCATCAAGCTGGTTGCCAGCAAGGAAGATCACACGCTGCTGGGTGCACAGCTGATGTGCGGCAGAGCTACTGATATCATCGGAGAGCTGGCAGTAGCAATTGCCAATGGATTGACCGTTGAAGAAGTGGCAAACACCATTCACCCACACCCGACTTTTGTAGAAGCGGTTTGTGAGGCGGCAAGAGCGTAATGAATCGTGGAAGGGCGGCGGTTTCGGCCGTTGCCTTATGCTGGAAGAATATATTGCAAAGTAAAAGGAAGCGGACTCGCCGCTTCCTTTTACTTTGTATTGGTAATAATAGGTATTGATAGCTTTGGGGTAGGGCACACACCCCCGTGAGGATGCATGCCGAATAATATTGAAGAACAACTATATGTTATTTGAGCATCTCGTAGGATGTTACATCGAAAGCACCCATGGATGCGAGTATGAGGATCATCAGCACAATCTGTGCACCGGAACCAGCTGAGACCGCGTCCATTGCAACAGTGAATACGATTCCGAGAGCTGCGCTAACTACCAGAATAATCATACCAATCACATTGTACATATTTCTCATAATGATACCTCCTATATTGTATGGTGTATTTAGTTGTCACTGCCGAATTCCTTCGACACCTATAATATACCACCGGCCAATCGATTTGTTAAACTAAACTATTTAATAAAACCTATTAAAATTATTAATCAATCAACCTATAGAAAATATATATATTAAATCCGTTTAACTGCGAAAGATATCTATTTCTTCTGGTGAAAAACGGGTGTTACACTAATGACGAAGAGGTATTGATACGACTACGCATATGGAAAAAGTTTTTTTGATACAGGAGGAAATAAGAATGGCAGATTATCATCAGATGTGGAAAGATCTCGGAATGGACGTGGACAACCACGATGTCCTGTGCAACGTGCTTCCGGGCGCAATCGGCGACGTGTTCCTGTCCCAGGAAAACAGACCGGAGAAGATGGACTACTTTGATTTCGTATTGGCAGAGGTTCACGGCGTTCGTCCGGCAGAGCTGGTAGATTTTAGAGAAAAAGGCGGAAAGGTATTTGGTACCTTCTGCGCATACGTTCCGGACGAAGTGATTTTCGCTGCGGGCGGAATTGCAACCGGCCTCTGTGCCGGCTCTCAGTTCTGGGTTCCGGGCGGCGAGAAATATCTGCCGGCCAACACCTGCCCGCTGATTAAGGCGATGCTGGGTGCACGGTTCGACAGAACATGTCCGTTCTATCGTCTGGCAGATGTATATATCGGTGAGACCACTTGCGACGGCAAAAAGAAAGCATATGAAATCCTGGGAACCGACGTTCCGATGCACGTAATGGATCTTCCGCAGATGAAGAGAGATAAGGATGTGAAGAAGTGGGCCGAGGAAATCCGGGAACTGAAAGCGCTGGTAGAGAAGGAAACCGGAAACGAAGTTACTCCGGAGAACCTGGCAGAGAATATCAAGAAAATCAATGCCAAGAGATCCGCTCTTAAGAGACTGTACGATCTGAGAAAAGAAAAGAACATTCCAATCAGCGGAACCGACACCCTGCTGATTTCTCAGATTGCATACTACGACGATCCGGAAAGATTCACCCAGATGGTAAATACCCTGTGCGATGAGCTGGATCAGAGAGTGAAAGACGGCGTCAGCGTATTCCCGGCAGGCACCAAGAGAATTCTGGTCACCGGAACACCGATGGCAATTCCGAACTGGAAGATGCACAACTTAATTGAAACCTCCGGCGCTGCCGTTGTCTGCGAAGAGACCTGCACCGGAACCCGCTACTTCGAGAACAATGTAGACGAAAGCGGCAAGACCGTAGACGAGATGATCGACAAGATTGCCGAGAGATACATGGGCATCAACTGCGCATGCTTCACACCGAATACCGGAAGATTCGACGATGTAGTTCGCCTGGCAAAGGAATACGACGTAGACGGCGTCATCGACGTCACCCTGAAGTTCTGCCAGACCTACGACATCGAAGGTGCGACCCTGGAGAAGAGACTGCAGGAGGAGAACATTCCGGTACTGCGCATCGAAACCGACTACACCGATGCAGACGCACAGCAGCTGAAGACCAGAATCGAAGCGTTCTGCGAAGTCATCGGCGAATAACCTATCCCCCATCCTTACACAGGAACATGGACTGCGTCCCCTTCTGGCGGACGCAGTCTCTGTATGTTAGAATAAAACCATGAAACACTACTATATACTATTCAACACCCATACAGATGGGCTGGCCATGTATCAGGCGATAAAAGGAGCCGGCATGTATGCCCAAATCAGTCCGACTCCTCGGGAGCTGTCGGTATGCTGCGGCATTTCTCTATTAATCCATCAAGAGGATATCGATACCATCCGAAAGTTGGCAGAGGAACAGGAGCTGGAATACATCGGAATCGAAGGCTTGGATAACGAATTCAACAACCGGCGCCATCGGTATGGTTAGACGAAAAGAAATTTATTTTTAGGCGAGGAAACTATGAACTACATTGGAATCGACATCGGCTCCACGGCATCAAAAATCTGCATTCTCCGGGAGAACGGGGAACCGGAATTCAAGGTGATGCCCACCGGCTGGAACAGCAAGATTACGTCCGGAATTATTCTGGACGGGCTGACGGAAGAGCTGGGAAGCGTGGAGGATTGCCGGATTGTGGCCACCGGGTACGGGCGGATTTCCGTGGACTACGCGGATAAGGTGATTACGGAGATTTCGTGCCACGGCCGGGGCGGATACGAAATGATTGGGCGGGACTGCTCCATCGTGGACATCGGCGGCCAGGACACCAAATTCATCAACGTGAAGCGCGGCCGGGCGGTGGATTTTCTGATGAATGACAAGTGCGCGGCCGGAACCGGGAAGTTCATCGAGGTGATGGCCAACCGGCTTGGAGTGACTATCGGGGAGCTGTTCGATCTGGCGGCGAAGGGAAAGCCACTGCCGCTAAGTTCCATTTGCACGGTTTTTGCGGAATCCGAAGTCATCAGCTACATGGGCGAGGGCAAGGAGAAGGATGAAATCGCGGCGGGGGTGATCAATTCCGTGGCGGTAAAAGTAGTTGCGCTGATGCAGAGGAAGGAGCTGATGGATATGGTCATCGTTACCGGCGGCCTCAGCGACAATCCGTTCTTCGCAAAACTTCTGTCGGAAAAACTTCACCGGGAAGTTCTGCCCATGGAGAACGGTCGGTACGCCGGCGCCTACGGCGCAGCGATTCTGGCTCGAGAGAAATTAGGACGCTAGCGGGCGACTTTTCAACTTGCAAAAATTTGTGATTATTGATATAATTAATCAAGATTTTTTGTAAAATAATAAAAGGAGAGAAGAAAATATGAATATCGTATGCCTGGATATGGAAGGTGTTCTGGTACCGGAAATCTGGATTGCGTTTGCGGAAGAGGCGGGAATCCCGGAATTGAAGAGAACCACAAGAGATGAGCCGGATTACGACAAGCTGATGAATTACCGGCTGGACATTCTGCGAGAGCACGGCCTGGGACTGAAGGACGTGCAGGCAACCATCGGAAAAATCGATCCGCTGCCGGGTGCCAAAGAATTCTTGGATGAGCTGCGTTCCATTACACAGGTAATCATTCTCAGCGATACCTTCCTGCAGTTTGCACAGCCGCTGATGAAGAAACTGGGATATCCAACCCTGTTCTGCAACGAGCTGGTGATTGGGGAAAACGGAATGATAGATGATTTCCGGATGCGTTGCGAAAAATCCAAGCTGACGACGGTACGGGGCCTGCAGTCTATCGGTTTCGAGACCATCGCGGCGGGCGACAGCTTCAACGACCTGGGAATGATTCAGGCCAGCAAGGCAGGATTCCTGTTCAAGAGTCCGGAATCCATTCAGACGGAGTATCCAGACGTTCCGGCGTACGAAGAGTTCGACGAACTGCTGGATGCCATCAAGAAGGCACTGTAGACTTTTCTTTTACACACGAGAATAAATGGAACCCCGGCGGGAATGAGCGTTTCAGTCCCGCCGGGGCTTTCTTTTGCTGCCGGACCGGGTCTCCCGGGCCGGTTGCTGCTGATTTGCGGGGCGGCGGTTCGCGCCCGAAAACCGAATTCAATGGCTTTGCAGGGAGGCGAGCGCGAACTTTTCCGGAGTCCGGGCCGGCTGCAGTTGAATTTCTGTGTGGTGGTTCGCGCTCGAAAACCGAATTCAATGGCTTTGCAGGGGGGCGAGCGCGAACTTTTCCGGAGTCCGGGCCGGCTGTTGCTGATTTGCGGGGCGGCGGTTCGCGCTTGAAAACCGAATTCAATGGCTTTGCAGGGGGGCGAGCGCGAACTTTATCAGAGGTCGGGCCGGTTGCTGCTGATTTGCGGGGCGGCGGTTCGCGCCCGAAAACCGAATTCAATGGCTTTGCAGGGAGGCGAGCGCGAACCGCGCCGGAAGGGACCTCCGATATAGGAAATATAAATAGGGAAAGAGGTTGCGATAAAAGACTAAATTGTTATAATCATCTAAACAAGACATATCACTTAGGAAGTACCTGAATTGAAAAAGTAAGCTTAGGAAGTAGGTGACAAACATGACCAACACGAAGAAAAGTCTCACTGACGGCATCTGAAGGTATAAAACAAGCATGAAGCACCTCATTTTTTGTAGAATTGAGCTGTGTTAGATAATAACATATCCAAAGAATAATTGCCAATGAAATTGGAATCTAAACGTCTCGTCAGCGATTGAAGGCGGGCGGTGGATGTGTTAGAATTTCAGTATCGAAAATCCTGCATGAACGCATTGATAACCAAGGGAGAGGGCGTATGGGAAGCAAGAACAAGAATCGCACAAAAATAATCGGTGCCGCAGCGGCTGCCGGGGCTGCACTGGGATATACCGCCGTTTGCAATCAGCTTTTTGATTTTACGGTGGCGCGGAAGAGCCTGTGGAGTTACGGCGGAAAGAAAAAGAAGGATGGGAAGGCCAAAGCCGTGCCGCTGGATCGGTACGGGCGGATTCCGGAACAGGACCAAGAGTGGCTGAAGAACCGGGAACAGGACGAATTGGAGATTTGCTCCACCGTGGACGACACCCCGCTGTTCGGTCGCTATCTTCGATGCGAGAATCCTAAGCGGATTATACTTTGTGCCCACGGATACCGAACCAACTCCCTGAAGGATTTTGCCGGAGTCGCCCGGTGGCTTCACGAGAACAATTGCGACCTGCTGACAATCGATCAGCGGGGCTGCGGCAAAAGCGGCGGGGAATACATCACCTTCGGTGCCAGGGAGAAGTACGACGTGTTGGATTGGCTGGATTTCATCGAGAGCCATAACAGAAAAGGCCTACCGGTCTATCTGTATGGCGTGTCGATGGGGGCGTCCACTGTGTCCTGCGCTTCCGGCCTGACCCTTCCGCCCAACGTGCGGGGAATGATTGCGGACTGCGGATACACTTCCATGAAGGATATCTGCACCCTTTGCCTAAAAAAATGGTTTCACCTGCCGGCATTTCCGTTCATGCAGAGCTTTGACCGGCGATGCCAGCGGAAGGCGCATTTCGGAATGCAGGAAGCGGATGCGGAACACGCCCTTCGAAAATGCCGGATTCCAAGTCTGTTCATCCACGGGACCGCAGACAAATTCGTTCCGCCGTCCCATGCCATTCGGAACTATCAGGCTTGCGGTGCGGCGGATAAAGATATCCTGTGGATTGACGGCGCGGAGCATGCGGCATCCTATTACGAGAACCCGGCGGAATACCGGAGTGCACTCAAGGCTTTTTTCGACCGGACAGAGCACCTGAATCCGAGGAAATCTGAAGTATAGAAAGTATAGAATAATTAGAACGGAGAGAAGGTATGAGCATAGAAATTCGTCCGGCAAAAGCCTCCGATATGGAGCTTTGTGCCGCTTTATACAAGGAAATATATAACACCGTTTATCAGGGAATCGTGGATTCTCGACTGATTACGTCCATCAACCAGGAGGACACCGTGCAGCGGATGCGGGGAGACTGGCTGCAGCCGGGGGGCGAATTCTGGATTGCCGAGGAAGTGTCGGAGGCGGGAGAACACACCTTCCTGGGGTTCACCAGCGGATTTCCGTCGCCGGAGGTTTTGGGCGCCTTCTGGCTGGAAAAGCTGTTCCTGACGGAAGCGGCTCGGGGCAAAGGTCTGGGCCGGAAGCTGATTGAGCACATGGGACGCTGCGCGAAAAACCAGGGATACGGTCAAATGGTAATAGATGTCTTCAAAGGAAACGACAATGCGGAGCAGATGTACCGCCATCTGGGGGCGGAGCTGATCAGCGAGGAGTATCCGGAGGAAATCAACCTGTTTCCGATTAAAGCGAAGCTGCTTTCCTGGGACGATCTGAGCATTTTTGAAGAAGAATAGCCCTTCGTCCATTTCGACCTGAAGGCCTACGAGTAGTCCAATGACGGAACCATGAGCGATACGATTCCGGCGGACGAGGACATCGCTAAGAGCCTAGCCCAGCTGCCGAAGGTGGAATAAAAAAGACAATCCCGAAAAGGAAACGCAAAAAAAGAGCGGAACGGTCCATTTCCATTCCGCTCTTTCGGGTATTTGATTACTTTAATAGTTTTAATCACAATATGTTTAGAACAAAAAGGACTGAAACCACCGATAAAAAAACTATATAACCTTGTTTTTAAACTCGAGGAAGCAACCCAACGAAAATCGCAAGAAAAGAAAAAAATCAAAAAAGAGAATCGGACGCATCCGATTCTCTTAGGTGTGTTCCGCATAATCGGAGATACACCGCAATTCACATCATTTGGTTAAATGTATAATAGCACCTGCTTTAAGTCGCAGCCAAAACCCATCACCACATATGTCTTGCAAAGGTGCGCGCCTTGGTCTCAATTCCCGGCACATTCAAGATGGCACCGGGGTCGTTGGCGGTTTCCACAATGGCAAACCGCCCCGGCAGGATGAAGTTTTTGTTAAAGCAGAAGGCTCCCAGAATCTGCTCCGATACGATATCGCCGCCGCTGTAGCCGGAAACCACCAGACTGTAGATTCTTTTTTTACTAAAATCATGGGTCCGGAACAGTGCAGTGAGCCGGTTGACCATGGCGGTGAGGTTGGCGCTCAGGGCATCGTTGTAATTCGGTGAAATCAGCATGACCGCATCGCTGCGGAGGATGGCGGGAAAAACCTTCTCCGTCATGATTCCGCCGTAAAAGCAATCTTCCTTCTCGCCGAAGTGACGGCAGGTCTCGAAGGTGCAGCCGCGGCAATCCTGAATGGAGCCGTTCCGGAGGGACACCTCTTCCACCACGGTATCCTTTGGCAAATTACGCCGAATCATATCCCACAGAAGAAGCGTGTTGGAGGTTTTTCGGGAACCGGAATGGATGGCGGCAATATGAAGCGGGGACGCAGACGGGGCGTCATCCGGATAGCACCACCCGGCATCGGTCAGATCGAAGTCCAGGACCTTTCGCATTAGATTTTCCACCTGAAGGGCGTAGACTTCTTCTACCGACTTTCCCGTGATTTGGCTCAGGACCCGGAAGTTCGCCAGGGTGCCGGTGGCTTCCACCAGGGGTTTTCCGGGAAAGGTGCAGCCCGAACTGTTGGCGGAGAAGGCCATGCGGCGGGCCAATGCTTTGGTGTACAGGTCGCTGGCGCCGTCCACGATAATTCCTCCCACGGAACCGTCCAGGCAGTGGGGATGGAGCCGAAATGCTTCCAGCAGTCGGTAGTATTCCAGGTTGACGCCGGACTCCGAGAGGCAGATGGCGAAAATCACCTTTTTTCCGGGCATGGGAATATCCTCCAGTTCGGAGACTTTTTCCACCAGGGTAACCCGGATGCCTTCCGCTTCCAATCGGGTCAGGCAGTCTCCCAGCACCTGCTCCATCCGGCCGATTCGTCCCAGCATCTCGCAGATGGGACGAATTACCAGAAGTTCTTTTGGCTTGTTATTATGAATCTCATTATCGGATTTCGCAGAGGTTGTCATAAGCGTTTCGAATCCTTTCGTAAAGCTCTTCCGGAAGGTCCAAATCCTCCCATTCCCAGCCGCCTTTCGTAAGGCGGTTTTTCATTCCCAGAAATGCACCCCGCTCCCGGGTACCCAGGTACAGGGAGCCGTAATGCCATTCACCTCGGAGTGTGAGAAGGATGGACAGTGCGGCAGAGGAAAGGGCCGGTGCGATGTAGGGTTTGAAACCCAGGTCCCGGACAGCGATGTTGGCCCGAACTGCCTGTTCCGTCAATTCTCGGGAAAGGGCATCGTCGTATCGGTCAATGCTGTTGGCAATCACCAGGTCTTTCCCGTGTGGACCGAAGGCCCGTCCTTCCGTGAGATAGGAGGCGAAACGGGAATCCTTGGAGGCGTAGTATTCCGCTCTTTTGTGCATGACTCCAAGACCGTATCCCTGAATCTGCCATGGCTCCAGCCCGGATTCATTCAGGAACGCCGCGCACAGGTTGTCCACCGGATCGCTGACCACGCATACCAGCCCCTGATACCGGGCATTTCGTGCCAGTCCGGCATAGTGGCGGATGATATCCCGGTTGGCATCTAATTGAGCCATGCGCACGTCCGCTTTGGAGCCGGGCTCCACCGGCGGAATCCCTCGGCTGGCACAGAAAATCAGCACATCTCCGGTAAAGAGTTCGTCTTCCGGCACCACCACTACGGACGGAAGCGCGGGCCCCTCGAAGGGGTATCCAATCTGATTCATTTCCATTTCCAGCCGTGCGGTGTTTTCTTTCCGAATATCGCAGATGCCGATGGACTCGATTACATCGCTTCCCAGAAGCTTGAGGCCGATGAGCATGGTGGTGCCCACATCCCCCAGCGCCACGATATTCACCCGAGCTTTGGTGCCCGGGATTACCGGACACTTTCGCAGGGAGAGGGGTTCTTTTACCAGATCATGAATATGCATTGTCTATTCCTCCAATTCGCATTCTCGGTACAGGCTCAGGCGCTGCGCCTTCCGGATATCGCTTTCCACGTACTGGGACGGGGAAAGGTGCTCATCGTATTCCAGGTCGGCCCCCAGCATCGGCATCCGCGGATTGCTGATGATGGCTCCCAGCCGCCGGATGGTCAGCTTCTTGCCGAAGGTGGCCTGATACTCCTGCTCCAACACCTGAAGGATATCCCGGGCGTTCTCCAGGCAGGTCATGGAGTATTTGTAAATGTGCTCCAGATTCTTTCCGCCCACGAAGTTAAAGCTGGTGTACGGCAGGATAAAATTAACGGAGCGTGACGTGGAACCGTCCGGCCGTTCGATGCTGTCCCCGCCGATGAACGGGTAGCAGTCCCGCTCATTGAGCCACATGGAGATGGTCGGAATGAAGTAGGCCGATTCCACCTCCCGGCCTCGCACGCTCATGGTGTCCCGGGCGTTCCCCGTAAGGAGGCCTACTATGATTTTGTGCACGTCGATATTCTGTGCCCGAAGAATCGGGTCGATGTTGTTCATGCGCTGTCCCTTATGGAGCAAATCATCGATGAGAATCACCGGCCGGTTAAAGGATTTCAGCATCCGTGCCTGATTTTTTAGAGATGGATAATTTTCCGATGCGCCCACGGTAAAGCCGGACAGGTCGTTTCGGAAATACTTCTCTGTGTACAGTGCTTTCGTTACCGTGTTGGGAACGGCCACATCGGACAGCGCTTTTCCGAACGGTACCGCCAGATACGGTCCGCGTTTCTGTGTCGGATCCGGAACGGTGGATACCCCGTTGTCCAGTGCCACCAGATCCACAATCTTGCTGTACACCGCACTGGTATTAAAGGAAATTACAAGTTTTCCCGGGAACATCTGGGTAAAGGTGTTCAACAGCCGGTTGTGGGCATCGTCGATGGTCTTCTGAACTTTTGGAATCTTGTTCAGCGGCGATTTAATGACCGTCTCCACATCCCGGAAAATGACAATCGGGTCGGTGAGGTCTACCGCATACACCGGATGAGCAGCGGTATCCGAAATATTTACAAAACCCTGTCGGCGCAGCGCCTCGATGGTGGCACCGCTGTAACCGCTTGGGTCAATCGGATGGTAGACCGCATAGGCGTAGTCCTTAGCCAGCAGACCGGTGAGCAGTTCCGTCAGAAGAATCTGGTTCAAATTGCTGACGGAGCGGTTGGCGTTCGCGTAGAATGCGCCGATAACCGCAATACCTCCGTGTGCCTGATTTCGAATGGTGGCAGTAATCTTCGGATCCTGGAACTCCGTCAGCAAATCGTGGGTCTCAAATCTTCGTGCCGCTGCAAAAGCGGAAACTTTTCGGTTCTTATGTCCGCTCTCCACGTAGAGGGTCTGGGTGTCTTCGTGGGAGAGGTAGTTCCACAGTGCGTCGAAAGCGTAGCCCCGACCGCTCAGCTCCTCCCGCATATTGGCGATGGCCGCGTAGTTGTCGTGCTTGTAATCGCTGATCTTCAAATCCTGTGCCTGCAGTACGTGTTTGTACGCCGGCTCTCTGGAATAGAGGTTGTGGTCGTAGATATAGTTCTGTACAATCGGGTCCAGCAGGTTGGAAATATCTCGTCCCATATCGATATTGTCCCGGATTTTGGTGGAACTGATATCTTCGTAGTATTTTTTCAGCTTCAGGTGGATAACCTCTCCCGTAATCGGATAGGCTTCACCGGTTTCAGCCTCCATATTCTTGGCATCTCGTGCGAAGACGATGTGGTTAAAAGAATGGATGGAGTTTTCGCAGGGTTCCAGCCGGTAGCAAGAAGCGTTATTCACCACATCGGAGCCCATTGCAATGTAGACCTCCTGATTCGGAAACAGGCTGCGCAGTTCCGCCAAATCCTTCGGATTGGCAATGTTGACGGAAATGTCATCCGGGAAAACATAGAGGTTCTCTTCATCGGCGATGGACATGGTGAGAATTTCTTCCCGCAGCATGCGGGGCAGGGTCTTCTTAGACCAGGAGAATTCGTCGATGGCCAGATATACCTGATACCCCATGTTTCGGATGGTGGTGGCAATGGCCTTGTGCCCCAGACTGAACGGGTCGAAGGTTCCCGGGAAGAACGCAATCTTCTTCGTTTCCGGGAAATGGAAGTCGCCCACCTCCGTCTGGTATTCCGATATGAAGCGATAGATGTTCAGCAGTCCGGCAGAGTTATTGTAGAACTGCAAATCCTCCCGTTCCTTGGCGGAAAACGGGATGATGGTTACCAGTCGCTTGAAACAGCGAGCCGCGAGGTCGTGCTTCTGCTCCGGGGTGAGCTTCTCACTATGGAAGATTCTTTCGCCAATCATGCGGAAGGCTTCCTGAGAGATCGGCGCACGGTAATAGGCAAAACCCTTCAGAAGGAGTCCCAGCAGTCGGGAGGTCCGGGTTTCCATGACGCCGTCCTTTTCTTTGAATTTGTAGATACTGCATTCTTCCAGAATGACGGCAATGGTCTGGAGAGCCGCACAGGCGGAACGCTCCACGCCGTTGTTCAGCATTTTCTCCAGTTCGTCGATTACCTCATCCAGCTCCTTTGGCGGAAGATACAGGGTGATGATGCCCAGCACCTTCGGCAAGGACCGGCTGAACTGGTAATCCTCGATTTCCAATCCGTTGAAAATTTCAATCATCAGCTCGTTGGCCTGATCCGATGTGAGATCCGGCAGGATTTGGAACAGAACCTGAGCCGCATATCGGCGAACCGTGACGGTTTCACTGTTCTTAATCAGGTTGGCCAGGTGAATCGCAATCTGAAGGATGCGGGCCTGTCCCACCTCGGTATGCACCGATTCCAGCATATAACGGATGTTGGCCATCTTTCGGTTCCAGGAAGTGCGGGTTTTCAGATTGTCCAGGAACATGGTGGACAGCTCTTTGTCGGTAAGGGTTTTTCCCGACAGCCCCAGGATATCCCTCCGGCGGATATCCGTGAAGTTGTCCATGGTATCGCCGAAATAGTGATCCATCACGTCCAAGGTAATCAGGTCCACATCCTGGGAGAAGGAACCCAGCATATTCTTGGAAAAGAAGCGGATGGTCTGAATAAAGGAGTCCGGGCACCAGGACGGATTGATTCGAAGGGCGGTAATCATCAAAACGACAATTCGCGCTTCCGATACATCGTCCGAATCGTAATATTTCTCCAGCACATCGAAATAGAAGTGCCGGCGTGCCGGATTGCAGTTGTTCAGAGCAGATTCTACGTAGAAGTCCGCACAGGAAGTAATCCATTTCCGGTGATGGTCGGTCACTTTGTAATCCGGGTTCAGTATTTTTATCAGAAAGGATTCAAACTGATAGATGTTGGTGGAAGTGATGTTGGGCGAAGGGACATCCTTCGGCAGTTCTTTTTTGTATTCTTCCCGGTAATTTGCCACGATGCGGCCCATGAGTACCGCCGCCTGCTCTCGAATGTCGCTGGCCTGATGAGCCAACATTTCGTACAGAAAATTCAGGGTCAGGTTTTTCTGATCCTCGGACATGTAGGTGGAGTACTCTCCCAGAAGAGTGATGTAGGTACGGGTGTCCTTCCAGCGCTGACAGCTGCGAGCGGATTCGATTAGGCTGGCGAACTGTTCCGGATTACTGAATCGGCTCATCACCCGAATGTTATGGCCGATGGCCCGGAATTTCAGCTCCTGCACCACCTCATCGTTTCGGAGCAGAGCCGGGCGGAGGCGCAGTGGAATCGGTTTTTGAATGCACTGCTCATCGAAATGTGCGGTGGCATCTTTCGGAATATCCACGGAAACTCCGTTCTCAATCATCAGGTCTTCGAAATCCTTCAGTTTGGCGTAGACTTTTACGTAGCGATGGCGCTTGGCGGCATCCACGTTGTCCAGCTTGTTCAGGATGACATCGAACGCTTCCTTAAGGGAATAGAAGTGAATGACTTCCCGGTCCTTCACTCGGGTGCTCTTTACGCGGAAATCCGCATAGATGAGCAGCAGGGATTCCACGGAAAGGTTCTCCAGTTCCAGGTCCCAGGTGGAGTGATTGGCGGCGATGTGCGCAATGGTGGGAAGGGCATTCCGGCTGAGACAATAGTTGGTGTAGTAGTAATGAAGATACGGTACCCGCTTTTCTTCGAATGGGCGGCAGCCGTATTTCCCGATGTCATGCATGGCAGCGGCACCGGAGATGATGCCCAGATCCACCGGCATCCCTACCTGGTGCAGCTGATATGCCATATACATGGCAACGTAATGCACACCGCTGATATGACCCAGGGTGTTGTACGGTGTAATATCGATGCCAATGCGCATGAATTCGTAGATGTACTTGTTGCGAATCATCTTGTGCATCTTGGTGTATTCCGGATTGAAGTGGCCGGCTGCAATCTGAACATCGCTGAGCAGGCGAAGATCCTTTGTGGGATCGAAAGGAAGGGTTTTCTGTTCATATATGAATACGCCGCGCATCAGCTGGAGCAGGTTGTTCCGCTGCTGGCGGAAAGCGTCGGCATCCGCCGGCCCCGGAAGATGGGGGAACAGCTGATTCCGAAGAAACATGTAGCAATGCTGCAGCCAGCCGTCCTCCGGTTCCGAATTGCCGGTATGGAGGTGGTTTTTCCACACGGCCAGAATCTCCGGTGTGTGAATTCGTCCGGTTTCATCGCCGCGGTCAATTAGGTCGTAGGCCATGGCCTTGAACAGGTCTCGTGACCGATTTACCTGATCCTTGGTCAGACCTTCGCCATGCATGTACCCTCGATCCAGATAAGCACCGGTAATCTCGTTGTACAGAATATCTGCATTGTTTTCACTAAATAACATAAAAGCCCTCTCTCTGCTCGATATCACCGAGCGATGCGGCCTCCTCCCCCCCGCGGAGAAGGCGCGTTTTTCTAAGCAACCATATAAGTAAGTAAAATTATTCCCGATTCGCCATGGCCAACGCCATGGTGAGCAGTTCACCTGCCGCATCGAATTTGGATTGAATCGGCAGTTCCCGTACCAGATCCTTGGTGATTACCGTAATCACGTTGGTGTCGGTGCCGAATCCGGCCCCTTCCGTCCGCAGGCTGTTGGCGGCAATCATATCCAGTCCTTTTCGTTCTAATTTCCCCCGGGAATTTTCGATGAGATTCTCCGTTTCCATGGAGAACCCGCAGAGGATTTGGTCTGCCCGGCGAATTCCGGCAACGTCCTTTAGAATATCCTTGGTTCGGGTAAGGGGAATGGACACGTCCTCGTCCTTCTTCTTGACCTTCTGATCGTATGTCACTGCCGGAGTGTAATCCGCAACGGCGGCAGCTTTAAATACGAAGTCAGCTTTCGGCACCTGTTCCAGAACCGCGTCATGCATCTCCTCGGCGTCGGTAACCGGAATGAATTCTGCGTGTGCCGGCGGCTGAAGAGCAGTAGGACCGGAAATCAAGGTGACTTCCGCGCCGCGGAACGAAGCGGCCCGTGCCAGCGCGTATCCCATCTTTCCGGTGGAGTGGTTGGTGATGTATCGCACCGGGTCGATGGATTCCTGCGTTGGACCGGCGGTAACCAGAACCCGTTTCCCGGCAAAATCCTTGTCGCAGGCCAGGAGGTACAGAATTTCTTCCAGCAGCACCTCCGGTTCCGGCATTTTTCCCGGACCGGAATCGCCGCAGGCCAGGTGGCCGTTGGCCGGATTCATAATGTGGAATCCGTATTTCCGGAGAATCGCCATATTATCCTGAGTAATCGGATTTTCATACATGGCAGTGTTCATGGCCGGCGCCACCAGCTTCGGACACTTCGCTGCCAGAAGAACGGTGGTGAGCATATCGTCGGCCAGACCGTGGGCCGCCTTTGCCATGAAGTCGGCGGTGGCCGGAGCCACGCAGATCAAATCTGCGGCTTTCGCCAAAGAGATGTGTTCCACATCGTATTTGAAATTTCGGTCAAAGGTGTCCACCGAAACCCGGTTGTTGGTCAGGGTTTCAAAGGTGAGGGGTGCGATGAACCGAGTGGCGTTCTTGGTCATGATGACGTGCACATCGGCGTGCTGTTTCTTCAAAGCGCTGGCCAGCATGGCACTCTTATATGCTGCGATGCCACCGGTAATGCCCAGCAGCACGGTTTTTCCCTGTAGCATAGTGAATTTCCTTTCAGTAATCGATTCGGCAGAGGGTTGCATCCCGAACTGCCGGAACATGTTGAAATATAAACCTTTTTTTACAAATATATTATAACCATCGGGGGAGCGGGGTGCAATGATTGATAGGGAATGGACAAATTGACGGGGTGAAAGCGCTTCCTTCACGAAAAATCGAAAGAAAAGGGCAAAAAACCCGAAAAATAAAGCAAAAATCCCTTGCGCACAGGGTTTCATGCTGATATAATTATAAAGCTATTTGGGTAATGGACTAAGCCGTGCCCGGATGGACATTCACAGAAAGAGGAGAGACAACATGAAGGAAGGAATCCATCCTGATTATAAGGAATGTAAAGTTACTTGCGCATGTGGTAATACATTTATGACACTGTCCAACAACTCCGAGATGAGAGTGGACGTTTGCTCTGAGTGTCATCCGTTCTTCACCGGTCAGCAGAAGTTTGCAAACCGTGGCGGACGTATCGAAAAGTTCAAGAACAAGTACAACCTTTAGGGAACGAACGAGTAAGGGGGATGCTGTGGGAGAGACTGCAGCATCCCTTTTTCGTATGACTGTATTTTATACGGATGTGGGATGTGATATAATGGCAAAGAGCGTGATTTTCTTGTAACGACAGCAGATGACGCGCCGGAAGACCGGAAGAAATGTTATCGTTTTTTTACATATATAATATAGAGGAAAAAGATTATGTTTGACAAATTGGATTTTACCGTAGACAAGTACGAGGAGCTGGCAAAAAAAGTTTCCGACCCGGATATCATTTCCGACCAGCCGACATGGCAGAAGTACATGAAGGAAATGGGCGAAATGGAGCCGATTGTGAAGGAATACAAGCACTACAAGGATATGAAGCAGGAGCTGGAGGATTCCAAGGAAATCTTCGAGATGGAAGACGATGAGGAACTCCGGGAGATGGCTCGGGAAGAAATCAAGGAACTGGAAGCGGGCATCGAGAAATCCCAGGAGGAGCTGAAGATTCTGCTGTTGCCAAAGGACCCGAACGATGAGAAGAACGTTATTCTGGAAGTTCGTGCCGGCACCGGCGGAGACGAGGCGGCGCTGTTCGGCGGCGACCTGATGAGAATGTACCTGCGCTATGCAGAGAGAAGAAGATGGAAGACGGAAATCATCGACTTGAACGATACCGGAATCGGCGGTGTGAAGGAAGCGGTTATCATGATCAAGGGTAAGGGCGCGTACTCCCGTCTGAAGTTCGAGAGCGGCGTGCACCGGGTACAGCGTGTGCCGGAGACGGAGTCCAGCGGACGGATTCACACTTCTGCCGCATCCATCGCGGTGCTGCCGGAAGTAGATGACGTGGAAGTGAAGATTGACCCGAACGACGTCCGGGTGGATGTGTACCGCGCTTCCGGTAACGGCGGACAGTGCGTTAACACCACGGACTCAGCGGTTCGTCTGACCCATATTCCGACCGGACTGGTGGTAACCTGCCAGGATGAGAAATCCCAGATTAAGAATAAGGACAAAGCTTTCAAGGTATTGAAGGCCCGTCTGTACGACCTGATGCTCCAGGAGCAGAACGACAAGATTTCGGCAGAGCGCCGGAGCCAGGTGGGAAGCGGAGACCGTTCCGAGCGAATCCGGACGTACAACTTCCCGCAGGGTCGTGTAACCGATCACAGAATTAACGTGACAATCTACAAATTGGAAAACTTCCTGGATGGAGATTTGGACGAAATTATCGACGCTCTGATCACCCATGACCAGGCAGAGAAGATGAAGAGCTTCTAATGGATACCGAAAGACTTGAGATTACAGAAAAAAATATCGATCATGCCGGCGAGATCATCCGGCGAGGCGGACTGGTAGCGTTTCCCACAGAGACGGTGTACGGCCTGGGGGCCAATGCGCTGGATGCGGATGCGGTTCGGTCGGTGTACGAAGCCAAAGGCCGTCCCAGCGATAATCCCATGATCGTTCACATTGCGGAGATGGGACAGCTGGCGGATATGGCGTCGGAAATTCCGGCAGTGGCGGTGCCGCTGATTCAGGCTTACTGGCCGGGACCGATTACCTTTATCATGAAAAAGGCCGAGGGCGTGCCGATGGTGACTACCGGAGGATTGGATACCGTGGGAATTCGCATGCCCCTCAGTGAGGCGGCCAGAGATTTGATTCGGGCGGCAGAAAGACCGATTGCGGCGCCCAGCGCCAATCGGTCCGGCAGACCCAGCCCGACCCGATACGAAGATGTGCTGGAGGATATGGACAGCCGGATCGATGCGGTTCTTCTGGGAGAAGACTGCGAGGTGGGCATTGAATCCACGGTGCTGGACCTTACCGGGGAAGTGCCGATGATTCTGCGGCCGGGATATATCACGAAGGAAATGCTGGAGTTTACTTTGGGAAGCGAAGTGAAATACGACCCGGCGCTGTTCGTGGATCCGATGCATCGCAGCGAGGGGGAAGAGTTCCACCCGAAGGCACCGGGAATGAAGTATCGTCACTATGCGCCGAAGGCGGAAGTGAAGATTATCGAAGGCGACGATGACGCTGCGGTGGAGCGGGAAATCGAAGAGCAGCTGCGACTGTGCAAATACGCTCGGCAGAAGGCGGTGGCGCTGAATTACGGCCGGGACAGTAAGGCCGCGGCGAAGGATTTTTTTGCCCGTCTGAGAGAATTGGATCGGGAAGATGTAGACGTGATTCTAGTTCGGGCCCTTCCGGAAGAAGAACTGGGGTTCTCGGTGATGAACCGGATGCTCAAGTCGGCAGGGTACGACGTGATACATGTGTAGGAGGTGGAAGAAATGATTATTGCGATTGGATGCGACCACGCGGGTTATCCCCTGAAGGAAGCGGTCAAGGAGAAGTTGATTGCGGAAGGTCACGAAGTGCTGGATGTGGGCACGAATTCTACGGAATCGGTGGATTACCCGATTTACGGAAAAGCCGTCGGAGAAGCGGTGGCTTCCGGTAAGGCGGAGCGGGGAGTTGCAATCTGCGGGTCCGGTATTGGAATTTCCATCGCCTGCAACAAGGTGAAGGGCATTCGCTGTGCGCTGTGCACTTCCGTGGAGATGGCGGAGATGTGCCGGAGACACAACAATGCCAACGTAATTGCCATGGGCGCTCGGATGATTTCTCAGGAGCTGGCTTTTGAAATGATCGATACATGGATGAAGACGGAATTTGAGGGCGGAAAACACCTGCGCCGAATCAATATGCTGGAAGAGATTTAATCGGAGGAAAGTAATGGCAAGAGAAGGAAAGGTTTATGTATTCGATCATCCGCTGATTCAGCACAAGGTTTCGCTGATGAGAAAAACATCCACGACTGTAAAGGAATTCCGGGAGCTGGCAACCGAGGTGGCGATGCTGATGGGTTTTGAGGCAACTCGGGATCTGGCGCTGGAGGATGTGGAAATCGAAACCCCGATGTGCACCACACAGGTGAAGATGTTGAAGGGAGAAGATATCGCCATCGTTCCGATTTTGCGGGCCGGACTGGGGTTCGTGGATGGAATGCTGGCACTGGTGCCGAACGCAAAGGTCGGTCATGTGGGGCTGTACCGGGATCCGGAAACCCACAAGCCGGTGGAATATTACTGTAAGCTGCCGGTGGATATTGAGAAGAGGGAGTGTTTCGTGGTGGATCCGATGCTGGCAACCGGCGGAAGCGCGATTGCAGCCATCGACTTCATCAAGAAGAGAGGCGCTACCAATATCAAGTTCATGTGTCTGATTGCGGCACCGGAGGGAATTGAGGCGCTCCACACCGCACATCCGGATGTGGACATCTACATTGCGGCAAAGGATGAATGCCTGAACGAAAACGCTTACATCCTTCCGGGCTTGGGCGATGCGGGAGACCGCCTGTACGGAACGAAGTAGGGAATAAAAAATATAGAGGACGATGATTTTCTCGGGACTGTCGGACGGGGGCGGTACGGGGAAATTAAAATAAAATTCAATATGTGATGATTGGTTATTTGAAATGTAGAGGGAAGCACGCATTTTACTTTTAACTAATAATAGGGAACCCAGAGCATCGGCGGATGCCCCGGGTTTTCTGTTGCACGATTTCATGAATTGGAGGAGAACATGAAAGGGTACATCACAGACAAGACGAAACTTCGCAGAAGGGTATTTGAAGAGGTGGCAAGGCTGGCCTACGAAGGAGGCGGCCCGGAGCAGCTGGACGACCTGCCGTACAAGATTATTTCCGGAGAGAACGAGCCTTTCCGGGACAGCATTTTCCTGGAGAGAGCCATCATCGGCGAACGCCTTCGGGTGGCGATGGGGATGTCGCTCCGGAAAATCAACGAGCATGCTAACACATCAAAGGGCGTGGATGAGAGCATGATTGCCGAGAAATACTATGAACCGCCGCTCATCGATATCATTCGGTTCGCCTGCAACTGCTGTCCGGATGGCGTGACGGTGACCAACGGATGTCAGGGATGCCTGGAACATCCGTGCAAGGAGGTCTGCCCGAAGGATGCCATCACCATTCAGAAGGACGGACGGTCCGTCATCGATTCGGACAAGTGCATCAAGTGCGGCCGCTGCGTTCAGGTGTGCCCGTTCAACGCCATCGTAAAGCAGGAGCGCCCTTGTGAGAAAGCCTGTGGAATCAACGCCATCCACAAGGATGAGTACGGTCATGCGGAAATTGACCAGGAAAAGTGCGTTTCCTGCGGCATGTGCCTGAACTCCTGTCCGTTTGCCGCTATCGTGGATAAGGGTCAGATCTATCAAACCATCAAAGCAATGCAAGACGATGCACCGGTTATCGCTATGGTGGCACCGTCCATCGCCGGACAGTTCGGAAAAGAACTGACCGACACCAAGATGAAAGAAGCTTTCGGCAAGCTGGGATTTGCGGATGTCGTGGAAGTTGCCGTAGGTGCGGATCTGTGTACCATCCAGGAAGCGGAGCATTTCATGCACGACGTGCCGGAAAACCTGCCGTTCATGGGCACCAGCTGCTGCCCGGCGTGGTCCATTATGGCAAAGAAGCAGTTCCCGGAATTTGCCGGAAACATTTCCATGGCGTTGACGCCGATGGTACTGAGTGCCCGCCTGGCGAAAAAGCTACATCCGGAGTGCAAGGTGGCATTCATCGGACCGTGCCTGTCAAAGAAACAGGAAGCCAGCCGCCGGAGCGTGAAGAGCTACGTGGATTTCGTATTGACCTATGAAGAGGTTGCAGGAATGTTCGCCGCGAAAGGAGTGGACTTCGGCGCAATACCGGAAGGAGAGGAGCTCCGCCGCGCCAGCAGCGATGGCTACGGTTTCGCCCGCAGCGGCGGCGTAGCGGAAGCGGTGAAGAAGCGTCTGGAAGAAGTGGATCCGGATCGAGAAGTTCTGATCGAGCGCGCCGAGGGCTTGGACAACTGCCGTAAAATGCTGATGCGGGCAAAAGCCGGAAAGCTGAACGGATATCTGCTGGAAGGAATGGCCTGCCCGGGAGGTTGTATCGGCGGGGCCGGAACCCTACTGGCGCTGAACCGCGCGGATTATCAGCTGGGTGTGTCCGAGAAGGAAGCCGGCGTTCTTCGCTGCTCCGAAAGTCGATATGCGGATATGCTTCCGGGATTGGAGCATTTGGGCGAAGAGGTGGCTCGTATTGAAGAAGAAGTTCGGACGCAGGGAGACGACTAATCGGAAACGTTCGGGTAAAAACAATTGTGTTTTTACCCGAAAACTTCCGAAAAATATGTTGACATCATACAAATGCGGTGATATATTGTAATAAATCACAACACAAAGAGGATGGAACAATGACTACATTTCTTAGAAACAGATCTCACAAGCAGGCCTACTATTACCTCTTCTCCTAACTGAAGAGGTGATTTTGTTGCGATGTGGGTTCAGAAATCCGGAAATGAAGTATTCAGGCTTCGCGGCAAAATGCTGCGGAGCCTTTTATTTTGCCCCGGGAATGTGATAGAATAATGTCATCGTTTCGAAGGATAATTTTATTATGATAGATTGAGAAGGAGAGAGAAAATGTTTCAGATTCCAGACAATGTGAGCAAGTACGATAACGTGTTCGACGTACTTCAGGAAAGAGGATTGATTGAACAGTGTACCAATCCGGAGGCACTGAGAGACCTGCTGGGCCGGGAGAAGATTAAGTTCTACATCGGTTTCGATCCGACTGCGGATTGCTTGCATGTGGGACACTTCATCCAGATTATTATCATGCTGTACATGCAGAAATACGGCCATACTCCGGTTATTCTGCTGGGCGGCGGTACCGGTGAAGTGGGCGACCCTTCCGGTCGAAGCGACATGCGTCAGGTGATGACCATTGATACCATCGACGATAACTGCAGAGCGTTCAAGAAGCTGTTCGAAAGATTCTTCGAGTTTGACGATGAGTGGAAATACGAGGGCAACGGCGGCGTATACGTTCCGGGACATCAGAACAGAGAGCCGCTGGAAGGAAAGGCTGTCAGCGTGAACAATGCGGAATGGATTCGGAAAGCGAAGTACACCGAGTTCGCCAGAGAAATCGGTACGCAGTTCAACGTAAACACCATGCTGAGAGCGGAGTGCTTCAAGAGCAGAATGGATCGGAACGAGGGTCTGTCCTTCTTCGAGTTCTGCTACATGACACTGCAGGCATACGACTTCATGGTTATGGCAAGAGACTTTGACCTGAAGGCACAGTTCGGCGGAAACGACCAGTGGTCCAACATCATCGCCGGCGTGAATCTGACCCGCAAGGCGTGTGACAAGGAAGTGTATGGTATGACCTTCGGACTGCTGACCAACAGTGAAGGCAAGAAGATGGGCAAGACCGCAAAGGGTGCACTTTGGCTGGATGAGAACAGAGTATCTCCGTACGAGTTCTTCCAGTACTGGAGAAATGTGAACGATGCGGACGTGAACAAGTGCCTGAGAATGCTGACCTTCCTGCCGATGGAAGAGGTGAACAGACTGTCCGCACTGGAAGGCTCCGAAATCAATAAGGCGAAGGAAATCCTGGGCTACGAGGTTACCAAGCTGGTTCACGGCGAGAAGGCTGCGCAGGAAGCGCTGGAAGCATCCCGCAAGGTATTTACTAGCGGAAACGCTGCTGCGGCAGAGAACATTCCGAGCGTAGAGATGGAGCGTTCCGTATTTGAGGGCGAAGGCATCGGCCTGGCTGCTCTGGCAAAGGAATTGAAGCTGGTGGGCAGTAACAGTGAAGCATTCCGCATGATTGAGCAGGGCGGATTCCGAATCAACGACGAGAAGGTTGTGGACAGAAAGCACCAGGTAACGCTGGAGGACTTCAAGGATGACAAGATCATCATCCAGAAGGGCAAGAAGAAGTTCATCGCAGTGGTGTTGAAGTAATTGAAGAGATTTGCGTGTAGCGAAAGCCGCCCGGCAGGGGTCGAACCTGTCGGGCGGCTTTTGTGGTGTGGCGGATTGAGCAACGAGTGGGTGACTCCAATTAATATGGAGTATATATCCGAGCATGCTATTATACTTTGAAATGTGAAGTTGGTGTGAAGTGTTATGCAGAACCGCCTTTTAGGATGGAATCTGCACAACATCTTCTGGATGAAATAAGGAAATTGTGTGAAAAGTTGTGCAGATGAGGGGGATACAAAGACTTCTGCACAACTTAACGTCCTAAGTTGTGGATGCATGGCCGGAAAACCGGAGACGAGGCGAATTTGCTTTTGGCAGAATTAGAAATTCGGAAGAGATGTTGTGCCAAACCGATCGATAAACCCCGAAATGCACAACACTTCACACCAACTTCATAAACATTGAAAATTAGTGACCTGAAAAAGCCTTGATATACTACCTAAAAGATTACTCAGTGCAATCGAACAGATTAAGGGGGACGGCATGCACAAAGAAATTAAAATGACTAGAAGAGCAACTTGTTTAGTAATTATTCTTATGGTAGGATTAATTATAATTTCTGTTCCAAATGTAGCCTTTGCAAAGAGAAGCAAGGTGGTTTATCAGGGGAAATCCTTTTATAAGTGGGCTAAAGGATATTCCGGCGGTATTGATAAAAATGGTATAAGTATGCCAACCGGTGGTGCGGTATGGTGGACAGATAAGGGCGGACCAAAGGTATCTTTTTCTTTTGGTGCGGGTTATGGGTACGGAAGTGTTGGCCTGGGAATCTCTTCGTCGAAAGGAACTCGAGGTCAATCAGTGAAAATTCCAGCGACAAAACACTTTTATAAAGTGTACGTAAAAAAGCAGGTAAAATATCGAAAATACAAAGTGTACGTATGGCGATATGATCCGAGAGTGAAAAGAGAGCGATGGGTATATTCCAGTAAAGGAGTTAAAAACCTTGGCGTTACCGCACGTCAGTATTATGCGAAGAGAGTATGCCCTAATGGTGCGCACCATTGCAAAAAAGGAAAGTAGTGAGGAAGCAAAATGACAAGTGGAAGACGCAAGAAAATCGTGATTGCCGGTGTGGTTCTGCTTTGCGTGGCGGGACTGTTTGCAGTTGCACAGATTTATGCTTCGTACACAGACCGAAACGAAAGGGCGATATATACCGGAACGTATGTGTTAGGGGAACAGGTAAGCGATGACTGCCTTTATGTTGCAGTGGGAGAACCCACTTCGGAGAAGAAGCGTCCTGTTGTAATATATCGACAGAATGATGAAAAAAACGTGCGGGAAGGATTTGGAAAAATAAAAGATAATAAACTTGTCGTTGCGGTAGCGGAATTGACAATAGAAGGAACGGGGGAACAAGTTACAATCCATTACGGTGGAGAGAATTATCCCGGTAAAAAAATTGACGATGTTCCGAATATTGTCAATAACGAAAAAGCAGCGGCTATGTTCGACAAGCACTACAAATAGAATGAAGAATAAAAACTCGGCAGGCGTCCGGCTTGCCGAGTTTTTTGTCCCATAATTTATTATCCTTCGATTCCGTTCCGGGCATCTAGCTCCTCCGGATCCGGCAAAGACTGCATGGCTTCCAGCACGGTCTGGAAAAGATCGGTCAGTTCCCAGCCCAGCATCTCCGCACCCTTTTGGATGACTTCCCGGTCGCAGCCGGCGGCAAATCGCTTGTCTTTGAATTTCTTTTTCACCGACTTCACGTCCATGTCCTTGCAGCTGTGGGACGGGCGAAGAATGATGGCGGCGCCGATTAGTCCGGTGAGTTCGTCGGCGGCAAAAAGAAATTTCTCCATTTCACACTCCGGCCGGACGTCGCAGCAGAGGCCGTAACCGTGGCTGCAGATGGCGTGGACCATTTCCTCCGGCGCCTGGATTTCCGCCAGAAGCTCCGGGGCTTTGGTGCAGTGTTCCTCCGGCCACTGCTCGAAATCCACGTCGTGAAGCAGTCCGCAGATTCCCCAGAAATCCGGATCCTCGCCGATTTTCTCCGCGTAATATCTCATGACGCCTTCCACGGTCACTGCGTGATGCTGATGAAAGGGCTCCTTGTTGTACTTCGTCAGAAGTCCCCATGCGGTCTCTCTTGTAATTGTGTTCATCTCTAATCCTCCCTTGATGGTTTGATTTCCGGCAGCTGTAAATAGAGTCGCTGCGGAACCCAAGTCAATTATAGCACAAGTCTTGGAATTTTGGGAAGAAAACGGGGGCTGCCGTCGGCAGCCCCCGTTTTCCGTGTAATGTAAAGGGAGTTATTATGTGTAAAGTGATGTAAATGGGTCTATATTATTCTATGCCAGCGTCTGCCCCAGGTTCCGGCAAGCGGTCTTCGCTTCGTCGTCCGGTTCCTCGTTGGCCATCACGCTGTCGCAGGCCAGAATCGCACCGGCATTCCCAGCGCTCTCTTCCCAGGTGCGCATCCATTCGCCGTCGCCCCATCCATAGGAACCGAACAGCGCAATCTTCACTCCGCTGAGGCTGCCTTCGCACTCGTTCCACATCGGCTCGAATTCCGCTTCCTCCAGCACTTCCGCACCCATTGCCGGGCAGCCGAAGGCGATGGCATCATAGGCACTGATTTTGGAAGAATCGAAATCCGACGGCGTCAGCACGTCCGCTTCCGCACCGGCAGCCTTTGCGCCGGCAGCGACTTCCTGTGCCATGATTTCTGTATTACCGGTTCCGCTCCAGTATACTACTGCGATTTTGCTCATTTTTTCTACCTCTTTTCTTTGTAAAAATAAACTACATATATGTTAAGCAGCTACCGTGAGCTGCAAAACACTTCGGCCTTGCTCCCAGAGGCGGAGATACACGTCACGGCATTTCCGAAACTGGGCAAACTTCTTGCGGCAGGCGCATTCGTCGCAATACACCTTCCAGCAGCCGACGCATTTGAAGTTACGACCGCTGTTGGCGATGAATCCCCGAACATCTCCCAGGGGGTAATCGAGAAAAATCCCGATTTCGTGGGGAAAATCACGGTTCGCTGAAATGCGGTCCCGAAGTCGGGCCAGCGCGGCGGAAAGGTGAATATCGTCATATCCGTAGGAATGAAGGAACTCCGCCACTTCCGGACTGTTCAGCCGGGACGCCAGCTGTTTTTCTCGGTATACGTATATCAACGCACGATTTCCCTGAAAGCGCAAGAGGAACAGCCGGACGCCCTTGATTTTCAATTGAATATTCCAGAATCGAATCTGGTCTTCCAAAACTATTACAGAAGTTAAAGAACTCTAACCACAATGAAATAATACAAGACGGCGATTGTAATGTCAAGAAAAATATAAAAAAAGATTGCACCCCGGCCGGGATGCAATCCGATGCTTCGCGATATTTTATTTTTACCTTACAGATAATCGGCAATCACCTGCGGCACTTTCTCCGGTTCCTTGGCCTTCAGAATTTCCTTTTGCTCTTCCCACTCCTCTTTGAGAATCGCCCGCATCTGCAGGTCGAAGTAGTCATTTCCCTGGCGACCCGCATTCTTCATAATGCCCTCCTTCCGGAAACCGATGCTGTCGTAAAGGTGCTCGCTTACCATGTCGTCCAGGAAGTGATCGATGGCCACCCGGTGCAGATCCATCTCGGAAAAAGCGTACTCCAGCACCGCACGGGTGGATTCGCTGCCGTAGCCCTTGCCCCGGTAGCAAGCGTCTCCGATGTAGATGATCTTCAAATTCATGGAGTTGTTAATCGGGTCGATATCGTTGATGCCGATTCGACCGATGGGTTTGCGATTTTCCTTCAGCATGATGGTGAGCCATTTCCGAGAAGGGTCGTGCGTCACGTCGTGGAAATCGTCCGTCAGGGTATCCAGATTTCGCTTGTGGTCCAGGCAGAAATGCTCAATAACATCGTCCCGGGATTCCCATTCGGCGAAAGTATCCAGGTCTGCAAAAGATGCGTTTCGTACAATTAGGTGCTCAGTTTCAACCATTGCCTCGTAATCTCCTTCTCCATAAAAACAGTTTGCGCCGCGCCGGACGTCTCCGGGGGTGCGAATTTTCTTTTTACCGTATACGAATTATAGCAAAAAATTATACGGAATTCCACACCGTGGAAAGAGTTTTATACCGTACAACCCTTGAAAATGAAAGGGTATGAGTGTAAAATTATTTGGTTAATATTTTTTGGGGAGAAAAAATGAAAGCAAAGTTACAGAGATTTTTTGAAATTTCCGGATTTGAAGGGAAGGGAAAGGTCCTTCTCGTCCGGAAGATTATTTTGACACTGATTATCATCTGCGGAATGGGAATGGTGCTCATGAATGCCGGCACCTTTAACCGCAACTACGTGCTGGAGCGGCTGGAGACCCATTCCTACGAGCCGGTGCAGATTGCCGGCGATCGGGAGGCCACGCAGACCTTCGTGGCTCAGAAGGCCCATCTTTGGAAGGCCGGGGTGCGGCTGTACACTTTGGACAAAACCGTTCTGAAGGGAAAGGTGAAGGCGGAAATTCGGGACAAGGACGGCAAGGTGCTGTCTGCCATAGAGGTGCCGTGCAACGAAATTCACCTGACCAAGTACGATGATTTTACGGAATTTGAATTCAACACGGATCTGAAAAAAGGGCAGGAATACGTGCTGGCGGTGCGCACCGAGGGCAGCCCGAAATCGGACAACCTGGGCGTCTACATGGGCAAGATGGCCGATGAACAGAAGGACTACCTGAAGGGCAGCACCGTTTACGGCAAAAATACATCCGGACAGGATCTCCGCGTCCGGTGGGTCTATCAGTTCTTGCCGGTGGTGAGCGTGGCATTTATGGTCATCATGCTTCTGATGGCCTTGATTTTCACATGGCTGCCGATGGACTGGATTGATGCGCGGTGGAAGCGGAAGAAATTCTTCCCGCAAGCCGGCCTGAACCGAATCTTCGGATGGCTGTTCATGGCGGCAACGCCGTTCTTCTGCCACATCATCATGATGCGGTACTACGACATGGGACTGGGTGCCATCATCCATCAGGCGACCCGGGTGCCGCTGGTAGTTCTTCTGAACCTGCTGATTTACATCCTGGTGGCGTGGATTTTCTATGTGATTACCAACCGGACCACCGTGGCAGCGTCTCTGACCGTGCTGGTGGCATCGGTCTGCGCGCTGGGAAACTACTACGTGTTCAAGTTCCGGGGAACCCCGATCATGTTCCAGGACATCTATTCCCTGGGCACAGCGACGGAGGTGGCGGGGAACTATTCCTTTGAATTGGATCTGCGGATTGTCTATTCCCTGATATTCACCATCGTCTTCGTGACCGCAGCGCTAAGCCTGCGCATGGAGAAGGGTTTTCCTTGGAAGAAGCGTCTGGTGGGCCTGCTGGCCTGCGCCGTGGCATTGGGCGGGTTCTATCACATCCTGTTCAACACCGACTTCCTGAAGAACCACGATATCCAGGTCAAGACCTGGCATCCGCAGGGATATTATAAGCGGAGAGGCACTGCCCTGTCCTTTATCATTACCTGGACCTACAACACCATCGAGAAACCGGAAGGATATTCCGTGAGTGCGGTGGAGAAGGTTGCGGCCAAGTATCCGTCGGATTCGGAGAAAAAGAACACAATCGGGAAGAAGTCTCCGAACGTGCTGGTGGTGATGAATGAATCCTTGGCAGATCTGAACGTGGACGGCAAGATCAAAACCTCTTCGGATTACATGCCGTATATCCACAGCCTGAAGAAAAACACCATCAAGGGACATTGCCACATGTCCATTTTCGGCGCCAACACGGCCAACTCGGAATTCGAGTTCCTGACGGGAACTTCCATGGCCTTCCTGCCGCCGCGAAGCGTGGCTTACAATTCCCTGGTGCACACGGAATTGGCCAACTTTACCACCACGCTGAAGCAGCAGAACTACGGATACAACAAGGCGGTGCATCCGTATTACGGAAGAGGCTGGAACCGGGAAGTGGTCTATCCGCTGCTGGGATTTGACGACTTCATCTCCATGGAGGACATTCCGGAAAGCAAGTTGGACTTCATCCGGGCGAAATACATGTCCGACGAAGGGGACTTTAAGCTGCTGAAAGAATACTACGAGGGATATCGGGCAAAGAATCAGAGCAACCCGTTCTATCTCTTCAACGTCACCATGCAGAACCACGGCGGGTTCGATGCGGCGAAGCAGGGAGACATCGATCGTCCGGTTAAAATCACCGATTCCAAGCTGAAGGACGATCAGGCGGAGCTGTTCCTGAACCTGATGAAGAAATCCGACGATGCCTTCAAGGATCTGACGGAATACTTCGAGAACGTGGACGAACCGACAGTTATCGTCATGTTCGGAGATCACCAGCCGGCCCTGGAAGATTCCTTCTGGAATGCCATGTACAACGGAAAGTCCGTGGACAACATCTCTAAGGAACAGCAGGTCAACCGGTATGTCACCCCGTTCATCATCTGGGCGAATTACGATATCGGCTCGGAAGACAATGTGGACATCAGCGCCAACATGCTGGGCGCCTACACCTTGGACAAAATGGGCGTTCAGATGACGGGTTACCAGAAGTATCTGGTGGATATGCATAAGACGGTGAAGTTCGTTGCCGGAGAATTCTACATGGGTGACGATAACAAGCTGCACCGCTTGACGGAGGAATCCAAGTATTCCAAGAAAATCAACGAGTATCAGAAGCTGCAGTACAACCTGCTGGCGGATACCGGCCACACGGTGGACAGCTTCTTTAACCTGAAAAAAAACGGTAAATAGACATGGAAAGAAAACTGTATCTAATCCGGCACGGAAACACGGAGGGGACGGAACGGAAGCTGTTCTACGGAAGCACGGACCTCCCCATTACCCAATCCGGCCGGCAGGAGGTGGAGGCGATGCGGCGGCGCGGGTTGTATCCGGAGGGCGAGGCCGCTGCGCTGTACACCTCCGGGATGCTCCGCACGGAGCAGACCTTTGAGGCCATCTACGGGGAAAGGCCTCACGGCCGGATTCCGGATCTTCGAGAGATTGAAATCGGAATTTTCGAAATGAAGACCTTCGACGAGGTGCTGGCCACTCCTTTGGGAAGCCGCTGGCTTAAGGGGGAGATGCCGGAATTTGATTTTCCGGGCGGAGACTCCTACGAAGTCTTTTTTCGCCGGGTCAACCGGGGCCTGGAAACCCTTCTCAAAGAGGACAATCCGCGGGTTATCGCGGTCCTTCACGGAGCGGTGATTTCCGCAATCATGGAAATCCTGTTCTCCGGCGAGAAGAAAAATATCTTCGACTGGACCCCGAGCCCGGGCTGTGGATATGAGATTCACATCAAAAACGGCATGGCCACAGAACATCTGGAAATTGCGGCAGAGCACAAGGCGTAACGAGAAGCGCCTCCGGCTCTGCCGTTTTTTTATTCCCAGGTATCAAAAGGCGCCTGCCGAGCGCCCGAGTTGGCGCCTCACTCCCGGCAAAGCCTTATGCCACCGTTTCGAGGCGCCAACTTTTTGTCCCAGAGCCAGCCGATGGACCGCCCGAGTTGGCGCCTCACTCCCGGCAAAGCCTTGAGCCACCGTTTCGAGGCGCCAACATTTTGCCCCAGAGCCGGCCGATGGACCGCCCGAGTTGGCGCCTCATCCCCGGCAAAGCCTTATGCCACCGTTTCGAGGCGCCAACTTTTTGCCCCGGAGCCGGCCGATGGACCGCCCGAGTTGGCGCCTCACTCCCGGCAAAGCCTTGAGCTACCGTTTCGAGGCGCCAACATTTTGCCCCAGAGCCCGCCGGCCGTCCGCCCGAGTTGGCGCCTCATCCCCGGTAAAGCCTTATGCCACCGTTCCGAGGCGCCAACTTTTTGTCCCAGAGCCCGCCGGTGGATCGTCCGAGTTGGCGCCTCACCCTCCGGCAAAGCCTTGAACTACCGTCATGAGGCGACAACACGATTACCTTCCCTCTGGCTGAACCTGAGAAAAATGCTTTCCTCTTGTGAATCCTGCAGATGTATGAATGGTCCCATATGCTTGGAATTACAGACGTGTATAAAAAAGTAAACGAATTCCAAGATGTGTTTAAATATTATTAACACATCTTAACACTAATTTAACATAAGTTGTTTAGAATGAAAGAAACGGTGGTTATTTGCAGTGTTAAAAGAGGAGGTTCGTATGAATTCAACCGTTAAAAAAGTATCTATTTGTAATGTTCTATGTTTACTAGTTCTTACTCTATGTATGTTAACAGTGGGGGCTTTTGCGGAAGATGATTCTGGTGAGAAAACTAGTGTTTTAGAAGCAAGAAATTGTCTGAATTCATACATTCAGAACAATTATCCGGAAATTGAAATCGATAGTAAGGAATATATCGATTTCTTATCAGATCAGTTGGTCTTTGATAAAGATATAAATTTACTTAATCAGGACAACTATCAGGAAATGATGGCATATGCATCGTTGTATGTAATCAATCCGGATTCTTATGCTAATAAAAAGGCACGAAATAAGATTGAAGGAAAAGAAATCTGGTCGACATATGCCTTGGTTGATGAGCAGGAGAAAGCGGCATCAGATGAACTATCAGATACTCTTGCAACAAAACAGAGTTTTTCGTCCTCAAAAGCAATTTCGTATGCAAAGAAGCATGCGCGCAATCCAAATACGCCTGCATATCCTGCATACGGCTCAGATTGCACTAACTTTGTCTCTCAGTGCATTAAGGCTGGAGGGAAATCATTCACATATGCTCCATCATACAAGACAAAACCAGACAAATATGGGACTACAAAATATTGGTATTCCTACCATTACACGTCATCAAACCCATATCATCGTTATAAGCAAAGCACGGCATTTATGAGAGTAAGTGATTTTTATACATACTGGAAGAATAAGGGTGCGAACATAATATCGTGTAAAAACCGGACAACATTGCAAGATAAAGCAAAGCTGGGAGATGTTGTTCAATTAGCAAAAAAGAATTCTAGTGGAAAAACAGTATATTATCATACTATAATAATAACAGGTGGAAAGAAAGGTGATTGGAAATATTCTGCTAGATCAAACAGCGCGGTGGATGCGTCTATATCAAAGATTGCATCTACTAATACATTTCGAATCATAAGAATCAAATAGGAGGTTTCTATGAAAGATAAGACGTTTGTGTTTCCGTTGCTTGTAGTACTACTCTCTCCTTTTGTGTGGTACACGAATCAATCCGGTGTTGACGGAATCCGCGGGACGCACTTTTTGCTTAACCCGTTTGTGTTTTTAACATTGGGCATAGTAATTGCGGGATGTATTTTATTGCGAAACAGACTGGTATTTCTGGTTGGAAATTTATTGTTCATTCCGGCAGTGTTTTTATATGTATATACTCAAGGAAAAGAATTTGAAGGAAGTGCATATTCGGTGAAGGATATCGTGTCCGGATTAACTCTATGGGGCGGTGCGGTTATCGCAATAGCCGTGGCAGGGTGTGCATTTTCAATTGTTCAAATGGCAAGAAAAAGGGAGAATTAAGTTCGAGATATGAAATCAAGCAATTTGGTTCTTTTGATTGAATTTGATGCAGTTATCGCAACAGCCATAAAGAGTTTTCTTATGGAATACGGATATGAAGTAACGGTTGCAAGCGACGCTGCATCTGCGATAAGATTGCTGCAGATTAAGGGCATTGATTTGATTCTGTGTGATTTACATAGTTTGGAAAATGCGAAATTGAAAATTGCGAAGCATATCAGTGATGCTGATATGCTTCGCAGCGTAGTTTTGATGTTGAGAAATAGCGAGGACGTGAATATGTGCAATCAACTCAGCATGAATGTTGTCAAATATCTTACGATTCCGTTTATGCCCAATGATTTGCTGGAAACTGTGAGAGCGTGCTTTTGTGCGGTTCCTAATGGAAACGTTATTTCTGTTGGAAATATGACGTTTAACAGAAGAAAATATCAGCTGCAAACGGCAGTCGGCTCTGTTGAGATTACCAAAAATGAGGCAGTAATTCTTCAAAATTTGATAGATCACATGGGCGCCGTTGTTCACAGAGAAGTTTTGCATGCACAGATAGATACCTATGGATTTTGCAATTCCAATCGCACCGTTGACGTTCACGTTTCTGCACTCAGAAAAAAGTTAAATCGTATTGATTCCAACCTAGAAATATTGACCAAAAGAGGTGTTGGATACATTTTGCGAATAGAATTAACGTGAAATGATTCATTCCTATCAATCCAATCTATACTTCCTGCCCATCTATTGAAAAAACCTTTCAAAACCACAGTCCCGATAGTTGAAATTCTTTTATTCACCACAATAATATAGTATAATTCAATGATGCGTAAGCATATTTATAATTAGGGACAGGAGGAAATTTTTGACAGCCTATATTTTCAGTATTTTATGTCTGTTATTGTTATCCGCTTTCTTTTCTGCAACGGAGACGGCGTTTACATCCCTCAATCGCATTAAGATGAAGAATATGGCCAATGATGACGTGAAGAACGCGAAGCTGGTGTTGAAGCTGGAGGACCGGTATGACAAGCTGCTGTCCACGATTCTCATTGGAAACAATATTGCCAATATCGGTATGACCGCCATTGCGACGGTGATGTTCGTTGCGCTGCTGGGCGGCTCATTGGGACCGACCGCATCAACGGTGGTGATGACCGTGGCGGTGCTTATTTTTGGGGAAATCTCTCCGAAGAATATTGCAAAAGAACACCCGGAAGGGTTCGCGCTTTTTGCGGCACCGATTATGCGGGGGCTGATGTGGCTGTTCACGCCGCTGAACGTGCTCTTTTCCTTGTGGAAAAAGCTGCTGGGAAAGCTGTTCGGGACGCAGGAGAACGGGTCCTACACCGAGGACGAGCTGATTACCATCGTGGAGGAGGCCCAGATTGGCGGAAGCATCGGCAAGGAGCAGCAGGAGCTGATTACCAATGCCATTGAGTTCGACGACCTGGAGGCCATCGACGTGATTACCCCGCGAGTGGACATCGTGGCGGTGGAGCTGGGAACCTCCGTGGAGGAAATCGGCCGGACCTTTAAGGAGAGCGGGCTTTCCCGACTTCCGGTGTACGAGGACGACCTGGATAACATTATCGGAATCATCAATCAGAAGGACTTTCACAACTACGTGGTGGGCGAGAATCGGGAGCTGGAGCAGTACATCAAGCCGGTGGCCTACGTGGCGGAATCCATTAAGGCGGCGGTGCTGCTGAAGAAGATGCAGACCAAGAAGACCCATATCGCCATCATTGTGGATGAGTACGGCGGAACCACCGGGCTGGTCACCATGGAAGACATCATCGAGGAGCTGGTGGGAAAGATTTACGACGAACACGATGCCATCGAGATGCGAGAGGTGACTCGGCTGTACGACGGATCCTACTCCGTTGCCGGTGGCGCCAACGTGGAGAAGTTCTTCGAGATGGTGGGCGAGGACATCGATATCAATGCCACCACCATCAACGGTTGGGTGATGATTGAGCTGGACCGGCTGGCAAAGGTGGGAGACACCTTCACCTATCGGTCGAGACATAAGATTTTTCACGTGCGGGTAACCCGGGCGGATGAAAGAAGGGCGTTAATGGTTCAGATCCGGATTGAGGACATTCCGGAGGAAGATGAATAGTTTTAATTAAAGGAGAAGTTGAATGGGATTTTTGGAAAAAATATTCGGAGATCTTAATGCGAAGGAAGTCCGGAAGGTGGAGAAGATTGTCGATCGTATCGAGGCTTACGACGAGGATATGCAGAAACTGACGGATGACGAGCTGAAGGGAAAAACCCGAGAGTTCAAGGAGCGACTGGCCGAGGGGGAGACCTTGGACGACCTTCTGCCGGAAGCCTTTGCGGTATGCCGGGAAGGTGCGTGGCGTGCGGTAGGCATGAAGCACTTCCGGGTACAGCTCATCGGCGGTGTGGTTCTTCATCAGGGACGAATTGCCGAGATGAAGACCGGTGAAGGTAAGACCCTGGTGGCAACCCTGGCGGCATACCTGAATGCACTGACCGGCAAGGGCGTGCACGTAGTTACCGTCAACGATTACCTGGCAAGCCGTGACGCGGAATGGATGGGAAAAATTTACAACTTCCTGGGACTCACCGTGGGCTGCGTGACCCACGCCATTGAAGGAGAAGACCGGAAGGCGGCTTATCGCTGCGATATCACATACGGAACCAACAACGAGTTCGGTTTCGACTACCTGCGGGACAACATGGTGACCTATGAGGAAGAGCTGATTCAGAGAGAGCTGAACTTCGCCATCGTGGACGAGGTGGACTCCATCCTCATCGATGAAGCCAGAACACCGCTGATCATTTCCGGACAGGGCGTGGATTCCAGCGGTATGTACGTATCTGCCAACAGTTTTGTAAAGACGCTGCTGAAGGATACGGATTATAAGATCGACGAGAAGGACAACCAGATTTCCCTGACGGATGAAGGTGTGGCGCAGTGCGAGCAGTACTTTGACATTCAGAACTTCTCGGATCCGGACAACATGGAGCTGAACCACTATGTGAATCAGGCACTTCGTGCCAACTACCTGATGAAGCGGGATGTGGACTACATCGTGCAGGACGGCGAAATCCTGATTGTCGACGAATTTACCGGTCGTCTCATGTACGGCCGCCGTTTCAGCAACGGTTTGCATCAGGCAATCGAAGCCAAAGAAGGGGTGAATATCCGGGCGGAGTCCAAGACCCTGGCCACCATCACCCTGCAGAACTACTTCCGTATGTACCAGAAGCTGTCCGGAATGACCGGTACGGCGAAGACCGAAGAAGACGAGTTCCGGGATATCTACAACATGGACGTTGTGGTTGTTCCGACCAACTTGCCGATTGCCCGTGTGGACAAGCAGGATGCGGTGTACGCTCACGAATCCGGAAAATATGCGGCCATCGTGAACCGAGTAGCGGAGGTCCACGAAAAGGGACAACCGGTACTGGTGGGTACCATTTCCGTTGAGATTTCCGAACTCATCAGCCAGCAGCTGAAGAAGAGAGGTATCAAGCACAACGTGCTGAACGCGAAGCACCACGAGCGAGAAGCGGAAATCGTTGCCGAGGCGGGACGCCTGGGCGCAGTAACCATCGCCACCAATATGGCGGGTCGTGGTACGGATATCATCCTGGGCGGAAATCCGGAGTTTGAAGCGCGGAAAGAGATGAAGCGCCGGGAGTATACTCCGGAGCAGCTTGCTTTTATGACCGGAATCACCAAGTCGGAGGATCCGGAGCTGAACGAAGCCCGAGACACCTACAAGAAGCTGTGCAAGGAGTACGAGGCGGAGAGAAAGCCGGAGCAGGAGAAGGTAAAAGAATTGGGCGGACTATGCATCATCGGTACGGAACGTCACGAATCCCGTCGTATCGATAACCAGTTGCGAGGCCGTGCGGGACGTCAGGGAGACCCGGGTGAATCCCAGTTCTTCATTTCCCTGGAAGACGATCTGATGAGACTCTTCGGCGGCGAGAAGATGCAGCGCCTGGTAGAGCGCGTGGGACTGGAGGACGATGAGGCCATTGAAGCCGGCATGCTGTCCAAGTCCATTGAGAACGCGCAGAAGAAGGTGGAAGGCAAGAACTTCGGCATCCGTAAATACGTGCTCCAGTACGATAACGTAATGAACAAGCAGAGAGAAATCATTTACGGCCAGCGCCGGATGGTGCTGGATGGTGTGGACCTGAAGGAGTACATCCTGGGCATGATGGGCGAATTGGTGGACGGAATTGTGGATCCGGTGACCATGGAATCCAAGTATCCGGAGGAATGGGACTTCGACCGAATCTACGATGCACTGGACAACATCACCCCGAGATACCGGGAGGCGTTTGCCGGATATACCGATGAGGAGAAGCTGAACCTGGATGGGGACAGCTTCAAGGACGATCTGAAGCAGGCCTTCGAGAAGGTATACGATGCCAAGGAAGCGGAGATTGGCAGCGAGCAGATGCGTGAAGTGGAACGGATGATTATGCTCCGAGTGGTAGACAACCGCTGGATGGATCACATCGACGCCATGGATCAGCTGAAGACCGGCATCGGACTTCGGGGTCTGGGTCAGCAGGACCCGGCAATGGCATACGCATCGGAAGGTTTCTCCATGTTTGAAGAAATGATTTCCGATATCCGGGAGGAAGTGGTAAAATACTGCTATAACGTAACGGTTACCACCCGCACGGAGCGGACCAGCCGAATTCTCAGCCAGGAATCTTCCAAGGCGGAATATCGGGACGAGGATACCGCAAACGGACCGGATGCGGCTCCGGAAGAGGAGAAGCACCAGGAGACGGTACATCGGAAAGCGCCGAAGGTGGGACGGAACGATCCTTGCCCTTGCGGAAGCGGAAAGAAATACAAGAACTGCTGCGGAAGAAACGCATAGGAATAACAGGGTGCCCGGATAAGATTTTTATCCGGGTGCTTTTGGATAGACGAAAGATTAGGAGGAACGAAACATGGTTTTATTGGAAGAGATTAAATCCGCAATCCCTCAGGAGAAGGCGAAGCTGCTGGAAATCGGAGAGTATCTTTGACCTGCCGGCGCTGAAGAAAACCCTGGAGGGATATGAGAAGGAAATGAGCAAGGAGGGCTTCTGGGACAACCCGGCGGCGGCGCAGAAGCTCATGAAGAAAAAGAAATCCCTGGAAAATGAGATTGAGGGATACGAACGCATCCGGCAAGGCTTGGACGATACGGCGGATCTGATCGACCTGGCGGAAGAGCTGAACGACGAGGAGGAAGCCAAGGAGATTCGCCGGAATTTCAGTGCGCTACAGGAAGACATGGAAGAGCTGAAGCTCCGCACGCTGTTGGGCGGCCGCTACGATTCCAACGACGCCATCCTTTCCGTCTATGCGGGCACCGGCGGCGTGGACGCCATGGACTGGGCGGAAATGCTGGAGCGGATGTACCTTCGGTACTGCGAAAAGAAGGGCTTCAAGGCGGAAGTGGTGGACCTTCAGAACGATACCGTGGCGGGCATCAAGAGCGCTACGATTATGGTGTCCGGGGAGAATGCCTACGGATATCTGAAGAGCGAGAACGGCGTCCACCGGCTGGTTCGAATTTCGCCGTTTAATTCGGCGGGAAAGCGGCAGACGTCTTTTGCCGGCGTGGAAGTGGTGCCGGACCTGGGAGATGACCTGGATGTGGTCATCAATCCGGGGGATTTGAAGATCGATACCTATCGGGCCAGCGGAGCCGGCGGTCAGCACGTCAACACCACGGATTCCGCCATTCGAATCACCCATTTGCCGACGAACATCGTAGTTACCTGTCAGAACGAGCGGTCCCAGCTGCGGAACAAGGAAGTAGCACTGAAAATCCTCACCTCCAAGCTCACCAAGCTGGCGGAGGAGGAACACAAGGAGAACCTGAACGAGCTGAAGGGGGATATGAGTCAGGCCTCCTGGGGCGCTCAGATTCGGAACTACGTGTTCCAGCCTTATACTATGGTGAAGGATACCCGTACCGGCGCGGAAACCGGAAACATCGGCGCGGTGATGGACGGAGATCTGGATCTTTTTGTGCGTGCGAAACTGTCTCAGGATGCGAAAGAGAGGAATCTGTAGGTGAAGAAAAAGCATATTATTTTTGATTTCGACGGAACAATTTTCGACTCCAACAGGGTCATCGTGGCTTCCTGGCAGGAGGTGTTCCGCCACTACACCGGCAAAGAAGGTCGGGTGGAAGATATTTACCACACCTTTGGGGAGACCATTCGGTACACCGTGAAGAAGTTCTTCCCTCAGGCGAACGTGGACGAAGCGGTGCAAATCTACCGGAACTACCAGCAGGCCCATTACGACGGAATGGTGGGGCTCTTTGACGGAACCCGAGAGATGATGGACCGCATGGTGGAAGGGGGTCACACCCTTTCGGTGGTGACCTCTCGCACCAAAGTTACCACGTTAAATTACATGAAGGAACTGGGCATCCGGGACTACTTCGACGTACTCATCACCTGCGATGACACGGACAAGCATAAGCCGGATCCCACCCCATTGCGCATGGCGCTGGAGGAGCTTTCCGCGAAACCGGAGGACGCCATCATGCTGGGGGACACGAAGTTCGATATCGGCTGCTGCAACAACGCCGGCGTGGACAGCATTCTGGTGGGCTGGAGCCATGATATCGACGAGAACGAGCTAAAAGAATTGGGCTTCCGGCCGACGTACCGGGTGGAAACACCGGCGGACGTGCTGAAGCTGATCTAGAGAATGCCACGCGCAGAAACGGATATAGGAGAAGGACATGCTGAAGATCTATCAGGGCCGAGAGAACATCGACAAGGAAAAATTCATTTATGAGCATACCGAAGGGGAGACCCTGGTGATCGTGCCCAATCAGTACACCCTGGTGGCGGAGGAACAGGCTTTGAAATACCTGAACACCTCCTGTCTGCTGAATGTGGAGATTCTCAGCATGAACCGGCTGGGCCTGCGCATGCTGCAGGAGCAGGGCACGGATAACGTGCGGATGCTGGACCGGTATGAGCGGTACATGCTTTTGGCGCGGATTATTCGCAATCGGGAAAAACAACTGGATATTTTCCGCACCTCCGCCGGCAAGCGGAATTTCGTGGAGATGGTCCACGATTTCATTGCGGATTTCCGCCAGCAGGAATGCACCCGAGAAGAACTGGAGGAAATTCTGGCGGATCCGGAAACCGACGAACTGTTGCGGAAGAAAATCCGGGAGCTCTCCGGCATTTTGGAGGAGTATGAATCCCTGGTGCAGGGAAAGTACAAGGATGTGGAGGATTACGTGGACCTGTACACGGACGCCATCGGGAAATCCCGGGAACTGGTGGGAAAAACGGTGTGGGTCTACGGATTCGACAGCATGACGGCGAAGTTCGTCCGCTCCCTGACGGAGATTGCCGGAGTGGCCCGGAACGTATACGTCATGGTGAACCGGACGGATTTCGGATTGGAAGATGTGCTGATTCGGAGCATCTGCCGTTCCGCCGAAGAGAAGGGCCTGACGGTTTCCGTGGAAACCCTGACCGGCGACGTGCTGGAGAAGTCGGAAACCCTGAAGCGCATCGAACAGGGTCTTTTTACCCAATCGGATAAAACAAAAATCGCCTCGGCGGATTTCCGTCCGGCGGATCTTAAGGTGGTGGAATGCGCCAACCTGTACAACGAGGCGGAAAATGCGGCGATTGAGGTGTACAACCTGCTGCACCGGGGATACCGCATGAAGGATATCGTCATCATCTGCAACGACACGGAGAAGATGCAGCCCATCGTGGAACGCACCTTTCGGGAGTACGGACTGCCTCTGTTCCGGGACGCCCGGCGAAGCATTCGGGATTCGCAGGTGGTGGGTTTCGTAATGAACCTTCTGGAAATCTGCAGCGGCGGGTACCGGACGCCGGCGGTGATGGCGCTGCTGAAGAGCGGCCTCACCGGGCTGGAGCGGGAGGCCATCTGGAACCTGGAGAACTACGTCCGGGATTTCGGCATCAAGGGCTCTATGTGGACGAATCCGTTTAAATACGGGGATTTCGAGTATGACCCGGAGGAATTCGCCAAGCTGGAGGAGAGCCGGGTGGAGATTACCGGACGAATCGACCAGCTGAAGGTGCTGGCGGAAGAATCGGAGCGGATGGCGGATTTTATCGAGAAATTCTACCGTTACCTGAATGAGGTATGGGATCTTCGGAATAAAATCCGGGAGATCGAGGACGGTCAGTACAACCGGGAGCGGTTCGAAGAGGCTCAGTGGACCGCCCAGAGCTATAACGAGGTGGTTCGGATTCTGGGATGCGTGGGGAATATCATGGGGGACGAGAACATGGACCTGAAGGAGTTCGTGGATCTGTATTCCGTGGGAATTCTCAATGCGGAAGTGGGGCTGATTCCGCCGACTCAGGACGGGCTGACCATGGGCGTGATGATTCGAACCCGGCCGGCACCGCCGAAGGTGGTGATGGTGCTGTCCGCCAATGAGGGAATCCTGCCTCAGACCCCGTCGCCGGAAGGGCTGTTTTCCGTGGATGAAAAGCAGCAGTTCGCGCGGCACGAATTCGTTCTGGGGAGCCTGGACGACCTGAAAATGATGGAAGAGAACGGCGCCATGTACCGTACCGTGTCCCAGGCATCGGAGAAGCTGTACGTAAGCTATTCCCTGGCGGGAAGCGATGGCAGCGATATGAAGCCGTCCGTTCTGGTAGATTACCTGAAGGACCTGTTCCCCCTGCTGAAAATCCGAAAGGATGCGGTGAGCCGGGGCTTTAATGCGGATCTGATACAGAACGGACCGGAGTCCCTGCGCCACATGATGAACCACTTCAAGGAGCGGCCGATGGATCAGATGATCGGAGCGCTTCAAGAGGAGGCATCGTCAGAGGAAGAAGAGACGGAGGCAATTCCGACACCGGCATCTGCAGCGGCAACGGAATCGGCGGAAGAGGAAGAAAAATATCTGGCAGAGGGCATCCTCCGCTGGTACGAGAAGCACCGGCCGGAGCAGCTGAAGGAACTCAGCCGGGCGGGACTGGATGAGAACAGCGCTCGGGATCTGGACATCGACACCGCCGGACGGCTGTACCGCCGAGGGGAGGATTTCGTCTTCAGCGCCTCCAAGCTGGAGAAATACAACCACTGTCCGTTTGAATTTTTTGTGATGCACGGACTTCGGGCGGAAGAGCCGCGGGAGTTTCGAAGCAGCGGCCGGGAAATCGGCGATGTGTACCACGAGTGCATCATGCGGGTTTCCAAACGGCTTCTGGCAGAGGGCATTCTGGAGGATAAAAGCAATACGGAAGAGGCGGAAGCTGTCGGCACCGGTATCGGTGAGGGAGCGGAGGAACCGAAGACGTCGGAATCGCAGGCGAAAGCGGAAGGAGGTATCTCCATGGAGCACCTGGCAGAAATGGTGGACGAAGAGCTTCTGAAGCTGTCCGAATCCTATCGCGGCGGACTCTTCGTTTCCGGCGACCGAGAGAAATACCGCATGAGCCGGATCCGTCGAATCTGCGAGGATGCGGTGCAGGTGCTGGCGGAACAGCTGCGCCTTGGAAATGTGGAAATGTCATTCTTCGAAGAGCAGTTCGGTCGGGGCTGCCGGTTCCGGCCCATTGAATACACCCTCCACGGGCAGAAGGTCTACATCGAGGGAAAAATCGACCGGGCCGATCTGATGCGGGGCGGCAACATCCGAATCATCGATTACAAGACCGGAAAGGACAAGCTGGACATCGAGCAGATGCGGATGGGCTACAAAATGCAGCTGATGGTGTACCTGGAAGGGGCCAGCGGCGACGAATACAATCCGGTGGGCATGTTCTACTTTAACATCAGCGACAGCGAGCTCAACGCCAACAAGCTGGATGAAGTCAAGCAGCAGGAACAACTGGCCAAGGAAGAGGGCGAGCGGTTCAGCCTGCGGGGCGCCGTGCTGGACGACCCGGCGGTGCTCAGCAGCATGCCGGTGGAAATGCTGGAGAAGAAGCCGAAAAAGCTGAGTCAAGAAGAATTCCGCGCCCTGCGGGAGGATGTGCACAAAACCATCGAGTTGCTCAGCGACGGCATCGTCCGCGGCAAAATCGACATTTCCCCGACCCGCCTGAAGAAGGACAAACGGGCAGAATGCACGTACTGCCAGTACCGTGCCATCTGCAAATTCGACTTAACTTACAGAAACAACAAGTACAGACAGATATAGAACATAGGCAGAAATTCATGAATTTAGCAATACAATCAATCGGGAGCAGCAGCTCCGGCAATTCCTATTTAATCACCGATGGCACCACGCACCTCCTTCTGGACGTGGGCCTCAGCGGCAAAAATATCCGCGCGGCTTTGGCGGACGCCAACATTTCCGAGGACGCCGTTTCCGGAATTCTGGTGACCCACGAGCACGTGGATCACGTAAAGAGCATCCGCATGATGTCCCGCATCTGCGAGAACGCAGAGGTCATCGCCTCCCGGGGCACGGCTCACAACTGCGACAAGTTCCAGTACGTGCCGGAGGATCGGCTTCGGTATTTTTCCGCTCAGGATGAAACCCGAATCGGAGACATTCAGATTAAGGGCTTCGCCCTTTCCCACGATGCCAGCGAGCCGCTGGGCTTCTCTTTCCGGAAGGACAACACGAAAATCACGGTGGTGACGGATACGGGCACCGTCACCGATGAAATCTACGAAGAAATCCGTACCTCCGACGTGCTGGTGATGGAAGCCAACCACGAGGTGTCCATGCTGGAAATGGGTCCCTACCCGTATCCGGTAAAAAGAAGAATTCTCAGCGACCAAGGCCATCTTTCCAACGTGGCTTGCGGCGAAGCCCTGACCCGCATGCTGGAAGACCGGCCGTCCCTGAGCCTTGCCGGACACCCTTGTGAGGACGGGAAGTTGGCGCTGCCGAAAATTCTTTTAGCCCATCTCAGTACCACCAACAACACGCCCTTCAATGCGGCGCTGACGGTGCGGGATGTGCTGGACCAGAACGATTACCACAAGAACGTGAATTTCCGCATGGAGGTGGCGGCCAAGAGCGCAGCCGGACCGCTGATCGGATTCTAGGATAGGAAGAAAATGAACATCAATATTATTTGCATCGGAAAATTAAAGGAAAAATATTGGCAGGCGGCGGTGGCGGAGTACACCAAACGAATCGGTGGGTATGCCCGGATTCAGATTGTGGAGCTGAAGGAATCGAAACTCCCGAAGAACGCATCGCCGGCGGATGAGAGTCAGGTGATGGAGAAGGAGGGGGAGACCATCCTGTCCAAAATCGGAGAGTCGGATTACGTGATTGCCATGGAGGTGGAGGGGAAGATGCTGGACTCCGTGGAACTGTCCCGGCATCTCACGAAAACCTTCGACAGCGGTCGGTCCACCGTGGATTTCATCATCGGCGGCAGCCTGGGGCTGTCCCCGGCGGTAAAAAAGCGGGCGGACTTCGGGCTTTCCTTCAGCCGCATGACCTTCCCCCACCAGATGGCCCGGGTGCTGCTGCTGGAGCAAATCTACCGCAGCTTCAAGATTGCCAACAATGAGACCTATCATAAGTAAAGAAACCTGCAGCATTCCCGCTGATGCAGGCATGCCGCAAACAAATACATAGAAGGGATGAAGAGAGATGACATTAGTACCGATATATAATCGAATCATAATTCCAAACGGAAAAGTATACATTATCAGCGACCGGTACCGGATGGTAACCGGTCAATTGCCGCAAGTGGGAGAACGAGTGATTCTCCTGCTTTCTCGGGAAGAGGACAGCTGGAAGGAACTGACGGAAGAGGGGTTCTATCCCGTGGGCGTGGGCGGTACCGTCACCGATGTGAGCAAGAACGGCTACTGCATCGTGGAAACCTCAGATCGGGTGAGCCTGGATGCCATTAACGGAAAGGGCGCGTTTCACGCAGAGCTCAGCATCAGCCGGATTCCGGACGAGGAGGAGATGGATCCCGAAATTGAACAGCCTCGAGTGAACCGCATGAAGCAGAAGCTTTACGAGTTCCTGAGCACCGTGCCGTGGGGGGTCATGGCCAAAAGCTACCTGAAGAACATGGAGAGCGTGGGAGAAATCGCTTCCGCCCTGTCCATCTGGATGAGCAATACGCCGGAGGAGAAGTACCGGGTACTGTTGGAGAGCAGTCCGGTAAAAAGAATGGAAATCATGGAGTCCATGGTTTACGAATATCTGGAGATGGCGAAGCTCACCGGGGAAGCCGAGAGTGCTCAGGAAAATGAGAACGAGAAGGCGTACCGGAAACAGGCCATCCAGCGGCAGATGGAATTTCTGCAGCGGGAGCTGGACGAAATGGATCCGGAAAGCGTTTCCGATATTCGCAAATTCGAGAAGAAAATCGAAGAGGCGGGCATGAACCCGGAGGCCGAGAAGGAAGCGAAGAAGGTGCTGAACCGACTGAAGCAGGAGGGTCAGAACAGTCCGGAATCCGGCATGCTTTATGACTATCTGGACTTTGTCACCACCCTGAAATGGGGCAAGGCGGAACCGGAGCACATCGACCTGGACGAGGCGGAAAGCGTGCTGGAGGAAGACCACTTCGGCCTGGATAAGGTGAAACACCGGATCATTCAGCAGATCGCGGTGATGGAGCTTCAGAAAAAGCAGACCGGCTCCATCCTTCTTTTTGTAGGTGCACCGGGCACGGGTAAAACCAGTATCGGCCGCAGCATTGCGCGCGCGCTGAAGCGGGAATACGTTCGGGTCAGCCTGGGCGGCGTTCGGGATGAGGCGGATATTCGGGGTCATCGGCGGACCTATATCGGTGCCATGGCCGGCCGGATTATGAACGGCATTCATAAGAGCGGTGTGTCCAATCCGGTGATGGTGCTGGATGAGGTGGACAAGCTGTCCGCGTCCTATAACGGCGACCCGGCCAGCGCTTTGTTGGAAGTTCTGGATCCGGAGCAGAACAGCACGTTTACCGATCACTACATGAACGTGCCGTACGACCTGTCGGATGTGTTCTTCATCTGCACGGCCAATTCCACGGATACCATTCCGGAGCCGCTGCTGAACCGGATGGAAGTGATTCAGTTCTCCGGTTATACGGCCACGGAGAAATTCCAGATTGCACGGCGGCATCTTTTGCCGAAAGCCATGGAATCCATGGGAATCCGGGAGGAGAATCTGGAGATTTCGGAGGACGTGCTGGAGACCATCATTTCGGATTACACGGCGGAGGCCGGCGTTCGGGGCCTGAAGAAACGACTGGACACCCTGTGCCGAGTGGCTGCAGTGAAAATGGTGAAGGAAGCGGGCGAAGAACCGGCGAAGGTGGAAGTCCGGAAGGAGGATCTCCGGGAATATCTGGATATGCGACCAATCAGTCACGACCGGATTTTGGAGAAAAAGCAACCCGGTATCGTGACCGGACTGGCGTGGACCCGGGCCGGCGGCGAAATTCTTTTTGTGGAAACCCTGTTCACAAAGGGAAGCGGCAAGCTGATTCTCACCGGTCAGCTGGGAGATGTGATGAAGGAATCCGCTCAGATTGCGGTGAGTCTGGTGAAATCCATGCACCCGGATAAGACGGCGCTTTTTGAGGAGAACGACATTCACATTCACGTGCCGGAAGGGGCGGTACCGAAGGACGGGCCTTCGGCGGGAATTACCCTGACCACGGCACTGACCTCTCTGGTTGAGAACCGGCCGGTATCGCCGGAAATCGCCATGACCGGCGAGGTGTCCCTGCGGGGCGCGGTGACGCCAATCGGTGGGCTGCCGGAGAAACTCATGGCAGCGCAGCGGGCCGGCATCCGCAAGGTACTCATTCCAAAGGAGAACGAAGAGGATCTGAAGGATGTGGCAGAGGAAGTTCGGGAGAAGCTGGAGATCCTGCCGGTAAGCCGGGTGGAGGAAGTGCTGGAACTCACCGGACTGAAGTAGAAGTCATTATGCAAAAAAGTCTTTTTCCGCAACAGGCTTGCGGAAAAAGACTTTTTTGTTGTAAGATGGAGAGGCATGAAATGCAATTCTTTAAGAAGAAAATTAGCAGAGGGAAGAACGATGAATAATTTTGAGTTTGAGAATCGGACGAAGGTATATTTCGGAAAAGGTGTGGTGGCAGAAAAGCTGCCGGTGCTGGCCGCTGGCTATGGCGGCAAGGTGTTGCTGGGATACGGCGGCGGCTCTGTTAAGAAGAACGGCGTATACGATGAAGTCACCGGAATCCTGAAGGATGCCGGCGTGGAGATCGTGGAGTTCAGCGGCATCATGTCCAACCCGACCCTGGAGAAAATGCAGGAGGGCGCCCGTCTGGCAAAGGAACAGGGGGTTACCTGGATTCTGGCTGTGGGCGGCGGCAGTGTAATGGACTGCTGCAAATCCATTTCCATCGCCGTTCCTTACGACGGCGACGTGTGGGAAGAGTTCTGGGAAAAGCCGGGCAATTTGGATTTCGATCCACTGCCGCTGGGCATGATCGTAACCATGCCGGCCACCGGCAGTGAGGTGAACGGTTCCGCAGTGCTGACCAATACGGAAAAACACATCAAGACCGACCGGGACTATCCGCGGATGAATGCGGATTTCGCCCTGATGGATCCGACCTATACCTACTCCATGCCGCTGCGGCAGCTGCGGGCAGGCACTTTCGATATCCTGTCCCATATTATGGAAACCTATTTCAGTTTCCCGATTGAGGACAACGTGTCCGATGATATTTCCGAAGCCCTGATGAAGGGCGTCATTCGGGATTTCCGCAAGGCCCTTCAGAATCCGGAGGATTACGAAGCACGAAGCAACATCATGTGGGAAGCTTCCATGGCGGAAAACCGGGTGATCAAAATGGGCAAAACCAAGGATTTCGAGGTTCACAATATGGAGCACCAGCTGAGTGCCTATACGGACTGCAACCACGGAGAGGGACTTGCGGTGCTGCACCCGACGTATTACCGCCATATTTTCCGGGACGGCCTGGGCAAATTCACCCGTTTCGCAACGAACGTATGGGGCCTGAATCCGGCGGACTATGCGGATGAAGAGGAACTGGCGCTGGCAGGCATTCAGGCGCTGGAGGATTTCATCCGGGAGTGCGGGCTTCCGGGAACCCTGCGGGAGCTGGGCGTGGATGAAAGCACAGACCTTCGGGAAATCGCCGATTCCTGCTACACCGCCGGCGGCGCCTTCCGGGAAATCCGGCAGGATGAAATCTATGAGATCTATAAGGAATGTTTTTAGAAAAAGAGAAGATAAGAGAGGAAGGAGAGTGATTCGCCGGGCGAATCACTCTCTTTATATAAAGAAAACTCCGCGAACTCGCGTTAGATGCGGAGTTCCGTTGATGCGTGGCGAAAGCGGCGGGATTAATTGGTAAAGAAAGCTCTCATTGCGGTCGTGAAACAGAAGATGTGCTTCCCAGCGGCGGGGAAAGGGGGTAGAATACCTGTAAAGATGGAGATTTTGGACCGTGAAAATTTTGGGTCGTGAAAGGAGTGAGAACATGCTGCTTGCAATATTGATTTTGTGCTTCGTCTGCTGGGCCTCGAATATTCAGTACATCGACGGGAAATGGGTCAACGTGAAGAAGCTGGAGGAACGGAATCGGAAGCCGGAGCCGTACAACTCCTTCGAGTATTATTGCAAAATCGATCCGATGCATGCGCAGCGATATGACGAATGTTATCGGACGAATTTTTTGGGTGAGGACTTAAAGGACGATGAATTTGAAGACTTATAAGGAGCAAATTCCGGCGGCGGCCCGGTTCATTATGGAGCGGCTTCAGGCGTCGGGATATGAAGCGTACCTGGTGGGGGGCGCGGTGCGGGACCTGATTCTGGGGCGGCAGCCGGGGGATTACGACATTACCACGAACGCGCTGCCGGAGGAGACGGAAGCGGTGTTCCGAGATTTTGGGACGCTGGAAATCGGAAAGACGCACGGAACCATCGGGGTGATTGTGGATCACAAAGCCTACGAGGTCACCACCTACCGGGTGGATGGGGAATATACGGATCATCGGCGGCCGGATGCGGTTACCTTCACCCGCTCTCTGGAACAGGATTTGGAGCGCCGGGATTTTCGGATCAATGCGGTGGCCATGGACCTGGATGGAAATCTGCGGGGCGTGCCGGGGTACGAAGAGGATTTCGCCCGGCGGCAGATCTGTGCTGTAGGCAATCCGGTGCAGCGCTTCGAAGAGGATGCCTTGCGAATTCTACGGGGCGTGCGTTTTGCGGCGCAGCTGGGATACGAGATTGAGGCGAACACCGGCCGTGCCATTCACGAGAAGAAACACCTGCTTCGGCAGATTTCGCCGGAACGCATTCGGGTGGAAATAGAGAAAACGCTGACCGCGCCGAATCCCCTTCCGGTGCTTCGGGAATACCGGGATGTTTTCGCCGAGGTGATTCCGGAACTTCGGGAGACCTTCGATTTCAACCAGCAGAACCCGTTCCACTGCTACGATGTGTACGAGCACATCCTCCACGTGGTGGGCAATGTGCCGCCGGAACCGGTGCTGCGCCTGGCGGCGCTGCTCCACGATATCGGAAAGCCGAGGTGTTTTGTGGTAAAAGAAAATTGGGGACACTTCTACGGTCACGAGCAGGTGTCCGCAGAGATGGCGGAGGCGATTCTAAAGCGGCTTCGCTACGACCGGAAAACGGTAAAGGACGTGACGGAACTGGTGGCATCCCACGGATATGTTTTTAATCGCACGGAAAAGTACGTCCGCCGGCGGCTGAACCAGCTGGGGGAAGAGCAGCTGATGCGGCTGATCGATCTGGAGCGCGGAGACGTGCTGTCCCAGGCGGAGCACGTGCGAAAGGAGCGTGCGGCGGCCATCGATGCGTTTCGGGAGCTGGTGCAGACCGTGGCGGAGAAAGAAGGGGTGCTGAAGCGGAAGGACCTGGCCATCGACGGCTGGGATGTGTTGGAACTTGGGGTGCCCCGGGGACCGGAAGTGGGCCGGGTACTGGATGAAATCCTGGACCGGGTGCTGGAAGGGGACCTGGAGAACCGCCGGGAGGCGTTGCTGGAAGCGGCAGAGGAATGGAAGAAAAAGCATATAATTTGGTACATAGGATAAATATTTCTGCAAAATATTGAAATTTTGGACAGAAAAGCGTATAGTGAGTACAAATAAGCAACCAGGGAGGTAGGCAAATGCTGAGAATTGAAAATCAAGCAATCGTGTTCGCGCTGCTTTGCAAATGCACGGTGGAGACCGAAGGCGAGAAAGGCCGGGAGGTCATTCAGAAAGGCATGATTCGGTACGGCCGGGAGCGGGGCGCGCGGATGGCGGCTCGGGCGAAGGCCAACGGGGACCCGATTGCCCTGTGGACCAATCAGGCCTACGGCGAGTGGAAGCCGGATTACGAGGGACAGATGGAGTTCGGATACGACGAGACGGAGCCGACCCTGAAGAGCTACATCAGCAAATGCGCGTGGTGTGATGCCTGGAACAAATACGGCCTGCTGGAGTACGGCCGGGAGTACTGCGTGAATGTGGACAAGGCGGTGTACGAGGGATTCTGCGAGGATTTCGTCTGTACGCCCAACGTGCCGACCATGAGCTGGGGCGGTAAGCGCTGTGAGTTCGACTGGGAGCAGCCGCTGACGGAGGAAGATATGGCGAAGATGAACCGGAAGAAACAGGAGTTGGGCACTTCGGCCATGCGGGATTTCGACTACCACACGGCACACATCTACTACACCATCACCGATGAAATACAGAAGGCGTTCCCGGAGAGTGCCGATGAAATCATCCGGAATGCGGTGCAGGATTACGTGAAGCTCTTCGGGCAGGCGGAATACAATCGAATTTTGGAATTTGAGGGAGAACGGTTCTAAGAAATTGAACGAAACAGAAAGAAGGTACTTGAGATGAAATTTGGCGTAATTGGATTCGGAAACATGGGCGGTGCCATCGTGAAAGGTGCGGTGGCCAGCGGCGTTCTGGCAAAGGAAGATGTGCTGGTCTACGATATCAAGGAGTCGGCGCGGAAAGCGGCGGCGGAGTTCGGCCTGAAGGTGGCGAAGGACAATGAAGATGTCACGGCGAACACGGACGTGACCCTGCTGGCGGTAAAACCCCAGCAGATGCTGGATGCCATGGCGCAGACCGGCAAGGGACTGCAAGACAAGGCGATGCTGTCCATCCTTCCGGGCGTGTCTGTGGAGCGTCTGCGGGATGCCTGTGCGGTAAAAGAATTCCGCATTCTGCGGCTGCTTCCGAATACCCCGGCGCTTGTTTTTGAAGGAGCGTTCGCATGCAGCAAGGAAAACGACCTGACGGATGCAGAGCGGGATTTTGCCACAAAACTCTTCGAGTCCATCGGCGCCATTACTTGGGTAAAGACCTATGACCTGGATGCGGCCTGCGGTCTTTCCGGCGGCGGCCCGGCATACGTGGCAATGTTCGTGGAGGCGCTGGCCGATGGCGGCGTAAAAGAAGGTTTGACCCGGGATGTGGCTTACGAGCTGGCGATTCAGACGGTGCTGGGGTCCGCAAAACTCCTGAAGGATACCGGGATGCACCCGGGCCAGCTGAAAGACATGGTGACTTCTCCGGCCGGAACCACCATTGAAGGATGTGAAGTGCTGGAAGACAACGGCTTCCGTGCGGCGACCATCAAGTGCGTGTCCGCCGCTACCCGGAAATCCAGAAGCATGTAATGGAGTGGGGGTATTTAATTGGAATTTTAAGATGTGGGGAGCTTGCGCCGGCGCAAGCTCCCTTCTTATTTGTGCCGGGCCCGCCGGCTCGGTTCGCGCCCGCCTGCCCGGAAAGCCAATGAACTCGGTTTCGGAGCGCGAACCGCGGGCCGGAAAAAAAGGCTCTTCACGAATTTTTGTGGGATAGTTATTTGAAACTATCCCTCATTTTTAATTGGAATGCCCCGAGCGACCCGCGCTGCGAGGACTTTTTTGCAGGTATTGTCCTCGCAGCTATAGAGCGTGCGT
>NZ_VUNA01000013.1 GCF_009695905.1 Mogibacterium kristiansenii
GCTCCTCGTCATCAACCATATCGCACTTGTTCAGGAATACGATGATGTAAGGTACGCCTACCTGTCTGGACAGAAGAATGTGCTCTCTTGTCTGAGGCATCGGACCATCAGTTGCAGCTACTACCAGAATAGCACCATCCATCTGAGCAGCTCCGGTGATCATGTTCTTTACGTAGTCGGCGTGTCCCGGGCAGTCTACGTGTGCGTAGTGTCTGTTCGGAGTTTCGTACTCTACGTGTGCGGAAGAAATCGTGATTCCTCTTGCCTTTTCTTCCGGTGCCTTGTCGATTTCATCAAATGCTACGTCTGCACCCAGACCGTATCTTGCATGCAGTGTCTTTGTGATTGCTGCAGTCAGAGTAGTCTTACCGTGGTCAACGTGACCAATTGTACCGATATTAATATGCGGTTTGGTTCTTTCGTACTTCTGTTTAGCCATTATCTCCCTCCTAGATTGTTTTTTATTTTTGTTTTAAAAAAATTGGAGCTGTTGAGCAGACTCGAACTGCCGAACCTCTTCCTTACCAAGGAAGTGCTCTACCAACTGAGCTACAACAGCACATCAACAATTAGAATTGTATAATAAAAAGTGTTCGCTGTCAAGCACAATCCCTTATTTTTTTCTAATCGTTTTTATTATTTTGATGTCCCCGTCTGTTCCTTCGTAATCAAGGGTTCGGGACCGAATTTATCATTCGGTCCCGCGTTTCCCGCTTCATTTTGGAATTATTTTTCCGGCACGGTGTATGGCTCTACACCTTCACAGATACGGATTCTGTCTACTGCAGATGCTTTGATTTCAGCGAAGTCCTGCAGCTCTTCCTCGCCACGGAGTACTCTCAGCGCACCACCGGCAAGAGCTTCCATCTCATATTCGCCCGGCATCATTTCAACCGGTGCAATCCAGTCTACCTTCTCTGCAATCTGAGAAGTGAGGTACTTGGAGTATGCGATACCGCCGGTAAGGATGATGCGGTCAACCTTTCCTGCAACCGGTACGGACAGGGTGCCGATGTCTTTTGCCACTCTGTATGCCATTGCATCATATACAACCTTTGCATACTTGTCGCCGGCTTCGATTCTCTTCTCTACCTCGATGGCGTCGGTCGTGCCCAGATGTGCCTTCAGACCGCCGTTTCCGTGGATCTTCTTCATTACGGTCTTCTCGCCGGCACCTTCGCTGAACTCCTTGAAGCACAGCTTTACCAGCTCCTTACCGCTGCAGCCGCCGCCTCTCTCCGGAGAGAAGTTTCCTTCGTCATCATTCACACAGTCGATGTTTACGCCCTTGTGATACAGACGGATGGAGCTTCCGCCACCCAGATGAGCCACGATGAAGGTGCACTCATTAAACGGCTTCTTCAGTACTTCTTCTGCACACTTAATGGCCATTGCACGAGTGTTCAGTGTATGTCCAACGGTGAACCGTGGGATTTCCGGAAGTCCGGTAACTCTTGCGATTGGCTGCATTTCATCGGTTCCGATGGCATCGTAGATGCATGCCGGAATACCGAATTCCTTGTGCAAGTCAAATGCAATCATGCTTCCCAACAGGGATGCGTGCTTTGCGGTGTCTTCCGGTCTGGTCAGATAATCGATCATCTCCTGATCGATACCGATGGCACCGTGCGGGCATGCGATGATATTTCCGCCTCTGGAGCATACTGCAGTCAGTGTGTTCACGCCGATGCCGTTGCTCTCCAGCGCATTTCTTACTTTTTCGTTACGGAAGGAGAACTGGTCCAGAATATCGCTGAACTGTGCCATCTCTTCCTGTGTGTGACGAATGGTTTCCTTGAATACTTCTTCGGTATCATCATACACAGCGATTTTGCTGGATGTGGAACCGAGGTTCAGAACAAGAATACGTTCTTTTTTTGCTTCGTTAGCCATTGGTGTTAATCTCCTTTTCTCTTTTCCCCGGGATTTCAGACATTATCTCTGCCCGGATTTTGTAAAAATTTATTTCTTGAAGTACTCGACTGCGGATTCGAACAGCTTCAAATCAAACTCACCCGGTACGTTGCGGTACAGGCCTTTTCCGATTCTTTCCGAGTGTCCCATCTTACCCAAAATTCTGCCGTCCGGAGACAGGAGTCCTTCAATTGCCATAACGGATCCGTTTGGATTGTACTGAATATCCATACTTGGATTACCGTCAAGGTCCACATACTGGGTGAGGATTTGACCATTGCTGATGAGCACATCCAGGTCATCCTCATTTGCCACGAACTTACCTTCGCCGTGAGAAATCGGAACGGTCACGATGTCGCCTACCGCTGCCTTTCTCATCCACGGAGATTTCGTGGAGCATACTTTGGTGCGCACCAGCTTGGACTGGTGACGACCGATATCGTTAAATGTCAGGGTCGGGCTGTCCGATGTCTGCATGGAAATTTGTCCGTACGGCAGCAATCCCAGCTTAATCAGGGCCTGGAAGCCGTTGCAGATTCCGATCATCAGACCGTCTCTGTCATTCAGCATCTTCATCACTTCTTCCTTCACGCCTTCATTTCGGAAGAAGGAGGTGATGAACTTTCCGGAACCATCCGGTTCATCGGCGCCGGAGAAACCACCCGGGATGAAAATCGCCTGGGATCTTCCGATTGCCGTCCGGAAATCCTCCACGGACTTCTTCAATGTATCTGCGGTCAGGTTGTTGATTACGAAAATTTCCGCTTCACCGCCGGCATTTTCAACTGCCTTCGCCGAATCGTATTCACAGTTCGTGCCTGGGAATACCGGAATCAGGAAATGTGGTTTTGCAACGGCCACTCTCGGCTCGCTGTTGTCTCTGGAGCGGTAGGATACCTCTGCCGGGATGTCCTTCTCGTTGTCGCTGTGGAAGGTATAGATGGATTCCAGCTTCGACTCGTATTCCCGATTCATCTCCACCAGACGAATGTGGCCTTCGCCGCAAACGATGGATTCTCTATTCAAGGTCTTACCCAGAACCTCCATATCATCGGTCACGTCCACACCGCTGTTCAGTTCAACCACAAATGCACCGTACTTGTATCCGAAAATATCTCTCATTCCATACTTCCGGTCGAATTCGAAACCGATTTCGTTTCCGATGCACATCTTGTACACGGCCTCTGCCAGGCCGCCGTATCCCGGCGTGTAGCATGCCGCAACCGCACCCTGCTCTACCAGCCGGTTCAGCTCTTCGAAGTTCTCCAGGATGGATTCTGCGGTTGGCAGACCGTCCGGTCCGATTTCCGGCTCCAGTAAAATAACATTGTGTCCTCTGCCCTTGAATTCCGGGGATACCACGCGATCCAATTTCTCGGTGGTTACCGCGAAAGAAATCAAGGTTGGCGGTACGTGAATATCTTCAAAAGTTCCGCTCATGGAGTCCTTACCGCCAATAGCGCCGACGCCCAGTTCCATCTGAGCGCGGAATGCACCCAGTACAGCCGAAAGGGCGGTTCCCCAAGCCACATCGTTGCTGCCCAGCTTCTCGAAGTATTCCTGAAGGCTAAGGTACACGTGTTCGAACTTGGCACCGGTTGCAATCAGCTTGCAGATACTCTCTACAATGGAGAGGTATGCGCCGTGGTACGGGCTCTTCTCAGAAATGTACGGATTGAATCCGTATGCCATCATGGAGACCGTCTTCACATCCTGATCTCTGTGGATGACCGGGATCTTGTGAACCATTGCCTGAATCGGGGTCTTCTGGTAGCGTCCGCCGTAAGGCATCAGCACCGAACCTCTGCCGATGGTGGAGTCAAAACGCTCCGCCAAACCTCTCTTGGAGCATACGTTCAGGTCGGCCGCCAGTTCCTTCATGCCTTCGTAGAATTTTGCCGGAATCTTCTTCTCAAACTTCTGCGCGTGTTCGATGACCGCATCGGCCTTCTTTTCCGCACCGTTGGTATCCAGGAATGCTCTGGAGATGTTTACGATTTCCTGTCCCTTGAAGTTCATCACCAGGGAAGGCTCTTCCGTTACTTCTGCCACAACGGTCGCTTCCAGGTTCTCGGAGATTGCCAGTTCCTTGAATGTTTCCACATCCTCGGCCGCAACAACAACCGCCATTCTCTCCTGAGATTCGCTGATAGCCAGCTCGGTTCCGTCCAGACCGTCGTACTTCTTCGGTACGTTGTCCAGCGTCACGCGAAGTCCGTCTGCCAGCTCTCCGATGGCAACGGATACACCGCCGGCACCGAAGTCGTTGCAGCGCTTAATCAGCGTGGTTGCTGCCGGGTTGCGGAACAGTCTCTGAATCTTCCGCTCTTCCGGTGCGTTACCCTTCTGAACCTCTGCACCGCAGCTTTCCAGGGATTCTTCGCTGTGAGATTTGGAAGATCCGGTGGCTCCGCCGATTCCGTCTCTTCCGGTCCGTCCGCCCAGCAGAATAATCCGATCTCCCGCGGCCGGACGCTCTCTCCGAATATTCTCTGCCGGTGCCGCACCAACGACTGCGCCGACTTCCATTCTCTTTGCCACATAACCCGGATGATAGATTTCATCCACCAGTCCGGTGGTCAGGCCGATCTGGTTGCCGTAGGAACTGTATCCGTTGGCAGCGGTGGTCACGATTTTACGCTGCGGCAGCTTGCCCTTTACGGTTTCTGACGCCGGTGTCAGCGGATCCCCCGCACCGGTCACACGCATTGCCGCATATACATAGCTTCGACCGGACAGCGGGTCACGAATGGCACCGCCGATGCAAGTCGCTGCACCGCCGAAAGGCTCGATTTCCGTTGGGTGGTTATGGGTCTCGTTCTTAAAGAGCAGTACCCAATCCTGTTCCTCTCCGTCGATTTCCGCTTTGAAATCCACGGTGCAGGCATTGATTTCTTCCGACTCTACCACGTTGGTCAGCCGACCGTCCTTCTTCAGGGCTTTCACGGCGATGGTCGCCACGTTCATCAGAGTTACCGGCTTCGTGACATTCAGATTCTTCCGTGTGTTCATGTATTCCTCGAAGGTCTCGCTCACCGTCGGGTCCTTGAACTGCACATTGTGAAGGGTGGTATTGAATGTGGTATGTCTGCAGTGATCCGACCAATAGGTATCGATAACGCGGATCTCCGCTACGGTTGGATTTCTGTCCTCGCCCTTGAAGTAATCCCGTACCATTTTCAGATCTTCCAGATCCATGGCCAAGCCATAGGACTTCAGGAAGTCTTCCAGTTCACTGTCGTTCTTCTCGATGAAACCGTCCAGCGTTGCGACCGGCTGCGGTTCCGGATATACGGCCTTCAGCGTTTCCGGAATTTCCAGTGCCGCTTCTCTGGATTCTACCGGGTTAATCAGGAAGTCCTTAATCTTCGTCAGATCCTCGCCGGTCAGGTCACCCTCCAGAATGTACAGCACTGCGGAGCGAACCGTCGGAGCCTCATCGTGAGCGATGAAGCGCAGGCACTCTTCCGCCGAGTTGGCTCTCTGATCGAACTGTCCCGGCAGGTATTCCACAGCGATGACCAGCTTGCCGTCCAAATCCATTTCCTCGTATACGTCATCCGTCGGCGGTTCCGAGAAAATGCATTCCTTTGCGGTTACAAAAGCATCATCGGACAGGTCCTCTACCAGATACCGGTTGATTACCCGCACGCTTTCCACATTTGGAATCATCAGCACATCTCTGAATTCGTGAAGAAGTTCTCTTCCCTTTCCGGCAAAAGCTTCCCGTTTCTCAACATATAAAACCTTAACCATTATTCCTCCTATTTCACATCCAATGCTTTCGCACCAATATCTTTTCTGTAGTACATATTATCAAAATGAACGGTCTTCATTGTGGCATATGCCTTGTCCACTGCCTCCTGCAGAGTATCCGCCACTTCGGTCACTCCCAGCACTCGGCCGCCGCTGGTGCGCTGCACACCATCCTCCAGACGGCTTCCGGCAATGAAAATACGATCGTGTTTTTCCGGCAAGGTAATCTCAAACCCCTTCTCGTAGGACACCGGATATCCTTCCGATGCCGCAACCAGGCAGCATGCGCACTTATCCGCAAAGGAGAAGTCCACCCGATCCAGCGTCCCATCTGTGGTAGCCTGCATGATTTCAAACAGGTCTCCCTCCAGCAGCGGAAGCACCACCTGTGTCTCCGGATCGCCGAACCGCGAATTGTATTCAATGACTTTCGGACCGTCCTTGGTAATCATCAGCCCGAAGTAGAGACAGCCCTTGAATGTCCGTCCTTCTTTTTCCATGGCGCGAATGGTCGGCAGGAAAATCTTCTCCATGCATTCCGCCGCCACGTCGTCGGTGTAGTACGGGTTCGGTGCAATGGTTCCCATTCCGCCGGTGTTCAGCCCCTTATCGCCGTCCAGCGCTCTCTTGTGATCCATGGAGGATACCATCGGCCGTACCGTCTTTCCATCGGTAAAAGAAAGTACGCTCACTTCCGGTCCTTCCAAAAATTCTTCGATGACCACCGTATCTCCGCTGGCACCGAATTTCCGCTCTTCCATAATCGTATGGATTCCTTCCACGGCATCCTCACGGGTTTCCGCAATGATAACGCCCTTGCCAAGCGCCAGGCCATCCGCCTTGATTACCACCGGAATCCGGCAATTCTGAACGTATTCCAGCGCCTTATCCATATCGTCGAACGTCTCGTATTCCGCCGTCGGAATTCCGTATTTTTTCATCAGGTCCTTGGAGAACGCCTTACTGCCCTCGATAATTGCCGCTGCCTTCGTCGGTCCGAAGCAAGGAATGCCCTTCTCATTCAGCATGTCCACTAATCCCAAAACCAGCGGATCGTCCGGTGCCACCACCACATAATCCATGTGTTCCTTCACGCACCACTCCGTAATCTTGTCCAGGTCCTTGGCACCGATTGCAACGCATTCCGCATCCTCCGCAATTCCGCCGTTTCCCGGCAGTGCATAGATTTCCGAAACCTTCGGGCTCTTCTTTAATGATTTGATGATGGCATGCTCTCTTCCGCCACCACCGATAACCGCAACTCTCATCCTATTCTCCTTCTGATTCATGTTCCACTATTTCCCGGGCCACGGTTTCCACGGCTTCCGGTAAAAGAATCCATTCGGCTTGCTCCATAATCCGGCGCTGCAGCGTCTCCGGCGTGTCATCCGGTTTCACCTCCACCGCTTTCTGCGCAATAATCCGACCACCGTCGGTCACCTCGTTGACGAAGTGAACCGTTGCACCGGAAACCTTGACTCCGTATTCCAGTGCCGCTTCATGCACCTTCAGACCGTAGAAGCCATCTCCGCAAAAGGATGGAATCAGGGACGGATGCACGTTGAGAATCCGGTCCGGATATCTCCGCACGAAATCCCGGCTGAGGATTTTCAGGAAGCCGGCCAGCACGATAATGTCAATTTCCTCTTCTTCCAGCAACTGAATCAAGCGGGCTTCGAAGTCTTCCTTTGGCAGGAACACGTTTCGAATTCCGGCCTTCTCCGCCCGCTGCAGTCCACCGGCTTTGCTGCGGTTAGATACCACCAGGGCCAAATCCCCGTGGGGGAGATCGCCTGCCTGCCACCGATTGATGATGGCCTGCAGGTTGGTTCCCCCGCCGGAAACCAGTACAGCAATTCTTGCCTTCTGCTTATTCAATGATAACTCCTTCGCTGCTCTTTACAATCTCACCGATAACCTTTGCATGCTCTCCGGCCGCTTCGATGATTTCCACCGCACGCGCCGCATCTTCCTTCGGAACTACAACAGTCATACCGGTACCCATGTTGTAGGTGTTGAACATATCTCTTTCCGGAATATTTCCTTTCTTCATCAGCAGCTTGAAGATTCCCGGAATTTCCAGCTCATCTTTGTAAATCTTTGCGGACATTCCTTCCGGCAGTGCTCTCGGAATGTTCTCATAGAATCCGCCGCCGGTGATGTGCATTACCGCATGCGGTGTCATTTCCTTGAACAGTGCCAGCATCGGCTTCACGTAAATCTTGGTCGGTGTGAGCAGCACCTCTCCCAGCGTCTTTCCGTCCAACTCCTCATAGGTCTTGTTCAGGTCGGTGTTCTCCACGTCGAATACCTTCCGAACCAGGGAGTATCCGTTGGAGTGGATTCCGGAGGATGCGATTCCGATGATGACATCACCTTCGCTCACCTTCTCGATATCGATAACCTTCTTCTTATCCACGATACCAACGGCAAATCCGGCCAAATCGTATTCGTCTTCCGGATAGAATCCCGGCATCTCCGCAGTTTCACCGCCAATCAGGCAGCATTCCGACTGAATGCAGCCTTCAGCCACGCCCTTCACGATGGATGCCACCTTCTCCGGAACGTTTTTGCCTACTGCAATGTAGTCCAGGAAAAACAGCGGCTTCGCGCCAACGCAGATGATGTCGTTCACGCACATTGCCACGCAGTCCAGACCAACCGTATCGTGCTTGTCCTGGAGGAACGCCAGTTTCAGCTTGGTTCCCACGCCGTCTGTTCCACTTACGAGAATCGGCTCCTCCATTCCGGTCAAATCCGGCTGAAGCAAGCCTCCGAATCCTCCTACCGGGGATGTATTTCCGAATACCATGGTCTTCGACACATGTTCCTTCATCAGCTCTACCGCTCTGTATCCGCTGGTAATATCCACACCTGCTTCTTTATAGCTTTCGCTCTGGCTTTTCATTTGTCCTCCTAAAAATAAAAATTTCGATACCTTACCTTTATATTGACTTCTTATAACATGAATCAGTTAAACTGTGCACTGATTTTTGCATCTTTCTCCACCACTGCATCGTGGGCTTTCTTCCGCTCATCCCAGAGCTTTCGGTTCAAATCCGGATCTCCGATAGCCAGCATCTCTACAGCCAGAATTGCCGCATTCTTCGCACCGTCAATGGCAACGGACGCAACCGGAATCCCCGGCGGCATCTGTACGGTAGACAGCAGTGCGTCCACACCTTCCAAAGCGGACGCCTTAATCGGAATTCCGATTACCGGAAGAACCGTATTGGCCGCAATCACACCGCCCAGGTGCGCTGCTTTTCCCGCTGCGGAAATCAGCACGCCGAATCCGTTCTTCTCCGCATTCTGTGCAAATTCAATGGCTTCCACCGGAGTCCGATGTGCGGAATACACATGCACTTCCGTCGGAATCTCATACTTCTTCAGCTCATTAATACATTTCTCTACTACTGGCAGGTCGCTGTCGCTCCCCATAATAACCCCAACTTTTTTCACGTTTTGCCTCCTGTAAGAAATAATCATCTAATATAATATTTTACCGTATCCGTTTTCAATGTCAACTGCTAAACCCCTCTGAAAACCACTTCCTACGGCATTTCTTTTATTTCTTTTCCGATTCCGGGGTCGGAATTCCCAGATAGTCCCGCAATTCCCGAATGTACAGCTGCGCGGTCTTGCTCAGAATGCTGTTTTTCTTCTGAATGTAGCCGATTTTCATCGCCTTGTCCCCGCCGATGACCGGATCGTTGAAAGGAACCGCCACGTAGTCTCCGCCGTTAAAGTCCTCACAGATGATACCGGAGCAGAGGGTGTATCCGTGCACCCCTTTCATCAGGTTCAGCATGGTGGCCCGATCGTTCACCCGGATGCACCGGGAATAGTTATTCTCCGAGAAAATCTCCTCCGCATAATACAATGTAGAATCATCTCCCTGCTCAAATGTCAGATTCGGATAATCCGACAGATCCTGAAAATTCACGCTGTCCCGATCCGCCAGCGGATGGCCGCTCCACAGATACACGAAGGCGTCGCAGTCCACCAGTTCATGAAACTGCAGGCTGTTCTGCCGCAGGATCTTGGTGATGGCGTTTCGATTGAAATCGCTCTGGTAGATGATGCCGATTTCACTTTTCAGGGAAGCCACATCGCTGATGACCTCTTTCGTCTTCGTCTCCCGAATGGCGAAATCGTACTCCGCCAGGTCGTACTTGTTCACCAGATTCACAAATGCTTTTACCGCGAAGGAATAGTGCTGCATGGAAATCCCGAATTTCTGCTTCAGCCCCTCGTCATCGCTGTACTTCTGCATCACCGCCTCGTACTGGCTGTAGATCTCCCGAGCGTACAAAAGGAACTCCGCCCCGTCGTTGGTCAGCGTCACGCCCCGGCCGTTCCGGTGGAAGACGGTAATTCCCAGTTCCCGCTCCAGCTCCTTGATGGCACTGGTGAGAGACGGCTGGGTGATGTATAGGCGTTCCGCCGCCCGATTCATGGAACCGGCCTCCGCCACCGTAATGATGTAATGCAATTGATTCAGCGTCATGAAATTCCCCTTTCACCGTAAAAGAATATGTATTTATTATATAGGATTTTCGGGTATTTGAAAATAAAAAAACTGATACCCGCAAAGGGCATCAGTTTCCGGTGAAGCTTTATTTGTAGTCTTCGTTTACGCTCTTCTTGCTGGCGCCGTTGAGCAATACCCACAGTACCAGGGAAATCAGGGTGAATGCGATGATTGCGATAAAGCATGTGTCGTATTTTCCGCCTGCCGCTTCCAGGAGTTTTGCGGAGATCATCGGTCCCACAATCGCTGCCGGGAGCAGGGAGAAGTTGGCAATACTGAAGTTTGCCGTGAAGTTCTTCGGTCCGAAGGACAGGTTGGTGTATGCGGAAGTGATGGTCGGTGTACCGCCGTACGCCATTCCAACGAATACCAGACCCACGGTGATCAGCAGCAAGGAATTGGTCTTTCCGGCCAGCACCAGAAGGATTCCCGCAATCATCATGAAGGACACATTAATCAGTGTGGACTTCTTTCTGCCGAAACGGTCGAAGTTGTTTCCGGCAATGATTCGGCCCGCACCGTTGAACAGGGATACTACCATGCCCAGAATTGCGGAACCGCCAAATGCCAGGGAAATATTTGCGGCACTGTTGATTACCATCAGACCGGCCGAGTTGAGGGCAATCGCCCACAGGAAGAAGATCCAGAATCTGGAAGTCTTCAGCATCTCGCCGGCGCTGAAGCTGACTGCGGTGGACTTCTCTTCCTTCTCCTCTGCCTTTGCTTCTGCCGGAGCCGCCGGTGCTTCCGGTGCCTTAATGATGATGGCGCCGACTACCATTACCACGGTGATGGCAATTGCCAGAATCTTAAAGGTTGGGAACAGACCCTGTGCCGCAACCATGCCGGTTACAACGGAACCCAGCAGCAAGCTGCCCAGACCGAAGCCCATGAGCATGATGCCGGATGCCAGACCCACCTTATCCGGGAACCATTTCGTAATGGTGGAAATAACTGCATTATACCCGATTCCTACGCCGCCACCGCCGAATACACCGTAGAAGATGTACAGCTTCGTCAAACTGCCGGCGGAATCTGCCGGATTCAGCATGGATACACCGAAGAATCCGATGAAAAGGCATACTGCGGTGATGAGGAATCGAACCTTCACACCCAGCTTCTTGCTGAGCTGTCCGCCGACGAATCCGCCCAGGCAGAAGCAACTGATGGAAATCGTGAAGGTCATGGATAACTGTGCAACTGTCCAGTCCGTGTAAATTTCACTAAACGGTGTTCTGAACAGCGACCATGCGTAGATCAAGCCCTGGAACAGCAGGATTACTGTTGCCACAGCCAGATACAACCATCTCTTGTTGTTGTTCATTTCTTTCTCCTTTAACGTTTTAAAATAGTGTTTAATAAAAATAGATAGAATCTATAAACATGAAAACGGCTCGCCTTTTGACCAGCCGTTTTCACGCACATGACGATGTATTATATCACAATTCTGTCTCAAATTCCATGTTTTCTTTATCAATCATCCCGATTTTTACCGTGCCGCCCAGGTATTTTTCCGCCAGCTCTGCCAGCTCTTCCCGCGCGGCCAGAACCTCCTCCAGATTGCACTCGAAACCGTCGATGATGTACAGCATATGGGATGTGTTCTCGGTAATCATACCCTCATCTCCCTGTCTCCAGGTCCAGCGCCGAGTTCGCACGTGACTGCCGGTGGCGTAGACCACCTCTCCGGCTTCCACCGGCTCCCGCTCTTCCGCACCGAATGGCAAGAAGGTATCCCCTTCTTCCGATACCCGAACGCCGAAAGCACCGTCAATCATGGTATCCAGGTCATGGGCGCCGATGGGCAGGTGATGCTTCAGGGAAACTCCGTTCCCCAGATCCACAATAGTGTTGATGGCCGGCATTCCCTGTCCCTTGGCAATCCGGGTCATCAGCGCCTCGATGGCACACATGTATCGGTTGGGATTGATTCCCATATTCCGGAAGGCCTCCCGGTAGGGCTGCAGCTCCGGCTCATTCTTCACTTTCTTTCCGGTGTAGAATTCGGTGCACTTCTCCACGTTTTCCTGAAGAAACGCCCGGATTTCCGGATTGTTTCCCGTGTTGTCCGCACCGGTTACGCTCACCAGCCCGAATTTTCCATCGGGAATTTTCTCAAAAACATCTTTGGTTACATAGAACTTCATCTCTCTCTCCCTTCTTGTAAACCTCTTTAACGTACCCTTTTCTATTCCTTCACGATTTCGGAAATCCGGCGGAAGGCCGTATGTCTTGACGACCGCATCATCTGGTATACCAGCGTTTCATATGTGGTAATGCGGCAACCTGCCTTCTCCAATTCCCGAATGGCCGTGTCGAAATCCCCTTTCTTTCGCGCACCGCAGCAATCCTTCAGGATGGTCACCCGGAATCCCCTTTCCAGAAAATCCATTGCCGTCTGGAGGACGCAGATGTGCGCCTCGATGCCGGCAATAATCACGTGTTTTGCCGTCATGCTTTCCATCTCTTCCTCAAAACCCGGTGCTTCGAAGCAGCTGAAACTCAGTTTCTCCAGCTTGCTGTATTCGTGCAGTGCCTCCCGAAGCTCCGGAACCGTCGCCCCCAGCCCCCGGGTGTATTGCTGCGACAGCAGCACCGGAAGTCTCAAGGCCTCGGCGCACCTCGCCCATTTTGTGACATTTTTCATCAGGTCTTTGGGTTTTCGCATAGCCGGAACCAGCCGCTCCTGGAAATCGATAAACAAACACAGGGCGTTGTCGTTGGTCATCCGCTGCATCGTTCGAAGGGCCGCACCGTCGGTGTAATCCATCCTAAGCGGCGTAATGGTAGCGTAGCCGTCGGCACAAGCGGCCACATCTTCATCCTCCGGTTCCTCTTCCGGCAGCTCGTAATGACCTCCGGCGTAACGGTACAGCGACTCCTCTTCCTCCACCGGAATCAGAGAATCCTTGAACCGCTTCGGGCCGCACTTCACGATTTTCGTCCCTTTGATCTTCCATGCCGGAAGGTCCGGCGCATTTACGTTCAATACCACAGAGGAATCCAGTTCCCCGGACATCTGCAAAAGTTCCGGAATCATTCCGCAGATGTACTCATAGTAATCCGGCTGATAGTGCTCCACCGACAGGGCGATGCCCCGAACGCCGGAAATCGCCCCTTCCATCGCGGCGCCCACGGTGCCGGAATAATGGATATCCGCACCCAGGTTCAGTCCCATATTGATTCCGCTGATTACATAATCGATGGACACGCCTTTTTCCGCCATCGTCTGCAATCCGAACTTCACGCAGTCCACCGGCGTTCCGCCCACCGCGTACGCCTCTTCGGCCCCTCGAATCGAGCGAGATTCCACGCTCAGCTGTCCCTGAGCGGACATGGCCTGGCTCTTCGCACTCTGCTGCTCCTTCGGCGCAAAGACGTACACCTGCGTCGTCAGGGACAGGGTGAAAACCAGCTGCCGAATTCCCGCTGCATCAATTCCGTCATCATTTGTCACCAGTACGTTATACATACTTTTCCTCCATCTATACATCTACTATTCTAGCACGGAGTTCTCTCCGATACCACGCTATAAAAAATCTGCAATTCGCAATTTCATTCCGCCGTTTGCCATGCCCCCCGCCGGTGGGTATAATAAGAACACATCAAGGAGGAGTCAACCATGAATTCGTCAATTTCAACCCGTAAAAAAATTCTCGCATATCTCGCAGACGCCCGGACCCAGGGGGTACCGGTTTCCGGTGCCGCATTGGCTTCCGCTCTCGGAATTTCTCGAAATGCCGTATGGAAGGCCATCCACACCCTTCAGGAGGAAGGATACGATATTCAGAGCATTCAGAGCAAGGGATATATCCTGTCCTCATCCACCGATATTCTTTCCGAAGAACTCATTCAGGGAGACCTTTCCGCATCCGGAATTCCGGAGAACCAACTGCTCTTGCAGGTGCTGGACTCCGTGGATTCCACCAACAATTACTGCCGCACCCTGGATTACGGAGACCCCGCCACCGCCATTCTGGCGGACCGGCAGACCGGCGGCCGAGGGCGCTACGGCCGGACTTTTGAATCCCCGAAGGGTACCGGCATCTACCTCACCTATTCCTTCCGGCCTTATTTCCCTCTTTCCCAGGTCACCCATGTCACCTCCATCGCGGCGGTGCTCACCCACCGGGTGCTGGAAAAAATCAGCGGGGAAAAGCTGGGCATCAAATGGGTTAACGATATCTATAAAGGAAATCTGAAAATCTGCGGCATCCTGACAGAGGGACTGGGCAGCTTGGAAAGCGGCAACTTCGAACGGGTCATCGTGGGCATCGGCATCAACTGCCTGAAGGACAGTTTCCCACCGGAACTGGCGGGGAAAGCCGGATCCCTTACGGAATCTGAACATCCTTCTTTTACCCGGAACCAAATCGCCGCCGTGTTGATTGCCGAACTCCACCGGGCGCTGAACGAACAATCCCATCTGGATACTTCTCGGTATCTGGAGGAGTATCGGAAGAATTGTTTTATCATCGGACGAAATGTTACGGTTTCCGAAACCGGAAAGGAACCGTACACCGCCTATGTGGAAGGGGTGGATTCAGTGTTTCGTCTGCAGGTGAAGACCCCGGAGGAGCACCGCCTCCTTTCCGGCGGGGAAGTTTCCCTGAAATTATAGGGACTGCAATTTCCGGCGTTCGTATACCGCCAGGACTTTGCTCATATTATTTACGAACATTTTGATCAGAAGACGGAGCAGAGCGTCGGATACGCGGTAGAAGTAGAAGACCACCACCTGCTCTTTTTCTGTGCACAGATCCTGAACCGGCCGCATGGTGAGACCCAGCTTGTGGGCCGTCTGGCACACTTCTTCCACCGGGATGTCCGCGTGAATCCGAAGCATGATGGCCAGGCCGGATTTGGAATCGATGGGCTCGATGAAATCCGCCTTGGCCTGGGCGAACATCTTCATGGTGGTTTCCAACTTGCCCGCGTTCATGCGGCGGCACCGTTTGATGTTCCGGGAGTAATATCCCTCCTCCATGTAGATGGCCAGGCACAGCTGTTCCGCTTTGGAGCAGGTCTGGCTGTACCGATCTTTAATCTTTTCGAAAATCTTCGCCAGCTCTTTCGGCAGCACCATGTAGCTGATTTTAATCGCCGCAAAAAGTGTGGATGAGAAGGAGCCCAGATAGATGACCCTTCCGCTCTGGTCCAAGCCCTTCAGGGCCGGAACCGGCTTTCCGAAATAGCGAAGCTCGCTGTCGTAGTCGTCCTCCAGAATGTAGCTGTCGTTGTCCACCGCCCACTTAATCAGTTCGTAGCGGCGGGCAACCGGCATTACCACGCCCGTCGGGAACTGGTTGGACGGATTCACGTATACCAAGCTCTTCATATTGGTCGGCAGCTTCTCCACCATGATTCCTTCTTCATCGATTGGAATCCGGGAAATGTTCAGTCCCTCATCTCGGAAAATTTCCCGAACGGGACCGTATCCCGGCATCTCCGTTGCAGCGTGGGCCACGTTTAATTCCCGCAGAATCCGGATCAACTGAACCGCCAGCTGCTGAGAGCCGGCGCCGATGACAATCTGATTGGAACTGCATTTCACGCCCCGGCGCGCGTACAGGTATTTGGCGATTTCGTACCGAAGAGCCTGTTCTCCCTGCACGTCGCCCTGGGTCTGCAGCATGTTGGAATGCTCGTTGAACACCTTGTTCATGCACTTCTTCCATTTGGAGAATTCGAAGCTCTCTTCGTCGTAAATCAGGGATTTGTCCCGCACGTTCTTGGAATCGTCCATGGGAAGGATGCTTTCCAAGGACTCCTCTTTGAACTCCGTTTTCAGATCGCTCACCACCTCGGCGATATGGTCGCTCACGTAATAGCCGGATTTCGGACGGCTCTCGATGTAGCCTTCCACCAGAAGCTGGTTGTATGCGGTCTCCACCGTAGTCACGCTGATGGCATTATCCTTTGCAAAACGACGCAGCGACGGAATCTTGGTGCCCGGTGAAATCTCGCCGGAAAGAATCCGTTCTTTAAACTGATTATAAATCTGTACGTATAGATTGATCTCCAAACTGTCATCTAAGTTCAGTACAATATCCTTCATTTCCCCTCTTATCTCCTATCTGTTCATATTAAAAAATGCTAAATTGCATATTTTTCAAATTACACAACAATGTTATTATATATCTATTGTTTTAGTAAATCAATAAAATATCACAAGGGGGATTACTTATGAATACAAACGAACGAATGAATTCCACATCCTTGCTGGTGCTGACGGCACTGATTACCGCCATGGGCACCATCGCCACCATGTTCTTCAAAGTTCCGGTGGGCACCGGTTACATCCATCTGGGTGACACCATGGTCTTGCTGGCTGCCATGCTTCTGCCGAGAAAACATGCCATCTTCGCCGGTTCGGTGGGCCTCTGCCTGGCGGATATCCTCAGCGGATATGCGGTATGGGCACCGTGGTCGTTCTTTATCAAGCTGGTGATGGTGGTAATCATGCAGAAGGCGCTGGCCACCGCTATGGAAAAAAGCGATAACAACCGCCACATCCTGGGTGTTCCGGTTCCGGAAATGATTGGATTTGTTGTTGCCGCCGTGTGGACCGTTACCGGATACTACATCGCCGAAGGCATCATCTACGGAAACTGGACCGCTCCGATGCTGGGCGTTCCGTTCAACGCGCTTCAGGTTGCAGTGGGTGCCGTTCTGGCCGTTCTGATTTCTCAGATGCTGGGCCGTACCGGATTCGCCGCATCCTTCAGCTATCACAGAAAATAGTTGATTCTTCACGAACATTTACGGGATAGTTATTAAGCTATCCCGTTTTTGTTGGGTTTCCGCCGGCAGGACGTGGTGCTTCACTCCCCGCTAACCCTTATTCCTTCGTCGCCGGGCACCACGGCTTCCGGACTCGACGGAGTTTCAACAATGAAAGAAACAGGCAAACAATAACTGAATGATAAATTCGGTTATTACCTGCCTGTTTCTTTTGTGTTTGGAGCTGTCTTATTTGTTGTTAATGCGACAGTCCCCTTATTGTTGTATCAAAATCTCCAAGAAAAAGTAGAAAGTCCCTTTGGAGTGGGCTATTCTGCCTCGAAATCCATTCCCTCAGTGGTGGATGTTTTGTTATCTTTTCCGTAGAATGCGGCTTCGATGCCCTTCTGGCTGTCGATGAATTTCTTGGCTGCTTTGGTACCTTTCATGAGGCAAATGGTGCTCATGGCGTCGGTGTCCATGGAGGAATTCTTCACGGTAACCAGACTTACCGCCTCCAGATCCGTATCCACCGGATATCCGGTCTTCGGGCTGAGGATGTGGTGATAGCGCTTTCCCTTGTATTCGAACTGGCGCTCGTAGATGCCGGAGGTAACCACCGTTCCCTCACCGATGTGGGTGCGGCCGATGATTTCCTGACGATCGGAGAACGGCTTCTCAATGCCGATGGTGTACTTCGAGCCGTCCGGTTTCGTGCCGACGGTAACAATATTGCCTCCCAGGTTGATGACCGCGGAGGTCACGCCTTCTTTCTTCAGCACCTTGCGCATCTCATCTCCCACGTATCCCTTAGCGATGCCGCCCAGATCGATTTTTGCTTCCGGGTCCAGCAGGCGGATTCGATTTCCGTCCACCTCCACGTTTCGATAGTTCACGTGCCGGAGCGCCTCCTGCAGCTTGGCTTCATCCGGCAGCTTCGGCTTGTCCGCATGGAAATCCCAGAGGTCCGTCACCCTTCCGATAGTGATGTCGAAAGCACCGCCGGACAGCTTGCCGTAACGGAGACCTTCTTTTATGACGGTTGCCGCATCCTTTCCCACCATCACCCAGGCACCGCCGGAACGGTTCACCTTGGTCACATCGCTGGAGTCGGTCTTGTTGCTCAGCAGCTTGTCCAGCTCGCGGCAGCGGTCGTAGGCTTTCGTGATGGCCGCATTGGCCTTGTCTTCGTCCAGGCCGCCGTCGATCTGATAGACCGAAACGCTGCAGGTGGTATCCAGAAAATAATTATCCCGGGTGACCGGTTCAATATCCGAGTTACTATTGCATCCGGTCTGTGTTATAATAATTAGGAGTGTGGCCAGAAGCGCCACGCCTTTCATTTTTTTTACGATATAATGGGTCACGGGTTATCCTTTCTGTTGCCTTTATATAAATAATAATTACGAAGGAGTTCTATGTTCAAAGGAATCATACGCAAAGCGGATATCCTTCTGGCCGGAGTGCTCATCCTGACGGGGGTGGCGGCATCTCTATGGATTTCGCAATTCGATACGTCCGGAAGCCGGGTCATCATAAAAACAGACGGCAAGGTATACGGCAGTTATTCCATTTCCGAGGACCGCACCGTTACGGTGAAGCAGGGGAAGAAAACCAACACGGTTCGAATTCACAACGGGGAGGTTTCCGTTACCCACGCAAGCTGTCACAACCAGGTATGCGTCAAGCATAAGGCCATTCATACCACCGGGGAGAGCATCATCTGCCTGCCGAACAAAATGGTGGTTCAGATTCAGGGAAAAGGAGGCGATGAATACGATGCCATTTCCAGCTAAATCAAAAGGAACAACGTCTCGCCGCACCGCCGATTCCCGAACCGGCAACGTAGCCACCATCGCTCTGCTGGCCGCACTGGCGCTGATATTTTCCTACGTGGAAGCTATTATACCATATAATCCGGGTGTCCCGGGCATTAAACTTGGAATTGCCAACATCGTCGCACTGGTAGCGCTGTATCAACTTTCCGCGAAACATGCCGCAGCGGTAAACGTCATTCGAATTCTCATCGCCGGTCTTCTTTTCAACGGTGTCTTCGGCGCCCTCTATTCTCTGGGCGGTGCGGCCATTAGCCTTCTTGGAATGGTTGCCCTGAAGAAGACCGACCAATTCAGCATCGCCGGAATCAGCATGGCCGGAGGCGTGCTGCACAACATGGGGCAGCTTCTGGTGGCCGCCCTTCTGCTTCAGGACAGTCAAATTTTCCTGTATTTTCCGGTGCTTCTATTCTCCGGAATGATTGCGGGCATCGTCATCGGCCTGGGTGCGGCAGTAATCTGCCGCCGACTGGAACACCTTTAGATAAGTGGGTTTACACAGTTTATGCTCGCCCGTATTATATTTTTTAGTTGTTAAACACAATTATTTAAAATTTATAATGGGTATATTTAGGATTTTTGTTGACTTATCCAATGGAATGTTTCATAATACTAATTGTAATTCACCAATTACTCGTGCTTTTCGATTGAGACAGGTCTTTTTTTCTTCTCCTTTACCTTACCTGTTTCCTGTTTCGATCTTAGATAAAAGTAACAGCACATGACATTACAGAAAGAGCCTGCAGCAACGGGATATGCTGCAGGCTCTTTTATTTTTTTATTCCGTTCACATCGGTCCCTTGCGAAATCCTCGATATGAAAGGACGACAGTCGGAACCAGCAAAAAATCTGAATTCAGCCGGCAATCGATAAATTGATTTTTGTCTATTTCACGGTCATTTTTTCCACCAACGCAAAGTTCTGAAACAGATACGCGATTTTATATCTTCGCAATCTCTCGCTTTTCCCGTAAATGCAAATAAAGTCCCCCGGACAGATTTCCATATTGATTCCGTCCAGAATTTTTCTGCTGCCATAAGCTTTCTCGATGTCCTTTAATATGATTTGCGCTGAATTTTCATGCATTTAGCAGCCCTCCTTCAGTCTCTCCCCGATATTATTCTTGCTGCGTCCCAGCTTTATGATTTCACCGATAAACATCCCGAAACCAATCCCGTATGTAATCCCGCTTTTGAGAAGTCTTTTTCCGTGAACGTTCATGAACCCGTATCCCAGCAGATACGACACATCCAGCCTTCTTCCGTGGTGGTATAAATACGACTCCACATCAATTTTTACGACGAATGCGATAATCAACATCAACAGCATAAAAGCAATCGCGTTTACGGCCGCCTCTGTCCGTATTTCTTCAATCTGAAACATCACATCGTCGTACACGCTGCTGATCCATAAAACATATGGATCGGCCTGCGTTTGAGCAATTATGCGTTTCAGCTCGCCGTACGCATTGGCGGAATTCTTTACATGGGGACGGAAGTATCCTTTTACCAGGGACGGCAGCTTTATGCTTCCGGTCGGTTTCAGTCTGCCTCCGTCCACCAGGATGAGCGTGTAATCTTGAAGCCGTGCCTCTTCCAAACGCATGGAAGAATCACAGGTCATAAAACTCTGGTCATCTTTTATTGGCACGAGTTTTACGGCTGAGGCTTTTTTCTTGTTCGATTCATCTCGCTGTGTTTCTTTCATCTTTTCGATATCGTCTTCTGTCGGTTTGCTTTTCTCCGGGTACAGAATCAGCCATTCATCGTCGCGAAGGGTTGGAATGTTTAGTTTCTTATCATCCGGTGCCGCCCCGACCGCCAGGTATACGCTCTTCGTCGCCGAAAGGAAGCCGCGGACCGTTTGCAGCTGCATGACATACATCAGCGCTCCGCTGATGATCGGAACCGCAATCAGCAGCGGTGGAATCACCAATCTTGCGGCTTTGGTTGCTGCGAAATGGGTGATCTTCCAGCCGATCAGCCCGGCAACGGCGAGCTCTTTCGTCAGCTGCCCATTGTATATCCGCATAGCAGAAGAGAATTGCAGCGACCATAATTGCCGGAATGGTTAGATATAAAAACAGTTGGTTTTCAGTTGTATCGCTAGCTACAGTTTCCGAAGAATCTACGGTTGCCTGCACTCCCATGTTCTCGTCACCGGTCAGTTCTTTCAGAAACGCTTCCGTATCTTCTTTCGTCCCGCGAAAATAGTAATCGCCGTTAAAGTTATTGCTGTTGATTTTCGAAAACGGCAATAGGCTTACTTCCTTCGAAGTGAGGAATGTCGCCCCCTTCGCATTCTTGAATTCGTTCGTCCCGTGAATATTTCTTTGAAAAGAAATATTCGGAAATGCCTTTTCAAACCATGCCGCTTCGTTTAAATAGACAAATCTCGAAATCTGCTGCCTCTCATTCCGCTGATTCCGTGGAATACGCCGAACCTTAATAAAATTCATGTTATGCTTTTAAGCCAGTTCCTGCCGCTTTGTCCTATTGTTTTGCGTCGGTGCCGGTGATGAAATAATGTTGATTGTGGTATCAAACTCATTCGTAAAGGTCTTCAGAAACATATCATCTTGGTTGCATGAAACCCCAAAGGCGACGGTTACGATGAGAATCACCAGCATTGTCTGTATTATCTTTTTCATGTGTCGCTACCATTTAACTTAGGGCTCCGCAAAAAAATACCGAGCCCCAGATCCTTTATTGTTCAACGGATTGTTACTTCACATCTGCCCATGCTTTGTTTCCGGTTTTCGCTTTCTCCCAAGATGCAGCTGCCTGCTTTCCTTTTCCGACCCATCCGGAGTAGGAATACTTACCACCCGCTCCTTTTACGGTCGTTTTATGTGTCTTCTTAGAGTGGTTGTATTTGGACCACACGTGTTTCGAGTTCACACCGTGCCTCCACTTTCCGCCATAAAAATCCTTCCATCCGCTGTCATAGGATCCCTCTCTTGCAAGATTCTCACTGTCAATGGTCACTTTGTAACCGAGTCCTTCTACATATGTGCACCCCAACGTGTCGCTTGCCGGGTTATCCAAATCCACTTCATATCCGAGTTCCGGATCGTACAGCATATCCTGTGGCGGTACATCCGACGATGACACATCCTGCGGCGCATCCGCAAATACCCCCACCGAGGCCATCAGCATTAACACACTTACCATCGTTACCGTAATAATTTTCTTAAACATATCTTCCCCCTTGTTTTCACATTGATTACGAACCGGTTCTATAAGGTTTAACGAGTGGGATACAAAAAGGATAGTCTAAAAATAAAAGAATGTAGATTTTTTCTCTGCCGCCGGCAGAGGACGCCCGGCGCCCGATGCGAACTTGGTGCATGAAAAGTCGCTACCCCTTGTTCTTTCGTTTCCTTTGCACCAAGTTCTCGTAAGGATTCCGCCGGCGCCCGGCGCGGACTTGGTGCACGAAAAACCGCTAGCCCTTGTGCTTCCGTTTCCTTTGCACCAAGTTCCCGTGAGGATTTCGCCGGCGCCCGGCGCGAACTTGGTGCACGAAAAACCGCTAGCCCTTGTTCTTCCGTTTCCTTTGCACCAAGTTCCCGAGGGGATTCCGCCGGCGCCCGATGCGGACTTGGTGCACGAAATGCTGCTAGCCCTTGTTCTTCCGTTTCCTTTGCACCAAGTTTCCGAGTGGATTTCGCCGGCGCCCGATGCGAACTTGGTGCATGAAAAGTCGCTACCCCTTGTTCTTTCGTTTCCTTTGCACCAAGTTCTCGAGGAAATTCCGCCGGCGCCCGATGCGGACTTGGTGCACGAAATGCTGCTAGCCCTTGTTCTTCCGTTTCCTTTGCACCAAGTTCTCGTGAAGATTTCGCAGGCGCCCGGCGCGAACTTGGTGCTCAATTTGTAAAAGCCTCCACTACTATGGATACATTATAAAAGCAGTCTCTAATTCGGGCTGCTTTCAAGAAATCGGTAGAAATTGACGACGAACCCCTCCTCCCCGCGCTTTCGTCGTCAATTCCCCCGCGTCCGCTTGGTAGATTAGAGTTAAATGCCCAAAGGAGGGGGTAGGATAAAGTCTTGGAATCAGAAAATCTGGGTTGTAAGAAGTGATTTCAGGCCTGGGTTCGACTTTCATTAGTGCTCCATACGTGAAGAAATTATTAGATTGACGACAGTTTGTCCGAAACAAAGGGACTGTCGTCAATTTCCGGGGATGCAGAATGCAGATTAGAGCAGGAGGCATGAGGAGCAGATTAGAATTGACGACGAACGGCGGAAATGTGTGAGTTCGTCGTCAATTCTTTTCCATTTGAAATAATAATGATGGGGACTGCTGCACGAAGGGCGGGGGAACCTTTCGTGCAGCAGTTTTTAGACAAGCACAGCCGGGCCGTGTTGGCGTTCCCTTCCCCGTTGCGCCTTATTTCTTCGTCGGGTCACGCCAACGCGGTCCCACTTTTCCCGGGCGGACGCCGCCTTTGTTTGCGCCGCCCTCCCCGCTACGCCTTATTCCTCCGTCAGGCCACGCCAACACGACCGGAAATTTCCCGGGCGGACGTCGCCTTTGTTGGCGTCTCCCTCCCCGCTACGCCTTATCCCTTCGCCTCGCGACGCCAACACCATCCGGATTTTCCCGGGCGGACGTCGCCTTTGTTGGCGTCTCCCTCCCCGCTACGCCTTATTCCTCCGTCGGGCCACGCCAACGCGGTCCCACTTTTCCCGGGCGGACGCCGCCTTTGTTTGCGCCGCCCTCCCCGCTGCGCCTTATTTCTTCGCCTCGCCACGCCAACACGACCGGAAATTTCCCGGGCGGACTCCGCCTTTGTTGGCGCCCCCCTACCCGCTGCGCCTTGTTTCTTCGCCTCGCCACGCCAACACGACCGGAAATATCCTGACATGTTGGCGTATTTGGGTGCTCGAAAATAAAAAAGCGGGATAGTCTCCAATAACTATCCCGCAAGTATTCGCAAAGTGCTCCTTGTCCCTCAAGTATTCGCGAAGCGCTTCTTATTCCCAATTCCACTGCGCCAGTACCTCGGGAAGTTCCCGGATATCCGAAAGCAGGGCGTCCGCGCCCTCCAGCTCTTCTCGGGTTCCGAATCCGTATTCGCATCCCACAAATGGGATGTGGTGAACCACCGATACCTGTCGATCCGAGGCACGGTCTCCCACCATGCAGAAGCCTCCCGGGAATTTCTTGCGAATCTCCGGGAAGATTTCCTCTTTGGGGCAGAAGCCGTAGGCACCGCTGCAGTAAAAGCCTTCCATCCGGCGGTCCAGCCGGAAATGCTCTCGCTGGGCTTCCATGTAGGGAACCTTGCAGTTGGACAGAATCACCGAATGGTATCCGGACTCCGCCAGTTGCCGCAGAACCTCCGGCACGCCGGGGTACAGTCTGGCTCGGCCCGCCCGGATTTTCCGAATCATCTGTTCGCCGGTTTGCCGAGAACATTCTTCCTTAATTTCCGCCGGAAGCGACGGCATGAAATCGTTCCACATATCCCGGGCATTCACCCCCAGATATCTCGCCAGCCGGTCGTCCGATTGATCTGCCGGCACGGAATACCCCTGTTCCTCTAACCACGAAAGGGTTTGGCGAAGGGCGGCACCGTACAGCGCTTTCGTATCGTGCAGGGTGCCGTCCCAATCGAAAATAACCGTTTGGATTTTCATGGCTTTCAAATTAACCCCGGATCACTTTTTCCAGGTTCACCATCTCGATTGCGGAAAGCGCGCAGTCATAGCCCTTGTTTCCGGCCTTGGATCCGGCTCTTTCGATGGCCTGCTCGATGTTCTCGGTGGTGATGATGCCAAAGAGTACCGGAACACCGGACTTCAGGCTCACCTGTGCAATGCCCTTCGCGGACTCGTTGGTAACCAGCTCATAGTGAGAAGTGGCACCGCGGATAACCGCACCGACACAGATTACCGCATCGTATTTACCGGATTCCGCCATCTTCTGTGCCATCAGCGGAACTTCGAATGCGCCCGGTACCCAAGCCGCATCGATATTGCTCTCCTCCACGCCGTGACGAACCAGGCCGTCCACCGCACCGTCCAACAGCTTCTGTACGATAAAGCTGTTGAAACGGGAAGCGATAATGCCTACCTTCATTCCTTCCGGTGCAACGACTTTTCCTTCTAACAGATTAATTGCCATTTCTTTTTCCTCCTACTTTTATCCGTGCCGTCTTCGACACCCTTTGCAATTTGTTTTTGTATTTTCCCCGGACGCGTCGGGGCGCCCGAATTTGTTTTTACCGAAAATTACTTATCGAACTTGATCTGCTCGAACACGTGGCCCATTTTGTCCTTCTTGGTGCGGAGATAGAACTCGTCGTATTTTCCCGGCTGAATCTCGATCGGCACCCGCTGGGTAATCTTGAAGTCGAAACCTTCCAGACCGTAGATTTTGCTCGGGTTGTTGGTCATGAGGCGGATGGATTTCACGCCCAGGTCCTGCAGCATCTGCGCACCGGACCAGTACTCCCGCAGATCCGGCTCAAAACCCAGTTCCACGTTGGCTTCCACCGTGTCTCGACCGTGTTCCTGCAGCTCGTACGCCTTCAGCTTGTTGATCAGGCCAATGCCCCGGCCTTCCTGGCGCATGTACAGAATCACGCCTCGGCCCTCTTCCTGAACCATTTTCATCGCGGTGTGCAGCTGATCGCCGCAATCGCAGCGGGCGGACCCGAACACATCGCCGGTAAGGCATTCCGAGTGCACCCGGCACAGCACGTCCTCGCCGTCCCGGATGTCGCCGCACACCAGCGCCACATGGTGTTCGCCGGTGATGTCGTTCACATATCCCTTAATCCGGAATTCGCCGTACACGGTTGGCAGCTTGGCGTTTGCCACGCAGTTCATGTGCTTCTCGTAACGGCGGATGTAGTCCTGCAGGTCTTTGATGGTGATAAAACAAATATCATATTCTTCCGACATCTTCTGGAGTTCCGGCGCCCGCATCATGGTGCCGTCTTCTCTCATCACCTCGCAGCAAAGGCCCACTTCTTTCAGTCCGGCCAGTCTCATCAGGTCCACCGTCGCTTCGGTATGTCCGTTCCGAACCAGCACACCGCCGTGACGTGCCACCAGCGGGAACACGTGTCCCGGTCTTCTCAAATCGTTCGGCTGAGTCTCCGGATCCGTCAGCATCCGGCAGGTATACCCTCTCTCCTCCGCGGAGATTCCGGTGGTGGTATTTACGTGGTCGACGGATACGGTAAAAGCAGTGCAATGGTTGTCGGTATTTTCCGATACCATCTGCGGCAGGTTCAGTCGGTGGGCGAAATCCACCGACATCGGCGTGCAAATCAGGCCTTTGGCATGGGTCGCCATGAAGTTCACGTTCTCCGTGGTAGCGTGCTCCGCCGCACAGATCAGATCTCCTTCATTCTCCCGATCCGGATCGTCGGTGCAGAGAATCAGTTTTCCGGCTCTCAGCGCCTCCAGCGCTTCTTCCACTGTGTTGTATTTAAAACTCATTGCAATAGTCCTCCCTTGCTTTTTTGTTTGCTTTATTTCACGGGCGAATCGCCCGCCTTTTCCTATTCTAAAATCCGTTTTCCGCCAGGAATTCCCAGGTCACTTTGCTTTCCGGGGCTTCTTCCGGTGCCGGATTCGTCAGCAACCGCTGTACGTATTTTCCGATAATATCGTTTTCCAGATTCACCACATCTCCGGCCTTCTTTCCCAGAAGGATGGTTTCGCTCCCGGTATGGGGAATGATGGATACTTGGAAGCTGTCCGAGTCCAGGGCGGCCACCGTCAGGCTGATGCCGTCGATGGTGATGGATCCCTTCTCCACAATCAGGCGCAGGATTTCCGGCGTGGTTCCGATTCGAACCCAGACCGCATTTCCTTCCTTGCGCTGTTCCACAATCCGACCGGTTCCGTCGATATGCCCGGATACCAGGTGACCGCCGAACCGTCCGTCCGCCGCCATGGCTCTCTCCAGGTCCACGGGATCCCCCGGTTTCAGCTGACCCAGATTGGTGCGCCGCAGGGTTTCCGGCATCACATCCGCAGTAAAACCATCTCCCGTCATTCGGGTGACGGTCAGACACACCCCGTTTACCGCAATGCTGTCTCCCAGCTGCGTGCCTTCCAGTACCTTGGATGCCTGCAGGTGAATCTCTCCGGATTGGCTTCCCATGCGAACGCCCTGCATGGTTCCCACTTCTTCTACTATTCCGGTGAACATTCCGTCTCTCCTTCCACATCGTATTCCAGCAGCATGTCGTTCAGCAGCACGGTAATCTTAGCCAGCCGCAGCTTTGCGCATTCCTGCGGAAGGCGGATGCCCGACCCTTCCACCGGTGTCTTGGCATCCTCGCCGCCAAAGATTTTCGGTGCGATGTACGCGTATACGTGATGAACGATATGTGCTTTTAGGACGGCTTCATTGACCGTGCCTCCCCCTTCTATCAGGACGGAGTCGATCTTCTCTTCTCCCAGCCGCTGCATGAGCACGTTCAAATCCGGATGGCCGTTCTTCTCCGGAAGGGTCCAGACCTTGGCCCCGGCTTCTTCCAGCTTCTGAATTCGGTTTGTCCCTTCTTCCCGGTCCCGGGTGCTCTCATTGCACACGATCAGCAGCGGATACTCCTTCGCACTGCGAACCAGCCGGCTGCCCATTGGAATCCGCAGGTGGCTGTCCAGAATAATCCGCAGCGGCTGATGGGCTCCGTCGATTCGGCAGTTCAGCATCGGGTCGTCCGCCAGCACCGTGCCGATGCCCGCCAGGATTCCCGCATATCGGCCGCGTAGCTGATGCACGTGATTCCGGGCCGCTTCCCCCGTAATCCATTTGGAGGCGCCGGTTCGAGTCGCGATTTTTCCATCCAGCGTCATGGCAAATTTCAGAACGACGTACGGCGTCTTGGTGGTGATGTAGTGGAAAAACACCGGATTCAAGGCATCGCAGGCCTCTCGCATGTAGTCCTCCACCACGTTGATTCCGTGCTCCCGAAGAATCCGAGCCCCTTTGCCCGCCACCTTCGGATTCGGATCTCGAGATCCGATAACCACCTTGGCGATTTTCTTTTCGATGATAATCTCCGTGCAAGGCGGCGTCTTTCCGTAATGGCAGCAAGGCTCCAGCGTCACGTACAGAGTTGCGCCCGCCGGATCTTCAGTGCAGGCCGCCAGCGCATTTCGCTCCGCGTGAAGTTCGCCGTATTTCCGATGATATCCCTCACCAATCACTCGACCGTTCTTCACCACCACTGCGCCTACCAACGGGTTGGGAGCCGTCCAGCCCACCCCTTGCTTCGCCAGTTCAATGGCTCGTTTCATGAATTGTTCTTCTGCCATAGCCGTCCCTCTTTTCTCAAAAACCATATAAAGCCCCGCATCCCTATCGACACGAGGCTTTCTTCTCCCAATCAGTCAAATATATAAACCCCGGAACCATCGTCCCGGGGTCGCATGCTCTGACCATCTTCTTTCATCCAGACTATACTGTCGGCTTCGGAATCTCACCGAATCATGCGGTTTTCCGGAACTCCGTCCCTCGGAAAACGCTCGCGGGCTGTACCGCCGGTGGGGAATTGCGCCCCGCCCCGAAGATTTTAAATTGCCATTGTTATTATACTACATCCCGGCCAAAAGTAAAGATTGTATTTTCCTTACGGATGACAATTTCCGCAGGGGCTGTACCCCTCTGCAATCAGCTGTTTCCGGGACTCCTTGGTGGTCACGGTATTCCGCTCGCTCATCTGCTTCACGGAATAGCAGGATGGGTAGTGGAATTTTCCCGTGTTGGTGTTCACGATGTATTTGGTGCCCTGCCCCTTCTTCACCGTATGCTTCTGCAGCTTCTTGGAGGAATACGTCGTGCCGTTCTTCCGGGTGCGGTATCCGCTCTTATCTCCGGAGATGGTGGATTTGCTCTCCCCGGTGGCATAGTCGATCTTAATCTTCGGCTGCACGTTGTAGCAGTAGACGTTAAAAGAAATTCCGCGCCCGCCGTCTTCCACCGACAAAGCTTCCATGTGGACGCCTCGGGCGACGGCTTCATCTCCCTTAAAAACAGGTGTCACGCGGTACATCACATGGTTTCCGGTGGACCGAAGGTATTCGGCCACTTTCGATTCGAAAGGCTCCATCCCTTCCACATTCATGTACCGAGTGCCGGTAATCAGATTGCGGGCCACCGCATCGTTTCCCGTCAGCTGCCAGCCGATTAGGTGGCAGCGGTTGTACAGGCTTCCGCCGGAGACGCTTCGGTACTGTACACTGTGCCATCCCGTGGGATGGATCTCGCTGATGGATCCTCGCTGCTGACCGTCTTTCGGCATGATCTCCCGCCCCAGGCAGGCCAGAGTGCCGGTGCACCGTCCCAGACGGTCCAAATCTCCCAGTCGCTCGTAGGCCTTCTTCGAGATTTCCGATTTGCGAAATTCCGGCTTCCCCCCGTTCAGCTCCCGGTAGGGCTGTCCGGAATAATTCGGTACAGTTTTCCGGATGCTCTTGTCCGACAGGTTCTTGGGAGACAGGCCGCCGGATTTGTATCCGGCCTTGGCCACGCCGGCCTCCGCGTGAATGCCCTTGGATTGAATGAGGTTCTGAATTTCATCTCCCTTATGGGCGAAGAGGATGCCGGCGGCGGCAATTAAAATCACCGCCAGGGTGAGAATCCGCTTCCGGTTGGCACACCGTCCGTCTTCGCCGGGGCCGGGTGTTTTTTTATTCGGTTTTTTTGTGGTATGGTTTGCACTCATGTTCACAGTGTCCTTTTTTATTGTATTTTAAGTTTATTATACCATACGCTCAAAACAAAAATCCCGGTCATCGGGCCGGGATTTTTGCTTATTCACCATTTAATCTTCCATCAGCTTGCCTGTCGGGCTCATGCTGGAAGGGGTATACTTGCCGTTCTCATCCGCCTTGAACAACACGTGCAGGCGAGAATTCTCATCCGGGCCCGGGAAGTCCACCACCAGGTAACCTTCTCCCCAGCTTTCAGTGGAGTCCTCGTCCTCCACATACTTCACGCCCAGAAACTGTTCCATTTCTTCCGGCGTCAGTTCATACCACTTGGTTTCCCGCAGCTTGTCGTACTGCTCCTTGGTCACGGTTGCGTTTGGATCGATGCCGTCGTCTTTTTTCTTATCTTCTCCACCCCCGCAGGCGGCCACTGAGAAGCACATCATCAAAGACATCACCACCGTCATTATTTTCTTTTTCATATCTCTCACCATCTCTCGAAATGATCCTTTCGAATCTCGGGTGCGATAACGGTTTTGTGTAAAACATACGAAGTACTTCTTGCTTGTGAGAGTATTTTACCAAGTTCACGCCGGCGGAACATCACCCGAAAGGGTATTTTTCGGGGTCTTCCCTTTTTCGCGCCCAAGGGTTCCGTATAAAAAAACGAGCCTCCGGAAGGAAGCTCGTTCATGATATTACCTCGTCATTTCCTCAATTTTCGCCGGATAAACGGCAATGGATTCCTTGGACTTCGGCATCCTCCGAACCATCCTGCGAGACAGTGTGCAGCTGTTATGATAGTAAGGATAGTATTTCAGGTATATTCGAGGAATCCGAAAGAATCCTTCCGGTCGCTGATTGGATACGCCAATTGCATCCCCCAGCCATTCTCCCGGTTTGGCCTTTTCCCCATATCCCAAAAGAAGCGACAGCGGATCTTCCTCCACTTCATAGTAATATCTTTCCGTCGAAAAATCTGCATTATAAACACGTGCCACAACCGCAGTCTCTCCCAGTTCATAGTAGATTCCCTTGGTATAGTTTATCGTGTAGCGGTATTCTTCGGTTTCCCTTTGGAACTGTCCGCGGAACGGATGATTGATGTCAATTCCGAATTCGTTGGGAACATCTATACCTGCTCTAACGTCTGCAATATAAGCTCCGATATATTCCCGCACACATTCTTCCGCTTCTTTGAACAAACCGGATACATCCTGATATGTCTCGCAAATTAAATCAAACACATCTTCGGGATGACCGAATTCCACCGTTTGCTCGTATAGAACCCGAATCAAATCGTTGGGATAAGATTCTTCCACACTGCAGGAATCTCCAATCCAAAGAATACGATTCCCTTTCCACTCATCGCTCAACAAGCTGTGCAGCGCATTTCGCACCTCGTTCTCTCTGGACATACACTGATGGAATCTAGCGCCGTAATTAAATGCAAAAGGCTCAATATATTCTCGTTTGTCCACATTGACCCATTTAAAATCCTCCCCCATTGCACACTACCGCAACGGAATTCGTACAAACTTAAAGGATTCCGTCGCGACTCCTTTCTTGTGGTTACACCATACCTTGAATGCATCGGGTTGTCAAGGCTCTAGACGGTCGGCGAAAGCCTTGATTTGCGACCGGCAAAGGAAGTGGCACTGATTCGCCCGGGACGTGGTGCCTCACCGCTCGCAAACCCTTTGTTCTTCGTCGCCAAGCACCACGTCTCCCGAGCCAAAGGAGTCTTCAGCGCCCCGGGCGTGGTGCCTCACTCCCCGCTAGCCCTTGTTCCTTCGTCGACAGGCACCACGCCGACAAGGCCAATGGGTCTTCCGCCGCACTGGGCGTGGTGCCTCACCGCCCGCTAGCCCTTATTCCTTCGTCGACAGGCACCACGCCGACAAGCACACCCGCCCTGCCACAAAAAAACCTCCGACGCCGCCTCATCCGCGGCCGTCGAAGATTTCCTCTCATTCTATTTTTTCTACATCTACTTGCTTTTCTTCCACACAATGGAATTGCCCGCATTCGCATCCACAATTCGATTTACATCGCTGAACCACATATACGTCAAAATGGCGCTTCCGCCCTTCTTCCCGAAAACCCGGTCTAAATTGCTCATCTTCAGGATCAGCTCCACGGTATCCGCCCCCTCTTTGGAGGATCCCACCGAAACAACCGTCCGATCCGGCACCTCCAGCGTTATGCAGGTGGCCGCTTTGCTGTTCATCAATTGATTGTACTCTTCCCCCTCGAACACGTAAATTCCCTTGCTCGGGGCTTTGGTCCCGTTCACCCCGTAGTAGATTCCCGTATTGTCGTTTGGAAATTTATAAAAAGCCATCTTCCGACCCCGATCGATTTTCACATCGTCGAGATGAATTGATTTCACCTCCACCACCTCCGCACCGCAGTCTTCGGCGCTCAGCCGAACGTAGGTATGGTTCAGAGCGAACAACCCCAGTCCCACCAACAGAAGCAGCCCCACCGTGAGCGCCGCCATCTTATAGTTCTGGAAACGCCCCTTGCGCTGTTCCTTCGTAATCTCCTGCACCATCTTGCCATCTCCTTTCACCAGAGCGTCCAAGGAAATATCAAAAGAATCGCTGATAAAAACCAGCATCTCCAGGTCCGGATAGCTTTTCCCGTTCTCCCAATTGGAAATGGTCTGCCGTGTGACACTGCACCGCTCCGCCAGCCCTTCCTGGGTCAGGTTATTTGCTTTTCTCAGCTCCGTAATTCTTCTTCCAAGTTCCATATTCGACACCCTCTCCCGAAAAATATTTGCAAGATGATTCTGCCTTTATTATAGCCGAAAGTCTATCCAATTACATTTGCATCGCCCATGAAAACAGCGCAAAGAATCTTTGCGCTGCGTTAAAGTCATAGGTTTCCGTCTTTCTTTTATGCATCCACGTACACGGTAAGTGCGACAATTGCGATTGTAATCTCGGTTTTCGGTTTTCCATTCAAGGCAATCCCCTCCGGGTTTGCACCGCCGTGATGCACCTCTGTTTCCACATTCCACCAGTGCAGATAATCCGTTACGATTTTCGGATCCACTTCCTCCGGATGCGGAGCATAGATGTCCGCCTTGATAAATGCCTGCTTCTTTCGGTCGGTAATCTCAAAAATCTCTGAGATTCCTGCCATGCAGCAGTGATGGATGGCATCTTCCGTAGCCTTCCGCACCGCATTGTTCTGGTCGCCGCCGTGCATATCCACACCCTGCCCAAATTCAATTAAAAGTCTCTTCATTGCCATGCTGTACCTGCCACTCAAAATATGATTAAATATGCTCACATCGAGATAATGTAAGATGTTTGGTTTTCACCATCTCTGCAATTGTTTTATTGCTGTAATCAGTACGAATATTATTAATCTTATGATGAAGTTTTTGTACCTTAAGCCTTTGTTTTTGTATATTTACTCTTTGAGTGGCTCCTCCTTTCTTTAAGTTTTCATACTTTCGAGAAAGACTCCTCTGTTCTCGAATGATTTGTTTTTTATACTTACGAAGCCCATCCAGCCTACAAATCATAAGTGTAATAACGCCTATTAGTTGGAGTTCGGTTTGCCTCCTTTGCAGCTCGCATCTGTTATGTTCAATAACCCGAAACTTTAAATATGCTTTATAAGTTTCTTCCAATATTTTCAAGTTCTTTTATAGAATCCTTGTTTTTTGCAAGTTCATCACTGGCTGTTGCACAATATGATTTTTGAAAAATTACATCCCATGAAAGATATTTCGCCATGCAGCCGAACTGTTTGTCAATTAACTCATACTGGATGCTGTCCACCGGGGCTCCTCCCACAACGATTGTTCCAATTTTTTTATTTTTCAGCTTCAAACCGCGGCAGTAACATTTATCGATGATAAGTTTCAACTGTGCAGACATTCCCCACCAATATACCGGAGTAGCAAAAAGAATCACATCTGCAGCGGCAATTTTATCAATTGTTGGATTTGTATCATCCTGGTCAACCTCCAACTCCTTATTTCATGAAATATTATACCTTTTTTCGATTATCCCGGCAATAGCCCTAAAACCCCGTAACCACGGGCTTTCCCCGTAATTTCGAGACATAAAAAAACTCGAAGCAAATGCTTCGAGATTAGTTTCAAGTGGTTGCGGGGACAGGACTTGAACCTGCGACCTCCGGGTTATGAGCCCGACGAGCTACCAACTGCTCTACCCCGCGATATTAAGAATTGGTGCCGGAAACCGGGGTCGAACCGGTACGAGAATCACTTCTCACGGGATTTTAAGTCCCGGGCGTCTGCCAATTCCGCCATTCCGGCGTAAAAAATAAATGGCTCCGAGGGTGGGGCTCGAACCCACAACCTACCGGTTAACAGCCGGTTGCTCTGCCATTGAGCTACCTCGGATTAATTCACCCCTTATTTGCGACTCCTATAGTATACGTCATTTCGAGCTTCATGTCAACACTTTTTTAAAATTCTTTTCAAAAGTGTTTTTCGTGTTCTCAAATCAAACGTATTACTAATATATTATACACATTCGCTATGCTAATTGCAAGTCTTTATTTATTATCCCCAGGATAGAAGAGCTGCCGCATCCCTGCGACAGCTCTTCCGGCAATTATAAAACCCACTAAAGAAGTAGTGTCTTATTTTGCGCTCTGCATAGCGATGGACTTCTCGGTCGCTGCAGTTACCCCTTCGATAACGGTAGTTCTCAGACCACCCAGCTCCAGCTCTCTAACACCGGCAATTGTGGTACCGGCCGGGGAAGAAACCATGTCCTTCAGCTCGCCCGGGTGCTTTCCGGTCTCCAAAACCATCTTTGCTGCGCCCAGTACGGTCTGTGCAGCGAATGTGTACGCCTGCTTTCTCTGCATTCCACCGTTAACGGCAGCATCTGCCATTGCTTCGATGAACATGAATACATAAGCCGGGCCGCTTCCGCTCACACCGGTAACGATGTCGAACAGGTTCTCCGGCATGATTTCAGCCTTACCAAATGCGTTCAGAATGTTCAGTGCGCGCTGAGTTTCTTCCTCAGTTACATATTCGTTCGGGCAAGCAGCGGACATACCCTCTCCAACCTGAGCCGGAGTATTCGGCATAACACGAACTGTTTTTACCGGCTTGCCGAACTGCTCTGCCAAGTATGCCAGAGTTCTGCCGGCACCGATGCTGATGAACAGGTGCTTATCTGTTACGTGATCCTTAATTCCCTCGATTACGCCGGCATAGTACTGCGGCTTGATGGTCAGGAAAACAGTATCGCAGTTCTCCAGAACTTCGACGTTGCTATCGGTTACATTGATGCCGTTTACTTCCTTTGTCTTCTGTCTGCTTCCTTCGAAAGGATCTGCACCCCAGATATCCTCCGGCTTGTACAGGCCGGCCTTGATAATGCCGCCCATCATTGCATTGGCCATTACTCCGCATCCGATAAATCCAAGTTTCATTTCATTCTCCTTTTCTTCACACTTGAGATAGTTAATTGGTTAACACCTTTTATTTATGCCACAGGCGCTCCCGCTAGAGGAACGCCTATGGTAAAAGCAATTATATTATTCGAAAGACTGTTCCGTACGTTCGATGATTTCGTCCTGCAGCGGCTTGTCCAGGTTACGGAAGAAGTCACTGTATCCGGCAACGCGGACAATCAGATCCTTGTGATCTTCCGGATGTTTCTGAGCCTCAATCAGAGTCTGACGATCTACTACGTTAAACTGAATGTGGTGTCCATCCATTGCAAAGTAGGAACGAACCAGGCTGGCCATGTTGTTCAGACCTGCTTCACCGGCAACTACGTTCGGTGTGAACTTCTGGTTCAGCAAGGTACCTGCGGTTGCCAGGTGATCCATCTTTGCACAAGACTTGATTACAGCGGTCGGACCGTTGGTATCTGCGGATTTCTCCGGAGAAATACCCTCGGATACCGGCTTGTGAGCCTTTCTGCCGTTCGGGGTAGCCAGGATAACGTCACCGAAGTATACGTGGCAGGTGGTCGGCAGCATGTCGATGCCGTACTTTCCGCCTTTCATGTTCGGACGGCCAACGATGGTGTCGTGATACAGATCGAAGATTTCTCTCATCAGATCATCGGCGTAATCGTCATCGTTTCCGTACTTCGGAGTCTTATCGTGAACCAGGCTGTAGATGTAATCATAGCCTTCGAAGTCATGTTCCATTGCATCGATCAGTTCTTCCATGGTGAAGTTCTTCTCGTCGTATACGTTGTACTTAACAGATGCTACACAGTCGGTAACGGTTCCGATTCCAACACCCTGGATGTAGTTGGTGTTGTATCTTGCACCACCGGCATTGTAGTCCTTTGCGTTGGAGATGCAGTCGTTGGTTACAACGGACAGGCACGGTGCCGGCATTTCCTCTGCGTACAGTCTCTCAATTACGTTGTTTCCGCGAATCTTGATGTCAACAAAGTGCTTCAGCTGCTTCTTGAATGCAGCCCACAGCTCGTCAAAGGTCTTGAAGTCCTTCGCATATCCCAGCTGCAGACCCAGCTGCTTGCCGGAATACTCATCAAATCCGTTGAACAGAGTCAACTGGAAAATCTTCGGAATGTTCATGTATCCGGTCAGGATATATGCTTCGCTTCCCCATGCACCGGTCTCTACGCAGCCGGAGGATCCGCCTCTTCTTGCATCTTCCAGAGATTTTCCGGCATTAATCAGCTCGGTAATCTGTGCTTCGGTGTTGTAAAATGCAGGCTGTCCCCATCCCTTTCTGGAAATTTCACAAGCTCTCTTCAGGAACTTCTGCGGAGACTTCTTGCTGATGGTCACGTTGGAGTTCGGCTGAACCAGCTTCATCTCGTCCATGCAGTCCAGAATCAGGTAGCTGACATTGTTAACTCCGTTCTTTCCTTCCGGAGTTACACCACCGGTGTTGATGTTGGCAAAGTCGGTATATGTTGCACTCTCTTTCAGGGTGATACCTACTTTTACCGGAGCCGGCTGGTTGTAGAACTTCACCCACAGGCACTCCAGGAGCTCCAATGCGTGCTCGTCGTCCAGGATTCCTGCTTCTACGTCTGCTTCGTAGTATGGGTTCAGGTGCTGGTCCAGTCTGCCCGGGCTGAATGCGTCCCAAGGATTCAGCTCAGTGGTTACTGCCAGGTGAGTGAACCAGTACAGCTGAATTGCCTGCCAGAAAGTCTGTGGCTTGTGAGCCGGTACAACTTCCAGGTTCTTTGCAATCTGCTCCAGCTCTGCCTTTCTCTTTGGATCGGTCTCCGCTGCAGCCTTCTCAACAGCCATCTCGTGGTATCTTTCACCCAAAATGATAACCGCGTCACAGCAGATATCCATGGCCTTCAGTTCTTCCATCTTATCGGAAGCTTCCGGATCGTTCATCCAATCCAGCGCGTCCATGGTCTTCTTAATCTTTTCCTTGTAATCCAAGTAGCCGGTAGTGAATACCTGCTCTCCGCCGCATGTATGTCCCGGGCCGCGCTGTTCCATGAACTCGGTGAAGATGCCGGCTTCGTAGCAATCATGCCATTCCGGTGTCATTCTGGACAGCAGCTTCTCACGAATGGTTCTGCCCTTCCAGAACGGGATGATTTCTGCAGCCTGCAGCTTGCGATCTTCTTCTGTAGTATGGAAGGAAACCAGCTTTCTTTCACTCATAACCTTCATATCCTCTTCGCTGTGGCAGCACAGCTCCGGGAATGTTGGGGAAGCCTGTGGGTTCTTACCTTTCTCACCCAGAATCAGCTCATCATCGCCGAAGTACAGGGTCTTCTTGGAAAAGTATTCCTTCAGAGTCATCGCTCTCATTACCGGAACAGAATACTTTCCGTCGTTTTCCTTGTAAAAATCTGTTTCGATTTTTGCTCTCTCCAGGTCGATGTGAACCGGCGTGGTTACACTCTGTTCTCTCAGGCGCTGGATTCTTTCGTTCATACCGCGTTTTGCCATTTTTTAACCTCCGATCTTGGTATTCGCATATCCTGCTTCTTTGAACATCTCCGCAAATTCCTGCATTTCTTCTTTTGTAGGTGCCTGCAGGTCCGCACCTTCATATGTCATTCCGATTCTCGGGTACTTACTGCATCCGGTGTTATGGTACGGAAGCAAGTTGACCTGAGCGACATGAATGTTGTTTTTATGAAGGAAATCGATGGTTGCCCGAATGTTCTTTTCCGTGGCGTTGACTTCCTTAATCATCGGAATTCGGATGTAGATTCGAGCTCCGTCTGCGCTCAGCCGGCACAGGTTGTCCAAAATTCGGGCATTGTCTGCCCCCATGTATTTCTTGTGAATCTCCGGATCCATCGACTTTACATCGTACAGGAAGGTGCTTACGTACGGCAGCATTGCCTTAAACCGTTCGTATGGCGCCTCACCGCAAGTGTCCACCGTGATGTCGATGCCCTGACGATGCAATTCTTTTGCCAGCGCCAGAACGTATTCCGGATCGACACTCATAACCTCTCCGCCGGAAAGGGTCACTCCGCCGCCGGACTCTTCATAGAACATCTGATCTTTCAGAAGTTCTTTCACCAAAGGACGAATCTCGTGTTCATGTCCCAGGATATCCCGGATGCTGCTCGGACAAGCCTTTACGCACTTACCGCAAAGCATGCACTTCAGCGGGTTGGTAACCGCCTTGCCATTCTCAATCTTGATGGCATCGTTTGGACAGGCTTTCATACAGAATCCGCATCCAACGCATTTTGCCTCATCAAACTGCATCTGTGGATTATACTTCTGGGTCTCCGGGTTATGGCACCAAACGCAGTGCAAAGGACATCCTTTAAAGAACACCGTCGTCCGAATTCCATCACCGTCATGCACCGAGAATTTCTGAATATTCGTAATCGCGTGCATCTCTTTATCTCTCTTTCTGACTAAGTTATAGACCGCAGTCTATTCTTATCTTGATTATACCCTCTGACAGATAATTGTCAAGAAAAAAACTATAGTTATTCATTATTTTTATAAAGGTATTTCTTGGATTCTTTTGAACGATAGCAGACGCATAAAAAAAAGGATGTCTCGCTGAAAAATTCAGTGAGACATCCAAATACTCAAGTCTAACGGTGCCGGTTCTAGCCGAAGTATCTCTCCAGCAGACCCTTGAATGCTTTGCCGTGACGAGCTTCGTCGCGAGCCATTTCATGAACGGTATCATGGATTGCATCCAGATTTGCAGCCTTTGCTCTCTTTGCCAAGTCGGTCTTGCCGGCAGTTGCGCCGTTCTCTGCAGCAACTCTCAGCTCCAGGTTCTTCTTGGTGCTGTCGGTAACAACGTCGCCCAGCAGTTCTGCAAACTTTGCAGCGTGCTCTGCTTCTTCGTAAGCAGCCTTCTCATAGTACATGCCAACTTCCGGATAGCCTTCTCTGTGAGCCACTCTTGCCATTGCCAGATACATACCAACCTCAGAACATTCACCTTCGAAGTTCGCTTTCAAATCTGCCAGGATATCTTCGCTCACGCCCTGTGCAACGCCAACTACGTGCTCAGCTGCCCAGCTCATTTCGTCATCCTGTTTTGTAAACTTATCGCTGCCAACGTGGCATACCGGACATTCTTCCGGCGGCTGATCTCCCTCGTGAACGTATCCGCATACCTGACATACCCATTTACTCATAATTCTTACCTCTCTTTCATGAACCTTTTTCAAACTATACTGTATTCGAAAGGTTTACTTTACTTATCTCGTATAGTTAGTATAATCGTTTCCGCTTTGGAAGTCAACCCCTCTTTTAAATACTTCACGGAATACTCATATTGGATGGCGAAAGTGTTTTTATGAGGGGATATCCGGAGGTTAGACGGATTGAACAAAAACGCGTCACACCTTGTTTTATACTTCTAACTGTGGTATTCTATGTAGAGATTATACAGGCAAAACGGGAGGATTCACCACCATGGAAATACGGAAATCATCCGAAGATTATCTGGAAACGATGCTGATGCTCAAGGAACAGAACGGATATGTTCGCTCCATTGACATTGCAAAACATCTGAATGTGACAAAGCCGAGCGTTTCCTACGCTACCAAACGGCTTCGGGAGAACGGCTATATTGAAATGAACAACGATGGGCTGATTACGCTGACCGATTCCGGGATGGCCATCGCTCATAAGATCCTGGACCGCCACAAGATGCTTTCCCAGTTTCTGATTATGCTGGGCGTGGACAAGGATGTTGCCGACGAGGATGCTTGCAACATCGAGCACGATATCAGCAACGAGTCCTTCGAAGCGATTTGCAATCACGTGAATAATTTCATGTCCGAATGCCCGAGAATCAATTCCTTCGCACCGGATTGCGAAGGCCGGACACGGGAATAGCACAACGGTACTTCAAGCCTTTGCGGGATTTCTTGCACCAAGTCCCGGGCCCGCCGCCAAGCGAAAACATGAAAGACCTGTATCGTCTGGCTTTAGCTGACGATACAGGTCTTTTCTTATGCTTATTGTCAGAGCAGCCAAGGCTGACCCTACTTTGTCTATTAAGACAATCCGATGATGGTGCCGTCGGACAGGATATCCATTCCGTTGGCTGCCGGAACCTTCGGCAGACCCGGCATGGTCATGATGGATCCGGTGAGCGCCACGATGAATCCGGCGCCGGCAGATACTTTTACCTCCCGAACGGTGATTCGGAAGTTCTTCGGTGCACCCAGCTTCTTCGGGTCATCGGTGAAAGAATACTGTGTCTTTGCCACGCAGATCGGCAGGCGGTCCAGGCCAAGCTTCTCCAGCTCCCGAACCTGCTTCAGAGCATCTGCGGTGAAGTCCACGCCATCCGCGCCGTAGATTTCAGTCGCGATGGTGTTCATTTTATCTTCGATGGAATCGTTCACATCATACAGCGTGTGGAAATCGGATTTCTGATTCTCGCAGATGTTGATGACTTCCTTTGCCAGCTCCATTCCGCCTTCGCTGCCCTTTGCAAATACTTCGGACAGAACCACGTCGATACCCTTCTCCTTGCACAGGTCTCTCAGCAGTTCCAGCTCGGCTTCCGTATCGGTTGGGAAACGGTTGATGGCAACCACTGCCGGAACACCGTATTTTGCCACGTTGTCCAGGTGGCGAAGCAGGTTCGCCGATCCGGCTTTCAGTGCATCCAGGTTTTCCTCTGCCAGATTGTCTTTTGCCACGCCGCCGTTCATCTTCAGCGCACGAACCGTTGCCACGATTACCGCAACATCCGGCTTCAGTCCGGCATACCGGCACTTGATATCGAAGAATTTCTCCGCACCCAGGTCCGCACCGAATCCGGCCTCGGTGACCACGTAATCGCCCAGCTTCAGTGCTGTCTGCGTTGCCATAACGGAGTTGCAGCCGTGAGCGATATTGGCAAAAGGTCCGCCGTGAATAATAGCCGGTGTGTTTTCCAGTGTCTGTACCAGGTTCGGCTTAATGGCATCCTTCAGAAGCAGTGCCATCGCACCGGTCGCCTGCAGGTCGCCGGCGGTTACCGCTTCACCCTTGCTGTTGTATGCAACCACCATTCTGGACAGGCGCGCCTTCAAATCCTCGATGTCCGTTGCCAGGCACAGAATTGCCATGATTTCGGAAGCCACGGTAATATCGAATCCGCTCTCCCGCATCACGCCGTCGCCCTTCTTGCCCAGGCCAACGATGATGTGGCGCAGGGAACGGTCGTTCATATCCATTACTCGCTTCCACACGATTTTCTTCGTTACGATATCCAGCGCATTTCCCTGGTGGATGTGGTTATCCAGCATTGCCGCCAACAGGTTGTGTGCCGAAGTGATGGCATGGAAATCCCCGGTAAAATGCAGGTTGATATCATCCATCGGTACCACCTGGGAATATCCGCCGCCGGCAGCGCCGCCCTTAATGCCGAAGCACGGTCCCAGAGACGGCTCTCTCAGCGTGGTAATGGTCTTCTTTCCCAGCTTGTTCAGCGCCATAGACAGTCCCACGTTCGTGGTGGTCTTTCCTTCTCCGGCCGGAGTCGGGTTGATGGCGGTTACCAGCACCAGTTTTCCGTTGGGACGGTCCTTCAGCCGCTCCAACACATCCGGGCTGATTTTCGCCTTATATTTTCCATACAGCTCCAATTCATCATCCGAAATATCCAACTGGGATGCGACCTCCACAATTGGTTTCATCTGCGCTTCCTGTGCAATCTGTACGTCTGTCTTCATTTAAAACCTCCTAGATTCAATCATATAAGTCCTACGCTTATTGTAGCAAAACATGTTATATCATTCAATATAGCCGTCAATTGTTACTATACTAAACAAATTTATAACGTTATTCTAAAAGAAAAAGTTCTTCATTTTTTCTCGGAGATTGCCTTTTCGTATGCGAGTCCATTCAGTGTTCGCTTATATAGTAGCCTGGGTCAAAAAGTGTGATTCTAACTGCATTAGTTAAAATTTACGTGTGCAATCTTATATGTCTAGAAATTTGAAGGCACTTCACGCTTTTTGACAGAAAACGCGGATTCAGCGTGAACGTAATTCGCGGCTTTTGTAAGATTCTAATTTTGGAACGACAGATTTCCACTGGCGATTCACGCAAAAATAAGGATTCCCTCCCCAAAAGCGTGAACTTTTTTTAAAGGATGATTTGAACGGAGAAAATTACACGACAAAATCGTGTATAACAAAAAAATATGTTCACGCTGATTTGCAAAAATTATAAAAACAGCGTGAAGTCGCCCTGAAAATCTAGGCATATTTTATTATATCAGATTGATAAATTCTAATTATCGATTGATGAGATTTTTACTGTTTTCCTCTATTCTCTACATCTTCATTTAATACATTTTCTGCGAATTTGACAGACTCTAAGATGTTGCTTTCCCTGCATTTTTCAGGGAACTTATCAGCAAGATTCTTATATGCTTGCAAAAGTTCTCGACTTCGGGTTCGCTCTGCCAGATTATCAATTATTTCACTAATCCAACTAAGTTCTTCCGCAGTACATTCATTCTGAAGGAACGAGATTGTCGCATCAACATCTTCACTTAGCATCTCTATTTCTTCGTTCCAGCATTTTTCGATTCCAAATAACCATTCATCACAACATTCTGCTGCAATTCTGCTTCTCTCTCGAATAATTTCTTTGAATTTTCCTATCTTCATTTTCCTTCTCCACCTTTCTTGTGTTTCTCCCGCCAACATAGTCCGGACTTTCCCTGACTGTCGTCTTATTTGCTTACGCCTAGGAACAAAAAACCTGCATCCGGAAAGCAATCTCAGCTAAACGGTGCAGGTTTGTTGGTTGTGAACCCTCTAGTAAAAGTGAAAAATCTTTTTATTCACTGTCATTATTGCTGATAATCCGATTCAGCACGTCCTTCGCCACCGGTCCCGCCGATGCGTACCCGGTGCCGCCGTTTTTGATCCATACCACGAAGGCCAACGGATAATCCTCATTATCGATGAATCCCACGAACCAGCCGTCTTCGCCGCTGCCGGTTTCCGCGGTACCGGACTTGGCATAGAGATCCAACCCGTAGAAATTGGACTCCCCGTAGGTTACTTTTACGTTGTTCTTCATCATGGAGCGCAGCTCATCGGCGGTTTCGGAACTGATGTATTCTCCCAGGGATTTGCCGGATTTGCCGGCGGACAGGAAGCTGGAGGATTTCATCAGCTTCGGCTGGACCGGCTCGCCGCCGTTGGCGATGGCGCCCATGTACACCATCATGGCGCACGGGTTCACCTGGTCATCGTACTGTCCGATGCCTGCCCAGCTCAAGTTCACCTCGTTGTCCTCCGGAAAAGTGAAGGAACCCGCTTGAGTCTTGATTCCGTCCACATCCACGGATTTGGTCAGTCCCACTTTCTGAGTGGTGGTGGAAAGGTTTGCGGCACCCACCTCCCGGGCTAGTTTTCCGAAGGCGCCGTTGCAGGATACCGCAAGGGCCTGGCGGAAGTTCACCGTACCGTGAGCCGAGGTGCAGGTGATATCATCTTTATTGTATCGATTCTTTCCGTCGCAGGTGAATCGGAAGGAATCCACGTCCACGCCGGACTCTAAGGCGGACGCCGCCGTCACCAACTTGAAGGTGGATCCCGGTGTCATGGCCCCCTGCAGGAAATTGTTGAAATAGATGGAGTCTCCGCTGTCATTTCCGCTTTGATCCAGCTCCGGATCGAAGGCCGGCGTACTCACCATGCACAGAATCTCTCCGGTCTTGTAGTTATAGACACCCACCGTACCGGTCTTGCCGGAAAGCCGTTCATAGGCCGTCCGGTTGGCTTCCGCATCGATGGTCAGCGTGATTTCCTTACCCTCTGCCGAGGTGTCGTAGGTTCCGTTCAGCAAATCGTATCCGATTAGGTCCCCGCTCCACATGTTGATGGCACCGGTGGCCACATTTCCGGCCGGATCGCCCACCGTATGCACGGTAGCTTTCCGAAGCTCCGAGTCGTCGGAATAGTGTGTACCGTCCTTATCGCACTTCAGAAGCTGCGTCCCGTGGCGGTCATAGATGGTTCCTCGGTTCAGGTTTCCATCCACGTAGATCTGCAGATTTCCGGAGAAGCTGGCCCAGGTCTTTCCCTGAGTCACAAAACGCCACACGAACACCCCGGTCCCCAGGAACAGGACCGCTGCCAGAAGCAGACATATTGTTGCACGTCTTTCTACTTTACGCATGGATAGCTCCTCTTCTTTCTATCGGTCCTCCGGCCGTCTCACATCTCTTCTGCGTCCTCATCGGTCTCCTCCGCGTAATCCTGCAGAGATACTTTTACCTTAGAACGTTTTATGGCGATGCTGGCATCCTTCCGCATATCCGCCGCTTTAAAGAATGCCAATATGGCCCATGAGGCCATCATACTGGTACCTCCTGCCGACACGAACGGGAAGGTGACACCGGTAAGCGGAAACAAATCCACCGCACCGAACACGTTCAGCATGGTCTGGAACAGGAAGAACGTGGACGCGCCGCAGGCCCCGATGGTGTAGAAGGTGGACCGTCCGGCCACGATGGAATTCACCGCAAAGAGGCACAGGGTGATGATGCACACGATCAGCAGCAGGGCGATGATCAATCCCCACTCTTCCGTCACCATTCCGAATACCAGGTCCGTATTGGAGGCGCCCACTGTTTTCAGATATCCGTTTCCGGCGCCCTGTCCCAGAAGTCCGCCTCCGGCACTGTAGCACATGGTTCGAACCTGCTGGTATCCTTTGTCCGCCGGATCGTCCCACACATGTCCCCAGATGGAAAACCGGTTGGCGATATACGGCATAAAACGAAGAATCATCAATCCCATGATTCCGGCACCGACTCCGGTGAGAATCAGCCGGGACAGATCGCCGCTTCGCAGGAAGGATACCACCAGAAATGTGACGAAGAAAATCAGTGCTGTACCAAAGTCTCCCATCACCGCCAGGCATCCCAGGCAGTAGAAGGAAAACAGCACGTACTGCATCAGGTTCTTCTTCTGGAACAGCTCTTCCAGAGTGGCGGCTCCCACCAGAACGAAGACGATTTTCACCAGCTCTGACGGCTGAAAACCGAAGTTCCCGATATACACCCAGTTGGCGGCACCGTACTTAATCTGGCCGCACACCAGGTTGAAGGCCAGCAGAAGCACCGATGCCACTGCCATGATGGGACGAATCCGCTCCGTCCGATCCAAATCCCGAAGGAAGAGGCAGATGACGAAGAACATCAGCAGGCCGATGACAACGGATACGAACTGCGTGAACGTTCGCTCCGGCTCCGAGGATGCGGTAATCGCCAGGCTGATGGTGGACATAAAAAAAGCGATCAGCTCAATCTCAAAACCCTTTCGCCCCATCGCCTTTCCGGTGAGGATATACACCCACATCACCACACCCAGCAGCAAAATGGAAAGAAGGGCGGTCACCGTCACTTTCGTCCCCATTCCCAGAATCAGCTGCACCACAGCGAGAATCTGAAATGCCGTAATTCCCAGCATCGCCGACCACGGTGACAGCGGTTCTTTATCCATCAGCCGAAGTTCTTCGTTGTTGCGAGTTTCCTCCAAGCTGATCGAGGCCAAGGTCGTACGCACCCCGCCCAGGGTGATTTTGTCCCCCGGCTCAATCATGTACCGCCTTCCGGGCACCAGCTTCCAATCGTTCACCACCGTTCCGTTGGTAGACCCCAGGTCCTTGATCATCCACTTCTCGTCCGATTGTCGGATCAGCAAAGCCTGGCTCTTGGAGACGGTTTTGTCCTTAATTCGAAGATCCACGGAGGAGGATCGGCCGATGATGTTTTCCCAATGGGTGATGGGAATGCCTTCTCCCCCTTCCACGTGGAGATACCCCCATACCTCCGGCGTGGCTCTGGTAGACAGCAATGAAATGATGCACATCAACAGAATCCACACCGCCAGCAGTACGAACACCCACCGGAGTCCGGTGGTGATGTACTTCGCCGTTTCGGGATGGGAATTCGCCAGAGATAATATTGAATTCACAATGCCATTGATGGTATCCAATGTTTTCTCCCTCTGTCTGTACTACTTCTTCCAGGAGCTCTTCAGACCTACGATGCTGTTAAATACCTTCTCATCCTCGGTAGTCAGCTTCCTGTCTGCAATATAATATCCCTTCCGGAAGAACTGGAATCGGTCTTCCGGCTTTGCCTCCTTGATGGACGGCTCTGCATAACCCCAAGTGTCGCGGAGGGAATCCTCGTTGAATACGGAATTTCCTTCCTCGTCCTCAATCATCATGTAATCGTACTCCCGAATTCGGATCCGAACCGCGGTACTGGCCTCCACAAAGTGGATGGTACCCTTCACCTTCCGGCCGTCCGGTGCGTCTCCGCCGCGGGTTTCCGGATCGTAGGTGCAATGCAGCTCCCGAATGGATCCATCTTCGTTCTTAATCACTTCATTGCAGGTAATGTAGTATGCACCCTTGAAGCGAACTTCATTTCCCGGGAAGAGACGGAAATACTTCTTTACCGGTACTTCCATAAAATCATCTCCGTCAATCCACAGTTCCCGGCCGAACGGAACCTCTCGCTCACCCAGCTCCGGAACCTTCCGGTTATTTTCTACGGTGCACATTTCAATCTGACCCTCCGGATAGTTGGTGATTACCACCTTAATCGGGTTGGTCACTACGTGCACGGCCGGCACTTTATCCTGCAGATCGTCCCGGACTGCGGCTTCCAGCTGCGCAATATCCACGGTGGAGTTGGCTTTCGCCACACCGATTTCGTCGCAGAACGCCCGAACCGCTTCCGGCGTATATCCTCTCCGGCGGATGCCGGCGATGGTTGGCATCCGAGGATCGTCCCAACCGTCTACATGACCTTCGTCCACCATTCTCTTGAGATACCGCTTGCTCATCAGGGTGTGGGTGATGTTCAGACGAGCGAACTCAATCTGACGCGGCGGATTCGGCCACAGACCCACTTCCTGCAGCACCCAGTCGTACAGCGGACGGTGATCCTCAAACTCCAAAGTACAGATGGAATGGGTAATGCCCTCAATGGCATCTTCAATCGGATGAGCAAAATCGTACATCGGATAGATGCACCACTTGTCCCCCGTATTGTGGTGGGTCACGTGAGCTACCCGGTAGATAATCGGATCTCTCATGTTGATGTTCGGGGATGCCATATCAATCTTGGCACGGAGAACCGCTTCTCCGTCACCGAACTCTCCGTCCTTCATGCGCCGGAACAGCTCCATGTTCTCTTCCACGCTTCTGTTCCGATATGGGCTCTCTTTTCCCGGCTCCGTTAGGGTTCCACGGTATTCCTTCATCTGCTCTGCCGTCAGGTGGCACACATAGGCCTTTCCTTTCTGAATCAAAGACACTGCGGCTTCATACATCTGATCGAAATAATCCGATGCCCACAGTCTCTTGTTCCACTGGAATCCCAACCAGTGTACATCCTCCTCGATGGCGTCCACGTATTCCGTATCTTCCTTGACCGGGTTGGTGTCGTCATAACGAAGGTTGCAGGTTCCGCCGTACTTCAGTGCGGTTCCGAAGTTCAAGCACAGGGATTTGGCATGTCCGATGTGGAGATAGCCGTTTGGTTCCGGTGGAAAACGAGTGGCGATATGATCCCACTTTCCGGTTTCCAGGTCGTTATCGATGATGTCGTGGATAAAATTCCCTCTCATCTCTTTGTATTCGTTCGTTTTTTCGTTACTCATTCCAGCCTCCAAATAATTAATACACTTATTTGTGATTATAGCACAATGGGAAATTTTCTACAATCAGCGTAATGCAATTCCGGGCTCGACAAACCGCCGAACCCGGATATGAAAATGCCCCTATATATCCGTCCTTGACAGAATTTCCGCCGGCGTTTTCCGAAGGGTTCGGAATACCGGAAGGAGCCCTGCCAGCAGGTTGAACAGCACCAGCACGCCGAAGGACAGGAGCGCAATGCCCGGGTTCACCACATACTGGTTGGCAATGTAATCGATTCCCTGCATCAAATTGTACAGAAGGTAATACGCCGCCCCGATGCCCGGCACCGCTGTCAGCACGGTGATTACCAGAATTTCTCCGGTGAACATGCGGTAAATATCCCGCTTCTTCAGCCCGATGGCCCGCAAAGTGCCCACTTCCTTGATTCGGGACAAGAAGGAGGATCGAAGCATCAGGAAGATTTCAATGAGAGAAATCAGCAAAATGATTCCCGCCACTACCAGCGCGGAGCGCAGGTTGTCCCGGTGCTTTCGCATGTAATCGGTGCGGTCCCGCTCGTAATTTATTTTTGCGGAATAGCCCTCTTCCTGCAGCGTGGTCAGCGTCCCATAGGTGTCGGTGGTGTATACCGAACAAACCTTTTGTTTTGCAATGTAATTCTGCCGAACCGTATCCTTGCTCACGTAGACGATATCGTTCTGGTAATCGCTGGTGTAGAATCCCACCAATTTCAGCTTGTGCCCGTTCACCTTTCGGTTGAGGGTCTTGCCGATGGTATACCCGTCCTCGCCGTTGTGGGAATTGTTCACCACCGCCTCATAGGTATTCTTCGGTGCGGACCCCTTCTTAATCCGAAGAGCCGAAGAACGCAGGTCGTAATTCACGATGGCATTATCCTCTTCGCCGGAAGCCTCTGCGTCCATCTCGTCATCCTCGCCGTAATCCGAAAAATCACTCGCCGTATCATCCGTTCCCTTCTTCGCATTGGACAGCACGTCGATGGTTTGACTTGCCGGAATGAAAATGGACGGGGATTTGGTGTCGGAAACGCCCACGATTTCGTAATCCTTCAGGTGCGGAATCTTAATCCGCCGTCCTATGAATTGTTTTACGGAAGTCAGCCCCACCATGTTGCCCGCTTTGGCTTTGATGAATTTATCCAGAATCATCCGGTCGATGACGATTTCATGTCCCTTCTCCGGAAGGCGTCCTTCAATTACATCTTTGGTCTCCAGCTCTTCCGAATGGCTCAGGGAGCCGGTGAGGCCGGCAGATGCCTGGGCGGTCTGATAGTAATCGTCCATCGGCAGGGTCACGCAAATTCGGGTATCTCCCGGTGTCACATAGCTTACCCCGTTCATCTTCCGGATTTTCTTCAGCATCGACTCATCGTGCTTCGGGTTGGCCACGGTGATGTAATGACTGTTGGTGGTGAGGAAGTCCTTCTCCTGCACGTTGAAAATACCGAAGATGTTGCTCACCGCGGTAAAAGTAAACGCCGCCGCGCACACGAATCCGATGAGCAGGAGTTTTTTCAGCAGGCTGAATTTCCGCACATTGCGGAAGCCGCTGGCCAGCATGTTCCAGACGTTGTATACGGAGGTGTATTTCGCCTTAAAATTCTCCGGCATGTGCTCGTCGTACCGGAAGTGCACGTCCTCGTAGATGGTGGAATCCATGGCGCTGTAGTGCGCGTCAATCATCTCGATGTTGGCGGTTTCATCCACCACGTGGAACGCCCCGCCGGTATTGATGTACAGGTTGCCGCCACGAATGACGATTTTGATATCCGTCTCCCGAATCTCATCCTGATACACGTCCACCGTCAGTCCATCGTGCCGGAATCGCACTCCGTGTTCCATATCTTTCAGATAAATCTTGTTTTCCAACTGATAATCCAGCTTCTGGGAAGGATCGTTCTCCCGGTCCGATACCACCCGGCCGTCCTTGATTCGAACCACCCGATCCGCGTAGAATTCCGCGATATCCGTCTCGTGAGTCACCAGAATCACCAGCCGGTCTTTGGAAATCGACTTGATGATGTTCATAATTTCGATGGTGTTCCGGCTGTCCAGGTTTCCCGTCGGCTCATCGGCGATGATGATCTTCGGGTTCTTGGCAATGGCCCGGGCGATGGCCACCCGCTGCCGCTGTCCGCCGGACAGGGCATCCGCCATCTTGTTCCGATACGGATAGATGCCCACCGCCTCCAGGCAGTAGTTCACCCGTTCCTTCACCTGTTCCCGATCCTTCATGCCCACCATTCGCAGGGCGATGGCCACGTTTTCAAAGACGGTGCGGTTATCCAGCAGGTTGTAGTTCTGGAAAATATATCCAATTTTCGCATTCCGAATGACGTCCACCTTGTTGGAACTCTTCCGGGTGATGCATTCCCCGACCACGTAGATCTTTCCCGAGTTGATTCGGTCCAGCCCGCCGATGGCATTCAGCAGCGTGGTTTTGCCGCAGCCGGAAGGGCCCAGCAGCGCCACGATGCCGCTTTCCGGCAGATTCAGGGAGGTGTCGTTGATGACATGAATTTCGTTGTTTTTCTTTCGGTTGAAATACTTATTTACATTCTGAAGTTCAATCATATCTACGCCTCCTCTCTGTAAACTTTCATAGCGCTCTTGCTGAAGATTTTATGGGAATATCTCTTCGCAATCAGGAGGGACATCACCAGAAGTCCGACGAACAGGATGAAATAATCCGTCGCAGACAGGAACGCCAGTCGCTCATTCACCGCCGGCACCGCGACGATTCCCCGCCGTACCAGGTTGCTTCCCACCAAAACGCCGCCATAGGAAATCGCCATCATGAGCAGCAGCTCGATGCGCAGGATGTTATCCGTATTCTTCCGGCTGGCGCCCAAAATTCGCAATGTAGAGTAATAGGAATTTCGGGACCGCATGATCAGCCGGATTACCGCATAGGAGATGAAGAACAGCACGATGAATTCCAGTGCCAGGCGAACCATGCTGAACATCCGCAGGATAAACGCATACCCGCCGGTGGCATCCGTAAAGGTATCCTTAATAACCAGCACCTTGTATCCGGCGCTTTCCAGGGCCTTCACCGTGGAATCGGACAGCTTCTCGTCCTTCATGAAAAAGCTGCTCTGGAAATTTCCCTGATTGAAAATCTTGTTGTAATCCGACGGATTGATGTACACGTTGGACGTGTATTCGTCGTAATTGTTTTTGGAAAGACCCAGCAGGCTCCGGATATTATCGGCTTTGAACACCTGACCGATTCGGAAATCCCGAGACTCCTCAAAATAATGGTTTTTCACGTGAAGACCCATGGTCTTTCCCCGCGCCGCACCTTCTTCGTAGAACTGGTATGCCTGGTCTTCGGAAATGTATACCTCGCCCTTCGTCACCTTCTTGGATGGATACACCACCTGCATGCCGCTGTAATCGCTCTTCGTACCGCTAAAGTCCAACGTTACGGTGGAGGAGGCCGCTGCGGTCTTTACCAGCACCCGAGCCGCCACGTTATCCGTTACGTAAATCATGACGTTTCCGTTGCTGGACCGGCCGGCATCTTCGCTCAGCAAAACCACGCCGACCACGGTCACCTTGTCCTTAATCAGCCGGTCGCCGCCCTGTATCGCCATGGAATTCAGGGCATCGATGTAGTATTTTTTCCCCAGAATCTTCTTGTCCATCTCCTTGATGGCATCGTAGGAATAGCATTCCGGATCCGCCACCAGCACCACCTCCGTATCCTTCTTCGGAAGGCGGCCGATGGTCGGCTTTTCCTTCAGGCAGCTCACCGGATACATCGGTCCGCTGATATCGATATCGTCGGACTCAAACATGATTCCGGTATCGATGCCCGCATCGCCCTTGATGATGTAATCCGCATTGTCCATCTTCTGAAGGCTCTCGTAATCCGAAGTGGTGAAAGCACTCCCATCCTTCTTGGTGAGAATCAGCCGCTCCGGGGAGGTATCCGTGAAGTAATTGTTGTACCCCATCAAATCGTTGGAATGGAGGGCCTGCTTCGTGGACGCGTACTGACTCAGCACCGCCGCCGTGACAAACAGGTACACCAATAAAAGCAAAATGAATTTCGCCGGAAGGTTGAAGGTGTTCCGAACCCCCAGCCGAAGCTGCGACCCGGCCGACATCTTCCGGTATACCGGTGCTTCCGCAAAAGGATTCCTCCGCCCCCGGCCCTTTCTTCTTCCTTTTCCTCCGGTTTCCGCCTCTTCATTTCTCATGGCTCTTCCGCCGCTGCGAGGCTTCGCCGCTTCTTTTTCCTTTCGTTCTTCCTCCGGATGAAGATAGGATTCCATCTCATCATCGGAAAGGTCCCCTGCCGCGGGCTGAATTTTTTTATCCTCGATAATTCGGCCGTCATGCATGGTGATTTTTCGGGTAACGTACGGCGCCGCCTGTTCGTAGTTGTGGGTTACGATAACCACCAGGCGATCTTTGGAAATCCGATGCAAGGTTTCCATCACCTTCTCTGCGGAGGCACTGTCCAGATTTCCCGTCGGTTCGTCCGCCACGATAACCGGGGCGTTCTTTGCCAGCGCCCGGGCGATGGCCACCCGCTGCTTCTGTCCGCCGGAAAGCTTGGATGCCTTGGTCTTGGTATAGGCCGTCATATCCACCATCTCGATGTATTCCGGGATGTTCTGCTTCTGCTCCGACCGAGGCATGCCGGACAGCATCATGCTCAGCTCAACGTTCTGGTATACGGTATAACTGTTCACCAGGTTGAAGTCCTGGAAAATATTTCCGATGTATTTCTTCCGGTACCGTTCGTAATCTTCCGTTCGGTAGCCGCTGGTATCCTCTCCCGCGATGAAAAGTTCCCCCTCTTCATAGCTGTCCAGTCCGGAAATGACGTTCAGCAACGTGGACTTGCCGCTGCCGCTCTCGCCGGTAATCACCACGAATTCCCCCATATCCAGGTTGAGATCCACCTTGGAAAATCCGGTACTCACGGTATCCTTATTGCTGTAGAACTTCGATACGTTATGAAGTTCAATCATATGCGACATAATTCTATCCTTTCTTTCCCCATGCTGTTACAGTATCGGTCGAAATTAATGATATTAATTATACTGAATTGGGCTCCGGTGTACAACATCCGGAGCCCAATCTTAACAATTCTTAAGAAATCTTAACACTTATTGCGGAAAATCAATCGCTGAGATCCGCATCCATCCGAATTCGAAGCTTCAGGTCCGGCATCCATTGAAGGACTTTTCGGCGAACCTGTTTCATCGTCTCCATCCGGTCCGGGGAATCGAAGCTGACCACCACGTCGAAGCTCATGCGCCGGCTCTCGGGATCAAAGAAGAAACCGTGGAGCTGCATCACGTGTTCCACGCTCATGGTCAGGTTCGTTACCTGCTTTTGAACCATCGCCAAATTCACATCGGTGGTGTTGATGGCGTAGATTCCGATTCCCATCAGGATGACTCCGGTCTTCTCGTACACATCATCGGCAATATCCCGCTGAAGCCGGTCGATTTCCACGGCGGTCATGGTATCCGGAATGGGACATCATCCCCACAAAAGCCTTAAAGCCCGCCAGCAAAAGGTTGGTGACGATGCCCACCACGCTGGCCCGCACGATGACCTGATTTCGATTTTTCCCCATTCCAATTCATCTCCTTCCACAACTATCGGATGACGGTGTGGTTCTCCCAATCCCATTCGCCGGGAAGGGTCAATTTCTCGTAGCTTGGAATCAGGAAGGACAGCACGGTGAAAAGTCCCAGCAGGAACAGGTACCACAGCAGCGGTATGATGTCCAGCGGGCTCACTCGTCCCTTGGTCAGGGATGCCACCAGCAGGAACTGGGCACCGTACGGAATCATGCCCTGGAAGATGCAGGTGAACGCATCCAGGATGGACGCGGTTTTTCTCGGATCGATCTTGTACTTCTCGCTGATGGATCTGGCCATATTTCCGTCCACGATGATGGCCACGGTGTTGTTGGCCGTCGCCATATCCGTCACTCCCGCCAGCACGCACAGCGCCGCCTGGGCGGATTTCTTTCCCTTGCAAATTCCGCTGAGCTTCTCGATCATCCACTGAAGCCCGCCGTATTTCGCCGTAAGCTCCGCCACGCCGCCGCCGAACATGGACAGCAGGAACACTTCAATCATGCTTTTGTAACCTTCCCACACATTGGTGGCAAAAGTAATCACGGTCAGGTCGCCGCAGGCAATTCCGATAATGCCGGCGGACACGATGCCAAAGAGCAGCACCAGGAATACGTTGATTCCCAGCAGCGCCAGCACCAGTACCAGCATGTACGGAACCACTTTGATCAGCTCATAGTTTCCGGCAGGAATTGCCACCGCATGTTCCGGACGGCCGAATGCCACTAACAGCGCCAGTGCGATGATGGCCGCCGGAAGGGCGCACCAGAAGTTGGTGCGGAACTTATCCTTCAGCTCTACGCCCTGAGTCCGGGTCGCGGCGATGGTGGTATCCGAAATCATGGACAGGTTGTCGCCGAACATCGCGCCGGACATGCAGGCCGCCATCACCAAAGGCATGCTCAAGCCCGCTTTATCCACAACGCCCACGGCAATCGGCACAATCGCGCCCACGGTTCCCATGGAGGTTCCCGTCGCCGTCGCCATAAAAGCAGAGATCACGAAGATGCCTGCAGTGAGCAGGTGTGCCGGAATAATCGACACGCCCAGGTTTACCGTGGATTCGATTCCGCCCATCGCACCGGCCACTGCGGAGAATCCGCCGGCCAGCAGGTAGATCATCAGCATGGTCACCACGTCTTCACTGGCAGCGCCTTTGGCGAAGGTCGCAAAATTCTCGTTAATGCCCGCCTTGTGGAACATGACAAATGCGACAATTACCGCAATGGACATGGCCACCACCGACGGGAACTGATAGAACGCCATCTCCACCCCCCGCATCTGCAGGATGATTCCGGCGCCCATATAGATTACAATGAACAACAGGAACGGTATCAGTGCCAATCCGTTGCTTTTCGTCTCTTCTAACTGTTTCATCTTTCTCTGTCCTTTCCAACTAACCAAAACGGTATTGATTCATAATCTTTTTCATTATATCTTTTTACGGATTATACTGCAATTCATACACGGATTTTTTTGTAAAAAAAGTGCCGGAAGTCTTTCGCTTCCGACACAAAGTTCTTAGTATCTGCCCAACGTGTCCACAAAGTGAATCTTCTTGCGGAAACATTCCTCGGCTTTCTTTTTCATTTTGCCCGGCTTATCCTCCTCTGCATCCTGCTCCGGATAGCCCAGAGTCAGAATGCCCATCGGCATGAATTCCGAAGAAATGTGCATGGCTTCCGCCACCTTCTTCTGCTGCGCTTCGTCACACATCACGCTCACCCAGGTGCCGGCCAGACCGATTTCTTCCATGAGTACCAGCATGTTTCCGATGGCGCGGCTTCTCTCCACATCCTCTGCGGTCGGCGCTTCCTTTGCCGGTGCGTATACCGGAACGATAACGGCCGGTGCATCCTTCACTTCGGCGGCATTCTCACCGGATTCCGCCAGCTCGGCAATCGCCTCCTTGGACTTGGAAACGTAGTAGTTCCACCCCTTCTCGTCCTCCAGATGGGAAGCCATCGCCGCCTTGATGACCTTTACCAGGGTGCCGTTGGCAACCGGTGTCTGCTTGTATGTGATTCCTGCATTTTTTGCGATTTCCATTTGCAATACTCCTCCTGCAAAATAACCATTGGTTTTTTCTATAAATACTCCGTTGGTTATTATACACCGCTGAAACCCTTTAATAAAGGGCTTTTCAGGCTTTTTGCCGTTTATTTTTTAACTATTTGGAGGTGCCCGGTTCTTTGATTGCGTCGAAATACAGATTCAGATACATCTTATACGCGATGGCGGAGGCGGTGTAATCCACCACATTCCGCGCTTCCTCGCTGACGTCCTGCGGAATTTCTTCCGGATTCCTCGGTAGCGGGTCTTTCCCGAAAGAGGTGAGGGCATGCTCCAGGCTTCTTCGGAAATATTCGTATCCCGTTTCCACGTCGCTGTTCTGGCGGCGGATTTCAAAGGCCTTTCGGATGTTGTCCATGGACAGTACGGTCTTTGCCACGGCCACGAACAGCAGGGCCACGATCTGATCCCGGGAGTAGGCTTTCTTCTCTGGACGGGTCACCACCTTCAGCTTCACGTAATTGCTAATCATGGATGGGGTGACGCTCATATCCGGAAAGGATTCCAGTGCGGTATTGATAAAACGGGTCACCTGCTCCAGATACAGCCCCACGTCCGGAATCTCCTTGTATTCCGGCAAATGCAGGGAATCCAGAGTGCGCTGGATGTCCGCTTGAATGCTTTTGTTCTTTTCGTTTTCTTTCTGTGTCATCGTTTTCTCCTGTTTCGAATACCTGGTATTCATTGTATAGCAAATATCAATAACCGTCAATAATATTTGCGGTAACTCTTGACAAGTTATTGAATAACCGCTAATATATGGTAATCGGATATTCAATAACCGATGACGAGGAGTTGATTACAGCGTTCGCAAATTTGATCTCACGCTCGAATCCGAACCGAACGTTTTTTACAGGAGGTATCCCAATGCAGAAATTATCTTATTCCACCAATTCCGTTCCCGGCGGTACCGAGGCATCGAAGGATTGCCCGGTATTCCGCGCCAAAGATCCCATCAGTTCGCTGACTCATTTTATCGGATTCCTGATGGCCATCGTCGCGACCCCGCTCCTTCTGATTCACGGGGCCTTCGGCGGTGCACCGCTTCGGGCGCTAATTTCCATGGGGGTTTTCATGCTGAGCATGGTTCTGCTGTACGGTGCCAGCGCATCCTATCACGCATTTAATCTGGATGAAGTTCGGAACCATCGCCTGAAATGCCTGGACCACATGAGCATCTTCGTACTGATTGCCGGCTCCTATACCCCGGTATGCCTGATTGCCATTCCGGGAAAGGCCGGAACCCGGCTCCTCATCGCGGTTTGGATTGTGGCCGCACTGGGAATGCTGTTCAAATTCTTCTGGGTGACCTGTCCGAAATGGGTCTCTTCCGTGATGTACATCGGAATGGGCTGGCTCTGCATTTCCGTCCTGCCCACGATTTATGCCAACCTTTCTTCCGCCGGATTCCTCTGGCTTCTGGCCGGAGGATTGTTTTACACCGTCGGCGGAGTGATCTACGCCCTCAAGCTGAAAATCATTCCGGCCAACAATATCGGCTTCGGCAACCATGAGTTGTTTCACCTCTTCGTCATGGCGGGAAGCTTTTGCCATTACATGCTGGCGTACCTGGTGCTCTGCCCGATGGCGGTGTAATTAGAAAAATAGCGAATACAAAAAGACTTGGTGCAAGAAACCGTTCCGGCCATTTGCCTTCCGTTTCTTTACACCAAGTCTTTTATTCGTGCCCATTAAAATCGTGCTATTCTAACAGCTCTTTCTCAATTCTTCAGGGATTACCTCTATTCGTGAATTATTTTCTGATTACATTGAATGCGTTGAAGCCTGCATAGGATGCGGCGTCACCCAGCTGTTCCTCGATTCTGAGAAGCTGGTTGTACTTTGCCACACGCTCGGATCTTCCCGGCGCACCGGTCTTAATCTGTCCGGTGTTCAGTGCCACTGCCAGGTCTGCGATGGTGGTATCCTCGGTCTCGCCGGATCTGTGGGAAACCACAGCGGTCATTCCTGCCTTCTTTGCCATGCGGATGCAGTCGATGGTCTCGGACAGGGAACCAATCTGATTCAGCTTAATCAGGATGGAGTTCGCGCTGCCCAGCTCGATGCCCTTGGACAGTCTCTTTGTGTTGGTAACGAACAGGTCATCACCGACCAGCTGAACCCGGTCGCCCAGAGTTTCTGTCAGCAGCTTCCAGCCTTCCCAATCCTCTTCGTCCAGACCGTCTTCCAGGGAAATGATCGGATACTTGTCTGCCAGGGACTTCCAGTGCTCTACCAACTCAGCGGAAGTGAACTTCTTACCGCTCTTCGGCTGTACGTATTCACCGGCCTTGGAACCCTTCCATTCGCTGGCTGCCGCATCGATTGCCAGAACGAAGTCCGCACCCGGCACGTAACCGCATTCCTTAATCGCCTTCAGGATGTAATCCAAAGTCTCCTCGTCGCTGGACAGGTTCGGTGCATAACCGCCTTCATCGCCCACGCCGGTGGCAAAACCGTCTGCCTTCAGGAGCTTTGCCAGCTTGTGATATACTTCCGTGCACCAGCGCAATCCTTCGCTAAAACTTGGGGCACCGGCCGGCATAATCATAAATTCCTGTGTATCAACGGTATTGGTTGCGTGCGCACCACCGTTCAAAATATTCATCATCGGAACCGGCAGGGTGTTTCCGCTAACACCGCCCAGATAGCGGTACAGCGGGGTGTCCAGTGCCTGTGCCGCTGCTTTTGCCGCCGCCAGGGATACGGACAGAATCGCATTGGCACCGAACTTCGACTTGTCTTCCGTGCCGTCCGCTTCGATCATCGCCTTGTCGACAGCATAGGTATCGGAAGCATCCATTCCCACCAGCAGGTCGCAAATCTCGTTGTTCACGTACGAAACCGCCTTGGATACGCCCTTTCCGCCATACCGGCTCTGATCGCCGTCTCTCAGCTCCAGCGCTTCGAACTCACCGGTGGATGCGCCGCTCGGGCAAGCCGCTCTGCCCACGGTTCCGTCTACCAGGTGCACCTCTGCCTCCACTGTCGGATTTCCTCTGGAGTCAATAATCTGTCTTCCAATGACTTTTTCAATTTCTAAATAATCCATTTCAATTCCTTTCCGAATCGCCTTGATTCATCGATTCCTTAGAATTTCACTTTTTCGGTGGACGCCTCGAGACGCCTCAACAGCATGATACCATTTTTTTGCGAAATATGCAAAAAAACTTCTCTTATATTTTGGTAAAAAAACTATTTTTTTTACCAACTTTTCCGGCAAGGCTATTCTATTCGCCGTTTTATTTTTGTGGGCTTTTTCTGCTTTCGAAAGGGATGGCTCACCAAGCAGGGAACGTCGGAAATTTCGAACCTCATCGTCAATGTTTTTAACCCATTGCTGATGATTTCCACCGCCCTCAGCGGATCCGGATCCATTCCCCAAAATCTGATGGCGCAGAACCTGATTCTCATGGCGCTGTTCTACGGACTGATGATTCTTCTAGGGCCGGTGGTGGCGAAACTCCTGCGGGTGCAGGGGAACGACCGGAAACTGGTGACCATCATGCTGGTTTTCGCCAATACGGCGTTCATGGGCATCCCGCTATCCATGATTATCACCGGATGTGCACTGGCTCAAATCGATCTCAAGCGGGTTTTCACGGACGTTCACCTGTACGTGTTCTCTTTGTTCCAGCTTCTGCTGTCCCTGTTCACCATTCCATTCGTTACAATGTTTGTATAACCGGATGAAGAAGTATTGAATTTATGAATAGATGAAAGCTGCCGTTTCGAGAAATCGACGGCAGCTCTTTTTGTGCTCTCGATAGGCGCGGGCCGGTGGGTGCCCGGCGGGCGCGAACGACGTGGTGCCCCGCGACAAAGGTTCAAGGCTTTGACGAGGGGGAGGCACCACGTCGGAGCCGCCGAATGCCCGGTCGAGCACGGCGACGTGGTGCCTCGCGACGAAGGTTCAAGGCTTTGGCCGGGGTGAAGCACCACGTCAGAGCCGCCGAATGCCCGGGCGGCGCGGGCGACGTGGCGCCCCGCGACGAAGGTTCAAGGCTTTGGCCGGGGTAAAGCACCACGTCGAAGCCGTCGAATGCCCGGTCGAGCACGGCGACGTGGTGCCCCGCGACGAAGGTTCAAGGCTTTGGCCGAGGTGAAGCACCACGTCTAATCTGCAGAACGCCCGTCCGGCGCGAGCGACGTGGTGCCTCGCGACGAAGGTTCAAGGCTTTGGCCGGGGTGAAGCACCACGTCGGAGCCGCCGAATGCCCGGGCGAGCCCGGCGACGTGGTGCCCCGCGACGAAGGATTAAGGCTTTGGCCGGGGTGAAGCACCACGTCGAAACCGCCGAATGCCCGGGCGAGCCTGGCGACGTGGTGCTTCGCGACGAAAGATCAAGCCTTTGGCCGGGGGGAGGCACCACGTCTAATCTGCAGAATGCCCGTCCGGCGCGAGCGACGTGGATAAAAAAAGAAAGAATTGACGACAAACTCACCTCCTCCCCTTTTCGTCGTCAATTCTAATCATCTCCTCATGCTTTCTGCTCTAATATGCATTCGGCATAAATAAAATTGACGACAGACCCACGCCTTTGGAAAGTCTGTCGTCAATCTAATATTTTCTTTACATTTTTATTCTAATCTAAATTCCGTTCAAAGTCGAAAACTCCTTCTTCTCACTCAGGTCTCACTCGGGTTTTCTGCTTCCAAGGTTTCATCCTGCCCTCTCCCCCGAGCATTTTACTCTAATTCACCCGGCGGCCGCGAGGAAATTGACGACGAAGCCTCTGCGAAGAGTGGTTCGTCGTCAATTTCTTCCGCTTTCCCGAAAGCAGCATGAATTAGAGTCGCGCGGCAGGGCATGTTGGCGCCTCGCTCCTCGGGAAGCCTGTTATGAAGTGACCGTTGTCAAGAGACGATTACAAGAAAGTTTCTTCTCTCGGCATGGCACATTTGTATTTTCTTGACAGCATCTGGAAAGAGCTTTGATTTAACAGTTCCCGGCATGTGGCCACTCTGTTATTCGTGGATTGGTTACCTACAGGCTAATGGTCCGCCGTGAGCCCTGCGATCTT
>NZ_VUNA01000014.1 GCF_009695905.1 Mogibacterium kristiansenii
AAGATCGCAGGGCTCACGGCGGACCATTAGCCTGTAGGTAACCAATCCACGAATAACAGAGTGGCCACATGCCGGGAACTGTTAAATCAAAGCTCTTTCCAGATGCTGTCAAGAAAATACAAATGTGCCATGCCGAGAGAAGAAACTTTCTTGTAATCGTCTCTTGACAACGGTCACTTCATAACAGGTTTTGCGGGTAATCGTGCACCAAGTCCGGGCCGCCGGCGGGCCGAAAACCCTTCCGGACTTGGTGCACCGGGAACGGAGGTACAAGGTTTTGCGGGTAATCGTGCACCAAGTCCGGACCGTCGGACGGTGGAAAATCCTTCGGGACTTGGTGCAAAAGGAACGGAGGCACAAGGGTTTGCGGGTTATCGTGCACCAAGCCCGTGCCCCTGGCGGGCCGAAAACCCTTCGGGACTTGGTGCACCGGGAACGGAGGTACAAGGTTTTGCGGGTTATCGTGCACCAAGTCCTGAGCCGCCGGTTTAAAAGCAAGCCGGATGATAATAAATGTGTACTGAAGGGGAATTTTTTTTGTGGTACAGTAGGTGCACAAAGAGGCGGGGCGGCGAATACAACCCGCGCCGACTGCCGCCGGAGGCGCAGAACGGAAGGCGGGCACGGAGCGAGAGGACGAAGCGATGAGATTGAAATTGGTGATGAAGGATCGGGAATACCGGGATGCGTTGGCGAAGCGAATTCGCCGGAGCCGGTGGAACCTGTACGTGATAATAGAAGATAATTTCCGGATGGAAGAGGATACGCTCCTGGTGACGGATGTGGGCGAAGGCAAGCTACGGGAAGGCATGGTGCTGCTGAGCTCGGAGTGCCGGCGGGAGATAGAAGGCAAGGGCCCCTATGTGCTGTTCAAGTATGCCGGCGTGGATGAGCTTCTGACGGACCTGCGGCTGTGTGCCTTTCTCTGGACGGGAAAAGGAGATTTGCGAAGGGGAGAGGACCGCATCGTTACCGTGGGTGCGGTGGAGCGCACGGATCTGGGACACCGGCTGGCGGAGCAGGTGGCCTTGGAATTGGGAGAACGCCTGGAAGAACGGGTACTGCTGCTGGATTTAACGTATTTTTATCGGGAGGGGCAGCCGGAAGAATCGGGAAATACCTTTCGAAAGCTGGTGTACTACCTTCAGAGCGGGAAGAACATTCCGGTGGAGGTGTTTTTTCGGCGGGAGAGGGGGAACGTGTTTCGGGTTCGAATGCCGCGGGGAATGAACGAGCTGATGAAGATTCCGGGGCGGGAATGTCTGGAGCTGATTCGGGAGATGGGACGGTATTTTTCGGCAGTGGTGTGCAGCGTGGGGGATTGCTTCTCGGAACGGAACATCGAGGTGATGAAGAATTCCGAGTGGTGCATCTACATGGCGGAGGAAGATATGCGGGAGTATTTTCCGAAGACGTCGCTGGTGGTGCCGGAGCGGGCCGGGGAGATTCGGAATGCGGCGCGGCTGGTACAAGGAATTTTGGAGACGCCGTGAGTGCGGAGCACAGCGCAGGCCGAGTGCGGAGCACCGAGTAAAGGCGGAGCACAACGCAGGCCGAGTGCGAAGCACCGAGTAAAGGCGGAGCACACTGCAGGACAAGTGCTCCGCACCAAGACACAGCAAAGGAGATGCGATGTTAAAGGAAGTGACGGAAAAGTACAGCCGGGAGCTGGATGGTTTTATCCGGGAATTGCGGAAGAAGCTGTCCCACTCGGAGGTGGCGGAGGATGCGGAGCGGCTGCTGAAATATGTGGAGGATGAGTTTTTCGGGTCGGAGCTGGCCAGCCGGGTGGAGTATTGGGAGATTTGCGATATGGTGCGGGCGGTGTACCTTCGCCTCCGGAGTAAGTACGGAATCCTGCAGGAATATTTGGAGGATCCGGCCATCAACGAGATTATGGTGAACGGGCCGGAGCATATTTTTGTGGAGAAGAACCGGAAGGTGCAGGCGGTGGACAACGCGTTTATTTCGGCAGAGGAACTGGAGGGGGTGATCCGTATGCTGGCATCGGACGTGCACCGGGAGATCAACGAAGCGAATCCCATCGTGGACGCGCGGATGCCTAGCGGGTACCGAATCAACGGGGTGCTTCGGAATGTGGCGCTGAACGGACCGTCTCTCACCATCCGGAAATTCGCGGAATCCATGATTACCATGGAAGAGCTGGTGCAGCGGAAGAGCTTGACGGAGGAGTGCAAGGAGGACCTGTGTGCGCTGACGGAGTGCGGATACAATATTTTTATCAGCGGCGGAACATCCTCGGGCAAAACCACCATGCTCAATGCGCTGGCATCCTACATTCATCCGGAGGAGCGGGTGGTGATCATTGAGGATTCCGCGGAGCTGCAGCTGAATCACCTGGAGAACCGGGTGCAGATGGAGTGCCGCAGCGCCAATTCCATCGGGAAGGGAGAGGTGCGGATGGACCAATTGATTCGCACCAGCCTGCGGATGCGGCCGGACCGGATTATCGTGGGGGAAGTGCGGGGCGGAGAGGTTTTGGATATGATTCAGGCCATGAACACGGGCCATTCCGGGAGCATTTCCACCGGCCACGGGAATTCCATTCGGGGCATGCTGAACCGTCTGGAGACCATGTACATGATGGGCGCCCAGGTGCCGGTGTACACGGTGCGGAATCAGATTGCCAATGCCATTGAGATTTTCGTGCACCTGAAGCGGGACGGCGATGGGAACCGGCGGGTGATGGAAGTGGCGGAGCTGGCGGGGTTCGACGGAAAGGAATACAACATCAATTATCTGTATCGTATTGATGGGGCGGGAGCACTGGTTCGAACCGGGAATGCGCTGCTGCATCGGGATAACCTAAAAAGAGGTGGCATGAATGACCGACTTTAGAATTTATGAAATGTCCCGGAGAGAAAACGCGGTGTTCTACGGGGTTTCCGGGACGGTCGCCCTGTTGGTGGCCCTGTTGTTCTACCGAAACATCCTGTTCGGCGCAGTGATTATCCCCTTTCTGCCGAGGCTGAAGAAATTCGCCGTGGAGATATTAAAGGAACGAAGAAGGCGGGAGTACCTGATGCAGTTCAAGGATTTCCTGTTCATCGCCGCCACTTCCATCGGCGCCGGGCGGTCCATGAAAGATTCCATCGAGGAAGCGATTCCCCGGATGGTGGATATTTACGATGAAGATGCCATTCTGGTGCGGGAAATGAAACTCGTCCATCAGCGAATCGAGCACGGCAACGAAGATGACGTGGATGTGCTGGCGGACCTGGCCGCCTTGAGCGGGCAGGAGGATGTGATTGATTTCGTGACCATTTATGCCACTTGCAAGATTACCGGTGCCAGCCTAATTCGGGCCATGAATCAAGCCGCCATGGTGATCATCGACAAAATGACCATCGAGCGGGAGATTCGGGAGTTGATTCGGCGAAAGGAGCAGGAAGGGTTGATCATCCTCCTGGCACCGGTGGTGGTGATTCTTTTTCTGAACCTGGCCTCGCCGGATTATATTGCCCCCATGTACGAAACCATTCGGGGGCGGCTGATTATGACGGGAATGATTGGGGCGAATGTTGGAATTTATGAATTGGTGCAGCGGATTGTAAAGGTGAAGATATGAATGAAAAAATACAGCAAATGGCAGAATCGAAGGTCGTTCGGTGGATCCGGGAGATGCTTCGGCGGATTCGGGCGGACCCGTCGCTGCTTCGGCAGCTTTATGGAATTACGTTGGTGTGTGCCCTTTTCCTGGCTTCTTTTGTGATAAAAAGCGGCCTGGAATCGGGAAAATACATCGTGGACGGAAGCGGCAACGTGACGGGGATTCAGCGGCGGTCCCTCAATTCCTACGAGGAGTACCCCGTGCGGGTGCGGATTCAGGGAAAGGACGAAGTGCTGGAGAAGGAGGTGATTATTTCCAAGCGTTCCCTGAAGGAGATGGAGGAAAGCCGGAACGCCGGGAAGAAAGACCGGCGAAAGGAGGTGAAGCAGAACCGGGAGATGGAGCTGGGCCGGATTCTTTCCGACATCGAATCGTCTGCGGGCAAAAAGATTGATTTTCCGTCGGAGCTTTCCGATGGCAGCCCCATCACCTGGCAGAAGGGGGATCCGGGCCGCAGCGAAGAGCTGACCATTTTTGGAATGTACTGTCTGTTGGTTGGAATGGCGCTCTACAGCCGCCTGGCTCCCCGTAAGAAGAAAAAGGGCGACGACGGCCTTCTTCGAGGACTTCCCAGATTCGTGAATCAGCTGGTGATGATGCTCTATGCCGGGGTGATTCTCAGCGATGCGTTTGACCGGATCTGCCAGAGCTATTCTATGATTCCGGCAGAGGCCCGAAGCGATTTCGAAAACGAGATGGTGGAGCTGTACCGAGGACATCGGGACCACCGGGTGAGTACGGCCATGCTGCTGAATCATTTTGCGGGAATGCACAACGTAAAGGAAATGCTGCGAATTTCCACCATTCTGCTGGAAAACGAACGTCGGGGAAGCGACGTGGTGGAAAGTCTCAGCCGGGAGAGCCGATTTCTGTGGGAGGAACGTAAAATCGTGGCGGCGGAGAAGGGCAAAGCCATCGATACCAAAATGGCCGGGCCCCTGGGCCTGCTGCTGATCCTGCTGATTGTGGTGACCATGGCGCCGGCGATTCTGGTGATGTGAGGAAATGATTTGTTTGAAAGGAAGGTAATTGCGATGATGAAATTGTTGAAACAGAAGCGAGGAATGGAAATGGTGCAGGTAGCCATACTGGTGGCCATTGCGGTGGCCCTGGGAATTATTTTCAAATCCCAGATTACCGCGTTCGTCAACGAGGTGTTCTCCAAGCTGGACGCGGGCCAGTTCTGACCATGAAAGGGATTCTGAAGAGTCGCCGGGGAAATGAATTTGTGGAGGCGGCCGTGGCCATTCCCCTGATTACCGCAGCGGTATTGCTAATTCTAAATCTCTTTGTATTCTATCTTAACATTCTGGCAACCGGGGTGAAAGGTCACAAGGAAGCTTGTCGGCGCTGGGATTCGGACCGGGAAGCGGTGATAAAAGTATACCGGAAGAGCGAAAGCGTCCGGATGGCGCCGGCGGGCATTCTGCGGACGCGGCCGGAATGCCGGCTGGAAATTCGGTCCTATGAGTTTAACGAGGATTTGTTGGTGCGAGCAAAGGAAGTGCTTCATGAAGAATAGAAAAGGCTCTGCCACCGTTCTGATGGCGATGATTTCGGTATCCCTTAGCATGGCGATTCTTTCTTCTATTATAGTAATCCGGCAGATGACGCTGAACAGCATCTGCCGGAGTTACGGAAACGTGTGGACCCGGGGAATCCTGTCGGAATACGACCGGCACCTCCTCCGGGATTACGGCATCATGGGATTCTACGGAAACAATCCGGAGGTGGCAAGAAAATTAGAATACTACATGCATTATTCCCTGAGCAATCGGCTTCAGGTGCGCAGCCTGTCGGCCACGGCGGATCTGAACGGCTATGAGCTGTCGGAACCGGAGAATTTTCGGAGAGCCATGGCCAACAGCTTCGGGACGGAGTCCCTGGAAGTGTTGTTGAAGAAGGAAAAAAGAAAGGACCGGGGGGACCTTGCGGCGTCCGAGAAGCCGGGGAATAAAGGGGCGCAAAAGGCCGAGAACCTTCCTCGGGAAATCAAAAATCCGGTGGTGCTTCACACTCTGCCTTCGGCCCAAGGAGAAAGTTCTTTTTCCCCGGATTCGGTGATTGAAGCGCTGAAGTCCGGAAAATTCGTTTCGCCCGGCGGCGGATCGGTAAAGAACGTCCCGATGGAAATTGTTTTTATGAGAAAGTACATGAACAGCTATCGCCGAACGGCGGACGGCAAGAAACATTACTTTCGAAACGAATGGGAGTACGTTCTCAAAGGGGCGGCGAACGACGAGACCAACCTGAAAAGCTGCCGGCGGCGCCTTTTTCTGATTCGGAACGGGCTGAATCTGGCCTATCTGTACAAGGATCCGGAGAAGGTGGAAGTGGTGACGGCGATTGCGGAAATCATCTCGCCGGGCCCCATGGGGGTGGTGACTCAGGGCATTCTCATGGAAGCCTGGGCGGCGCTGGAGTCGGAGAAGGACGTGGAAAATCTGCTGGCGGGCAGGCGGGTGCCGGTGATGAAAACCGCGGCCACCTGGAACACGGGCATTGAGGGAATTCTGAAGGACGAGGAGGTGCAAAAAAAATTAGACGAGGATTCCCGGAAGCTGCTGAAGGAGAAAGGAGGTGAGGTGTCGGAGGCGGCCGGGAAGTCTGCCGGAAAAGTGGTGGAAGAAGGGCTGGATTACGAAGAGTACCTGATGATCATGATTCTGGTCCTGCCGGAGGAAACCCGGCTGCGCCGCCTCATGGACCTGGTGCAGATTAACATGAAATATCGGTATTACCGGGATTTTAACCTGGCGGAATATTACGGAGGGGTGAGTTTTGCGATTCATGTTAACGGAAAAAAATATGCATACAGCAGAGAATATCGGTAAGGAGAGGCGGAAATCCCGGAATCCTTTCACCGGCCGTCGGCGGGGAGATTGCCGGCGGGGAAGCTATGTCGTGGAGGCGGCCATCACCCTTCCCGTGCTTCTCATCGCCATGATTGTGCTGTCCTCTATCGTTCTGTACTATTCCTGCATCGAGGATGCGGCTTTTATCACCGCCACGGAATTTCGGAAGGGGAGCATCGAAGCGGTGGTCAGCGAAGGGCAGCCCCTGATTCCGCTGGAGGTGGCCGAGCGAACCCGGGACAATCACCCCATCCTGGATTCCCATCGGATTCTGGAGTACGGCTTTCGCAAGAACCGAAACGGCCTGAACGAGCTGATTTACCTGAACCTGGAGCTGGACATGAAAACCCGGAATCCTTTGGGAATCCTCAGTCAATCCCGGTACGATTCCGCGCTGATGACTCGGGCCTATGTGGGGCAGGTTCGAAACTGCAAAGCCATGACGGAGGCGGAATTCCGGAACGAACTGGCGGATGGCGTCTTTATTTTTCCCCAGGATGGGGAGAAGTACCACAACAAGAACTGCACTTTCGTCCGGTCGGAAACCAAAGCCGTGGCACTGACGGAATCGGTCAAAAGAAAATATACGGGATGCCGAGTCTGCCGGAGCAAGGAGGCGGCGTCCGGAACCAGGGTGTACGTATTTCCGGAATACGGTTCTCGGTATCACCTGCCCGGATGCCGGGTACTGGAGCGGCGGTGCATCGAAATTGAAAAGGATGTGGCGAAGGAGCGGAAATACACCCCGTGCAGCAAGTGCGGCGGGTAGGGGAAAAGAAAGGAGGACACTATGGAAGAGCGGCTCAGCCGGCGGATTGTAGGCCACTCCATTCCGGAGTACATGATTGAGATTTTGATTCAGGATTATGCGGGGACCTTCCTGCGGATGGTGGTTTCTCGGAATGCGGGCGTCTACGACCTGTCCTACGAGCAGAACGGCTACCGGCGCTGCATGGCGCAGCGCCTTCCTTCCCCGGAAAAGTTCCGTTTGCTGGAGCTCCTGTACGACATAAATGAAGAGAACGAAAATCACCTGATTCCCGCGGAGCGGTACATGCTGGAGCCAGAATTGATCTATTGGAAGGACCATCGGATCGGTCGGAAAACCGTGCGGTTGTTGTTTTATCCCGATGTGAAGGGGGAGCCGTTCCTGCGAAAATGGCTGATTTTGATAGAAAAAATATTGAACCCCGGCGTCCCGGAGGAGAAGGGGCTGCTGGAACAGATGCGGTACCTCCTGCAGAAGAGCAATGACCCGGAGAAATTGCGGGATCTGATTCAGGCTGCCCGGATTCGCTGCGAAGGCTCGGCGGAAGAGTAATCGGAAGAATAACCGGCGGAAGAACAGCGGCCGATTTGCAAAAATCGGTGGCAAAAAAAGCCTCCTTCATATATAATCAATCTATTATGGATGTAGGAGGAAATCGGAAATGGAAATCATCCGCGCGGATCGGTCGGGCTTCTGTTTTGGCGTGCAGCGAGCCATCGATTTGACCATGGAACAGATTGAGAAAAATGAAAAGGGGGAGAAGCGTCCCCTGTACACCTGCGGACCGCTGATTCACAATCGGTCGGTAACCGGCGCCTTGGAAGAGAAGGGTGTGGGAATGATTCAGAACATCGAGGAAGCCTCGGAGGGGGATGTGGTGATCATCCGCTCCCACGGAGAACCGGAATCGTTCTATCGCACGGCGGCGGAGAAGGGGGTTGCCCTGGTGGACTCCACCTGTGTTTTTGTGACAAAAATTCATGATATCGTCCACAAAGCGCACGCCGAGGAAAAGGGCATCATCATCGTGGGCAATCCGGAGCACCAGGAGGTCATTGCCACCAACGGCTGGTGCGATTACCGGGGGTACATTCTGCAGAGCCGAGAGGACGCAGAGGCGCTGATCCGGAACCACCCGGAACTGTTTCAGACGGGCCGGAAACCGGTGATTGTATGTCAGACTACTTTTAAGGTGGAAATCCTGGAAGAGATTCTGGGTGTTTTTAAGGACAAAAATTGCGAATACGAGCTGTACAACACCATTTGCAGTGCGACGAGGGAGCGTCAGGATGCTTGTCGGGAATTGGCCAAAAAAGTAGAATTGATGGTGGTCATCGGCGACCGGCACAGCTCCAACTCGCGGAAATTATTCGAAATCGCGAAAGAGAATTGTAAAAATTCAATTCTTATACAAGATATTTCAGATTTACAGTTGAAACAAGCCGCAAAATATAATAAAATAGGTATAACCGCGGGTGCATCGACACCTGAATGGATAATTAAGGAGGTTATTGCTAGTATGAGCGAAAATGTCACAAACACCACAGAAAAGAATCCAATGCTGGATTTCATGGATGACATTGAGAATTCTTTGCGTCTGCCAAGACTGGGAGATGTTGTTGAAGGTAAGGTGCATCAGGTAACAGAAGATGAAGTCATTGTTAACATCGGATGCAAGAAGGACGGAATCCTGAAGAAGGCTGAAGTATCCCTGGAAGAGGGTCAGTCTCTGAAGGACGTTTTCCAGGAGGGAGACACCGTTCAGGCCAAAGTCATGAAGACGGACGACAACGATGGCGGAATTCTTCTTTCCAAGAAGAAACTGGAAATTAATGAGAATTACAAAGAACTCAACGAAGCCATGGAGAACAAGGAGACGCTCTCCGTTAAACTTAGCAAGAAAGTTAATGGCGGCGTAATTGCAGTTTACAAGGAAGTTACCGGATTTGTACCGATGTCCCAGCTCGCTGACACCTTTGTCACAGAAGAGAACGTCGATGATTTCATCGGCCAGACTGTTGATATCAAGGTTTTGAGAGTTGACAACAAGCGGAACAGAGCGGTATTCTCCAGAAAAGCTGTACTAGTTGAAGAGAAGCATAAGCAGGTTGCTGAAGTATGGGCAAACCTGAATGTTGGCGACATCGTAGAAGGTAAGGTTATGAGATTTACCGATTACGGTGCATTCGTTGACATCGGTGGCGTTGATGGTCTTCTGCACATTTCTGAAATTTCTTGGGGCAAGCTGAAGAACCCTCAGGAAGTCCTGAACATCGGAGACATCATCAATGTTAAGATTCTGTCCCTCAACGAAGAGAAGGGTAAGATTTCTTTGGGTCTGAAGCAGACAACACCGGAACCATGGTCTCAGGTTGGTACGAAATACCAGATCGGTGGAATCATCACCGGTAAGGTTGTACAGATCAAAGAGTATGGTGCTTTTGTTGAACTGGAAGCAGGTCTGGACGGACTGGTTCACATTTCGGAAATCGCAAACAAGAGAGTTGAGAACGTTTCCGACGAGCTGAGCCTGGGTCAGGAAATCACCGCAAAGATCATGGACATCGATTCTGACAGAAAGAGAATCAGCCTGAGCATCAAAGCTGCATTGAACAACGATGAAGCAGAGGAAGCACAGGACGAGGAATAGTCTGATTGTTCGAAAGGCCACCGTAATTGCACGGTGGTCTTTTTCCTGTTTTTTGAACGACGGCATTTGCATGGGGACGCCGGGACTTTTTCCCTCGAATGCAAAAGCCGTATTGAAAGGAGAAAAGAAAGCGATATGGATATTCGTTTAGTTGCACTGGATCTGGACGGAACGACGATGAACAGCGACAACCGCCTTTCCGATTACAACCGAAAATCCCTGGAAGCAGCGGTACAGGCGGGAATTCAGGTAGTGGTGGCCTCCGGCCGAGCCTTCGATGCCCTGCCGAAAGAAGTCCTGGCGATTCCGGGCCTTCAGTACGCCATCTCCTCCAACGGCGCCCATATCACCGATCTTACCACCGGGAAATTCATCTATTCCAGCTACATCACCCCCACCACGGTGGACCGGGCCATCGACCTGGCTGTAAAAGAACATCTGATGGTAGAGGCCTTCTGTCACGGGAAGCCCTATATTTCCGAAGCCCTTTACGAGGACATTCGGGTAAACGGCAGCGTCTACCGAAACAAGGAATACGTGATGACCACCCGTACCCCGATTCCGGATATCTTCGGTTTCATGCGAGAAAACCGTGAAATTCTGGAAAACATCAATTTCTTTTTTTATGGGGATGATCGCCTAAAAGAAATGCGTCCGAGAATCCAATCTCTTCCGGACTGCAATGTGGTGTCGTCCGTTAAAAATAACATTGAAATCGGCGGAATCAATTCCAGCAAGGCCCATGCCCTGGAGATTCTGTCCCGGAAACTGAAAATTCCCCGGGAAGGGATTATGAGCTTCGGCGATGCGGGAAATGATATTCCCATGATTCGCTATGCCGGCATGGGCGTGGCCGTTGGCAACGCCTGGGACGATGTGAAGGCGGCGGCGGACTACGTAGCGGAAAGCAATGACGAGGACGGAGTGGGTCGGACCATCCGCCGCTTCGCTTTGGGAGAGAAACTGTAAGTTTCTTCCTTATAAATAGGATATAATATGTAATGAAAAAAACTTTGAATTGGCGGACGCTTCGGTCCGCCGATTCAAAGTTTTTTGTTTTTTGAAGCCCCGGCTGACAGGCCGGCCGGTCCTGAATCCGTTCGGCCGGCCGGCAGAGTCATCCGGTTCGCGCTCGCCTCCCGTGAAAGCCAATGAATTCGGTTTTCGAGCGCGAACTTTAGCGGCCGGACTCTTCTGAACCCAGCCGTCCGGCTTCTCCGGTTCGCGCTCGCCTCCCATGAAAGCCAATGAATTCGGTTTCCGAGCGCGAACTTTAGCGGTCGGGCCCTCCTGAATCCAGCCGTTCGGCTTCTCCGGTTCGCGCTCGCCTCCCATGAAAGCCAATGAATTCGGTTTCCGAGCGCGAACTTTAGCGGTCGGACCGTCCGGAATCTGCCCGGGAGACTTCTCCGGTTCGCGCTCGCCTCCTCTGAAAGCCAATGAATTCGGTTTCTGAGCGCGAACTGTGGCGGTCGGGCAGCCCGGAATCTGCCCGGGAGACTTCTCCGGTTCGCGCTCGCCTCCCGTGAAAGCCAATGAATTCGGATTTCGAGCGCGAACTCTAGCGGCCGGGCCCTCCTGAATCCAGCCGTCCGGCTTCTCCGGTTCGCGCTCGCCTCCCGTGAAAGCCAATGAATTCGGTTTCCGAGCGCGAACTTTGGCGGCCGGCCCCTCCTGAATCCAGCCGTCCGGCTTCTCCGGTTCGCGCTCGCCTCCCGTGAAAGCCAATGAATTCGGTTTCCGAGCGCGAACTTTGGCGGCCGGACTCTTCTGAACCCGGCCGGTCGGCTTCTTCGGTTCGCGCTCGCCTCCCATGAAAGCCAATGAATTCGGATTTCGAGCGCGAACTCTAGCGGCCGGGCCGCCTTCCTCCCGGCCGGCCCGCCGGGCGCCCGGTTTACAAATGCCCCATTTTGGTACTTTTTCCCGGGCGAAAAGTCCTTTTTGCTCGAAACGCCACATCCCCTTCCCGGAATATGGTACAAAGGAAGAACCAACAGGCGGAAGAATCAAACGGACCAAGCAGCGGCGACTCAACCGGAAGACCGACGGGACATGCGGCGACTCAACCGGCAGACTGACAGGACGTGCGACAGATTGACAGGAGGAGAACTATGATTGGCAGTAAAAAACTAGGAGATATTGGAGAACAGATGGCGGAAAGAGTATATGCGGAAGATGGGTTTCAGATTTTGGAAACCAACTTTCGATGCCGCTCCGGGGAGATTGATATTATTGCGGAAAAGGATTTTTGCTTTCATTTCGTGGAGGTGAAGACCCGGAGAGGGGACGATTTCGGGTATCCGGCAGAGGCGGTAAATGAAACGAAGCTCCGGCGGATGCAGGCGGCGGCCCGGTACTATATGCATATGAATCGATTGGAGAACGTACGGGTCCAATTTGATGTAGTAGAAATCGAAGTGAATCAGATTTCAAATTGCATATGACGGACAATGTAATTGGAACACCCTAATCACTCAAATTACTCAAATCGCTAAACTCGCGCGGAGCGCCCATATAGTAGAGCACTCAAATCACTCAAATCGCGCGGAGCGCCCGAATTGCAGCAGCGCACAAAGCACGCAGCGCGCTCAAATCATTCAAATCAACAAAGGAGGACAAAATGATAAGTGTAGTATATACAGCAGTTTGCGAGGGCATCGAAGGAATTCCGGTGCAAGTGGAGACGGATATCGGTCCGGGACTTCCTCAGATCAACATTGTGGGGCTGGCATCCACCACGGTGATGGAATCCCGAGAGCGCATCAAGTCCGGCCTCCTGAACTCCGGTTTCGAGTATCCCCGGCGACGGGTGACCGTGAATTTGATTCCGGCGGGCATCCGCAAAAACGGGAGCCATCTGGATCTGGCCATTGCCATGGGAATTTTGGGCGCCATGGGATACGCGGACGCCGATGCCCTTCGTGAAATTGGTTTTATTGGAGAGATATCCCTTCAGGGGGACGTGTGCCGCGTGGAAGGCGTGCTGCCCATGATTCTGGGAATGGAAAAAGCGGGGATTCGGCGGGTCGTTCTGCCGGCGGAGAATTTAGCGGAAGCGGAGCTGGCGCGGGAAGGCGGGAGCGCCGGGCCGGAGCTTTTGGCGGTCCGAAATCTTCAAGAATGCCTGGATGCGGTTCAGGGTAAAAAAATCCCGTCACAGGGCGAACGCGTCCGGCCGGCAATCCGGGAAACGGAATATGCGGATTTTAGCGATATCAGCGGCCAGGAAAACGCCAAGCGGGCGGCCGTGATTGCGGTGGCCGGCCACCACGGACTCCTGATGATGGGAAGTCCCGGATGCGGCAAAACCATGATTGCCCGGCGCATTCCTTCCATCCTCCCGCCGCTGACCCGGCAGCAGATGGTGGAAACCACCATGATTTACTCCATTGCGGGCAAACTGGAGAAGGGACAGGAAATCATATCGGCGCCGCCGTTCCGGCACCCCCACCATTCCATCGGAAAGGCCGGACTGCTGGGCGGCGGAAGTTACCCGGTGCCGGGGGAAATCACCATGGCTCACAACGGGGTGCTTTTTCTGGACGAAGTGGGCGAATTCAAAAGGGAAAACATCGAGGCCCTGCGCATTCCCCTTGAAGAGGGGGAAATCACCCATTTTCGCCATGGGAGAGCGTACCGGTTTCCCAGCGATTTTCGGTTAGTCATGGCAACGAATCCCTGTCCCTGCGGGTATCTGGGAGATCCGGAGCGAGAGTGCCGGTGCTCGCCGGGAGAGATTGAGAATTACCGAAAGCGGCTCAGCGGTCCCATGTTGGAGCGCATGGATATGCTGATTCAGATGGAGAAGGTGCACTACGATGAGCTGAATCGAAAACCCGATGAGAACCTTTCCTCCAAAGAGATGCGGAAAATGGTGATGCAAGCGATTGATTTTGCGGCGGCGAGGGGGCAGGAAAAGCCCAACGGCCTGCTGGAGGACCGGGAAGTGCAGCAGCTGGAGATTTCGGCGGAGGGCCGGAAAATCCTTCAGAATGCGTATACCAACCTGAAACTGTCGCCTCGCACCTGGATAAAGGTGCAGAAGGTAGCCCGCACCATCGCGGATGCGGAGCAGTCGGAATGCATTGAAGGCGAGCATATTCTGGAAGCCCTGAGTTACCGGACGGCGCCGGAGGATATTTATTGAAGGAGGCGTAATATGATAAAAAAAGATTTTGAAATCGACCGGGATTCCCGGCTGTATCCGGAGCTCCTGCGGCAGATTCCGAATCCGCCGAAAAAACTTTTTTGCAGAGGAAACCCGGAACTGCTGGAATGCCGGAAGGTGGCGGTGGTGGGATCTCGCCGCTATTCACTGTACGGAAAGCAGACTGCGCTGATGATCGGAAAGTATTTCGGGAAGACGGAGCTGGCGGTGGTGTCCGGATTGGCCAGCGGAATCGACACCTTTGCCCACACCGGGGTGCTGGAAGTGGGAGGCAGCACCATCGCCGTGCTGGGCACCGGATTGGATCGAAATTACCCGGTGAAAAACAAACCCCTGCAGGAAGAAATCACCGAAAAAGGACTGGTTATTTCCGAATACGAAAATGATTTTAGCGGAAACCAATACTCCTTTCCGGCGCGAAACCGAATTATCAGCGGACTCAGCGAGGGCGTGGTCGTGGTGGAGGCCGGATCTTCCAGCGGATCCCTGATTACCGCTCAGTTTGCCGGCGAACAGGGACGGACGGTGTATGCGGTGCCGGGAAACATCAACAGCCAGTTCAGCATCGGAACGAATCTGCTGATTCGAGACGGCGCGGTGCCCCTGGTGGTGGTGAAGGATGTACTCCTGGATATGGGCCTTGAGTTGCCGGAAGAGAGTGAAAAGAAAATTGCATTAGGCGGTGACGAGACGGCGATATTGGAAATCGTGAAGCGGAATAATGGAATTCATGTGAATGAAATTGCACATATAATGAACAAAAACATTGGAAAAATCAGTGCTATAATAACCGTGCTTGAAATTAAAGGCATAGTCATCAGCCACGGAGGAAAAATTCACCTTGCAAATTAGCCTTCTTGGGGGTATGCTATAAACTGTTGTAAAATATTTTTGAGGAGATAATGAATGGCAACAGCTGCAAAGAAGAAAACAACCAAAAAGACAACAAAGAAAATAACCAAACCCAGAGCCCGAACTCTGCTGGTGGTGGAGTCTCCATCCAAGGCAAAGATTATCGGAAAATATCTGGGATCCAGTTATAAAGTCATCGCGTCCGTGGGTCACGTTCGGGATCTGCCGAAGAGCCGGCTGGCGGTGGATGTGGACAACCATTTCGAGCCGGAGTACATCAACATCCGGGGCAAGGGCCCGACCATTCGGGAACTGAAGAAGGAAGCCGCAAGTGCGAAGCGCGTCCTTCTGGCAACGGACCCGGACCGGGAAGGGGAGGCAATATCCTGGCATATCGCCCATCTTCTCGGTATCGATCCAACCTCGGAATGCAGAATTGAATTTAATGAAATCAACAAGGAGGCGGTAAAAGAAGCCCTGAAACATCCGAGAGCCATCAACATGGGCTTGGTGGATGCCCAGCAGGCCCGGCGAGTGCTGGATCGTCTGGTGGGCTATCAGATCAGCCCGCTGCTCTGGAAAAAGGTGCGCCGGGGACTTTCTGCCGGCCGAGTGCAGTCGGCGGCCCTGAAGATCATCTGCGACCGAGAGACGGAGATTCTGAACTTTATCCCGGAAGAGTATTGGAACATTTTCGCGGATTTTGGCGGAGGCTTCAAGGCGCAGGTGGCAAAGCGCAGCGGAAAGAAGATCCATATTCCGGACGGCGAAGCCGCCGCAAAGGTGAAAATCGAACTGCAGGAGAACCCGTACCATGTGGAAAAGGTGATCCGGAAGGACAAGAAGACCAATCCGTATCCTCCTTTTACCACCAGTACATTACAGCAGGATGCATCCATTAAATTAAACTTCCCGACTCGCCGCACCATGCAGGTGGCACAGCAACTCTATGAGGGCGTGGACATCAAAGGCATGGGTTCCCGCGGTCTGGTCACCTACATCCGTACCGACTCCGTTCGTGTGGCGGAGGGTGCCAGAAGCCAGGCCCACGAGTTCATCGAAGCCAATATGGGAAAAGAATATATCGGTTCCGGAAAGTTCACCAACAAGAAAAACAAGGATATTCAGGATGCCCACGAGGCCATTCGTCCGTCCGATGTGACGCTGGATCCGGAGATGCTGAAGGAATCCCTGACGCCGGAACAGTACAAGCTGTATCGGCTGATCTGGCAGCGGTTCGTGGCATCTCAGATGGCACCGGCGGTAAGCGATACCGTTTCGGTGGCAATCAAAAATGGCAAATACGAGCTGAAGGCCAGCGGTTCCACACCGAAGTTTGATGGGTGGAAGAAAATCTATCCGGCATCCTCCGGCGAGAACGGTATGAATATTCCGGCGCTGGAAGAAGGCGAGGAGCTGCAGGCGCAGGACGTGATTACGGAACAGAAATTCACCACACCGCCGCCGCGGTTCACGGAAGCCAGCCTGGTAAAAACCCTGGAAGAGCTGAACATCGGCCGGCCGAGCACTTACGCTACCATCATCACCACCCTGGGGACTCGGCGGTACATTAAGAAGGAGAAGAAATCCCTGATGCCGACCCAGTTGGGTTTTGATGTCACAAAAATTCTGTCGGAATACTTTTCCGATATCGTGGACGCCCAGTTCACCGCCCAGATGGAAGATAACCTGGACTCCGTGGAGCTTCAGAAGCTTCCGTGGAAAAACACCATCGACGGGTTCTACGGCAATTTCCGAAAGGAATTGGACCGGGCCGATGCGGAGGTGGAGCGAATCGAGCAGGAAGTGGTGCTCAGTGATGAGGTCTGCGAACTCTGCGGAAAACCGATGGCGATTAAGGAAGGCCGTTTTGGTCAGTTCTTGGCGTGCACCGGTTATCCGGAATGCACCAACACCAAAGCCATCGTGATTCCAACCGGCGTGAAATGTCCGAAATGCGGAAAGGAAATCGTGCAGAAGCGTTCCCGGAAGGGCCGGATTTTCTACGGCTGCAGCGGTTATCCGGACTGCGACGTGGTATTCTGGAACAAGCCAATCGACCGGACCTGTCCGAAGTGCGGTTCCCTGCTGATGGAAAACACCACGAAAAAATATCGGTACAAGTGTTCCAGCAGCGAATGCGACTACAGAGAAGAATAATTTTAGGGGTATAGAAAGGATATAACAATGGGTAAAATCGAATTTCATGCCACCACCATCTGCGCAGTGCGTCGTCCCAACGGAGACATTTGCATCGGCGGAGACGGACAGGTGACCATGGGTGAAACCACCATCATGAAGAACAACGCCAAGAAGGTAAAAAAAATATACGGCGACCGCGTACTCACCGGTTTTGCCGGTTCTGTGGCGGATGCTTTTTCCCTTACGGATAAGTTCGAAAAAAAGCTGGAAGAGCACAGCGGAAATCTGAAGCGGGCCGCGGTGGATCTGGCACAGATCTGGCGTTCCGATAAAGGAGCTCGCAGCCTGGAAGCGCTGATGATCGTAATGGACCGAGACGATTTGCTGGTCATATCCGGAAACGGCGAAGTAATCGTTCCGGATATGGATGTAGTTGCCATCGGATCCGGCGGAAATTTTGCGTACTCCGCCGCACGGGCTCTGTACGACAATACGGAACTGGATGCGGAATCCATCGTGCGGAAATCCCTGGAAATCGCGTCCTCCATTTGCGTATATACCAATGACCACATTTCCGTGGAGAAACTGTAAGGAGGCGTGCCCGGTACTATGAATATCAAGAATATGACACCGAAAGAAATTGTAGCAGAACTGGACAAATACATCATCGGACAGGATGAGGCCAAGAAGTCCGTTGCTATCGCACTGCGGAACCGGTACCGCCGGAACCAGCTCAGCGATGAGATGCGGGAAGAGATTACACCGAAGAACATCTTGATGATGGGTCCGACCGGTGTGGGTAAGACGGAAATCGCCAGACGGTTAGCGCGGATTATGGAAGCTCCTTTTATTAAAGTGGAAGCGACAAAGTACACCGAAGTGGGCTATGTGGGCCGCGACGTGGAATCCATGATTCGGGATCTGGTGGAAGCCTCCGTTCGCATCACGAAGCAGAAGCACATCGATGAGAAATACGATATCGCGGATCAGCGTGCAGAGGATTTGATTCTGGAAGCGCTGGTTCCCGATGCTAAGAAAAAGAAGAAGTCCGGAGAGAGCAGCAATCCCTTTGACTTCATCCTCAACAGCGGTGGGTATACCAGCCAGAAGGAGGAGTACGAGAACAAGCAGAATGCGGAGAACGCCAAGCCGGCAGACGATATTGCCATGGCAAGGGAGCAAGTTCGCCGTGAGCTGAGAGACGGAAAGCTGGAGAACGAGCTGGTGGAAATCGATGTGGAAGTGACGCCGAACACCAACCAGCTGGACATGCAGAACGAAGGCATGGGCATCGCCATCGGAAATATTTTCGGGGATATGATGCCGAAGAAGACCAAGCACAAGAAGTTGCCGGTAAAGGAAGCCAGAAAAATCCTGCGGGAGCAGGAGGCTCAGAGCATGCTGGATATGGATCAGGTGGTGGACGAGGCGCTGATGAATGCGGAGCAGAACGGCATCGTGTTCATCGATGAGATTGACAAAATCGCCTCCGGCAGTTCCGTGACCGCCAGCGGCGAAGTATCCCGAGAAGGCGTACAGCGGGACATTCTGCCGATTGTAGAGGGCAGCGTGGTCAATACGAAGCACGGCCCGGTTAAGACGGACCATATGCTGTTCATCGGTGCGGGTGCGTTCCACGTATCCAAGCCGTCGGATCTGATTCCGGAGCTGCAGGGCCGTTTCCCGATTAAAGTGGAGCTGAAGAACCTGGACAAGGAAGCCTTCAAGCAGATTCTTACGGTGCCGGAAAACGCCGTAATCAAGCAGCAGAAAGCCCTTCTGGAGACGGAAGGAGTTCAGGTGGAGTTCACCGATGATGCCATTGACGAAATCGCCGGAATGGCCTTTCTGATGAATGAGGAGACGGAAAATATTGGTGCCAGAAGACTGTACACCATCATGGAGACTCTTCTGGAGGATGTTTCCTACGAGCTTCCGAATCCGGACATCACCCACGTTCTGGTAGACCGGGAAATGGTACAGGAGAAGTTCAAAGAAAAAATCCGCGAAGTGGATGTAGATAAGTATATTTTGTAATTATGAGCTATAAAACCGTTTACAAAGAAGCAGAAGCAGAACAGGTAATCCAGCGTTCCCGCTTTATTACGCATGTGTCTCCCGTAGATTCCTACGAGGAGGCGCAGGCGTACGTTGCCATGATAAAAGAAGAATACAAGGATGCCACGCACAACGTCCCTGCCGTGGTAATCGGGGAAAAACAGGAGCTGCAGTGGATGAGCGACGACGGGGAGCCTCAGGGCACCTCAGGGCCGCCCATTCTTCGCATGCTGGTGGAAGAGGGCCTGACCAATCTGGTGGTTGTGGTGACCCGATATTTCGGCGGAGTAAAGCTGGGAACCGGCGGTTTGGTTCGGGCGTATTCCGGATCCGCCAAATTAGGGTTGGAGGCAGCCGGCATCTGCACCGTAACCGACGGATACGTAATGGAGTATCTGCTGGACTATTCTCATTTGGCAAAAATAAATAATGCGGAGCAACAGGGGGACTTCCATATTATCCATACGGAATACATGGATAAAGTGAAGGTCACCATAGGGTGCAAAACCGAGGCGGAAGGCTTGGTAATAAAGACTTTCAACGATATCACTTCGGGTACCTGCGAGTTGCTGTCGAAAAAAAACGAAAAAATTTCCGAAAAAATCGTTGACAGCAATTAGATGCTGTGGTAATATATTGCTTGTCGTCAGGAACGTAAAGAAAACGAAAAACTTTTCAAAAGTTTCTGAAAAAAAGAGTTGCACTCAGCAAGAAAGTTTGCTATAATGAGTGACAGACTGATGTATGGACGCTTAGCTCAGCTGGGAGAGCATCTGCCTTACAAGCAGAGGGTCATAGGTTCGAGCCCTATAGCGTCCACCATTTTGGCCGGGTAGTTCAGTTGGTTAGAATGCCAGCCTGTCACGCTGGAGGTCGACGGTTCGAGCCCGTTCCCGGTCGCCATTTTTTATAACAATAAGCTGATGTGGCTCAACGGTAGAGCAGCTGATTTGTAATCAGCAGGTTGGGGGTTCGATTCCCTCCATCAGCTCCAATAATTTTATCGAGGGATTCCCGAGTGGCCAAAGGGGGCGGACTGTAAATCCGTTAGCTGTGCTTTCGATGGTTCGAATCCATCTCCCTCGACCAATATGCGGAAGTGGCTCAGGGGTAGAGCATCGCCTTGCCAAGGCGAGGGTCGCGAGTTCGAATCTCGTCTTCCGCTCCATCTTTTATGCGGATGTAGTTCAATGGTAGAACTTCAGCCTTCCAAGCTGATAGCGTGAGTTCGATTCTCATCATCCGCTCCATGTGGGTCCATAGCTCAGTTGGATAGAGCAACGGCCTTCTAAGCCGTGTGTCCGGGGTTCGAATCCCTGTGGGCTCACCACTATTTTTTTTAAAGAAACAGAGAGAGTATAGCAGACCGACTTGATTATGGGGTATAGCCAAGTGGCAAGGCAACGGACTTTGACTCCGTGATTCGTAGGTTCGAGTCCTGCTACCCCAGCCATTGCGACCCATTAGCTCAGGTGGTAGAGCACTTGACTTTTAATCAAGGTGTCCGGAGTTCGAGTCTCCGATGGGTCACCATTACTCTTAAAACATCCGGAGAGGTGTCCGAGTGGTTTAAGGAGCTGGTCTTGAAAACCAGTGATTCTGAAAGGGACCGTGGGTTCGAATCCCACCCTCTCCGCCAAGAATGCACATGATCTGGAGAAGTACTCAAGAGGCTGAAGAGGACGGTTTGCTAAACCGTTAGGGTTCGTTATTAGGGCCGCATGGGTTCGAATCCCATCTTCTCCGCCATAATTTTAGGGGTATAGCTCAGTTGGTAGAGCAGTGGTCTCCAAAACCACGTGCCGTGGGTTCGAATCCTACTGCCCCTGCCAATTTACTAAGGACTGTACTAAATATCGGGGTGTAGCGCAGCTTGGTAGCGCAACTGGTTTGGGACCAGTGGGCCGCGGGTTCAAATCCTGCCACCCCGACCATTCACCCAACATATGGGCCATTAGCTCAGTTGGTCAGAGCATCCGGCTCATAACCGGCAGGTCCCGGGTTCAAGTCCCTGATGGCCCACCATTTATTGAATAAGGTAATATGCCCAGATAGCTCAGTTGGTAGAGCAAGGGACTGAAAATCCCTGTGTCCTTGGTTCGATTCCGAGTCTGGGCACCACGAACGGTATGCATTGCATACCGTTTTTCTTTTGCCCGTTTGCGGTATATTTGGGCGAGGTATTGGTATAATCAATAGTTCCGCACCGAAAACAAAGTCGATTCCTATTTGTTATTTTTGTGAAGAGCCGTTACAATTAATCAGTATGATTGTTTTATGAGTTTAGGAGGAATAGAAAGATGAACGAGAAAGAAGTGAATGCTCCAAAGAAGAAGCATACCGGAAAAATCGTCCTGGTGGGACTTCTCATCGCGTGCGTTGTAATCTATTTTGCAGTGCCGTCGGTACACACTTGGATTAACAACGTGGTTGCCATGTTCAAGTCCGGCGACTTCGATCAGATGAGAAACTTCATTGCGAAGTACGGAAAATGGGCGATGCTGGTGTCAGCCTTCCTGATGGTGTTCCAGTCCATCGCAGCACCGCTGCCGGCATTCTTCATTACGTTGACCAACGCGAACCTCTTCGGATGGTGGCAAGGATGCATCTTGTCTTGGGCGTCCGCTATGCTGGGTGCCGCAGTATGCTTCTATATTGCTCGAATCCTGGGAAGAGACGTGGTGGAAAAACTGTGTACGAAGGGCGCACTTCTGTCCATCGAGAAGTTTTTTGATAAATACGGCAAAAAGTGCATTCTGATTGCCCGATTGCTTCCGTTTATTTCCTTTGATATCGTCAGCTATGCGGCGGGTCTGACCGCAATGGATTTCGGCGGATTCATGTTGGCAACCGGCCTCGGCCAGCTGCCGGCCAGCATCGTGTATTCTTATGTGGGCGGAATGCTCACCGGCGGAGCGCAGAAGCTCTTTATCGGACTGCTGTGCCTCTTCGCACTGGCGATTCTGGTTACCCTGATTCGTCAGGTGTGGATGGCAAATCACAAGGATATCAGCGGAAACGATGAAACTCCGCAAGCGTAGCAGGATTATTTGCATCGAGACCCTCCACGAAGGATGTCGTGGAGGGTGTTTTTGAGGATTGAAGTATAGGAAATATCAATAATAAGACAGCAGATTATAGATTGTTGCTATACATCACAAAAACAACCGGACTATAATTTATTTTTCGTTGAAAAATAGTTATAATTATAGCGTACGGATTCCGCTTTTGGAATGCCGCAAAGGGGGGAGCCCCTTCAATTAATTGTATAGTATTGATGAACGAAGGAGGAATTTGAACATGAAACGTTCGAAGAAAATGTTCACCGTCATGTTGGCACTGTGCGTGGCACTGTCCATGGCGATGGCATCCGTTACCGCTAATGCGGCAACAAAGAAGCCGAAGAAGATTTACCTCAAGGCCACTTCTACTACAGTGGATATCAAGGGTAAAGTAAAGGTATCTGTTTATAAAACAAAACCTTCCAAGGCAAGCAAGTCCGTTAAATGGAAGAGCAGCAACAAGAAGGTTGCCACCGTTTCCAAATCCGGCTACGTAACCGGAAAGAAGAAGGGAACTGTAAAGATTACAGCAACCTCCAAGAAGAATAAAAGAGCAAAGAAGACCATCAAGATTAAAGTAACGAATCTGAAGGCCAAGTACGTAAAAATGAGTAAGACTTCTGCAATTCTTTTCCCGAACGATAAGACTACGCTGAAGGCAACCGTGAAGGGATCCGCAGGATTCTACAATCAGGGCGTTACCTGGAAGTCTTCCAATACTTCTGTTGCAACTGTAACCAGCAAGGGTATTGTAACTGCAAAGAAGGCAGGTAAGGCTACTATTACTGCAACCGAGAAGGGTGGCAGCAAGAAGGCTACATGTGCAGTAACCGTATCCGGAATTAAAGTAGACAAAGCGAATAAGTCCGTTTCAGTAACTGCTACTGTAAATAATGCAGACGCAAAGAGCATGCACTACGTTGTATATAAGAACGGCGGTGCAGCAAAAACATCTTATTTTGTAACCGATGCAACCCCGGCAGAGCTGAATGCAGCTCTCGGTAAGATTTCTGCAAAGGCTTGGAATACAAATTCAAATTTCAAGACGGATGCAAAAGTTGCACAGGCTGGCAACAAGACTATTGATGAACTGGCGCAGTCCGGTATTGGTAACAAGAACTACACTAAGTTCGATATCAACATTCAGAATGGAAATCAGACCATCAAAATGGTTGAAACACTGAAGGGTGCAAAAGATAACGATAATTTCAGCATGATTTATTCCAACGTTGCAAATAACCACAACGCTGGATCCGGATGCCTGACTTGCAACACATCCTGCTACGCAGGCGTTGTTACTAACGAGTTCAAGACATGGGCAGAGCCGTTCGTTCCACAGAACATGCCGGCAAAGGGTACGACTGTAACCATTACATATACTGCACAGACAGATAACTATATTTCTGCGAAGACTCTGAAGGACAATGCAGATAATTATGTTATCTTGGATGTAAGAAAAGCTGCAGATTATGCAGAAGGACATATTGCCGGTGCAGTATCCGCAGACATGGATGGATTTGTTGGTAAGTCCATTACAGAAGCACAGTCTAAAGCAAACGTTAAGGCTGTCGTTGACAAGTATGGAAAGAACAAGAAGTATGCAGTAATCTGCTACTCCGGCAACGGATATGCACAGGCTGCTTCTGCCGAGCTTAGAAGCTTAGGCGTAAGCAATGACAACATCTTCACACTGGGTGGAGACAAGGCCAGAAAGTCTTCCGACGGTGGAATGAAGGCATGGAAAGCTGCCGGATATGAAGTAGTTGCTTACAACTACACAGATGTAGATGGTGTGAAGGCAGCTCAGTCTGACGAAAATACGGTTATTCTTGATGCAAGAAAAGCAGACGACTACAAGGATGCACACATTGGCGGAGCGGTATCTGCAGACATGGACGGATACGTATCCGGTACTATCAGCAAGGCCGACTCTGACAACAATATCAAGAGCGTTGTAGAGAAGAAAGGTGCAGATAAAAAGTACATCATCATCTGCTATTCCGGTAACAGTTATGCGAAAGCTGCGACAGAAGTTCTGGTTGAGAATGGCGTAAAGGTTTCCAACATTTCCATCCTGACCGGTGGTATGGGTGCATGGAGAAGTGCCGGTGAAGCGTTGGATCACTACAACTACACCAACGCCGACACAACATTCAGCAAGATGAAGGATTCTTCTTACGTAATTCTGGATACCAGAAAGACGGACGATGCAAGCCGTGGCGGATATATCCAGGGACATATTCCGGGTGCCGTATCTGCTGATGTGGATGGAATTGTAAATAACGGAGATTCCGCAGCTGCAGCAGCGAATGTAAAGACTGCTGTAGACAAGTACGGCAAGGATAAAAAGTACATCGTTATCTGCTACTCCGGCAACAGATATGCCAAGGTAGCAACCGGACTTCTGATGAACAACGGAATCAAGAATGCGAACATCCAGACTCTGGGCGGAGATGATTCCAAGCAGTCCGATGCCGGCGGCATGAAGGCATGGAATGCAAAATATCCAAGCTACGTTGTGGCAAAGCACACTTCTACCGGCAAGTTTAACTTCGCAAACGGAATCACACCGGAGCACCTGAAGGCCGATGTGGACGGTCAGAAGGTATTCACCGTTATGGACGTAAGAGCGAAAGACGCTTTCGGTAATGGACACATCTCCAACGCGGTATCCACTCCGTCCGATGATGAAGCGGCAGTAATGAAGGCCGTAAACGACAACAAGAACGGTCTCTACGTTCTGGTATGCTATACCGGTAATGCCAAGGCCGATGCAGCTCGGAACATCATGGTGAAGAATGGTGTGGACGAAAGCAGAATCATCTGCCTGCAGGGTGGAATGGATACTTGGAAGTAGTATCATAAATGATTATCTAAGCGGGGGTGCAGAAGCATTCCCGCTTTTCCTTTCGTCAAGAAATGAAGTTCCCATTCCGGGGCATTCGTGGTAAAATAAGCAGATATTAAGCAGGATAAGGAGAGCGAAATGGCACAGCTGTATTATCGATATAGTACGATGAATGCGGGAAAGTCCCTGGAGATCATCAAGGTGGCCAACAACTACGAGGAGCTGGGCAAGCGAGTGATGTGCTTGGTTCCGGAGGTGGACGACCGCTACGAGCGGAATATGGTGACCTCCCGGGTGGGATTGAGCCACAAGGCCTATACGGTGGATGACGATACGAACATCATGACGCTGTTCATCGAGAAGAACATGCGGCATCAGATTGACTGCGTGCTGGTGGACGAATGCCAGTTTTTCCGGAAGCATCACGTGCAGGAGCTGGCGGAAATCGTGGACAGCTTCGACGTGCCGGTACTGGCCTACGGACTGAAAAATGATTTTAAGAATGAGCTGTTCGAAGGATCCTACTATTTCCTGGTGTACGCAGACAAGATTGAAGAGATTAAGACCATCTGCTGGTGCGGTCGGAAAGCCACCATGGTGGCCCGAATTCAGGACGGAAAGATTATCAAGCAGGGAGATCAGATCGCAATCGGCGGCAACGACATGTACGCCTCTCTGTGCCGAAAGCATTACAACGACGGAAGGTTGTCGGCAGACGACTAGTTCGAGGAAGGAGACAGGCGTGCGGCGATTCGCAGAACGCGGGGGTGGAATTCGAATGATGGTAATCGGCATGATGTTCCTCTGCCTGTGGATGGCGGGAACGAATTTTTCCCGTGCCGCGATAAAAGCAAAACCTGGGAATGCCACCGCGTCCATCAATGCGAAGGCAGGGACGGTGCTGCGGGAAAAGGCATCCACCTCATCGAAAAAAATCCGAACCCTTCGGAACAATACGAAAATTACCGTTTATTACGAGGTCTATACCCATCGAACCCGGACGGATTCCCGGTACCACTGGTACCGCATCGGCGTGGGAAAGAAGAAAGGCTACGTGCTGGCCAAGCGGGTGGACGGCATCCGCTATCAGGCGGTGCTGGGCCGGGCTTCCCGTAAAGTGCCTGCTCGAATCGGGCCGAAAACATCCATGAAGGCAAAGGGAAAATTGTCCAAGGGGACGGTGGTGTCCGTGCGCCTTCGGTCTCGGTACAAGGGGGCCAAGACATGGTGGGATAAGGTTTTGGTGAACGGAAAGTACCGCTATGTCATCGCGGATTCCTTGACGAAGGTGAGCACCTCCGATTACGACGCTTACCTGAAGTCTCATGGGTTCCCGGCATCCTATCGGAAATCTTTGAAGAAACTTCATAACGAGCATCCGAATTGGGTTTTTCGGGCGAAGAAGGTCAACCTGAGCTACAGCACGGTGCTGTCCCGGGAAACCCGGGACGGGGTCTCTCTGATCTACAAATCCTACCCGAAATCCTATCGGGACAAGGGGCGGAAGAGCTACCGGAACGGAAAGTACATCGCCAAGGACGGCTCCACCTGGTTCAACGCCAACAAAAAGGTGGTGTCCTACTACATGGATCCCCGTCATTTCCTGAACGACCGGAACATCTACATGTACCTGTCCTTGAATTACCATTCTTATCAGAACACGGGCACGGTGAATAAAGTCCTCAGCGGAACGGAGCTGCCGAAGCGAGGCTTCTCTCCGTCTCTGTTCGTGAGCGCCGGCAAGAAGTACAAGGTGAGTCCGATTTTCCTGGCATCTCGGGCTCGGCAGGAAACCGGCGGCGGAAGCATCGCCATTCGGGGATACCGGATGAAAGGAAAGACGGTGTACAATCCGTACAACATCGGCGCTTCCTCGGGATCCAATCCGGTGATGAAAGGCTTGAAGTACGCCTATCGGAAGGGCTGGACCTCCCGCACAAAAGCGGTGTACGGCGGCGCTCAGGTGCTGTCAAAGGATTACATCAACCGGGGGCAGAACACCATCTACTACCAGCGGTTCAACGTGAAGAACGGATGGCTGCGGGCGGGCACCCATCAGTACATGACCAACATCACGGCACCGTACACGGAATCCAAGTCCATGGCAAAGGCCTACAAAGCCTACGGCCTCACCGGCGAGAAGCTGGTATTCGAGATTCCGGTGTACAAGAGTATGCCGTCTTCCACGAAGTTGCCGAAATAAAAAAACAGGTTCGATTCTCCGGACGTTTCCGGGGAGCCGAACCTATTTTTGTGAGTGAATTATTGATTGTGCACGCCGCATTTAGCCCCTTGGCGGGTATCCCGTTCTTTGAGACGAAGGTTAATTCGATTCAGAATGGTGCGCTTTCGGTAGCTCCATTCCGGCGCCACCAGAAGGCCGCGCTGGGTGTCAGCGGTGAGGCGGTGCACCGTGATGTCTTCCGGAATGATTTCCAGGAGGTCCACCACCAGCTCGCAGTATTCCTCGATGGAGCGGAAAGGTACATAATCCGGCATCGTGTCGTACAGACGGGAGCCCCGGACGATGTTCAGCATGTGAAGTTTGATGCCGAAGGGGTGGAGCCGGGCCACGTAGGACACGGTATCGAACATGTCCTGCCGGCTTTCCCCCGGAAGCCCCAGGATGACGTGAACCACCGTTCGGATGCCCCGCCGGTGGAGTTCGGTGATCGCTTCGTGGAAAGTGTCCAGGGAGTAACCGATGCCCATGGCTTCGGAGGTTTTGGGGTGAATGGTCTGAAGGCCCAGTTCCACCCAGAGGAAGTGTTCCCGGTTGATTTCTTCCAGCAGATCCAGCACGTCCTCGCCCAGGCAGTCCGGCCGGGTGGCGATGGCGATGCCGTCGATTCGGGGATCCGAAAGAGCATCGTAATAGTATTTTCGAAGAACCGACACCGGTGCGTAGGTGTTGGTGTGGTTCTGGAAATAGGCGATGTGCCGAGCGTTGGGCCATTTCTCGCTGAGGAGTTCAATCTGCTCTGAGATGGATGAGGCGAACTCGCCGGAACCGGAAGAGGAGCAGAAGGCGCAGCCCCCGGTGCCCAGGGTGCCGTCCCGGTTGGGGCAGGTGAATCCCGCATCCAGAGAGAGCTTGATGGTTTTTTCGCCAAAGGTTTGTTTGAAATAATTGCTTATAGAAAAATATCGTTCTCCGCCTTGCATGTTTCCTCCAAAATCGTTGCTACACAAAGGGCAACGTGATATAATTACTTTTATTATTTGAAAGGGAAACAGATTCATGCCAGAAGAGAAACCAACGCTTCTTCTCCTCACATGCTGCGGCCCCTGTGCTACAGCCTGTGTCGAGCGAACCGCATTCGACTACGATGTGACCGTGTTCTATTATAATCCAAATATCACGGATTCGGAAGAGTATTATCTTCGAAAAGAGAATCTGGAGAAATTCCTCCGTCTCTTTAATGAAGAGTACAAGGACCGGACTTTGGTGCATTATCTGGAGGGACGGTACGAACCGGAGAAATATCTGGAGCGAACGGCGATGCTGAAGGATGAACCGGAAGGCGGGCGGCGCTGCGAAGAGTGCTTCCGGCTCCGATATGAAGAGGCGGCTCGTGTGGCAAAAGCAAGAAATGCAGATTATTGGACATCCACCATGTCGGTGAGCCCGCACAAGAATTACGACATTCTCACGAAGACGGGAGAAGAACTTGCCGCAGAGTCGGGCACCTGTTACCTGCCGATTGATTTTAAGAAGAAGAACGGTTTTGGCAGAAGTGTGGAACTTTCAAAGAAGTATGGTCTGTATCGGCAGCGATTCTGCGGATGCGACTATGCAAGGTACGCTAATGCAAAAAGGTTATGAAGGGGACAAGGAGAAAAACAACTATGAGTAACGTAATTATTCCGGAAGGCTATGAGCCGATTCTGGGCCTGAAGGAGACTCAGAGAGCCATCAAGAAGATTAAGGACTACTTCCAGCAGGAGCTGGCCTATGGACTGCAGCTTCGCCGTGTGAGCGCGCCGCTGTTCGTATTCCCGGAAACGGGCTTCAACGACACGCTGAACGGTGTGGAACGCCGGGTGGATTTCACCATTAAGGACATGAACGAGCGCCAGGTGGAAATCGTGCAGTCCCTGGCAAAGTGGAAGAGAATGGCTTTGTACAAGTATGAAGTAGAGCCGGGTCACGGCATCTATACCGACATGAACGCCATTCGGAGAGATGAGGAATTGGATAACCTTCACTCCATTTACGTGGACCAGTGGGACTGGGAGAAGGTAATCACCAAAGAGCAGCGGACGGAAGAATATCTGGAAGAAACCGTGGTGACGATTTACCACGCACTGAAGAACTTGGGCGATTATGTAAACCGTCTCTACCGGGATATTCAGATTGAGCTTCCGAACGAGATTACATTCATCGATTCTCAAGAGCTGGAGGATCGTTATCCGGGCAAGAACCCGAAGGAACGGGAGGACCTGATTACTAAGGAACACGGTGCCGTATTCATCAAGAGAATCGGCGGCGTCCTGGCTTCCGGTGAGAAGCATGACGGAAGAGCACCGGACTACGACGATTGGGAACTGAACGGGGATATCCTGGTGTGGAACGATGTCCTGGACAGAGCGTTCGAGATTTCTTCCATGGGAATCCGTGTGGATGCAGAATCCATGAAGCGTCAGTTGAAGATTGACGGAAAAGAAGACCGTATGGAGCAGCCATTCCATCAAGGTGTCATCACCGGAAAGTATCCGCTGTCCATCGGCGGCGGAATCGGTCAGAGCCGTCTGTGCATGTTCTTCTTGCAGAAAGCGCACATCGGAGAGGTACAGGCATCGGTATGGCCGGAAGACATGATTGAGGAGTGCGCAGAGCACAATATTTTCCTACTGTAAGAAATGCAATACATCAATGTTGTAATCGATAATAAAAGTGAATTAACAGATACCTACTTCACCTACCGCGCACCGGATTCGGTGGCGGTAGGTGATAAAGTCAGCGCCCTGTTCAGTAACAGAAAGAAGCCGGTGGATGCGTACGTATTCGAAACCGGCGTGGAAACCGATCTTCCGGAGAACAAAATTCGGGAAATCGAATCTGTGGACAAGAGGCGCTCTCTTTCCGAAGAGATGATTGATACCGCCATCTGGATGCGGCGGCGGTACGGCATCAAGTATATTGACGGGGTCAAGATGTTCACCGTGGGCGGAAAAAGGGAAAAGGAGAAGCTGGTGAAGGCACCGGCACTCCGGGAAGAGCCCTGGGAGCTGACGGAGGAGCAGGAATCTGCGGTGAAGCAGATTAACGAGTCCCTGGATCGTCGAAAGGAAAACGTGTTTCTGCTGAAGGGGGTGACCGGAAGCGGGAAGACGGAAGTTTACATGCATGCGGTGGAGCATGCGCTGGCCCAAGGCAGAAGTGCCATCGTGCTGGTGCCGGAAATCGCTCTGGCCATGCAGATGGAGAAGCGGTTTCAGAATCGCTTCGGTGCGGAGAACGTGGCCATCCTGCACAGCAAGCTGACCACTTCGAAGCGGCTGGAGAACTGGCTTCGGATTCGAAAGGGTTCGGCCAAGGTGATTCTGGGTGCCCGGACGGCGATTTTTGCGCCGGTCACGGATCTGGGATTGGTGGTCATCGATGAGGAACACGAATCCACCTACAAATCCGACCACAACCCGAAATACGAGACCATGGATGTGGCGTATAAGAGAGCGGGGACTTTCGGTGCCACGGTGGTTCTCGGAAGTGCGACGCCCAGCGTGGTTTCTTTTTACCGTGCATCCGTCGGAATTTATCACCTGATTGAATTGAAGAACCGGGTGGGAAAAAGCCGTCTGCCCGATGTGGAAATCGAGGACATTCGAGGACAGGTGGCTCGGGGTCGGAATGAGATGATCAGCCTGCGGCTGCAGGAGGAGATGCGGTACTGCCTGGAGAAGGGGGAGCAGGTAATCCTGTTCCTGAACCGGCGGGGATACGCGCCTCAGATTCAGTGCGTGGAGTGCGGATACCGCTATCAGTGCGACGATTGCGGGATTTCCTTGACCTACCACAAGCGAGAGAATGCGGCGGTGTGTCACTATTGCGGGAAGAAATTTCCGCTGCCGAAGAAATGTCCGGAATGCGGAAGCCCTCATATTCGGTACGGGGGCGTGGGCACCGAGAAGGTGGAGGAAGTGGTGCAGGAGATGTTTCCGGAATACAAGGTGGCGCGGTTCGACCTGGATACGGCGAAGAACCAGAAGGAAATCGACCGCACCATGTCGGATTTTGTGCACCAACGGACGAACGTTCTCATCGGCACTCAGATTCTGGCAAAAGGTCTGGATTTTCGGAATGTAGGACTGGTGGGCATCGTGAATGCGGACATTTCCCTGAACATCCCGGATTACCGGGCGTCGGAGCGCACCTACCAGCTGGTGACCCAGGTGTCCGGAAGAGCGGGGCGGAGTTCGGAATCCAGCCGGGTGGTGATTCAGACCTACAATCCGGAGGCGGAAGCCATCGCTTTTGCCGCTCAGGGGGATTACGACGGGTTCTATGAGTCGGAATTACTCCACCGAAATATCATGAATTATCCACCATACTCCGATTTAATTGCGGTATCCTTTACAGAAGGGGAAAAATACCGACCGGGGAATCGGACCGCAATGGAGTATGCGGAGGATTTTAAAGGGAAATTGGAAAATATGCAGAATCTGCCGGATAAGTCCATGATTTACCGGCCTCGGGAGGAAGTGCTCCGGGGGAATACGGAACGGAAGCGGGTGACCTTTCTGATCAAAGCGCCGAAAGGGTCCCGCAGTGGATTCATTCAGATGTACATGTGGTATCGGGATTGGATGATTCAGCAGAAGTCGACAATATATATTGAAATTGATGTCAATCCGTATGGCATCGTGTAGGAGGAACAATGGCTATTCGTAAAATCGTAGAGAAAGGGGACGAGATCCTCGCAAAGAAATGCAAACCGGTGAAAGAGGTGACGAAGCACATTCAGACCGTGACCCGTGACATGATCGACACCATGATCGAAGCCGACGGCGTAGGCCTGGCGGCGCCTCAGATTGGAATCATGAAGCGGATGTTCGTGTGCCGTCCGGAACTGGAGGATCCGGAACACAATTACGTGTTCATCAATCCGGAAATTCTGGAGAAGGAAGGGGAGCAGGACTCCATGGAGGGCTGCCTCAGCGTGCCGGGATACATCGGACACGTGGTTCGTCCGGAGAAGGTTCGCATTCAGGGACTGGATGCGGAAGGCGAAATGCAGGATCTGGTCTTTGACGGTTTTGCGGCTACCTGCATCTGTCACGAATACGATCACCTGGACGGAATTCTCTATACCGACCGTTCGGACAACGTGATGACCAACGAGGAATATGCGGAAATCCTGAAGAAACAGGAAGAAGAGGAGCGGTAGATGAAGATTGTTTTTATGGGAACGCCGGAGTTTGCGGTGCCTTCATTGGAAAAGCTGATTGAATGCGGCTGCGAGATTCCGATGGTGGTCACCCAGCCGGACCGCCGGGGCAATCGGGGCAAGGTTACCTTCTCCCCGGTAAAAGAATGCGCGCTGCAGCACGGACTTCCGGTGGCACAGCCGCAGCAGATTCGCAAGGATGAAGAATTCATGCAGGAGTTGGAAGCCCTGAAACCGGATTTCATCGTGGTGGCGGCCTTCGGCCAGCTGCTTCCGGAACGGGTATTGAATGCACCGAAATATGACTGCATCAACGTGCACGGATCCCTGCTCCCGAAACTTCGGGGTGCGGCGCCGATGCAGTACTCCATCCTTCAGGGGGATAAGACCACAGGTGTGACTATCATGAAGATGGCCAAAGGCTTGGATACGGGAGATATGATTTCCAAAGCGGAAATGAACATCGAAGGCATGACCATCCATGAACTGGCGGATAAACTGTCGGTACTGGGGGCGGAGCTTCTGGTGAAGACCATTCCGGAGATTGTGAACGGAACGGCCGTCTATAGTCCGCAGAACGAGGAAGAACATACCTATGCATCGATGATTCGGAAGGAAGACGGACTGACGGATTTCAGCGGAGATGCGGTATCGGAGGAACGAAAGATTCGGGCCTACGACCCGTGGCCGGCGCTGTACAGTTTCCTTAACGGGAAGCAGATTAAATTCTTCCGGGCGGAAGTGTCGGAAGAAGAAGGTACCCACGACGGGGGTGTAATCTCCGCGGTGGACAAAAAATCCTTCACGGTGGACTGCGGCAAGGGTAAACTTCGGATTCTGGAAGTCCAGCTGCAGGGAAAGAAACGAATGAGTGCAGGAGATTTTCTGCGGGGCGCGGGCGTGTCCGTGGGAGATCGGCTGACGAAAGGAGAATAGACTATGTACTACGGAGGAATGGGATATTACAGCTCGATGATTGTACTGATTCCGGCGATGATTTTTACCATGATTGTCCAGGGTAGAATTAAGCGGGCGTACTCCAGATATTCTCAAGTGGAGAACAGTCGGCGCCTAACCGGTGCCCAAGCGGCCCGGATGATGTTGGATGCCAATGGGCTGTCCGGCGTGCCAATCAATATCCTGAACGGCGGCGACGATTTGAATAACTATTTCGACCCGAGAAGCAACTCGGTAAACCTGTCTCAGGCGGTATACCACACGGATTCCATTGCGGCCATGTGCATCGCCTGTCACGAGGTGGGCCACGCGATTCAGCATGCCACCAATTATGCGCCGGTACGAATCCGGAACGGAATCGTTCCGCTGGTGAACTTGACGTCCACCTTCTCCTGGCCGCTGATCATGCTGGGATTGATTTTCTCCACCTCCAGCCGGTACGGCTCCCTGCTGTTTAATCTGGGAGCGCTGTGCTTTGTATTCGTAATCCTGTTCCACCTGGTAACACTGCCGGTAGAACTGAATGCCAGCAATCGGGCGTTGAAGCAGATGACCTCCATCGGCATGGTGAGCGATTTCGATTACAGCGGAAGCCGCAAGGTGCTTCACGCTGCGGCGATGACGTACGTGGCCGCGCTGGCAACCGCCGTTGCATCTCTTATCCGGATTCTGCTGATCCGCGGAAGTAATGACAGATAGATGAACCAAGATTTTCGAGTGAGTTATAATGCGCTTCGAAAGATTTATTCTCAGGAAGCCTATTCGAATATTGCGATGAACGAAGCCCTGGAGGACGGAAAAAACTGTTCTCCCGGCTTTGTTCGTTATGTTGTGAAAGAAATCCTTCGTCGCTCCATGGCTCTGGATTACGTCATTGCCGGCCTTTGCCGGAACGGACTCCGGGGCATGAAAAGCCGGACGAAGGTTCTTCTTCGCATGGGAATTTTTCTCCTGAACGAAGTGGACAGCATCCCGGATGCGGTATGCGTCAACGAAATCGTGGAGCTGACCGGCGCCGTAGACAGACCCAACCGTGGTTTTATCAACGGCGTCCTCCGAAGCTATCTTCGGGGCGGTAAAAAAATGAATTTGCCGGGCGGAAGCGACCGACACGCTTTGGCCGTTCGGTATTCCTGTCAGGAGAATCTGGTGAAGCTGATGTTGGATCAGTACGGATCGGAAGAGGGGGTCCGAATTCTGGACGCCTTTAATCGGCCGGTGCCCGTAGCGCTTCGGAACAATCCGCTGAAACAGGACCGGGAAGCGCTTCTGCAGCAGCTCCGGGAGCTGGAGATTGAAGGGACGCCTTCGGCGGAGTGCGACAGCGGCATCTTGACGGAAGGAGGCGCCTTGATTCAGAACGATTTGTTCCGAAGGGGGCACTATTCGGTGCAGGGCATTTCCTCTCAGATGGCGATTCAGGCATTGGCGCCGAAAGCCGAATCTAAGGTGTTGGATATGTGCGCGGCACCCGGCGGGAAGACCACGGGAATCGCTGAACGGATGGGGGACTGCGGCACAGTGGAAGCGTGGGATATTCATCCCCATCGGACGGAGCTGATTCGGAGAAATGCGGAGCGGCTGGGCCTTCATTCCGTGGAGACCGCAGTGAAGGACGCGACCGTGTTCTATCCGGAGCTGGAAGGCTGCTACGATGCGGTGGTGGCGGACGTACCGTGTTCCGGGCTGGGAACCATCCCGGTGAAGCCGGAAATCAAGCTTCGGGATCATACCGGAGAGTACGCCGGTCTGGTGAAGATTCAGCGGCGGATTCTGGAAAACGCGTGGAAATATGCAAAACCGGGCGGAAGAGTGATGTATTCCACCTGCACAATTAATAAAGAAGAGAATGAAAAAGTCGTGGAGGCATTCCAAAAACGCATGCCGGACAGTCGGGTTATTGAAAAAAGGCTGATTTTACCGTATAATAAGACTGGCTTTTTCTATACCGTACTGGAGAAGCCGGAGTAAATTGACGGGGAAAATAATGGAAATAGGATATTATACAGACAAAGGAAAAAAGCGAACCCAGAACGAGGATGCGATTCGCGTGCTGACGCGGCATAATGTTTTTATGCTGGCGGATGGCGTGGGCGGAAACCGGGCCGGAGAGATTGCCAGCAATAGGACGCTGGATATCGTGAGCGAATATTTTGAGAACAACCCCATTGAGGCGCTGGAAGGATCCGACCGGATATTTCGGTACTTTGAGGATGCGGTGGATTACGTGAACGAAGCCATTAAGCAGATGGCCCATTCCGTTCCGGAGTGTGCCGGAATGGCCACCACATTGGTATTTGCCTACGTTCGAGACCGGATTCTCTACATCGCGAATGTGGGAGACAGCCGGGTGTATTTCATTCACGGAAAGGAAATTCATCAGATTACGGTGGATCATACCTATGTGAACGATCTGGTTATGATGGGTGCAATTACCCGAAGCGAGGCGGAGCACCATCGGAAGAAGAACGTAATCACTCGAGCCATCGGAGCGAATTCCTACAACAATCCGGACTGCTTCAATATTTATATTGAACCCACGGATCGAATTCTGCTCTGCAGCGACGGGCTGTACGACGAAGTATCGGAAGAGGAAATTCTGGAATTGATGACTTCTACCGATGATATGAAGGCCTGTGCCAAGGAATTGGTGGATCGGGCCAATGCAAACGGTGGAAACGACAATATCTCGGTTATTTGTGTAAGTATGGTGGAGGACAATTATGAGTAACAGATTGCTGGCGGGTCGATATGAACTGCTGGAGAAAATCGGAGACGGCGGCATGGCCGTTGTGTATAAGGCAAAGGACAAACTGCTGAACCGATTTATCGCCATCAAGATTCTGCGGCCGGAATTTACGAAGGACCCGACGTTTGTAGAGAACTTCAAGCGGGAGTCTCAGTCAGCAGCGGGACTGGCTCATCAGAACATCGTCGGGGTATACGATGTAGGCAGAGAAGGAAACATCAACTACATCGTGATGGAACTGGTAGAAGGTCAGACCCTGAATGAGATTATCGCGAAAGAAGCACCGATGGACTATCGCCGTGTCATCGAGATCACCAAACAGGTGGCGGCGGCACTTCGGGTGGCGCACCGGAACAAAATCATTCACCGCGATGTAAAGCCGCACAATATCATGGTTACGACGGATGGAATCGTGAAGCTGGCGGATTTCGGAATCGCCAAAGCGGTGAACGATGCCACCATGTCCACCGGAAGCAAAATTATCGGTTCGGTTCACTATTTCTCGCCGGAACAGGCGCGGGGAAATTACGTGGACGAGCGTTCGGATATCTATTCCTTGGGAATCGTTATGTACGAGATGCTCACGGGACAGGTTCCGTTCGACGGAGATAATCCGGTAACTATTGCCCTCAAGCACATCAACGAAGAGATCACGCCGCCGAGCCAGCTGGTGGACGGTATTCCGCCGGCACTGGAGCAGTGCGTGCTGAAGGCCACCAGCAAGTTCCAGACGAACCGCTACAGCAGTGCGGATGAGCTGATCGAAGAGCTGAACAATATTGAATTCGTTACCCGTATGGTAGGTAATTCTATTTTTAACGAAGCCTCCGAACAGGTGGAACAGAGCCGGAAGGGTCAGACCGACGAGGACGAGGATTACGAGGATGAGGACGACGATGAGTCCTACGACCGGAAATCCCGAAAGAAGAGGAAAAAACCGAAGAAGAAGCTGACCAAAGCGCAGAAGAAGCGCCGCATCCTGATTGCGATAGCCGCGGTACTGGCAGTGGGTCTGGGCGTTGCGGTTGCCGGATTCAACGGCCTTTTCTCCGGTCAGAAGGACGTTCCGGACCTCTACGGAATGACGGTAAAACAAGCCAAGAAGGAAGTGGAAGCGGCTGGCTTTAAGCTGAAGGAGGGTAAGGAGGTCTATTCCAACGACTACTCCAAGGGTCAGATTGCGGAGCAGGATCCGGAGTCCGGTTCGAAAGCGAAGAAGGGATCTTCCATCACCGTTCATGTGAGCAAGGGACCGCAGGCCGGAACGGTGCCGAATCTGGTGGGCCACAACGAAAGCGAAGCGGAAGAGATGCTGAAGTCTTCGGATTACGAGCTGGGTACGATTAAACAGCAGACTTCCACGGAAGCGGCAGGCACCATCATTTCCCAGGATCCGAGCGGCGGCGAGGAAGCCGATCACGGCACTCAGGTGAACATCGTGGTCAGCGACGGAAAGGGCGTTCAGAAGTCCACTGTGCCGTCCATTACCGGACGAACCCTGACCGAGGCGAAGCAGGCGCTCCGAAGTGCGGGCTTCAAGGTAGGCAAGGTAACCTACGAGGAAAGCAATGCATACGGCAGCGGCTACGTAATGTGGCAGCAGTATGCGGCAAATACCGAGCTGAACAAGGGTACCAAGATTGACATCGAGGTCAGCAAGGGCGCACCGAAGACCAACGACAACAAGAAGCCGAACAAGAAGCCGTCGAATACCGACAGCGACGACAACGGCAGCAATTCGGTGGACGATTAGCATATGATTGGAAAAGTGGTAAAAGGAATCGGGGGCTTCTATTACGTCTCCGACGGAAAAGAAATCATTCAAGGAAATGCTCGGGGAAATCTGAAGCGCCGAAAGAAGGATACCATCTATGTGGGAGACGAGGTGGAATATGAAATTCGTCCGGAAGATGGGGAATGTATTATCACCAAAGTACTCCCGCGCCGGAATATTCTAAAGCGTCCGCCGGTATCCAATTTGGATACGCTGGTCATCGTCTCTTCGGCAGAAACGCCGGAGATGATTCCCCTGGCGGTGGACAAGCTGACGGTGTACTGCGAGATTACCGGGATTCGGCCGATTCTTGTTTTTACAAAAGCGGATTTGGCATCGGAAGAGCGGATGCGAGAGCTGGAGAATATGTACCGGGAGGTGTATCCAGTCTATCCCATCAGCAGCGTCACCGGAGAGGGTGTGGACGACCTTCGCAAGGCCGTTGCGGGACAGAGCGTGGCTCTGGCGGGTCCGTCGGGCGTGGGCAAATCCACATTGCTGAACGCATTGATTGCGGATGCGGATGCGGAGACCGGAAACCTCAGCGAGAAGACCGGCCGGGGAAAGCACACCACGCGGCACGTGGAAATTTTTCCACTGGATCACGCCACCTATGTGTACGACACGCCGGGATTTACGTCTCTGGATTTGCCGGAGATGGATCCTCGGGAGCTTCGGAATTTCTTCCCGGAATTCCGGGAACCCGGAGCTCATTGCCGCTACGGCGACTGCGTGCACATTAACGAGCCGGCATGCGGCGTGAAGGAAGCCCTGGCAGAGGGCGAAATCTGCCGGACGAGATACGACAGTTATTTAAAAATGTATGAAGAGGTTCAGAAATGGCAAAAGTAGCACCATCAATTCTATCGGCAGATTTTTCCAAACTGGGAGCGGATGTACAGGAAATATGTGAATTCGGCGCAGATTACATCCATGTGGACGTTATGGACGGCGCCTTCGTTCCGAACATCAGCTTCGGAGCCGGCGTGATGAAAAGTTTGAATAATGTGGCAACCATTCCATATGATGTACATCTGATGATCGAGGATCCGGATCGATACATCGAGGACTTCGTGACACCGAACACGGAATTCATTACCGTTCATCAGGAGGCTTGCCGTCATCTGGACCGGACGATTCAGCATATTCACAGCACCGGAGTGAAAGCCGGCGTTGCCCTGAATCCGGCCACCCCTATCGTGATGGTGGAGGATGTGTTGGACAAAGTGGACATGATTCTGATTATGTCCGTGAACCCGGGTTTTGGCGGACAGAAATTCATTCCGAGAGCACTGGACAAAATTCGCCGCCTGGATGAAATCCGGAAGGCAAACGGGTACGATTTCGTCATCGAAGTGGATGGCGGAGTAAACCTTCAGAACTGCGAAGAGCTGAAATCCGTCGGCACCGACATCCTTGTTGCCGGATCGGCAGTATTCAAGGCAGAGGACCGGAAGGAAGCCATAGCGGTTCTGGGCAAGTAATTCAGAATGCACCGGCGCTAAGGAAGTATGCAATAACAGGGAGCATCACACGAATATGTGGTGCTCCCGTTTTTTTGGTTCTTCACTTTTTTCTCGGGGATTTTAGCAAAAGAGCAAACCTGCATCCGGAAAGCAATCTCATCGTCAAGCTGAGATTGCTTTCCGGATGCAGGTTCTTTCATTCTTGGGCGCCGGCGGGCCGGGAAAATCCTGAGCATGTTGGCGTGTCCTGACGGAGGACCAAGGGTTTGCGGGCATGCCCACGCCAACATTTGCGCCGGATACCTGCTAACGAGATTCGGTTGTTGGTGTGCCCCGACGGAGCTCCAAGGGTTTGCGGGCATGTCCACGCCAACCTTTGCACCGGATACCTGCTAACGAGATTCAATTGTTGGCGTGCCCCGACGGTGCTCCAAAGGTTTGCGGGCATGCCCACGCCAACATTTGCGCCGGATATCTGCTAACGAGATTCAATTGTTGGCATGCCCCGACGGTGCTCCAAGGGTTTGCGGGCATGCCCACGCCAACATTTGCGCCGGATACCTGCTAACGAGATTCAATTGTTGGCGTGACCAGACGGTGCTCCAAAGGTTTGCGGGGAGGTCGACGCCAACACGCTCATGTCCATCATTAAGAAAAGAATGTTTACCTTATACAAAAGGCAATCCCCGAGAAAAAAGTGAAGAACCAAAAAGCGTGAACTGCCCTCGAAAATCTAGGCATATGGGAATGAAGCAGAACGGTGCAGATAACACAATTAGAATCGAGCTGTTTTTAGCTCAGATGTTTAATGAGGAAGATGCAAGGAATTATTTTTTCTTTACAACGGGCCGAAATAATGGGAAAATAGTCAGCGGATGGTATTCTTTGTTGAAACTATACCGAAAGGAGAAAAAATGAATAACAAGATGTCCAAAAGTGAAAAGGAGAAACAGATCCGTCGGGAAGCGAAAGCAACTATTATCCTCTTTCTGATCTGTTTTGTGTGGAATGTGGGCTGCGCCTACGGCCTGTCCGGCTGCAGCGTCCGGGTACTGGGGCTCCCCCTGTGGTGGGTGCTCAGCACTCCGGGGGTGTTCGTAATTGCCGTTGTGGGAGTAATCTTCTTGGTGCGCAAAGTCTTCGTGGACTTTGACCTGGATGAAGAATCGGAGGGAGGTGCCCATCATGCAGAGTAAGCATTTAATCGTGCTGGCAATTCTGAGTGCCTACCTTTTGATTAATCTGGGAATCGGAATTTACATCAACCGAAAGACGGAGGGGGAGGAAAATTTCCTCAGCTCTTATTTCGTGGGATCTCGAGGCATGGGCGGACTGGTCCTGGCCATGACTTTAGTGGCTACCTATACCAGCGCCAGCTCCTTCCTGGGAGGACCGGGGTTGGCATCCACCTTCGGCCTTTCCCAGTCCTGGATTGCCGGGGTGCAGATTGGCGCCACGTTCCTGACGCTGGGCGTGCTGGGAAAGAAATTTGCGCTGATTTCCAGGCGGATTCAGGGGGTAACCATTTCCGATTATCTGAGGGCCCGGTATCAATCCGGGGCGGTGGTGGTCCTTTGCGGCCTGGCGTTGGTGGTGTTCTTCATCACCCAGATGATTGGGCAATTTATCGGCGGAGCCACCCTGATTCAGACGGTGACGGGCGTTCCCTATTGGGCCGGACTCCTTCTGTTCGGCGCGGTGGTGGTTTTATATACTGCTTTTGGGGGATTCCGGGCGGTGGTGCTGACGGATACCCTGCAAGGAATCGTGATGACATGCGGAACGTTTTTGATGCTGTTCTTTATCATTCGCCAATGCGGCGGCATGGAAGACATCGTGAATCAGCTGAACGTGTCCAATCCGGGCTGGGACCTGATGGGGAAGGGCGCCTACGGGAAGGACATTGCGGTCCTTCAGCCGGGGTATATGGTTTCCTACTGGGTGCTGGTGGGCATTGCGGTGCTGGGGCTTCCGCAGACGGCGGTGCGCTGCATGGGGTTCAAGGATACCCGTTCCATGCACCGGGCGATAATCTACGGAACGGTGGTGATTGGCATCCTGATGATCGGCATGCATTTGGCGGGAACGCTGGCGTATCCCCTGGTGGAGAACGCGAATCTGGCCAGCACGGATCAGGTGATTCCGTACGTGGTGATGAAATACATGCCGGGATGGGCCGCGGGATTTTTCCTGGCGGCACCCTTGGCGGCGGTGATGTCCACGGTGGACTCCCTGCTGATTCTTTCCTCGGCCACGATTCTGAAGGATCTGTATTTGAATTACATCGTGAAGCGGAAGGTGTGCCCGGAGGCAGAGGATGTTCGGGACGTTTCCTCAGAGCTGATGAAGACGCATCCGGCAGCGGCGGCCAACGTGCCGAAAATCAGCTTTGGCATTACGGCGGTGATCGGAATCCTTACCTGCTTGATTGCGCTGAACCCGCCGGACGTAATCGCTTGGATCAACCTCTTCGCATTCGGCGGCCTGGAGGCCACGTTCTTCTGGCCGATTATCGGCGGTCTGTACTGGCGGAAAGGAAACAGCAAAGCTTGCCTGGCATCCACTACCGTGGGGCTGATTACCTTTGTCTTTTTCAACCGGGTAAAAATACTGCCGCTGGGTATCCACGAAATCGTGGCGGCTCTGGTGCTGGGCGGAATCGTGTATTTCGCGGTGGGCAGTGCGACTGCGCAGGAAGTGCCGGACGAGGACATGCTGGAGAAGTGTTTTTAATAATTAGAACAGGATTATAACGATGAATTTAACACTGTTTATTCCATCCAAAGAATATACGGCGGCGGGAGAGCGCTGGGCCGAAATGCTGCGGCTCCCGGTGGTTACGGATGCCGCCGAGCTGTCTCCGGACCGGCTCCACCTGCAGACGGACGAAGGGGGCCTTTCCCTGGTTCAGGGAAAGCTGTCGGTGCGAGGGGATTTCACCCACATGATTCCGCGGCTTCGCCCCTCCAATCTGAACCGGGAGTTTTTGGTAAAAGCAGGCCGAATGAAGGGCATAGAGCGTCCGGTGGCCATCGATGCCACCGCCGGGCTGGGGGAGGATTCCCTGCTCCTGGCGGCGGCCGGATTCCGAGTACACCTCTTTGAGTATAACCCGGTCATTGCTGCTTTGCTGCTGGATGCCATGGAGCGGGCCCGGGAGGTGCCGGAGCTTCGGGAGCCGGTTTCCCGCATGGAGCTTCACGTGGGGGACAGTATCGAGGCAATGAATCGGGCGGAGGATTCCATCGGGGGTATTCCGGACCTGGTGCTGCTGGATCCCATGTTCCCGGAACGGCAGAAGAGCGCCCTGGTGAAGAAGAAATTCCAGCTGATTCACCGGTTGGAGTCCCCTTGCATGGAGGAGGAGACCCTGCTGAACGCCGCGATTGCGGCCGGCCCGAGGAAAATCCTCATCAAGCGGCCGCTGAAGGGACCGTGGCTGGCGGGGCGCAAACCGGGGTATTCCATCTCCGGAAAAGCCGTGCGGTACGACTGCATTCTTTTACCTAGAGATTAGTCCGAAGCGGAAAATCAATAATTGTTATTTAGAAAATTATAGTAATCGACTTGTTTATTTGTATAAAAAATGTATAATATTGTTGATGATTTATTCCAAATGGAACAAGGAGGATTATGGTAATGAGTGATGTAAGTATGCTGGAGCCAAAAAGTGTATTCCAGTACTTTGATGAGATTAGCGCAGTTCCGCGTGCATCCAAGTTCAACGCAAAGATCAGCGAATATCTGGTGAATTTTGCGAAGAAAAACAATCTGGAATACTACCAGGATGAGCTGGGCAACGTGATTATTTATAAAGGCGCGACTCCGGGATATGAGACCGCTGAACCGGTGATGCTGCAGGGCCACATGGATATGGTTGCCGCTGTTGCAGAAGGTTGCGAACACGATTTCGAAACCCAGCCGCTGGAAATCTACGTAGACGGAAACTATGTAACCGCAGCAGGAACGACTCTGGGTGCGGATAACGGTATCGCAATCGCAATGGCACTGGCTGTACTGACTTCGGATCAGGTGAGCCACCCGGCATTGGAAGTATTGATTACCGTGGATGAAGAAATCGGTATGCTGGGCGCAGAAGGCCTGGATCCTTCTAAGATTTCCGCTCGCAGAATTATCAACATCGATTCCGAGTCCGAAGGCGTTATCACCGTAGGCTGTGCCGGTGCGGTAGATTGCATTACAACATTTGAGACTCCGAGAGTAACGAAGTCCGGCGTTTGCTACAAGTACACATTGGACGGACTGCAGGGCGGTCACTCCGGAATGGATATCGACAAAGAGAGAGGCAATGCCATCGATCTGACCGGTCGTGTTTTCCTGGACTGCCTGAAAGAAGCAAGAATGAACATCATCCGCCTCACCGGCGGTGCCGTTACCAACGCAATTTGCAATAAGGTATCCGGTGAAGTTCTGGTGCATCCGGATGACTGCATCGCATTTGAGAAGGCAATGCGCGAAGTTTCGGCAGAGCTGAAGTCAGAGTACGAAATCGCGGATCCGGGCCTGAAAATCACCATGGAGAGAGTCGGCGAGATGGAAACCGAAGTCGTTTCGGATGAGTGTCAGATGAACCTGATGAAGTATCTCTTCGTGATTCCGACCGGCGTTCACCACATGAGCGTAGCGCTTCCGGGCATCGTAGAGACATCCATGTCCATTGGATTCATCCGTCTGGAAGGCGACACCATGCAGACCGGTGCGATGATCCGTTCTTCCGTGGACAGCCGCAAGAAGAACCTGTGCCAGCGCGTAAAGATGGTTTCCGAAGCATACGGCGGCAAGTGCGAGTTCTCCGGCGATTACGGCGCATGGGAGTTCAACAACCACTCCACACTGCTGGACATCTGCGTGGATGCCTTCGAACTGCACTTCGGCAAAAAGCCGGAAGTGGGTGCGGTTCATGCCGGACTGGAATGCGGAAAGTGGGCGGAGAAGTGGGGTGCCATCGACGCGGTATCCATCGGACCGGAGATGATGGAAGTTCACTCTCCGAACGAGAAGCTGTCCATCCCATCCACCGCAAGAACATGGGAATACCTGAAGGCAATCCTGGCTGCCTGCAAATAGGATTTCGACAATACGAATCGGGTAAAAAAATCGAGAGTGCATCTTCGCGATGCACTCTCTTTTCATGTGTCTAGAAGTGGGTGTGGCGCACGATGGTGTCCATGAAGACCTGCATGGCCTGGGTGAGGTACCGGCCCTTCTTCCAATAGAAGTACAGATTTCGGGTGATATTCTCGCCCGCCAGCTTGTAATACACCAGGTTGGGATCCGGGGTGGCTCTGCCGATCAGGAGTTCTCCGGTGAACGCAATTCCCAGGCCGGAGCCGGCCACGTTGTAGGCGGTGAGCTGCTGATCCAGTTCCAGTGCAACGCGAGGTTTAAATCCGTATTCCTGGCAGAGGAGCCGGGCGCGGTTTCCGGTATCGTTGAAGGAATGGAGCAGGATGAAGGGCTCCTTTTGGAACAGAGCGAGATTCACGGCCGGATATTCATCCTGACGGAAGGACCCGTCCTGAATGGCCTTCTGAGGAATTTGATAGTCTCGCAGTCCCATGTTGATGGCGAAATTTTTGGGCACCACCAGGACCAGATCTTCCCGACCCACCTGGTGCCGGTCAAAGACCTTCAAGTCCAGTTCCTTGTTGTCCAGGATAAAGTCAATCTGGGAGTCCTGAAGCAGCTTCACCAGTTCCCGGGATTTCGCTTCCACCAGGGAGATTTCCAGGTCCGGATATTTGGCGGAGAATCGGGCGAGCAAGGGCGGAAGCACCCAGGAGGAGAAGAAGTTGCTCCCACCGAAGTGCAGGGAGCCGGTGCGCAGTTCCCCAAAGTCATTGATGAAGGTCTCGAATTCCGTGGTGGCGGTCATAATCTGATGCACCGCATGGATATACTGCTTGCCGCACTCGGTGAGCTCCAAGGGCTTGGTGCTGCGGTCGAAAAGGGGATATCCCACCTTCTTCTCAATCCGCTTCACATTGGCGCTCAGCGAAGGCTGAGAGATGTACAGCTTGGCCGCCGCCTTGGAAAAACTCTTCTGTTTATAAACTTCATATACATATTCCATTCCCTGAAACATGGCTTCTCCTTATATAACTTCAAAACTATAGTTTATATAAAAATATAAGTATTTGATTATAATACAATATTTACATATACTTTACAAGTGAGCCGGCATAGCGAATTCCTCGCATTGTCGGAAATGGTTGGAAGATATAAGGTTTTTTTATAGGAGAAGAGAGTTATGGAAATGTACGGAATCGATCAGCTGGGTATTCAGGCAAGTCAGGTGCACCACAATCTGTGCGCGGCAAGACTGGTGAAGAAATCCCTGGAGCGGGGGGAAGCGACCTTGTCCTCGACGGGCGCCCTTTCGGTGGAAACGGGAAAGTATACCGGCCGATCTCCTTACGATAAATACATTGTAGACAGCCCGGCGGTGCACGATCGGATTCATTGGGGAAGCGTCAATCGCCCGATTGACCGGAGAATTTTTAACCGGATTAAGGGGGATATGATTGAGTATCTGAACGGGAAAGAAGTGTTCGTTTTCGATGGTTTTGCCGGTGCAGACAGCAAGTACACCCGGAAAATTCGGGTCATCAACGAGAAAGCGTGGCAGAACCTGTTCATCCACAACCTTCTGATTCGTCCGACGGAGGAACAGCTGGAGGAATACGGCGAGGCGGATTTCACCATCCTGGCGGTGCCGGGGTTCAAGTGCGATGCGAAGAAGTACGGCATTCATTCGGAAGCGGCGATTATCATCGATTACGAGGCACACTTTGTCATCATTGCCGGAACCAGCTATGCGGGAGAGATTAAAAAATCCGTGTTCTCCATCATGAATTACGTGCTGCCGGTAGAAGACAACGTGCTGCCGATGCACTGCTCGTCCAATATGGATCCGGGGACTGGGGAGACGGCAGTATTCTTCGGATTGTCCGGAACCGGAAAGACAACCCTGTCGGCGGATCCGGCGCGGAAGCTGATCGGGGATGACGAACACGGCTGGTCCGACGACGGTGTGTTCAATATTGAGGGGGGATGCTACGCGAAGTGCATCGACCTGGAAGAAGAGGAGCAGCCGGAAATCTATCATGCGATTCGATTCGGTTCGGTGGTGGAAAACGTGGTTCTGGATCACGAGACCCGAGAAGCGGATTATTCCGACCGGGAGCTGACGCCGAACACCCGTGTGGGATATCCGATTAATTTTATCGATAATGCGGAGATTTCGGGAAAGGGCGGAATCCCGAAGGTGGTAATCTTCCTGACGGCGGATTCCTTTGGCGTACTGCCGCCGATTTCCAGACTGTCCAAGAATGTGGCCATGTACCAGTTCGTCACCGGTTTTACCGCAAAGGTGGCCGGCACGGAGCGGGGCATCAAGGAACCACAGCCGACATTCTCCACACTGTTCGGGGAACCGTTCATGCCGCTGAGAGCGGAATGCTATGCGGAGATGCTGGGCGAGCGTCTGGAGAAATATGGCACAAAAGTATATTTGGTGAATACCGGCTGGACCGGTGGTGCGTACGGTACCGGTTCCAGAATGAAGTTGAAGTACACCCGGGCAATGATTCATGCGGCTCTGGAAGGAAAGCTGGACGATGTGGAGTACGTTCACGACGCCCTCTTTAATTTGGACATTCCACAGAGCTGCCCGGATGTACCGGCAGAAATCATGAATCCGAGAGATACTTGGAAGGATAAGCAGGCGTACGATCTTCAGGCCAGAGAATTGGCGAAAATGTTCCAGGACAACTTTGAAAAAAAGTATCCGGACATGAAGAAAGAAATCGCCGCTGCCGGACCGCATGTAGACAACATCGAGGATGAAGCGGCCGCAATGTAACGAAAAAACAAATGGTGGATAAGGAAAGGGGAATCCGGTGTAAATCGGATTCCTTTTTCTGTTGGAGAATTACTCTTCGTCGATTGGGTAGTTTTCCTATGAAGAGTTGGTGAAGTCGTGGAATTACGGCAATCGATGTGCTATTATCAGTCTCATACGTAGAGTGCTAATTCGCACAGAAAATGAGGTAGATTATGAACGAGGTAAAAACACCGAAGAAACCGGTGATTAATTTCTGGATTGGTGCATTGATGGTACTTCTGTGCATCAATATTTTTCTGAAACCGTATATTCAGAAGATGCAGATTCAAGATGTGAAGTACAGCACCTTTATCTCCCAGACCGAAAAAAAGCAGGTGAAAGAGGTGGAGGTGCAGGAAAATAAAATCGTGTTTACTTTGAAGGATGACGACAAGATCTACGAAACCGCAAAGATGAACGATCCAGAGCTGATTGACCGGCTGTCGGAATCCGGAGCCAAGTTCTCCGGGGAGATTAACGAAACCATGTCTCCGCTGGCAAGCTTCCTGTTGACGTGGATTTTACCAATCTTGCTCTTCATGTGGCTGGGCAAGCGGATGCAGAAGAGCCTGATGGATAAGTCCGGCGGCGGTGCCGGTTCCATGATGTTCGGAATGGGTAAGTCCAATGCGAAGATATACGTGCAGTCCACCAACGGCATCAAGTTCTCCGATGTAGCCGGGGAGGATGAGGCCAAAGAGAATCTACAGGAAATCGTGGATTATCTCCACGACCCGAATAAATACAAGACCATCGGTGCCTCTATGCCGAAGGGCGTGCTTCTGGTGGGTCCTCCGGGAACCGGTAAGACCATGTTGGCAAAAGCCGTAGCGGGGGAATCCAATGTGCCCTTCTTCTCCATTTCCGGATCGGAATTCGTGGAGATGTTCGTAGGCATGGGTGCCTCAAAGGTTCGGGATTTGTTCAAGCAGGCGAAGGAGAAGGCTCCGTGCATTGTTTTTATCGACGAGATCGATACCATCGGTAAAAAGAGAGAGGGCCAGGTTGGCGGAAACGATGAGCGGGAGCAGACCCTGAATCAGCTGCTGACGGAGATGGACGGATTCGAAGGAAACAACGGCGTCATTATTCTGGCGGCGACCAACCGTCCGGATTCCCTGGATCCGGCACTGACGAGACCGGGACGGTTTGACCGGAGAGTACCGGTGGAACTTCCGGATCTGAAGGGACGAGAAGCGATTCTGCGGGTTCACGCCAAGAAGATTAAAGTGGAGCCGAATGTGGATTACGAGAAAATCGCTCGGATGGCCTCCGGTGCTTCCGGTGCGGAGCTGGCCAATATCGTAAACGAAGCGGCACTTCGGGCGGTTCGGGACAAGCGTCACTTTGCCACGGAAGCGGATCTGGAGGAAAGCATTGAAGTGGTTATCGCCGGATATCAGAAGAAGAATGCCATTCTGACGGATCGGGAGAAGTGGACCGTCTCCTACCATGAAATCGGTCATGCTTTGGTGGCCGCAAAGCAGAGCCACTCTGCACCGGTTCAGAAGATTACCATCATTCCGCGAACTTCCGGAGCGCTGGGATACACCATGCAGGTAGAGGAAGGAAATCACTACCTGATGACCAAGAAGGAGATGGAGAACCGAATTGCCACCTTTACCGGCGGCAGGGCAGCAGAGGAAATCGTCTTCGGGGATGTGACCACCGGCGCCTCCAACGATATCGAGCAGGCCACCAAGATGGCCCGTGCCATGATTACCCGATACGGAATGAGTTCGGACTTCGATATGGTGGCGTTGGAGACGGTGTCCAACCAATACCTGGGCGGAGATGCCTCCCTGGCATGCTCGGCGGAGACCCAGAAGAAGATCGACGAAAAGGTGGTAGCGCTGGTGCGTCAGCAGCATGAAAAGGCAGCCGGTATTCTGCTGGAAAATCGAGAAAAATTAGATGAGTTGGCACGGTACCTGTACCAGAAGGAGACCATTACCGGCGAGGAATTTATGAAGATTCTAAATGAAGATGGGGCTCCTGCAGCTGAAATTTAGAAACGCTTTCAAATCGAAAGAGGGCGGATTGTTTCAAAATCGAAACAATCCGCCTTCTTTTTGAAAAGAACAAAATGACGGAGGTAAAGTATTCCAAATCTGTGGAAAAGTTTTCTTGACAAAAGAAAAAAAGACGCTCAAAGGCGAATATCAAAGGGTATCCGAGGTTTTAGTTATCCACAATCAGTTGTTCACGAGATTGTATACAATTTTTCGAATTCTTGTGGAAAATTCCCAATCCGTTGAAAAAACTGACTTTGCGGAATGTTAATAAATTGTAAAGAACAGGTAAGAGCAAAAAAGAACAGCCGGAGTTTTTGACCCGGCTGTGAAAAAAACAATGGAAAACAATTTCCGTTGAAAAGCATTTTTTGTAAATAATTTCTAGTCGTTCGGAGAGGCGTTTTCGGCGGCGGAGCCCCCTCGAAACCCCATTACCAGTTCTAGGTATGTTAGAGGCTCGATGACCGGTTGGATAAATGACAGTTCAGAAAGAAATTCCCGGAGGCGATTTTCTGTGGCAGTTTTCACATTTAATCGGTTTTCCGGAAGGACAATCTCGACTTCAATGTAGTTTCCCAGTCCGTCCAGTTCGTCCAGACAGACGGTAAGGTCCTCTTTCTTGTATTCTTTCCGGCGCTTCTTCACCTCCGCAGCGGAGCGAAAACCCAGCGCCAGCAGAATCTGCCGCATTTTGTGTTCGTCTTCCACCCGGGTTTCCAACTCTCGGCGGCTCTGACCGATGTGGGAATCATTGGCACCTTTGTAGGTGATGCAGCAATGGGAGGTTCCATCGTTATGCTGTTCCCGACGGATTCGCAGGGCTTCATCCGTCTTCTTAAAATCCCGTTTCGGATGGTTGAAGTATTCGTCTTGCTGAGTGAAGGCGCGGATTTCTTGGAAGCCTTGCTCCTTCAGATGTTGTTCCAGCTCCGGTCGTTTCGAGCTGTCGTATTGTGCTTTCAGTTCGATTTCTTTCATTAAATTGCCGATTTTCCTTTCTTAAATTGCGGAGAATGCAGTTTCCCGCAAACCCATCAACATATATAGGATAAACGGAAAACCCGACGGATTCAATCTTTCTTTCATGGGAAATGGGTGAAATTACGGTAGAAATTGTATACTGCTCATACAATTTTTAAATTTCTTGTATAGAATTATAGACAAACAAAAAAGATTCATGTAAAATAAACGTGTTGTTTTTTACAATTTACTTCGAAATTATATGTGAAGGAGAATGATTTTATGGAAGCAATTAATAACGTGGTTTTGGCGGTCAGCAATTTTCTGTACCAGCCATTCATTCTTCCGGTGATCCTGTTGGTGGGCGGACTGTATTTCACGATTCGTACCGGCGGTGTTCAGATTCGGATGTTCAAGGATTGTCTTCGGGTGGTTACGGAAAAGCCGAAGACGGAGAACGGCATTTCATCCTTCGGGGCGCTGATGGTATCCACCGCATCCCGAGTTGGTACCGGTAATATTATCGGTGTGGCAACGGCGGTAATCTGCGGCGGATCCGGTGCGATTTTCTGGATGTGGCTCAGTGCCTTCTTGGGCGGAGCGTCTGCTTTCATCGAGTCCACGCTGGCGCAGATCTACAAAAAGAAGAATGCGGACGGCTCCAGCTATGGCGGACCGGCGTTCTACATGAGAGATGCGCTGAACGCAAGATGGCTGGGCGTGATTTTCTCCGTACTGATTATCTTCACCTATGCGATTGGATATAACATGCTGGCGGCGTTCAACCTGCAGTCCACCTTCAAGGTGTTCAGCTTCTACGGGGACCGCACACCGGCAATCATCGGGGTCATCCTGGCCGCGCTGTTCGGTGCCGTTGTCATCGGCGGTGCACACCGTCTGGTAAAGGTAACCGGCGTTCTGGTTCCGGTGATGGGCATTATATATGTGGCAATTTCTCTGATTGTGCTGGTACTGAATATCGGAAACGTTCCGGCAATGTTCGCCGGCATCTTCAAGAATGCCTTTGATTTCCAGGCAATTTTCGGCGGTTTTGCGGGATCCTGCATTATGTTCGGAATCAAGAGAGGTCTCTACTCCAATGAGGCCGGTATGGGTTCCGCACCGAATGCGGCGGCAACGGCGGACGTTTCCCACCCGGCAAAGCAGGGTCTGGTTCAGATGCTGTCCGTATTCATCGATACCATGCTGATTTGCACCGCTACTGCGTTCATGTGCCTCAGCACCAACATCATTCCGCAGAATTATCTGGGTGCGGATGGAAGTGCGGATGCAGCGGGATACGTTCAGGCGGCTACCGCATCCACACTTGGAAAATTCGGTCCTATTTTCATCGCATTTGCAATGTGCCTGTTCGCATTCACCACATTGATCGGAAACTATTCCTACTGTGAAGGATGCATCCGGTTCATCATTCAGAGAGACATCAAGCCGGGCGAGCTGCTGGCATTCCGTCTCTTCGCTACCGCACTGGTATTCGTGGGTTCCATCGCTTCGGCGGGACTGGTATGGAACACCGCAGATATGATGCAGGGCTTGATGGTTATCACGAATATGCCGACCATCTTGCTGCTGGGCGGAACCGCGGTAAAATGCCTGCGGGATTACCAGAAGCAGAAGGCGGAAGGAAAGGATCCGCATTTCGTGGCTGCAGATATCGAGCTGAAGCAGGATACGGATTTCTGGAAATAGGAATTCTGAACATTATAAAAGAAAAGACGGTTTCCCTAGTGATATGTACCCTCTTTCCTGGACACCCAGGAGGGAGGGTACATATCAATCAAGGGTGACCGTCTTTTTGCATATATAGTTAGAATTGACGACGAAAGGGAGAAGAAGGAGAGTTCGTCGTCAATTCTTTCTTTTTGAAATTATAGAAATGGGAAGAGCGGTGGGACGTGGTGCTTCACTGCCCGCAAACCCTTATTCCTTCGTCATGGGGCACCATGTCCTCAGGGTCGGATAGGGTTTCGAGCGGTGGGACGTGGTGCTTCACCACCCGCAAACCCTTATTCCATCGTCGCGGGGCACCACGTCCACGGCCCCGAACGGAAATACGAGTGGCACGACGTGGTGCTTCACCGCTCGCAAACCCTTATTCCTTCGTCACGGGGCACCACGTCCACGGCCCCGAACGGAAATACGAGCGGCACGACGTGGTGCTTCACCGCTCGCAAACCCTTATTCCATCGTC
>NZ_VUNA01000015.1 GCF_009695905.1 Mogibacterium kristiansenii
ATGAGAGAAGTCTATGGTCTTAAGCAGAGCGATAGCGAATAACATCTATACTATTTGCGGTACCCCATCTCTGGAACGCCGGTACCCGGCGTCCCGGAATGGCGGTTTCACCGCACAGGAATATTCAAAAGGTTTCCACTACCGGAATGGTGGTTTCCTTAAAAACGGATTTGCGGTTTCCTATCCCCGGACAGCAGGGACACGGAGGCCGGATTATTCACCTAATGACAGGGTGTTATACACATATAAAAATGTGACCATTTTACTGTATGTTTAATGGTCACATTTTTCGCAAGTCTCTTGAACATCTTTATTCCACGGTGCCAGAAGCGACAATTCAATCACACTTCCTCAAAGAATGTATCCGGCCTCTTTGGATTAAATATCTCATTACAAGTCATCACAGTAACTAAATCTTCCGTTTCACTCAGATTGATAATATTATGAGTCCATCCCGGAATCATATGCACCGCTTCAATTTTGTCGCCGCTCACCTCGAATTCAACCATCTCCCCGGTATTGATGTTTCTCTCCTGAATAAGTCCATGTCCATGAACAACAATGAAGAGTTCCCATTTAGAATTGTGCCAGTGTTGTCCCTTTGTAATACCGGGCTTACTAATATTAATGCTTACCTGACCGCAATCTTCGGTATGTACAAGCTCAGTGAAGCTGCCCCTGCTGTCAACATTCATCTTTAGCTCATACTTAAACCTATCCGTTGGAAGATAGGTCAGGTAAAGACTGTATAGCTTCTTAGCGAAAGAGCCTTCCGGCATCTTTGGCATCAGAAGATTTACCGGCTGCTGTTTAAACTCCTGCAGCAAATCAACAATCTCACCTAATGTAACTTTATGAGTCACCGGAACATAGCAGTACCTTCCATCGACTGTGTCCACCGTCTCGACCCCATCGAACTCACAGTGGCTCTCCTTTTCCTCAAGAAGATCGAACATTCCTTCAATAAGGTCATCGATGTAGAGCAATTCAAGTTCGGTACTTCTGTCATTTACAGTGAATTCCTCATCATTTGCAACCGCCCAGCAGAACGTAGATACTGCCGAATTGTATTTTGGGCGACTGTGTCCCATTAGGTTCGGGAATCGATACACCGCAACCTTTGCACCGGTTTCCTGAGCATACTCAAAAAATAATTCTTCTCCGGCTTTTTTTGAACGACCGTATTCAGAATTACCAAAACGCCCTGCAAGTGTGGCTTGAACAGAAGATGAAAGCATGATTGTCGCTTTATTATTATGCTTTTTCAATGTATCAAGCAACCGGCTGGCAAAACCAAAGTTTCCTTTCATAAAGTCTTCCGGATTTTCCGGTCTGTTAACACCTGCTAGATTAAATACGAAATCTGCATTCTGACAATATCGATCCAAATCTTCTGGGGTTGATTTCATATCATATTCATAAATTTCATCAATTACAAGATTGGGTCTTGTTCGGTTCTTCCCATCTCTGATGGTTTTGAGATTGTTACAAAGCGCCGTTCCCACCATTCCTTTGGCACCTGTTACCAATACATTCATTAGTTTGACTTCCTCCATACCATTTTGTTGACAACGTTTACATATCCTTGAATAATTCTTACAACTTTCATGGATACAGTCTCATCTACATAATCCGGGCACGGCTTTCCGAGAATTCCTCTTGCTTTCATATCAATTGCCATATCAGTTGCTTGAAGAAGTTCGGTAGTTGAAATGCCCGCAAGAATAAAGTTTCCGGACTCCAGTGCTTCCGGTCTTTCCGTTGAAGTACGTATACACACAGCAGCTATCGGATGTCCAATGGAGAGATAAAAACTGCTCTCTTCCGGAAGAGTTCCCGAATCGGATACGATAGCAAGTGCGTTCATCTGAAGGCAATTGTAATCGTTGAATCCAAGTGGCTCATTTACTTTCACTCTAGAATCAAGCTTGAATCCACTCTTCTCAAGTCTGTGCTTTGATCTTGGATGGCATGAATATAAGATTGGCATATTGTATTTCTCAGCCAATGCATTGATAGCGGTAAAGAGCGATTCAAAATTCTTTTCTGTATCAATATTCTCTTCCCTATGAGCGCTGAGCAAGATGTAGTTATTCGGCTCCAGTCCCAGTCGTTCCAGCACATCACTTCTCTTGATTTTTTCAAGATTCATTCTCAGAACTTCGGCCATCGGAGATCCGGTAACATATGTCCGTTCCTTTGGCATTCCCATTTCGTGAAGGTATTTTCTGGCCGGTTCGCTGTACGGAAGATTAACATCAGAGATAACATCAACTATTCTTCGGTTGGTTTCTTCCGGCAGACACTCATCTTTACATCTGTTACCTGCTTCCATGTGAAACAGCGGAATATGAAGCCGCTTTGCAGAGATAGCGGACAAACAACTATTCGTGTCTCCAAGCACCAAATATCCATCCGGCTGAAGTTCGGATAAAAGCTCAAAACTTCTTACAAGAATATTTCCGCATGTTACTCCTAGATTATCGCCCACAACCGGCACCAAGATGTCCGGTCCGAATTCACCGTTACTGTTCTTCAGCTCAAAATCCTCCCAGAACACGGTGGAAAGATTTCGATCCCAGTTCTGATTGTAATAGATTACACAAAGGTCAAAATACTCACGGCATCTCTTAATAACAGCTGCTAAACGAATAATTTCCGGACGAGTACCCAGACCAACGCACAGTTTTATCTTACCATTATTTTGCCATTTGAAATTATGTTCTATCATTACTAATATTTCTCCCATCAATCCAACTACACTCTCGTAGCTCGTTCTATGATTTCTCCTGCCTCTATCTTCTCACAACACGAAATACGATTCTCACCTTTCACAATACAACGCACACATAAATGTGCTCCATCTTCTATAACAACATCATGATCTACCGTAGCGCCCAGGTTTATAATACAGCCTTTACCAACTATACTTCCAGTATTCACAATGGATCCAGGTAAAACCACACACCCAGACGATACTTGTGCTTTCGGAGACACATATGCGGATGGATGAATCAAAGTAGCGAGTTTTCCACCTGCCTCTTCGATTTTATTAATCCATTGTAAACGAAACTTGTTATTCCCAAATGCTGGAATAAATTCTGTATCATCATCTATGTAGCATGCAAAAGAAGCAAGTGGATACTCTTCATCTGCATCATCTAAAACTGTAATTAAATAGCCTCGTTGTTCTGCCATATCATAGACTGTTCTTCCGTATCCGCCAGAACCTAAAATTATTAACTTCTTATTCATGAAATCACGCTTTCTTTTATTTTTCGGCTAATCTTTCCTGGATGTATGCAATTTCTTTCATTTTTGCAATAATCTCTTCTTTATTAAGAAGTTTTGTATTATTTGAATTGAACTCTGTCAATTTGTTTCGTTCAATATTGCCCTCTTTGAAATACTTATCGTAATTTAATCCACGATTATCAGCAGGAACGCGATAAAATCCACCAAGATCAATTGCCTTTGCGCACTCCTCATTTGTAAGTAATGTTTCATACATCTTCTCACCATGACGAATACCAATTACCTTAATATCTTCTTTCGTTCCACCAAACATCTCACAAACTGCTTCTGCCTGAAGACCAATTGAGCACGCCGGTGCTTTCATAATAAGCAAATCTCCATTCTCACCGTGTTCAAATGCATAAAGAACGAGATCAACTGCCTCTTCCAGAGACATGATGAAACGAGTCATGTTTGGCTCTGTAACAGTAATCGGATTACCTGCTTTAATCTGATCAATCCAGAGTGGGATTACGGATCCACGAGAGCACATTACATTGCCATAACGTGTACAGCAGATTTTTGTTTTTCCACTATATCTAGATTTTGCAATTGCCACAGATTCTTCTAGTGATTTAGATTTACCCATTGCGTTGATTGGATAGGCAGCCTTATCGGTTGATAAGCAAATTACAGCTTCAACTCCTTCTTCAATTGCAGCTGTAAGGACATTGTCCGTTCCAATAATATTTGTTTTTACAGCCTCCATTGGGAAGAATTCGCAAGATGGAACCTGTTTTAATGCAGCAGCATGGAATATGTAATCAACACCGTGCATCGCATTCTTACATGATTGAAGATCTCTTACATCTCCAATATAAAATTTAATCTTGTCTGCAACTTCAGGCATACGAACTTGGAAGTCATGACGCATATCATCCTGTTTTTTCTCATCACGAGAGAAAACTCGAATTTCTCCAATATCTGTTTTGAGGAAACGATTTAAAACTACGTTTCCAAAAGAACCAGTACCACCAGTAATCATTAATGTTTTTCCTTTGAATAAAGACATTTTCTTTCTCCTTTTATATCATTAATTATATTTTCTAAGCTAAAAATAATGAGCTTTCTATTCTATAAATAAATTCTTTTTGAATCTCCCTCATAATGGTAATATTCCATTAATGCTTTGTCTTTTTCGACACCTTTTAAATGTCCTAAATGAAGAGATTCTTTTTGTATTTTTTCAAAATGTTCATCTGCAGTTTTTATTATTCTGGCGAGTACGCCAACTGCAACTGAATTACTTGGAATACTTTTAGAAATTGCAGCCCCTGCACCAATAATAACATTATCGCCAATTGTCACTCCAGGTAAAATAATTACATTGTTTCCAATATATACATTGTCTCCAATTACAATAGGCTTTGTTGCCTCAAGATCCGGTACTTTATTTCTAAATAGCAATCCCCCCGTCATGTGTTACAAACTTAACCCCATCTGTGATATGTACGTTTTTCCTAATGTAATAATCCATGGTTCTGTACTCCAATTAATATCTCCATATAAATGTAATTCACCCTCAGGAAAGTTTACGCCTATTTTTTTGCCCATACTATTGGATTTTTTATTTGAGCAATTTTATTTTTTAACCGTTTAAATAACTCTATAATTTTCATTTTACTTCACAATAACCTTTCCTTATATCTTGATTAATGATATACAATATATTTTCATTACCTAAACTTCTTTTAGCTAATTCCATCAATATTACAAATCCAGCTTGATTAGTTTTCCCATTTCTTTATCACCATCCAAAAGATCATCGTCTAATCCTCCTGCTGGAGTAAATGTTAATTCACCAAAATAAACTTTATCATCCAATATATATAGGTCAGTTCTTACAAAAGGAAACTGTGCAGACAGTTTTTCAGCATACTCAATTGCTTTATCTAATAATTGGGGTTTACAAATTTTAAAATTTTTATCTATTTTAAGTGCATCTTTGGAATATGGAATCAAATTCCAATCTCTGTCGAAAAAATAATATTTAGCATGTCCCTCTTTTCTTTCAAGACACACCATTGTATATAGTACTTTTCCGTTAAAACAATAAAATTTATAATCTTCAATTTGCTTTCCATTATTATCAATGAATTTTTCAATTGTGATTTTTTTAGGAATGTATTTATAATTAATTTCTGCTCTATGTTTCCAATAATCATCTTTCATCCACTGACTTACTGTTTTTTTTGCCTTTTCTATATTTAGTTTTTCTTTATCAACGCAAATCAAATTATATCCGCATCCATGATTACATTTTAATACGAATTTTTTCGGTAAGCTATCCCAATCAATTTCATTCACATCGCTATATACTCCCATTAATGGAATAAGAAGTTCTTCACATCCCATCTTCTTCACAAATTCTCTAACGGCATACTTATCAGCGCATTGTGTAATCGTAGGGTTATTATTATATGTATTCAATTTTAACCATTGAATTTTTTCGTTAAAGCTTTCCGGATTTTTAAGATTTAATGGTTTTTGAAATCTTTTTTTATATAAATACTTAGTTGAACTGGTAGGTGATATTATAGTTCTAATAGAACACCCCCCCCTCATATATTTTCCAATATATATCATGTAAAATCTTAATTTTCATTTTAAAATTCCTTTCCCTATAAATGATTCAATTAAATATCTAACGTATATACGTGTTTCTTTATAGAATGTTGGCGCAATTAAACATGTCACCATTTCTGTAAATAGTGTCGCAACTGCCGCACCTATAATTCCATAATACTTAATTCCATAATAGTTTAATATCAAATTTATAATTACTCCCCATATTAATATATGTTTAGTGTAATTTTGTTTGTTCTCACATATCATCCATATAGATCTTGGATATGATAATGATGAGAATACTGTCGACCATATCAATATTACCAAAGGTCCTTTAGCCATCATATATGCGTTACCATATAAAACTAAAATAATAAAATCTGCCAAGACAGTAAATGCTATTGAAAATAATACTCCAATCCAAAAAATGAACCCAGACAACTGTTTTAGCCTCTTTACATATAAACTTTTATTATGTTCTTGCACTTCCATAATTACAGGCCTTGCAGAATTTGTAAATGCTTGTGGTATAAAAACCCACATATTACATATCGTAGCTGCGGCAGTATAATATCCTACATCTGTTTGAGTCATCATTTTTCCTATCATTACTCTATCCATTTGGCTATATAAAACAGCCATCATTGTTGAAATAATTAAATGATAACTTTTTCTCAATAGTTGCTTTGAGGTTTGTAAATCAAACTCTAGTTTTCGTTTTCCTTGTTTACGATACATTATTATAAACATAATGGCTATTAACAGTGAATCTAATGCTGTTGAAAAAGCAAACCATTCCACGCTTTTTCCCGTAATTAATAAAAACACCTTATATAAAGACATGACCGTATAAGATATACATCTAATTATAGTAGACACCTTAGAATTCAAATTAGATTGATACCACATATCAATTAAATTAAATGCATTAAAAGGTAATATGATAGATTGCAAAAAGGTAACTACCAAAAGAATATGATCATCCGGATTCAAAAAATAGACTATTATGCACACAGCAACCATAGATAATACGCCAGCTATCAAACGCATTATTATGCCGCTTCCCAATATTATTCCTTCTTGCTCCCGTTTAGAAATAATTTCCCTAACTACGATACCCTCTAAGCCCAACGCACAGAAAATTGTAAAAAATGATATATATGATGCAGCATAGTTTATAGTTCCATAATTAGACGGACCCAAATATCTTGCACTAATTACACCAATAAACAGTGAAATAACCATTTGATATATTTGCGCAAAAACCATCCAACTTGTATTTTGAAAAAATTTATTAGTCAAAAATCTTTTAATTTGTTCTAACATTATAATCTTCTTTTCACCCTATCCATTATTGCATCAACCAATCCTACAATCCCAAGATGAAGCATTTTTTTCCAATGAATGGCTCTAACATCATAACGTGTAATTATGTCTTCAGTCCCACTCGGTTTCCTTTTTACCGAATGCAAATCATATATATATATTCCATTTCCTTCAACAGGAACAACGCAATTCATCTCGATCGGTCGATACTTTAATTGAAGTGTTTTTACAACTTTAAACGGATGTCGCGCTGTCGAAATAGCATAATCTGCATTTCCAAAATTTTCTCGATTTCCATACAAATCTAAAACAACTTTTCCGTTCAATTCATCAAAGACTTCTAAACCAACTCTTTCAAAAAAAACATCATATTTTATTGCTCTTTCATATGTTGGTAAACGGTACTCTACTTCACCTTGCAACATAGATACTTGAAAATCATTATTGGGAATTCGACAATGTTCACCTGCATCCGAGGCATTTGTACTGAGCGAGAAATATGGATATACAAAATATTTATCATTTTCTACAATATAACGCATGAAGTATTTTAACCATGATTGTTTATTCCAATTTGAAATATATTGCGGTAAAATACAACCTTCTGCCAAATCCTTCTGTTCATTCTTTGTGTACCAGTTTTTAAACCCTTGCCACATTTTTTTTGACCAACATTGTCCCCATGACATGGCAAACTGCTGCATATACACATCATATCCATTATTAACCGGCTCAAACGGTCTATATACACCTGGATGAGTCTGATGCTTATACAAAGAAATACCTGCAATTTTTGAGTCTTCTTCATAAAAAGACAATGTCTGTTTTACATATGTATAGAAATACTCTGATACATTCAAATCATCTTCTAATACAACTACTGCATCATATTTTTCTGTCAAATCACCACATTGAATAATATGCTTTCTAAGCCCTTGTCGTTCCGGAAATGCACGGATAATCTTATTTCCAAATAACCATTCAACTTTTTCTGCAACTTTTACAATCTCATTTTGCTTTTCTCCTTTATCTATACTCACGATAAGATCAACTTTATCATTAGCATAATCTGCTTTTACAACTGTATTCAACAATTGTTCCATAGAATCGGGGCGATTATACCCCACTGCTACTATTGCTATATTCATATTTTACTCTTCCTCTACAAATTTTTCTCCGTAAATTGCAATAACAAGTTGAACATTGACATGTGAACAGTCCTAAGCACACAGGGTGGTTATCTTGGAGGAATGGTTACATTCCTCTTAGGTGACCTCAAGCACAGGATGAGCATGCTAGTCAAGGCCGCCAAAAGCGCATCGTCAGAGGTCGCCTTGACTGGCTGGGAGTCCGTGCTATCCAGATTGTTACACTGCTATGGTGTAGATTCTGTCCAGTTCCTCCTCAAAAAGCTCGTCGGGTGTACTATAAACGAGGATTTTTCTTGGAAGGCTGTTACACCAGACTTCAATCTGGCAGATCTGCTCGTCTGAGAAGCTGTCGATTCTGCGTCCTTTCGGAATGAATCTACGGATTAGGCCGTTTTTATCGCTCTTTGATCCGATTACCAGATCCGCTTCCCAGTGCCCGAACTCTGCACAGTCCTCGACACTAGATGGCCGTTCTTCAATACTTCTGCCAAGAATCCGCTTGTTCTTAAGAACCCGTGTCTTTTTAGGAGAGCGCCGCAGCTTTTCCGGAAGATCGATGTTTTTGATCCTCCGGAGTCCGAGGTCTGCATAATTGTAAAGTGTTTTCGTGCAGACGATCTGTTCCCGGATAAAGGATGCATCCTTCAGGGCACGGTGGACACAGACATCCAGCGACCATTTGTCCTCAAAGAAGTGTTCTTCTACATAGGAGATAAAGGGACTTTTTTTCAAGGAAATCATAATGGCGACAACAGGCTGCACGATTCTTTTTGTAGGTAGCCTGCCCGGCGCTTGCCTTATAACGGAATACATTGCCTCGATATAGAGAGCCTGTACCCCGCTTGATCTCGTTTCGGACGGTGTTCGGCGCACAGCCTATTTCCCTGGCAATCCTGTTGGATGTCCATCCATCTTTGAGGCGGGTTTGAATTACGACGCGTTCTTCATATGAAAGATGTTTACCCTTTTTGTGTTCAGTTGTAGTAGAATGTAAGTGGTCCATAAGGTCTTCTCCTTGTAAATGTTGTTTGGTCACATACATTCTACCAAAGAAAAGCTTTATGGACTTTTCAATTTACATGTTCAACTTGATGTTACCATCGGCGTACAAATTTCTCTCTATCAAAAACTAATCTCATATATATAAAAGCTAGGCAGTATCCGGTAGAATACAAAAACCATCTAGTGCTTGCATTACATATTTGTAAAAACATCAATATATATACCGCTGTAAATAACAAATTTCCATTTTCTGCTCTTGTATAAAGGCGTTTACAAATATACCCCCATATCCAAGCTTCTATAAATATAAGTACTAGACCACCATCAATGTAAAAATATCCAAAAACAGTTGGCATAGCATTATAGTATAAATTTTCACCAATTTTTAAAACTTTACATGCTTCGGTTCCTATAACACTGAACACTTGTGGGTATGAAAGAATACCAATATAATTAAGTATAACAAATAACGGAGATATCCAACCTGCTACAAAATTTACACCATACGTTGTTCCTTTTATATTAGGTGTATTTTTAATAACTTCTCCTAAATAAGTAATACTTCCTGCGAAATATTGATACACAGTTGAGAACATCTTTTCCCCAATAGTCATATTCTGCATTAAATAAGTTGCTCTACTATTTGTCAGAAAAATCAGCCCATACGCTAATATGCCACCAAAGAACACAATTTCCATTTTTTGCTTTAAGGATAATTTAGCATTACGGTTAAGTATCAAAGCTCCACAAATTATCATAAAAAAAGTATTCATTAAAATATAGCGTCCTCCATTGCTCACGGCTTGCAATAAAACACAAAATGATGCGTTAAGTATCAATAATTTTGAACGATACTCTTTTTTGAAAATAGCAAATATAGCTGAAACAATTACAACATATCTCAAGGGATCAATTATATACTCACGAAAATAATATAAGAGCACACTTCCTCCACCATCATATGTATAATAATCATTTCTAATATCGGAATATGAAACTCCAACTAATAGAGAACGAATAGCATCTATTGATAAAAAGAAACTTACTATTAAAACAATGGTTGAAATAATGGCAGCTCTTCGCGGATTAAACATATATTTCACATTCAAAACGCTCCGATTTCCCAAAGTAATTCTTCTTGACAACGCAGATAAATTAAAACCTATAATCCCTGTTATTACACACAACATAGCCGTTATTGATGGTGTATATACACTTTTATTTCCGCATAATATCAAAATGCCAACTACGCTCCAAAGTATATTGAATATTACATATGGATTATTCCACGTTTTATATTTATGCATTGACATAAGAAAACAGATGATAGGAAGTATACAAATAACAACTTTCAATATTGACTCTCCCCTCTACTTATATTCCTTTCAAATTTACTAATATCTTCAAAATCATCAGCATGAGACTTTATCCATGCCTCTGGTTTATCCCACCATTTAATTTTCATTAAGAATGCTATTTTTTCATCTTCAAATCGCTTTCCAATCACTTTAGCTGGTTGCCCTGCAACAATTGTATATGGTTCCACATTTTTTCTAACAAGTGCTCCAGCTGCCACAATCGCACCATCGCCTATAGTACACCCCCCCATAATTGTTGCATTATAACCAATCCACACATCATTCCCAATAATACATCCGTATTTATTGTTTTCATCAGCGTATATTTTTTCTTTAAATTTTTGTGTTGAAACATATGTTGTTCCATTTTGTAATCCTAATGAAAAGAATGTCGGATGTGTTGAAACAAATCCATGACTTGGATGTGTTCCTGTGAGGACAGTAACCTTATGTCCAATACTGCAGTATCGTCCAATTTTACCCATTATAGTACACTGATCACCTATATATGTTCCAAACCCCATATAACCTTCAAACCAAGATTCTGCTCCAATTTTGTTTTGACCTTCTAGTACTGCATTTTTGTCTATATTAGCTTTCCTTAAAAAAATAATATTCTTTTTCTGCATTTTAATTTTATATATTTTAATAAGACGTTTAATTTCTAAAAACATATTTTTCTACCTTTCAATAAATTCTTTTACAGTGGAAACCCAAATTCGATAATCAAAATATTCCTTTGCAGTTTTGTGCGCATTTTCTTTCACTTCGTTAATTTCCTGTCTATTTAACTTTATAACTTTTCGTAATGCTTGTGTCATTGCTTCACTACTACAATTTTCAACTATAATACTGTTCTTTTCATCTTTAAGATACATTCCCAAATCTGAAGTTAAATTACATATCATAGCACATCCATTCATCATTGCTTCTACTGATTTTGTCGGAAAACCAGCTTTGGTGTAACGCTCGTTTGCGGGTCTAAGAAGTATAGAAAAATCACTCATTGCTAATGCTCTTGTGACGTCCTCTCGCGCTACTCTACCATGAGCTACAATTTCTGGAATTTGTTTTTCAGACAAACAATCCTCTACATAATTTTCATCTGCACCATATATATGAAATTCCATTCTTTCTCGTTCTTTATTTGTTAAATTCCCAAAAGCTATAATACATTCTTTAAGATAATCTTTTTTTGCTGGAGACCCTGCATAAACAACTTTTATCACATTACCTTGAACTATCTTAGGACAATACTCCTTACTATCCATTATTACCGGTACTCTAAGTGTTTTTAATCCTTTTTCTGAATAATACTCCTGTAAATATCTGCTTATAGCATAGACATACATTGGTTTTCTTATCAGCTTTGTATTTGTTCTATTCTTTAATAGGTATGGATATGCGAAACATCCCATTTTAAATTCACACGGCGAATACCATTCAACACTATCATGTACAATACGAATATTGTTTTTAATTGAATATTTCCGCAACAGTTCTATCCCACTTTTCGGAATATCATACATATGTATTACAGATGGTTTCCCACTGTTTTTGATTATTTTTTTCATTACCTGTGATAACCGCTCACCGTATGAAAAACTATTGCTTATTTTTCTAGCAATACCGCAATTATCCTGATATATACTATAATATCTAACGCCTTTGAAACTTCCCTTTTCTGAGTCAGGATTCATTCCTATGTGAACCACATCATAACCTAACTCTTGATATATTTTCGCAAAGCATCCATCACGTACTGCTCCCGCATCATTTTCCGGGAAATTGTTTGGTGACACGATTAAAACATACATATTTTTTCCTCATTCTTAAATCAACTTACAAAGTTTTATATAAAATTCATTTCTCTTTTTCTGTAATACAGTGTTAGCAAAACTTTTAGATTTTTCAAAATTTTTCTTACTCATAATATTTAATTCATCAGGATTTTCCATTAAATAACATATTTTATTTGCAAATGCTTCTGCATCAAATGGAGAAAACAGATAGTCTTTTTCAATTATTTCTGGTATTCCGCCTACAGGTGTCGATAATACAGGCATTCCAACAGCCATAGCTTCAAGAATTCCTCTTGGTAAACCTTCTGCCTGTGTTGGAAACATATAAATATCCGATTTTAATAATTGCTCTCGTACCTCATCTGAAGATGGCAACAAACCAGTAAAAGTAATGAATTCATCTACCCCTTCAGCTTTTGCATATTTTTCAAATTCTCCTCGCTTTGATCCATCGCCTATGATAACTGCCGTTATATCAAATCCTTTTTGTCTTGCAATTTTAACAGCACGTATCAATATTTTTTCGCCTTTTCTATCACTTTCCATTGCCACACTTGAAAGCGCTATTTTCATATGGCTGATATTATTGTAATTCCTTGAAGATGTAAAGGCGTCATTTGATAAAGTTATCGTCGAATAATTTGATTCAAAATATTCTTTACTCTCACCTTTTACTGCTGCAACTGAAGGATAATTTTTTTGTATAGAATATTCTGTTACATATGAAACCCCATTAACAGTTCTGCAAAACTGTTTTAATTGATTTGAAATCCTACGGTTTAATATCCTCATTATAAAAGATTGGCCTTTTCGCTTCACATCATCTGATGGATCATATACTATTTCTCCCGCTTTAGGAATCTTTTTCGACAAATGTTTAAATACCATATACGCGGTTTGACTTGGCATTCTCATTAATGCAGCATCGCATCCTTCGTCAACGTTTTTTAAACATTTTTGTATTTGCATATATTTAAAGAGTAATTGCTTAGGTCCCTGATAAAAAGGAATTTCAAATATTTCAACTCTAGGTCCATCCACTCTATGCCATTTTGGATTTATTGTCTTAACTTCTTTACATCTTCCAGCTACTCTTATACTTTGAAAAACATCCATATATCTTTTCCAAAAATTATATTTATAAATTGCATCACACCAATAGCTTCCATCTGGAGCTTTTAATAAATGCACATCACATGCAACTAATAATTTATTTCCCATTTTCACCCACTCTTTTCATTATTATTTCATAGGATTTCTCAACTGTATAATTGCTATTTAAATATGAATTAGCATTTTTACCCATTATACTTCTCATATTTTCATCACAGAATTCAATTACTTTTTCTACAAATGATTCCTCATTATTACTTTCACATGACAGACCATATCCATTCTTTTCTGCTATTTTACCTACATCTGTATATGTATCTGTAGCACATAAAATTGGAATACCTGCTTGCATATATGTTAAAATTCTTGACGGATAATTTGGTGATAAACACTCATGATGTAAAAATATGAGTCCTACATCACAAGCAGATACTAACTTTTCATATTCTGCTTTTGCCAGCATATCTATTAATTTAACATTTTTCAACTTCTCTGTTTCAATATAATTAGCAATTTTATTTTTTTCAGTTCCACCACCAACAAAAACAAAATATGCATTTTTTACAGACGCTGAGGAAGCTACCGCTCTTAATGCGAAATCAATTCCTTGTGGCACTCCTAAACTCCCACCATATATGAAGACCACTTTATTTTCTGGAATGTCATATTTTCTTCTTATAGTTGTTTTTTCAAACTCACTTAAGTAAACTTCTTTAGGCGAAATACTATTAGGACAAATTTCTATTTTATCCTGTGATTCTAAATATGGCTCATTTTCTAGTAAAAACTTTACATTTGCTGGTGACATACATCCTATTGTATCAGATGTATCATACAAACGTCTTGCTAACAACGCCAAATAATCAAACGCTATTTTTTTTGGTCCTTTCATAGATAAGGCTCCCCCAAACAAACAATCGTATGGCCAAATATCTTTCAGCAATAAATATGAGCACGCATTCTGTCTTTTTTTTACAGCTTTTACTGCTCCATATACTGTAATAGGTGGAGAGCTATACAACACAAGAGAATATGTTCTTTCTTTCATAGCCTTCTTTGCGGCAATTCTATACTTGGGCAATAATTTCATAAGATTTATTCCTTTAAGTATAAAATTTGACATTTTTGTCACATTTGCAACATAAACTTTTCTTATTTCACCACTTCTATCACGTGCTATTATTTGGGGCTTCTCACTTTTTGTATCTCTTTGTTCACAAGCAGAAATCACAGTAACATAATGACCTTGCTTACGAAACTCATTTATCAAATCCATATATATCGATCTGGCATTAAAATCTGAATAATTTTCTATTGATAAAAACATTATATTCATTGAAAACACCTCACTAATCATTATCAATACTATTTCGTTTGCATACCAATCTCGATTTTATTGCCCTTTACGTCCGTATAAATTTCACTATACCGACGCTTTAATCTCGTACCATATTTTATTTCCACTTTAGGTAACATTTCTTTTAGTAATTGCTTAACCCTTAAATAAGGTAAATTAAGCCCTGCTGCCGCTATTACAGAAACCGTAGCCGTGATACGTGGATTTAAATCCATAAGAATTGCATTGCCATTCTTGTCTCTCATAAAATCAAAACCAATATTTCCATCTAGTTTTAAAGCAGCTACTATATCACTACTCATCTTATAAGCTTTCTCGTCTTTCTCAACGATACTTTCTTGAGCAATGCTCATTAAGCTAACTATATTCTCTCGACCTGCAATATATTGTACCTTTCCATGATCTGCTAATAAATCGACAGTATATTCATTTCCAGGAAGATACTCAACCAAAAGCATTTCATGTAATTCTTCGTTTGCTTCTTTCAAAATGCTAATCATGTCTTCATAAGCGACAAAAAAACTATTTGGTTTTTCGTTCACAAAAATCTGATATCTATTTCGTTTAGAGTCGATTATCCTAACTCCCCTACTCCCACTTCCATCAACAATTTTCAAGCAAACAGGCACATCTGGATATCCAAGATATTTGCAACCTTCTTCAAAATCTTCAATTGAATTAACCCCATAAAATCGAGGAACTTTTATTCCCTTGCTCTTCAAAAAGTTATATAATGATAATTTATTGTTAGCTACTTCAATAGCTTTTTGTTCTGATGCCGATATTATTGTTCCTAACTTTTGAAATTCTTCTTTTCTTTTGGAAACAGCAGTGACTTCAGTTGAAATATTAGGAAAATAAATATCAACACATTCTTTTTTGCAAATGTCTAAGACGATATCTATATATTCTTCGCATGTAGCTGCCGGAACTTTATAAAATTTATCTACCAAATACTGAGCACTTGGCTCTTCATTCATATCTATTCCTATTACTCGAATATTTCTTTCTCCATTTTTTTTCAAACAATCAATCATCCCCGGCATCGAAGGAGATCCCGACGCCGACATTAAAATTGTAATATCTTTCATGCCAATCTATTCCTCGAACTCAAACACATTAAATATATCTTCAAAGGTCTCTCTACGTTTTATTAATTTAATATTTTCACTTTTTATTGCAATCATAGGACAGTCCGGCATAATAAAAGGTGGTTTATCTACCAATGAATAGCCGCCAATATTCCCAAACAAAATATAATCTCCAATAGAAATATCTCCACTATATCCCTTATACAATACGTCTTGTTCTAAACATGTATACCCAACAAACCTAGCATTTAAAACAGTAGTTTTCTTGATTCCATATTCATATCTTTTGATTGGAAGATTTTTCATTTGGCATGTTTCACCCAAATTTTGAAAACTACAATTTAATAATACAAACTCATTTCCACGAATTTTTTTAATTCCGATAACTTTTCCCAAAAAATCTACATACTTAGATATTAAAGTTGTACCTGGCTCTGTAAATAGTAAAGGTTGTTTTTCTTTATCTTTATAATAATCTGCAAACGGTTTAATGACCTCGTTAGCATATTCCTCATATGTAGGTGCATCTGCTGGAAATTGTTTTTTTAACTCCGGATCCATTTTCCCAAACATTCCACTTCCTAAACTAATATAGTCAATGTTATCCAAATGGAATTTATTTACAAGTGAAAGCATTGTTTTTGCGCGTAATTTCCATGGTTCAATTCCCCTTGCACGACTCATGTGGCAATGAATTCCATTAATAATAACATTAGCATCCGTTAGAGTTTTGATGATTTCATCTATTTCGTGAATATCTATTCCAAATCTAGACGTGTAACCTGCATCAATATCAAAATTCACTCTAATACCCGTTTTTATTATATGATTAGGATTGCGTTTAGCAATTTCACATATTAAATTTGCTTCCTCCACCCTATCAATATTATTAATTCCGCCTTCTAATAAATGCTTTTCTAAATATTCTCCCTTAACAGGCCCATTAAAAATAATTCTTTGAGGAATATATCCAATCTTTAAAGCCAACCTATATTCCATATCAGAAACAACTTCTGCATATCCATTCAAATCCTTAACACATTTACAAATTGCTGGAGTATAATTTGTTTTATATGAATAACAAATATGATAATTGGGATATACTTTTTGAAAAGTGCTTTCTAATTCTTTATAATTTTCTTCAAATTCATCTTGATTAAAAATATACACAGCATTTCCATACTGCTCAATTATTTCTTTTACCTGTTTATCGTTTAGTTCTATCATTATTCTCCTCTATTATCTCTGTTTTTTCTTTCTTCATATAGCGGTTTTCTTACAAAATTACCATAATCTGTTTCTTTTCTTTGAAAGATAATTTTAAATACATTAAAAAATATCTTCATATCATTTATTAAAGACAAATTCTCTGCATAATTTGCCTCATACTCAAACTGCTCATCCCAAGATATTACTGCGTTATCGTCAATAGAATCCGGTGGTATTAATCCTCCTTTCACACAAAACCTTTTTAACTCTTTATCAGTATAATAGTCATCATATATCGGAGGTAGAGGTCTAGGTCCAATTACAGACATATCGCCTTTAATTATACATAACAACTCTGGAAGTTCATCTAAGGATGATGATCTAAGAAATCCACCAAACTTTGTTTGCCTCATTTCATCAGGTAATAGTTTACCATTTTTATCTTTCTCATTTGTCATAGTTCTAAATTTGATTAGCTTAAATTTTTTCATATCTTTTCCGGTTCTTTCTTGAGTAAAAAACACCGGGGATCCGAGTTTTACACGAACCATTAAAACCAACAAAAAAAACACTGGGCTAATTGCTATAAGTAAAAGCAAAGCAGACACAAAATCAAACATTCTCTTAAACACACGAAAAATCATATACTATACATTATACTCCTTACTTTACTTCTCTAACTAAGCTGAACGCCTCAGCTGCTTTGACACTCACTGTTGCACCTCGATACTTTGCCAATGCTTCAATAGCCCCTATAGACCTTGCTTCAGGAAAAACAGAAAGCTGAGACTCAAAAATAGCCATAGCCTCTAGCTTCACCTCGTATGTATCTGTAATATCTTCATATACTGTCGGAATAAATTCATTTACAATGTTAGGAATGTTCCACCCTGTTTCCGAAAGCGTTTCATACGCATAAACTCTCTTTGGATAGTTATTTCCACGAGGTCTAACTGCTACCATTGCAGCATCAACAACCATTTGATGATCTATCTGCATATCTCCTCTATGTGGAATATATACTTCATCTGGTTTTATTGAATTAACAACTTCTGAAATTTTTCCATTAAATTCATAACGTGGAACTGTTTCTAGCATCACTGCCGGAAAATCTAAAAAAATAGTTTCTTTAACTCCAAGCTTTTTATCTGCCTTTCGACATTCTTTTCTTCCTTGTTCTATAAACTCATCATTAAAAAGCGGTGACTTTCCCTTTGTCACAACACAAACATAAACTTCATCACCATCTTTCGCTCTTTTCGCAATAGTTCCTCCGACACCAATAATCTCATCGTCTGGATGAGGTGCAATTACCAATACTCTCATTTTTCTATCCTCCTAGCAGGAACCCCTATATACGTTCCCGATTCTTCTATATTATTTATCACTACCGTACCTGCTCCAATCATACATTCACCACAAATATTAACGTTGTTAATTACAGTCGCTCCTGCACCAATCCATGAACTATTTCCAATAGATACTGTTCCCGCTACGTGTGCCCCAACAGATATGTGGCTAAAATCTCCTATCCAACAATCATGATCAATAGATGATCCTGTATTAACAATAACTCCTTTTCCAATACTAGTATCTGAATTAATTACTGCACCTGCCATAACGACAGACCCCATTCCTATCTCAACTCTCCTACTAATCATTGCTTGAGGATGTATTAACGTAACCACATTGGATAATTTACTTTGAATTTCTTTTCTAATTCTTGCATCTCCGATAGCTACTATTTTATCTCCATATAAACTAATAGCATCTGAAGTTTTTCCTACTACTGGATATCCTGCACATGTTTTTATTGTTTCATTATCGTCCAAAAATACTATATCGTGATATCCATTTTTAACTGCAATATCTGCAATTACTTTTCCGTGACCACTTGCACCAATAATTATCAACTTATCATTCATCTATATTACCTATCTATGATATATTTTTGCTCTTTACTCAAAACAAGCTCTTATTACTTCTATAATTTTATCCTGCAGTTCTTCAGCCATCTTGTTATCAGACGGTAAACATACACCTCTCTGGAAAATATCTGCTCCAACATCTTTAATTCCCCCTGCACTATAGGCATTTGTTTTTGCTCTGCCGGAACCATTCACTGTTATAAACTCATGCATTCGATACATTGGCTGCATATGCATTGGTTTCCAAATCGGTCTGCCTTCGGCATTTATGCTACTAATTGCATCTAAAATTTCTGTCGGACAGCTTTTTCCTGATTCTGAAATATACAATGCCTCTGCTTCACTTCTAACCTGTCTGCACATTGCCCCTTCATCAATTAATAATGCACTCAACCAATAATTAGGACTTGCCTTTGTCTCATCAAATGGATTCATCTTAATTGGAAGTTCTTTCAAGCCTTTTTTATATCTTTCATAAATTGCTTTTTTCTTTGCAATATGCTCTGTCAAATGATTGTACTGATCTCGGATTACACCTGCAATCACATTACTCATACGATAGTTGTAGCCAACCTCTTCATTCTGATACCAAGCTGCCGCCTTTCTTGCTTGTGTAGACCATTTACGAACCGGATTCGCATCTTCCAGTGAATTTGTTAATAAGCATCCACCAGCTGATCCAGTTATAATTTTATTTCCATTATAAGAGACCGCTGCGTAATCACCATACGAACCACACTGTTTTCCCTCCCAACTTGCTCCCATGGCCTATGCAGCATCTTCAACTAATAAAGCACCATGTTTTTCACAGATTTCTTTAATATGTCTTATATTTCCAGGAAAACCATATAATCGCCGATGGTAATATCAAGTTGAACATGTAAATTGAAAAGTCCATCAAGCTTTTCTTTGGTAGAATGTATGTGACCAAACAACATTTACAAGGAGAAGACCTTATGGACCACTTACATTCTATTACAACTGAACACAAAAAGGCCAAACCGGGATTTCGTGAATTTCACGTCCCACCTTTTCCTTACTAATGTCTATAAAGCATCTTGGAATATATGCTGCCTCCTCATTATTGAGAAGTTCCTCTGCCAGACTTACACCAACACGTCCCGCTCCAATAATTGCAACCTTTATTTTTTGGACTTCTTTTCCGTTGCCGGCTTCTATGCCGGCAAATATATGCAGCAATACAGAAAGGATTTTTCCTTTTATTGTTTCCGTATTTCCACATTTATATGCATAGCGATACATCATACGAAGTGTTAACGCACCCAATAGATTAAGGCTAACAAGTGAAAGCATTCTCGCAAACGTAATTTTTTGAACCGGAAGTAATAATTCCAGACATAAATAGATTATAAAAGCAACAGAGTCGGTAAAAAGCAAAAGGATATAACATTGTATCCCTCCATATCTCCATACCTGCTCATATATTTTGCCAACAAGACGTGCTGAAAAAATACACAGCACAGAAAGGCATACTTGTTGAAGTATGCCTTTAGTTGATAGTTTATCCATTCCTTCATACAACACTAGCATTGTTCCTGCTACTATCGCATATATAATCAAATCATACATGACTAGCATCCACCTGATATTCAATGGATTGCTTTGTCCCATACGATTCTTATCCATATTACCTGCGTTCGCCCTATTCATTGTTTATCCCCCATACATGAAAATTACGCACACTCTTTCCAACACTTTTCTGCAACCTGATACAAGCAAACTCCAATAAATGCCCCGAAGGTGTTGCTGATTACATCGTCCAGCTCGCATTCTCCCAGCAGGGTAAGCAGCTGCATGAGTTCAATCGACACCGACGTGAACATGCCGGCAGCGCAAACGTGGCAAATGCTTTTTTTACCGGGATAAAGGAACCCGAACGGGATGAAGAACAGGATGTTCTCCAGAAACAGCAGGGTCAGCAGTTTTCCGGATTCTTCCCCCGCCAGCATGCTCCGGATTTCCCAGAAGAGCTCCGGCCGGAATACCCGATGGGGGTACGGCGTGCGGTTGAACAAGGTCATCCACAACATGAACCCAACGTACATCAGGAATAGGACGAATTGGATTCTTTTTCGTTTATTCAAAACACGCTCTAATAACTTCAATGATACGGTCCTGCTGTTCCGGGGTCATTTTGTTGTCCGACGGCAGGCACATGCCACGGGCGAAGATATCGGCGCCCACGTCTTTGGCCTCGCCGGCAATGTAGGCGTTCGTCTTTGCCCGGCCGGTGCCGTCCACGGTGATGAATTCGTGCATCCGGTACATCGGCTGCATGTGCATCGGCTTCCAGATCGGACGGCCTTCCGCGTTCAGGCCGGCAATGGCCTCCAGGATTTCCGTCGGGCAGCTTTTGCCCGCCTCCCCGATGTAAAGGGCATCCGTCTCACCCCGAACCTGCTTGCACATGGCATCCTCGTCGATAATCAACGCGCTGAGCCAGTAATTCGGAACGGACTTCTCATCGAATGGAATCATTTTCACCGGAAGGTCCTTCAGGCCCTCCGCGTAGCGGTCGTAAATGGCTTTTTTCCGGGCAATGTGCTCCTCCAGATGCGGGTACTGGCCGCGAATGACGCCGGCAATGACATTGCTCATGCGGTAGTTGTATCCCACCTCTTCGTGCTGGTACCACGCCGCTGCCTCCCGGGCCTGGGTGGACCATTTGCGGGCTTTATTGGCATCCTCCAAGGAATTGGTCAGCAGGCATCCGCCGGCAGAACCGGTGATGATTTTATTTCCATTGTAGGAAATCGCCGAATAGTCCCCAAAACTTCCGCACTGCCGGCCTTCATAGGTGGCACCCATGGCTTCCGCTGCGTCCTCAATCAGCAGTGCCCCGTGCTTCTCGCAGATTTCCTTAATCTCCCGAATTCCGCCCGGGAATCCGTACAGCTCCGCGCACACCACCAGTTTGACTTCCGGATACATCTCAAAGGCCTTCTCCAAAGCTGCCGGGTCCATGTTCCAGGTTTCCGGATTCGTGTCGATAAAAACAGGAATTCCTCCTTCATACAGTACCGGGTTCAAGGTGGCGTCGAAGGTCATATCGGAACAGAACACCCGCTTGCCTTCCACGGCGCCGTGGCCCACTGCCGGACGGCCGTACAGCTTCTCCCCAGCCAGTTTCACGCACAGGTGCAGCGCAGCCGTGCAGGCCGAGAGGGCGACCGCATATTTTACGCCGGCCTTCTCCGCGGCAATCCGTTCCACCTCGTTAATATTCGCGCCCACGGTACTCATCCAATTGGTATCGTAGGCTTCCTTCATATATTTCATTTCTTCGCCGTGCATGGTAGGCGAAGCCAGCCATACCTTCTTCTCAAACGGCTTCATATCGGCTCCTCTAAACATCGCTTTTTCTCCTTATCTGTACCCATCCGGGTTGTTTTTCTGCCAGTTCCAGGTATCCCGGCACATATCGGTCAGGTTTTTCTCCGCCTTCCAGCCCAGGATTCGCTCCGCTTTGGCAGCGTCCGCCCAACACTCCGCAAGATCCCCCGGACGTCTCGGGCCGAACTCGTATGGTATTTTTAGGGCATTGGCGTCCTGAAATGCTTTTACGATTTCAAGAACGCTGTAGGGCGTGCCCGTGCCCATGTTGAACACCTCCGTGCCGGTAGTCTTCATCGCATACTCCACGGCTTTCACGTGGCCTTTGGCCAGATCCGTCACGTGGATGAAATCCCGCCGGCAGGTGCCGTCCGGCGTGTCGTAGTCCTTGCCGAAAATCGTCAGCTTCTCCCGCTTGCCCACGGCCACCTGGGACACGTACGGCATCAGGTTGTTGGGAATCCCCTGGGGGTCCTCGCCGATCAGACCGGAAGCGTCCGCGCCAATCGGGTTAAAATATCTCAGAAGAACCACCGACATCTCCTTGTCGGCATGCGCCGCATCTTCCAAAATCTGCTCCATCATGTTCTTCGTCCAACCGTACGGGTTAGTGCATTTTCCGCGGCCCATGTCCTCCGTATACGGCACCGGCGCCTCTTCCCCATAAATGGTGGCGGAGGAACTGAATACCATCCGGCGGCAGCCCGTCTCCTGCATCACTTCCAGCAGCGTCAGGGTGGTATCGATGTTGTTTCGGTAATACTTGACCGGCTTCTCCACGGATTCTCCCACCGCCTTCAGCCCGGCAAAATGGATCACCACGTCGATGGAGTTTTCCGTAAAAACAGTTTTCAATGTGTCCGGGTTTTTCACGTCCGTCCGATACATCTTCGGCCGCACGCCCGTAATTTGCTCGATTCGCCGGAGGACTTCCGGGCTGCTGTTATCAAAATTGTCGGCGATGACTACGTCATAGCCTGCTCGAATCAGTTCTACTGCGGTGTGGGACCCGATGTATCCGGCGCCCCCTGCCAATAAAATGCTCATTTTGTACCTTCTTTCTATACAGCGGCTTCGCCGTTATTCGTCGGCTTCGCCGGGTTGTTTGGCCGCCGCCTCCTCCAAAGTCTTCCCGTAGAACGACCCGTACACAATCCGGCCCTCTTCCGTGCGCCCCTTCATATATCGAGCCTCATAAAGCCCGTCTTTTCTCTTTCTGACATTCAATCCTGTCCGCATTTTTCTCTCTTAACACTCTAATTCCGCAATACGCTACGTTTCATTTTACTCTTTATAATGGTACAAAACAAGGTACCGTTCCTTTAATTTTATGTTTTTTCTATGTTTTTACCACTTTTAATCAGCTTTAGAGTGGTAAAAGTATTTTGAATTAAACCTCAGGTTTTCCGATTGAATTGTAAGTTTAAATTTCACCTTCGGGCAGCGCTTCCCCGGGGCGCTGCCGAACTTGGTGGGCGCTGCCGAGCCGGTTGGGCTCCGCTAACGGACGGGACGCGTTTTACTGTTTTGCGCGTCCCACGGGTTCGCGCTCGAAAACCGAGTTCTTTGGCTTTGCGGGCAGGCGTGCGCGAACCGCGCCGGCCGGCGGGCTGCGTTCAGATGAAAAGAGATGCATGGAAGGCCCCGGGGTCCGTGCATCTCTTCCCACTATTATATTTCCAAAAGGAAAGAATTGACGACGAACTCACACTCTCGCCTCGTCGTCGTCAATTCTAATCATCCCTCCCTGCCACCTGCTCTAATCCGCATTCTGTGCCACCAAAAATTGACGACAGACCTTCGGTTTCCGGCGGTCTGTCGTCAATCTAATGTTTTCTTTGCGGAAAATGCTCCAGTCAAAATTGAAGTCAGGAACAAAATCACTTATTTCCACTCGGTTTTCCTGCTTCCTAGACCTCATCTCGCCCTCTCCCTCGGGCATTTGGCTCTAATCCACCCGGCGGCCGCGTGGAAATTGACGACGCAACCTCGGGGCAGAGGGTTTCGTCGTCAATTTCCGCCACTTTTGCGTGACCGGTCCAAATTAGAAGTGTTTCATGAATACTTGTACGGTGGTTCGCAGCAACGATTCCGCTCCAACGGCTATCCATAAAGAGTAAAAAATAGCAGACCCCCGGTATGGCTGACAATCGTCAGCCATACCGGGGGTCTGCGTCTTTGGTTCTTCTAAACTATTTGCACGTTGTTACTTTTCTATCTTCTTCATCCAAACCTTCGTCGGAATCATTCAGAACAAATAAATCTTCCACAGGAATATCGAAGATCCATGCCAGAATAACCGCACTGTCAATGGATGGAAGGTTGTCCCCTCGTTCCCATTTGTAAACGGATTGGGGCGACGCCAGTCCGATAATTCTCTGGATATCGGTTACCTGATATCCATTCTCCACACGCAACCGGCGAATTCTTTTCCCTGTTTCAATCCTGTTAATTACTTGTGTTTCTTTCATCTTCAAAATCCTACTCGTTTATCATTTTCCCAAAACTCCCGGCGCCACTTAGCGGCGAAAACTTTATCTTGTTTTATAAATAAAGAATAGCTACAATAATTATGCACTTCCAACTTAAGTTGAATCAATGAAGACATAGTTTAATACCCTTAATTCTTGGTATACTTTAGTTTAAAACCCGTACAAAAGGCATACAAAGCAATCGACCGAGCCTTTTGGGCTCGGTCGGTAATTTTTTGACAGATTATATAAAGACAAGTCTCTGTCTCGGTTTTGCTTGCACTTTTGACTTTTTTCGTTACTTTGTTTTAACAATCTTAAGATTGTTTTCATCCCAAATACCAATTTTCTTGCCTTTTACATTTTTATAGGTTCTAAGGCAAACATAGTATTTAGTCTTCCTCTTCAGCTTTTTGATCTTCACAGAAGTCTTCTTATTATTCTTTACCGTAATTACTTTCGGCTTTTTCATCTTTGCAGACTGATACAGAACCTGATAGCCACTGGTCTGAGAGCGCTGCTTTTTCCACTTAACGGTAAGGGTTTTCTTTCCTCTGCTGATTTTCGTAATTTTTGTTTTTTTCGGCGCAACTTTCATTGCAAGCTTCTTTGTTCCTGAATACTTTCCTTTCAGAGTTACCGTATAATAGTATACCCCGATTTTTTTTCTTCCTGCCGGAGCTTTAACGGTATAATCCTTTCCTTTTTCAAGATCGTACAGCCAGGCGTCTTGATTGTCGACAGCATACACCAAAATATGTCCGTTTCTTGCCTTTCCATTGTAATAAAAGCCATTTTCACCTTTATAAGCTCCAGTACAACAAGCATCCGCACGATAAACTTTAGCCTCTTTCGATGCGCCACAATTCTTACAAGTGTTAACAACTTTTCCGGACTTCTTAAAGGTTGCTTTAGCTATTATCTGAGTGGATGTTCCCGATGCTAACGGGAAATCATGGGATAATGCCCATTTCTCTGCATAGGATCCACATTTGCAATCCAGAATCGTTCTATGCATGCCGGTAATATCCAACGCTTCAACGCTCTGCGGAATAACAATCCGTTTCATATAGAAACAATCCAGGCTGACATCTTTAACCCCTTCTGGAATGACAAGTGTCCGAATTTTTGCGAAACACTTATCATATTTATCGTCATTTTCATAAAGGGATATCGATGTTACTTTCTTGCCCTTAATTGTATCCGGAATTACAACCGTGGATGCAGTGCCTTTATATCCTGTTATTTCATAGGTTTCAGTATCGTTTACTTCATCGTATTCACCTTCTTCATACATGAAATACTTCGCATCGGTTGCGGTTGGTTTTGTCTCTCCCGTAGAACCATCATCGGCGAAGGCCATCATTGGAAACATTGAAATGCCCACGCAGACGGATAAAAGTAATGCCATTAATCGTCTCTTCTTCATAACTTTTTCCTTTCCTTTCTCAAGAGATTTTTTTCCTATTACAAGCATACTCCTGTGTTATTAGACAATTCAATGGCTAATAAGTTCAACAACCACTAGTCGATTATCCTTCCGCAAGGCTCGGTCTCCCCGGATGTGTCTGCCCTACGCCGTTTTATTTTTATCCGAAGCACTTGCCGTAGGAACGATACAGGTGGACGGCGACGAAAATCGTCACGGCTTCCGCCAGCGGCATGGTGATCCAGACCCCCGACACACCCAGGAGTTTTGGGAGGATTAGGATGAAGACCACCACCAGGATGAGGGACCGCAGCGAGGAAATCAGTGCCGAGAGGAAGCCGTTGCCCAGGGCCGTGAAGTAGCCGGAGAGGAACACGTTCAGGCCGATGAACAGGAATACCGGGCTGAAGAGCTTGAGGCCGTCCCAGGTCAGGGTGAACACGCTGCCGCCGTCCACGAACAGGCCGATGATGCGCGGCCCGCAGAGAAGGGAAATGGCCAGAATCAGCACGGAGCTGACGGCGATGGTGATGAAACTGTAGCGGATGGTCTCCCGGATTTTGGCGTGATTTCCGGCGCCCGCGTTGTAGCTCACCATTGGGGCGGTAGCCACGGTGATTCCCATATAAATAGAGATAAAGAAGTAGTAGATGTACATGATAATCGTCACCGCCGCGATTCCGTCTTCCCCGAAATACTGCATGATGATCAGGTTGAACAGGAACGTGGTAATTCCCGTGGACATTTCCGTGAGCATCTCACTGCTGCCGTTGGTGCAGGATTTTAGGAGAATTCTCCAATCCGGCTTCGGGCGGCAGAACTTGATATGGCTGAATTTCAGGAAATATCCCAGACCGATCAGCATGCTCACCGTGATGGACAGGAAGGTTCCCCAGGCTGCGCCCAAAGTTCCCATGCTCAGCCGTCCCACGAAAATGTAGTCCAGGACTACATTCAGGACCAGTCCGACGAGGGACATCACCATCCCGATGTTGGCTTTGCCGTCGGTGCGCACCAGGTACTCGAAGAACAGCTTGAAGGACATCGGCACCGTGCCCAGGAAAATCACGAAGGCGTACGGCACCACGTGCTCCATCAGCCGCGGGCTGCTTCCCAGAAAAACACAGATCGGTTCCAGGAACAGGATACCCGCCGCGGTAAATGCAATAGAGAATATTAGGAGCGAAGCGGCAATAAAAGCAAAAATTTCACCGGCCTCCCGTTCTCGTTTCTGCCCCAGCCGCTCTCCGATAATCGCCCCGGATCCCGTGGCCAGCATCACCGCGATTCCGAAGATGACGCAGGTCACCGGAATCACGATGTTGATTCCCGCCAGCGCATCCGAACCGGCATATTTCGATACGAAAAATCCGTCAATGGTCGTGTAGAACGACAGGAAATCATGGTCAAAACGGATGGTATCAAATATTTTATAAAATGCAGATATGTCATTTTTGTTTCAAAACACTTCATTTTCAATCCTCCTGCTTGCTTATTTCTTGTGATGGCTATATAGTAAAGGATATAGTAACTATAGTGTCAAGGGAGATTTATATGAAAGATATGTTTTCCATCGGGGAGCTTGCCGGATACCAGAATATCTCTAAGCAAACCTTGATTTTCTACGACAAAATCGGCCTGTTTCAGCCCGCTTACGTGGACCCGAACAACAAATACCGCTATTACACCGCCCAGCAAATCGACTATCTGGACACCATTTTAATCATGAAAGAGCTGGGTTTTTCCCTGAGCGAAATTCAGGAGCACATGAAAAATTACACCATCGACACCTCTCTGGTCATCCTGCGGAAGCAGCTTTCCGTCATCGACCGGCAGATCAAACGCCTACAGCTGGTTCAGCACCGGCTGGCACATCGCTGCGAACAGATGGAGCACGTAAAAGAATTCCGCGAGGGCAATCAGGAGGTGACCGTAAAGGACATCCCGCAAAGCCGTATCCTCTTCGCCCCGGTGGACGCTCCGCAGTCCTTCCGGGAAATCAGCATCGCCACGAAGAAGTGTTTTTCTCAGGCGCTGCAGGATGAGCTCCCAATCTTCTTCCAAACCGGTGTCATTGTCCCGTACGAAAATATTTTGGACGGAAGATACACCGAGGCCTCCGTGGCATTCCTGCCCATCGAGAAAACAAAGAAAGCGAAGAACATCAAAATCCTGCCGGCAGGCAAGGTGGCCGGCATTTACCACTACGGCACGTACGAGTCCGTGGAACGGTCCTACCGGAAGCTGCTGAACTTCTGCCGGGAGAACGAGCTGGAGATTCTTTCGGATTCCTACGAGTTCTGCATCAACGATTACTTTTCCTCCGGCGACGAAAGCGAATTCATTACGGAGATTTTTTTCTATGTAAAATAAGTCCTCATGTGAAGTGGGCTCCGCCGAGGTGATCGGTGCCGGGCGGAGCCCCTACAGCTTCCTCCTTCCCCCAGGACCGGGCAGGTCCCCGCTGCGGGTCTTCCGCAGACGCAGCCGGCACAATTCGTGGAAATGAAATAGGACTTTGGATGACAGCTGACACTTTTTGTCAGCTGTCCCAAAGTCCATGAATTTCCATGTTATTGTGCCCTGCGCCAGGAACTCGATGCCGTCCAGTTTTCTCGCCTCTTCCGCAAACACCTCGATAAATTCGTTTCCGATGATCATTCTCTTTTTCTCCGGATTGTCTACCCCGGCAAGCTTGTCCGGATAATCTCAAACGTAATAGTCAACGCCGCTCTCCTTCAGGCATTTTCCATTCGTTTCTAGGATTCTTTCCTCCGGCGCCCTCGCTGTCGCCCACCGAAACCATGCATTCCCCTTTATCGGAATCCAGAAGCACGCCGATCATCCCCTCTCCTCGGCGAATCTGCATCGTAGAGCACACTTTCGAACGAAGGAACTTGCCCCTCATGTATTCCTTGGCAACAATCTCAACCTTCTTTCCCATTTGGAAACCGATTTATCGGAAACCCCCAGCTTCTGCGCCAGTTGCGCCTGCGTCAGGTCCTGCGCTTTTCATTTTACTGCGACCCCTCACAGGTAGAGCTGCACTTTAGCGGGCTTCGCAGCAAAAAAAGTCTCGTGGTACCGACATATTTCGTCGATTGCCACAAGACTGCAATTTCTTACTGCGTAACCGTGCTTCCCCAAAAGACGATTTTCGTAATCTCCGCTTTTTCGTTATACCACACGAATCCCACGGCGGCTCCGTCGCTGATCATCTTCGCCGCTTCTTTTTCCGTCACCTTCCTGCAGTTCGATTTGACATCCATCCCCGACTCATCCACATCGTACACCCAGGAATAGAACGTCGCATGATCCACCAGTTTTTCAGAAAGTTCATATTCCTTAAACTCCGGATCATCTCCGTCATAATTTGCCGGTGCGGTAACGATTTTAAATCCATCCTTGCTGATAATCGCCAGATACGAACCGAAGCCGCTTGCAACGTTGTCCAGATCGTACTCCAGATTCTGAGGAGCGCCTCCGGCAATCCGTTCATCCTTCCCATCGAAAAACTCCTTCACATCCCCGTCGATATCCAGAAGAAGGCGCGCCTTCTCGTGGCGAAGCACCTTAATTTTCATATCGCCCTCCGGCTTAAGCTTAATCGCCTTGCTCTCCGAATCGTACGAATACCGATCGTACAAGTCGGAATTCCCCACGGGATTCCCTTCGTCACCGTAAAACGCAAAGTGTCCGTCCTCGCCAAAACTAATTGTTTCATTGCTTGCCGAATTGTAGTGAACCCACTCATGCGCTGTCAAAAACTCCGGCCGTTCGTTCGAGCGTCCGCATCCCGCCAGCATCACTCCCATTGCTAAAATCACTATTGCGACAACCATGAATTGCCGATTTCCTTTTGAAAAAGATCTCTTCATTTTGTCAACACCATCCATTTCCCTTTTTGACTGCTTCCTTGTCTCGTCAAATATTCCTTTTCCTTTAACTTGGTTATATAATACTTCACGCTAGCTAGATTCCAACCTGATATGAAGTGACCTTTGTCAAGAGAAAATATTCCGCTTTTGAAAAGTCACTACCCGAAGGTATCTTGTAAGCGCTCTAGCAAATACAGTTCCCGGCATTGGCCACTCTAATATACGCGGATCAATCCCGCAGGTCAATGGTCCACCGTGAGCTCTACCGTCTAAAAGCGCGGATCACAGATAAATCTGTGCCATCATAAGGCTCAATCATAGTTGCAATCAACTGAACCACATCATGTGGTGTATAGAATTCTACTTCTTCTTTTTTACCTCATCAACAATTTTCTTTATACAACATTTAATCCCGGAGCCGGTGTATTAATGATTGTCGACCATCTTCCTATTCTATCAGTGTTTGCTTTAACTTTTCAATTCCATCTTCATACTTTTCTCCAATAAATCTCACCTTTCCTCATCTGGAACAAATTCCATAATGTCTTGTATCTCACAATGCAATATGACTAATTTCTGTTAACTGAAGCCTGATGTGATTTCTGTTCGTCAGACCAAAGATTTGCCGCCACCTTTCTTCTGATTTCACCTCGCGATGGACACCCTACTTGGTCTTGGCTGTATCCTTCCCACTACTAGGGCAGATTGGGAACTTTCACCTGTTAGAAACGTGCGCCGCAAGGCGCACATAAAAAACCCTGTTGCTCACGCACCAGGGTTTTTGTTTATCTCTCCGTATTTAAAACAGGATTAGGCTTCTATTCAACTTCTGAAAACTGATCTTTCGTCACAAAGACAGAAATCTGCAACCGGCTCCTGTCCTGGATTTAACTGTTTTCTATAAACACCCTGATTGGTATTTAATGTAATCCATTCAATAAAGTGTTCTTCAAGCATTGGATGTTTGATTTCTCCAACAACAACATGAACCAGATTACCGTCTAGTGTATGTACCGGTACATGCTTTTCAATAATGTTTCCACAATGCTTACATACATAATATTTTACTTCCTTGTCTATTCTCCCTTAATAATTCTCTGCACGTACTTCAAAATAACTCTGCGGATGATTGCATACCGGGCATACCTCTGGAGCCTTTGTTCCGACTACAATATGTCCGCAGTTACGGCATTCCCATACCTTAACTTCGCTCTTTTCAAATACCTGTGAAGTTTCGATATTCTTAAGAAGTGCACGATATCTTTCCTCATGGTGCTTCTCAATCTCACCTACTGCCCTGAATTTTGCTGCAAGCTCAGGGAATCCTTCTTCATCAGCTGTTTTAGCAAAGCCATCATACATATCTGTCCACTCATAATTTTCACCTTCTGCCGCTGCCGCCAGGTTTTCCTTTGTATCACCAATTCCTGCTAATTCCTTGAACCACATCTTTGCATGTTCTTTCTCATTATCTGCAGTCTTTAAAAACAATGCTGACATCTGCTCGTAACCTTCCTTTTTCGCTACAGAAGCAAAATAGGTATACTTATTTCTTGCCTGTGATTCCCCTGCAAATGCCTCCTGTAAATTCTTCTCTGTCTGTGTTCCTGCATATTTGTTTGCTGCCATCTCTTTTACCTCCGTTTTCGTTACTACTTTTTCAAAATCTGATGCCGGGTGCTTGCACAAAGGACATATAAAGTCATCTGGTAATTCCTCGCCTACATATTCATATCCGCAAATTCTGCAGCGCCATATTGTCTGACCGTCCTCTGTTTTTCCAACCTCCTGTGGCTTAGGCTTAATATTATTCTGATAATAATCATATGTTACTGAAGGAACATTGCTTAAAACTTCCATATCGGTTATCTCACCGATAAACATCGTATGTGAACCCAAGTCCTCTGTTTTAGTAACTGTCACAGAAATGTATGCATTTGTACCTTCTGTAATATAATAAATACCATTTGTGCCCCTGGCACACTGCTCAAATGCTTCAAACTTATTGGTATCTCTTCCTGATTGGAAGCCAAAATGTTTGAACAATTCAAATTGTGCCTTCTGACTTAAGACTGATACAGTAAATTTTCCGGTTCTTTGAATCATATCATGCGTATAATTTGCCTTATTTACACAGATACTTAACTGGTTTGGTTCCGAAGCTGCCTGAATGGCTGTGTTAATGATGCATCCGTTATCTTTTTCTGCTTCTTTAGCGGTCAATATAAACAGTCCATAACTCAACTTATACATTGCTTTCCTATCCATGCTGTTCCTCCTTTACTTTCTCCCTGCATTTCGGGCAAATGACTTTAAATGAAATATCATAATCCACAAATTCAATTCCATGAGTGTTATGAATTCTTTCCAGCAAATCCGGTATTTGATCCATATCCACATCAAAAATTTCACCGCACTTTATACATCTATAAATTCATACACTTCATTTTGCCGTAACGTGTCTTCTCATTTCGTATACGGCATTTCTTACAAGATCTTTTTGAATGTATTTCTCTTACTTGTCATTCGTCCTCCTTATTAGGATTAGTTCTTAATAAGGATTATATACCACTCTTATCCTGTTGTCAAAAAATTATTAATAATTATCATTATTATAAAAACTGTCAAACTGAGCATCTTTTATCTGAATAACTATTTTATTTTGCGTTCAAATACATATTCTGAATCTGAAGATAAATCAGACCTAAACGAATATCCGAGTCTGTCAAATTTCTGAATCTCCACCGGATTTTCAATATTATTTTCCGCTATGAATCTGACCATTTCACCACGAGCCATCTTGGCAACCATCCATTGGTTTTAAAATGCCATAAAACGCAGAAAAGATTCTTAAATGATTTGCAAATACTCAAACTGCTGGATTTCAAACACAGATGGTGCCATATATTGAAATGCAATCCCTTCATATGCTAAAACAGCTGGAGTAAGCCTGTTATAAAGAGCTTTTCATCCAGTTTAATACTTCTGCTGTCTTATCAATATAGACAGGCAGTTCAACCGGTGCTAAGTTATCGGTATCTACAATCATCTTTTTTGCAGGTGATAAAATAATCTTCATTATACCAATTCCTTAAGCATATTTTCAGGATCATCTGCCGCCTTGACTTTATCATTTGCCTTTATAATGATTCCCTGCTCATCAATAAGATATGTAGTTCTTACTACACCCATAGATACTTTTCCATAATTTTTCTTTTCTTTCCAGACATCATATGCTTCAATAACTTTACGCTCCGGATCTGCTAATAGCGTAAATGCCAGTCCGTATTTTTCTTCAAATCTCTTGTGAGACGCTACAGAGTCCTTGCTTACTCCGAGAATAACAGCTCCTTTCTCAGTAAACTGTGGATAACGCTCAGAAAAGCCACATGCCTGCTTCGTACATCCTGGTGTGTTATCCTTTGGATAAAAATATAAGATCACTTTTTTTCCTGCATAATCGCTTAATTTATGCACTTCTCCGTTCTGATCCGGCAATTCAAAATCCGGTGCTTTTATTCCTAACTCTAACATTTACTATTCCTCCGCTTTTGTATTTTCCACCTGTTTTCTTGTTCTTTTATTGCCTGAAATCATTTATTTCTCCGTTTTTCAGTGTATTCAATTTTAATTATACGCTACCACATTCTTATGTCAATTTGATAATGGAATCTTCCATTACTATTTAATCTCTTTTCCATTATATGCTTTCATTATGAATTGGACGGCGTAGAATACAAAGATGACCTGGGACAGTCCATAAATTTTGAAGATTTTTACAAAGCTATGGCCCAAGGTGCCGACACCAAAACCTCCCAGGTCAATGCTGAGGAATATGAGGCATATTTCGAAGGCTTTCTTGCAAAAGGCTATGACATCCTGCATGTCTGCCTCTCCTCTGGATTAAGTGGTGCCATCAATTCTGCCAATATTGCAAAGGAGACGCTGTTGGAAAAATACCGGGACCGTACCATCTATATTGTAGATTCTCTGGGTGCATCTTCCGGCTACGGATTGATTATGGACAAATTTGTCCTTTTACATTAAAGGTGGAAGAATTTCCAAAACCTCCGGCACCATTGGAAATATTTTGAATATATGCCCTCTTTTAAACATGGACAATCTGGGACATTTGATTCCCCGCACCAAATTCCGTGGCAAGAAAAAAGTCATCCGGGCAATCGTAGAACAAATGAAAGTCAACGCAGAAGGTGGCACTGTTTTTCTGGGGAAACGAACGGGTAGACTGACAGAAAAATCGAGTAGGAGGCGGTGACTAACCGCCGTCCTCTCACACCACCGTGCGTACCGTTCGGTACACGGCGGTTTCAATAGTTGACGTGCACAGACGGATAGGCTGTGGCTATATCATAAAATCCACTGTTTATCAGCCTTTCTTTTCTTTGTTCTTGGAAGTTTCCACTGTTTCCATATACACATACGTATTATGTGATAGAGCCATCCGTTGATGTCATCTATGTTGTTCTTCATACTTGCAATTCCATAGTAGTTAAGCCATCCCCTCGCATACACCTTGATTTTCTCAAGACTTGGCTTGATTGACTGACATCGCTTACGGGAAGATAACTCCTTCAGTCTAGACTTAAACTTCTTCCATGACTTCGGATGAACTCGGACATAAATGCCTTTTCCGTTTCTTCCCAATGCAAAGCCAAGGAATTTAAAATTTCGAATTGCAAATACGCTGACAGTACGACTCTTTTCTCGGTTGACTGTAAGTTTCAGCCTCTCCTCAAGATATTTTGTACTGCTTTCCAAGAGTCTCTCTGATGCTTGCTTGCTCTTTGCAAGAAGCACAATGTCATCTGCATATCTTATGCATGGAACATCTCTTTTCAAGAATTCTTGGTCGAACTCGTTGAGGTAGACATTTGCTAGCAATGGTTACCTCTTTCAAGGCGTGCCGAACAGACCTCCCTGGGTATCACACATTTCTTCCTCTCCATCTATCTGCCTCATTTATCATACAGGATTCCATGTAGCTATTGGGCTTTGGCTTGGTTAGCAGTCTTACCCTCATGTATAACCTTATATGAGATTTCTATTCGTCAGACCAGAAATTTGCCCGTGAGTTAGTATTTTCCTCACATCCAGCTTCCTTCAGATTCCATCCCACGATGGACACCCTTGCCTTCGGCTATATCCTTCCCACCACCGGGTGGATTCGGGACTTTAACCCGTTAGAAACGTGCGCCGCCAGGCGCACTAACAAAATACCATTCCACGCATCGTCTGAAACCTTGATGCCAGACGATTCCCATGGAATGGTATTTTTATTTATATATAAACTTTGTTTACCAGGTACGGGAATTCATTTCTCTAAACTGGGCAACCGTAGAAACATGGGAATTCAAACCTCCATCTACGTTGACAATCTGACCGCTCACATAAGCGCTCTCATCGGAAGCCAGGTATACACACATATGACCAATGTCTTCCGGACATCCATAACGGTTCACCATAATGTTGCTCAGGAATACATCTTTCAATGCCTGAGGTACAGAAGCTTCGTTCTCCGGAGTCACAATCAATCCCGGGCGGACACAGTTACAACGGATGTTCTGCTTTCCGTACTGCAGTGCAGTGGACTGGGTCAGCATGTCCACACCTGCCTTCGCACAGGCATACGCGGTAGAACCAAGGTCTCCTCCGCAGGAAGCCATGGAACCAATATTGATGATGGAACCTCCATTCTCATTCTTCTGCATGTAGGGAAGTACACACTTAGTAGCATAGAAGGTGCCACGCACATCACTCTGGAAAACAGCATCCCACATTTCCAGACTTAACTCATCCACACGACCATCCTTCAGACCTACATTGGCAGCATTGTTTACCAGAATGTCAATCTTTCCATACTTCTCAGCGGTATCTGCAAACAATTTCTCAATGCTCTCTGTAACCGTAATATCCATAAAATGATACCAGGCTTCTCCGCCATCCTGGGCAATGCTATCCACAACAGCCTGCCCCTTCTCTTCCCGTCTCCCGCAGATGACTACCTTTGCTCCTTCTGCCGCAAACAGTCTAGCGATTCCAACACCAATTCCACTGGTGGACCCGGTAACAACAGCAACTTTGTCCTGTAATCTGTTCATAACAAATTCCTCCTTTAAATTATGCTTCTTGATTTTTTTCATTCTATCAAATTTTGCCCCTTTTTTCCACAGGAATATTGAGTTTCTCATTTGTTTGTCAACCCGGGGCAGCAACTACAAAATTCCCATTGACACTATTCTTTACATTGAGAGTAATAACAGAATACTTACCATTCACACATTGTCCGAAACTTACCAGTGTTATGAAAAATTGAATACATTGGAAGAACATTTAACTGGAAATAATTTTCTTCGCTGTCATCAAAGTTACCTAGTAGCAATAAATCAGATTATTGGTTATAACAATCAATCTATTACCCTTCGGGATACCGACACCGCCATTCCGGTCAGCCGACAGTATCAAAAGAAAACACGGGATTTCTTAAAGAATCAGCCCTCCTGCGGTACCCTCATCTGCACCTGTGGTATCTATGAAGGTTCCATGATTCGCATTAAAGCAGAACAACGGGTTTTAATCGGCCGGGATGACAATGCTGTTGATGTGGTTATTAACCTGCCTTTTGTAAGCCGGATTCACTGTGAAATCACCTATCATAAAAAAAAACAGAAATATGAGATTATTGACTACTCCAGCAATGGTACTTTTATTGAGGGCAATACCCGCCTCATCCCGAAACAGGTTTACCTGCTAAATCCGGAAACGGAACTGAGTTTGGGAGATTTCAGCACGACCGAATTACAGTTGGCAGATGTACCCTTGCTTTTATTTCTTTTTGCTGTAAAGATTTTCAATGGGAATAAATAGACTTGCACGATTGATTGGAGAAACAACTATGAACGACCATATACCACAATCATACCATACTTTACCTCCCGGAACGGTTCTACCACACAACTACATCATTGAACGGGTTTTAGGAGAAGGCGGATTCGGAATCACCTATTGCTGCAAACTCCGCCATACAGACGAACATTTTGCGCTCAAAGAGTATTTTCCAAATCATATCGCATACCGAAGGATAGAACAAGAAAGCTCCACCGTTGTTCCCTTTCCGGAGCATCAGGAACTATTTGAGCGGGAACGCCGCCGCTTTCTGACAGAGGCAAGCATCTTACAAGAATTTCAGCAGTTGGAACACATCGTAGGAGTAAAAGATATTATCGAGGCAAATGGCACCTTCTATCTTGTCATGGAACTAATCGATGGACTCACATTAAAACAATATATTAAAGAAAACGAACCACTGTCCTTTGATGAATTATTCCAGCTCATTGCACCGGTTCTACGGGATTTGATTCAGGTTCATAAAAAAGGATTACTTCATGGAGACATCAGTCCGGACAATCTGATTCTCGGAACCGACAATCAATTCCACCTCATTGATTTTGGTTCTGCAAACCTTGAAAGTATGACTGAACAGGAATCTAAAACAGTAATTTTAAAGCATGGATTTGCACCCCCGGAACAATACTTCCCGAACGGTAAACTCGGCCCCTGGACAGATGTCTATGGCATGTGTGCAACGATATACTACGCCTTGACCGGAATGACCCCACAATACATCTCATTCTTCATTCGACCGAAAAATGTCTCCATAATACAGTTATCTATGCAATTGCCGCGGCGCGACATGGAAAGCTTCTTCGCTACACTCAAGAAGGAACTGCTATACAGAATTCCAACCTACAGAATGACCAGAGAAGAAAATAAACGAATCGTCTTCAACTATGTATTCACGTATTACAACCAGAAGAGAATCTATACATCAAATCCGAACAGTCTTCCTCCTGCAGCAAACAGAAGGCTGTTCGAAGAGGATATTCAGTGTGCTGCTTAGACTATCAGAAACTTTGTGGGTTTAACAGACTGCACTTTTCTTGACAATTCCAGTTTTGTGTGTTCGTATCTTCTGCATGGGGATATCGAGCAGGCGATGCGAGATGGCTCCGAGATTGTAGCGGAAACCTTGAGTCACTTCGGAGGGTTTTGATTTTTGATGATAATTGTGCCAAAGGGCTTGATTTCCGCAGCAATGCAATTGAAGTTGACAATTTTCAGGAGGAAAAACAATGAATATCAATAAAGAGAAGGAGGTAGGTATAGGATGAATAAGAATATCACAATTCGACTATTATATCTGTCCATAATAAATCCCTCCTGCCGGTGTCTGTGACAGGAGGGATTGTTGCAAGTACGCTAAGCACACTTATATGAATTTATTTTGCTCTTTTTTTCTTTCCGTAAACAGTTGTTCCGATTACGCCTGCTCCGCTCACAAAGAGAAGTGCAATCCACAATGCCATGTGGCTGTTATCGCCAGTCTGCGGAGAATCGGGGTTCTCAGGCTTCGCCGGTTCTGTCGGTATTCCGGTCTGCGGAGCGTCCGTATAGGTCGCTTTCACACTTACTGCGCTGTCAGGCATTGTGAAGGTTGTGGTTGCGCTGTTTGCGTCCGCAAGGGTAATGTTTCCGCTTTCTACAACCCACTTATCAAACACTTTTCCCGCCGGGGCCGGATCAGCTTTAATGGTTACAATCGTATCTTCTTCTGCTTTACTGTCTGCAATTTCTGTTGTACCATTTTGTATTGTAATACTATGTGCTAATCTCTCAATACTAAATGCAGCCACAGCTTGTGCACCATTACTAGTGATTGCTGCATAATAATGACCTTTTTCTTTTGGCGCTGATTCAAGTTTTATTCCTCCACTAGTGGTTCCTTTTATCTCTACTTGATAGAAGCTTACTTGTGACTTGTCTAAATTACTTTTTGTAATAGCATTGTATGTGTCTATTCCTTCTACTGTAATACCTGAATAAGCTTCACCTGAATAAAAGGCATCATCAGCTAATAAGGTTACTGCAACAGCGTTACTTATTCCATTATATTCACATCCAGAGGCACCCCATGTTTCATCACAATATGCCAAAATCTTATTACCTTGACTTATATAATTGAAATGATGTTCATGATTAGGATTAATTCCATTCTTTACAGCTTGCATATTTTTTATAGAGTTTGATAAAAATTTTCCCCATAATTCCTGTGCAGACTGTAATTGAGCAGGTGTATGGAGCATATTGCCCCTTCTATGCCACCAGTCTACATCTGACATGACAGTTATACGTCCTTTTTGAACTGGAAAATCTACAATAAAAGGATATTTTTTGTCTACACTTGTGGCAATAACTTGTGCATCTCCACTATAAGTAATCTCTCCAATTGCCCTATACTCAAGTTCATTTCCTACAAGATCTTGACCACCCATTATATCTGAATCTTTATTGATAATGGCATTATCCTGATCGTCGACATTAATTGTAATTTGAAACGTTACCCCTAATTGCCCTGCAAAATCTGATAATACTTTATTTTCATATCTTGCAAAACTATCCCTTTCTCCCTGTAATACAATTCGCCCACCAGCATCCAGTGTTTTTGAATCTACACTTTATGTGAAATATCATACTATGATTCAGATTAAAACACAAAATTTTCCTTGTCTAAGAACGACCGGTAAAGTTTTGGAGTGGTAGCATTTAAGTGCAGTCGATAGACCCATAAAACAATGATATATTAATAATAAGGAGGGTTTATCTATGCAATATGATAAAGAATTTAAGCTTCAAGCCTTAGAACTATCTGATGACATTGGAGTAAAGAAAGTAGCTGAGCAGCTTGGATTTCCATACTTTACGCTCGCTGAATGGAGAGCCATTAGAAAGCATAGAGGCACTGGCGCTTTCGTTGGAAGCGGTCATCAATCCCAGCATTTAAGCGATAAGGATGCTAAATATGCATAAGTACTCAAATGTATTAGATTTGCAAAATAAATACTGTCATGGTAACAATCCAATTGATGAAAAAGTGTCCGAAAGTAGCTACTACCAAATCTTAAAAATCATGTGTCTTATAATAATAAAAATTAATGATGAGTTTTGCAAATATTGCTGACTTGGTCCCAAACTTGGTCCCACGAAAAAAAGAACCGTTGAAATTTCAACGGTTCTTGATGTTTATAGGTTATTCAAGCTCAATAGTCCCCGGTGGTTTGCTGGTCAAATCATAGAATACCCGGTTCACGTGATCCACCTCGTTTACGATTCGGGTCATCACCTTCTGCAGGACATTCCACGGAATTTCCACAGCGGTTGCGGTCATGAAGTCGGACGTCTGAACCGCACGAAGTGCCACGGCGTAATCATAAGTACGGAAGTCACCCATAACGCCGACGGAGCGCATGTTGGTCAGCGCCGCATAGTACTGGCTGATGCTTCCGGCCAGTCCCGCGTTGGCAATTTCTTCCCGGTAGATGGCATCCGCATCCTGAACGATCTTCACCTTCTCTGCGTTAACCTCCCCGATGATTCGAATTCCCAGACCCGGACCCGGGAACGGCTGCCGGTCTACAATGTAATCCGGCAGTCCGATTTCTCTGCCCAGCTGACGAACCTCGTCCTTGAACAAGCTGCGCAGCGGCTCCACGATTTCCTTGAAGTCCACGTAATCCGGCAGTCCGCCCACGTTGTGGTGAGACTTGATGACAGCGGATTTGCCCAGGCCGGACTCGATTACGTCCGGATAGATGGTGCCCTGTGCCAGGAAATCCACCTTGCCGATTTTCTTCGCTTCCTCTTCGAATACGTGGATGAACTCCTCACCGATAATCTTTCTCTTCTGCTCCGGTTCGGTTACGCCGGCCAGTTTATCGTAGTAACGCTGTTTCGCATCCACGCAGATAAAATTAAGGTCGAACGGTCCTTCCGGTCCGAACACGGCAGCAACCTCTTCCGCCTCGTTCTTACGGAGCAGGCCGTGATCCACGAAAACGCAGGTCAGCTGTTTGCCGATTGCCTTGGACAGAAGTCCCGCAACGACGCTGGAGTCCACGCCGCCGGACAGTGCCAGCAGCACCTTTCCGTCGCCAATCTTCTCCCGCAGCTCTTCAATCTGTTTTTCTGCGAAGAAATTCATCTTCCAATCCTGGTCGCATTTGCACACGTCCAGCACGAAATCCCGGATGAACTCTGCACCGTGTGCGGTGTGGTTTACTTCCGGATGGAACTGCACGCCGTAGAATCCTCTCTTCCGGTCTTCCATTCCCGCAACCGGGCAGTGATCCGTGTGCGCGGTCACCACAAAACCTTCCGGCGGCCGGCTGATGTAGTCCGTATGGCTCATCCAGCAGACATTCACATCGTCGGCACTCTTCAGGATGCCGTCCTTATCATCGATTACCACGTCCGCACGACCGTATTCACTGGTCGGAGCGGAATCGATTTTGCCGCCCAGCATGTATGCCATCAGCTGCGCACCGTAGCAGATTCCCATAATCGGAACGCCCAGCTCGAACACGCCGGCATCGATGCTCGGTGCACCTTCGCCGTATGCGCTCTGTGGTCCGCCGGTAAAAATAATACCCTTTGGATCGAAGGCTTTGATGTCTTCCAGAGTGGTGCTCTCAAAGCCGCGGACTTCCGAATACACATTGCATTCCCGAACACGCCGAGCAATCAGCTGGTTGTACTGACCGCCGAAGTCCAGAATCAAAATTTTGTTCTGTGCCATTTTGATACCTCTTCCAATTCTTTTTACTGTTCTTTTGCGATTAATCTTAAAAGTGCATCAGCGCCAACACGCTGATGCACCGTTATTATACATTCTGCGTCTCGTTTTTCAACTATCGTCTTACGGTAGCAACGCTGTTGTCCTTCAGGACAACGTCGTGAGCGCCGCCCTCAACGATACTGGTTGCGGATACCAGAGTAAGCTTCGCTTCCGCCTGCAGCTGCTTAATGCTCAGCACGCCGCAGTTGCACATGGTGGATTTCACCTTGTCCAGGGACAGCTTTACGTTGTCGTGCAGAGAGCCGGCATACGGAACGTAGGAATCTACGCCTTCCTCGAACTTCAGCTTTGCATCGCCGCCCAGGTCGTATCTCTGCCAGTTTCTGGCTCTTGCGGAACCTTCGCCCCAGTACTCTTTCATGTAGTTTCCGTTAACCATGATTCTTGCGGATGGGGACTCGTCGAAACGAGCAAAATATCTTCCCAGCATGATAAAGTCCGCACCCATTGCCAGAGCCAGAGTCATGTGGTAATCGTGAACGATACCGCCGTCGGAGCAAATCGGAACGTAGATGCCGGTCTTCTCATAGTATTCGTCTCTTGCTTTTGCAACTTCCAGCACAGCAGAAGCCTGGCCGCGGCCGATACCCTTCTGCTCTCTGGTGATGCAGATGGAGCCACCGCCGATACCGATCTTTACGAAATCCGCACCGTGCTCTACCAGGAAGTCAAAACCTTCTTTATCGACAACGTTTCCGGCACCCACCTTAACGGTGTCTCCGTAATTGTCGCGAATCCACTTGAGGGTGATTGCCTGCCACTCGGAGTAACCTTCGGAAGAGTCGATGGTCATCACGTCTACACCGGCCTCTACCAGTGCAGGAACTCTTTCCTTAAAGTCTCTGGTGTTGATTCCGGCACCAACTATGTAGCTCTTGTTGGCATCCAGCAGTTCGTTCGGGTTGGATTTATGAGAATCGTAGTCCTTACGGAATACCAGACTCTTGAGGTGCATCTCATCGTCTACGATTGGCAGCTGGTTCACCTTGTTGTCCCAGATGATGTCGTTCGCCTCGGACAGGGTGATGCCTTCTTTTCCGTATACCAGCTTGTCCATCGGTGTCATGAACTCGGAAATCTTCGTGTCCGCATCCAGACGGCTGACTCTGTAGTCCTTGCTGGTTACAATGCCCATCAGCTTGCCGTTGGCAGTACCGTCCTCGGTAATCGCGATGGTGGAATGACCGGTTCTTTCCTTCAGGTACAGAACATCCTTCAGGGTCTGATCCGGCTTCAGGTTGCAGTCGCTGGTTACGAAGCCCGCTTTGTAGCTCTTTACCTTGCGTACCATGTTTGCCTGGCTTTCAATGGACTGGGATCCGTAGATAAACGCAACGCCGCCTTCCTTTGCCAGAGCTACGGCCATATGGTCGTCAGATACCGCCTGCATTACTGCAGATACCAGTGGAATATTCATGGTAATCGCCGGCTCCTCACCTTTCTTAAACTTGGTAATCGGAGTCTTAAGCGACACATTTTCCGGTCTTGCTTCCGCGCTGGAGTAGCCCGGAATCAGAAGATATTCACTAAATGTTCTGGATGGTTCCTGAAGAACAATTGCCATTGTACACCTCTTTCTTTCTCACTTCGCAACAGTATTTTAAATCATAAATTGTATTCTAATATAGCACAAAAACGTTGATTTTTAAAGGTTTTTTTGCACTCTTCTTCACTTTGTTAAATTGCACAACCGAATTATTTGACCTTGTTGTTATTTAACAAATATTGCTTTTTATTTTCCCCCTAAAAGCACTTCCGCCGCGGCTTTCAGAGTTCCGTCCTCACCCACATTTCCCGGGAAGATGACGTACGGCGTTCCCGGGAAACGGCTTTCCGCTCCGGTCTGCCACACCGGAATTCCCGGCTGAATCTGTCCCAGCACGCGAGCTTTTTTTACCGCCAGCGCCTTGGTACCCACATCGCTGGAAGTAATGCCGCCTTTTGCGATGACGAAAGCCGGTGTGACCGACAGCCGTCCCACCAGAGACTGCACCGCATCAGAAATCCGCACGGAGAGGCGCAGCTCGTCCTCCCGGTCGCCGGTATCCGCCGTAATCAGGCCTCGGGTGGTGTAGCAGCACACCGTCTGCCCGTTCCGGATGCAGCGCTCCTCCTCTGCCAGGCAGCGGGCCACTTCCTGCTCAAAGGCTCCCTCGTCCCGAACCAGCGTCGCATCCAATTCAATAAACGCAATGTCCTCCCGCTCCCGGAGCCGGCTCAGCTGCCGGGTGGTTTTGTCCGTGTGGGAACCCACCACGATGATTCCGCCGTTGGCGGTTTCCTTCTGGACCATATCCTCCCGGGTCAGAAGCGGCCGTTCCGAAATGCCGCCCAGCACCCGCACCAGGGATGCCGCCGTCCGGAACAGAAAGTTCTTGCCGGCGGCCATGGCCCGAAGCAGCGCAACGCAGAATACCTTCAGGTCCGGATAATCCACCGCATTCACCACGACTTTATTGAAATCCTTCACGTCCATCAGCTGCTGCTGAATCCGGTCGAAATTCATTTCATGCAAATCTTTCAAGGAGATGCAGGTCACCGCTTCCTTCCGGAACTTTCCGCCGGTCTTCTCCTCCACGTACTCCGGCAGGGTCTCCGACACGTATCCGAAGGTGGGGTCCTTGGCGAACTCCGTTTCATTGGCCGGCACCAACTCTTCGCCGTATTTCACATAGTGGATGTTGTCCAGGGTGAACCGGCCGCCTTTGCCGCCTTGTCGGTGGCCTCTGCGACCTCCCGGTGTGCTTTTATCGTTTCCGCCTCCGTAAAACCCCTGGAATTGGTCAGCACGTAGAACAGATTCTCTTCCTCTTGAAAACCCGCCGCCAAATCCTCCGGCGTCCAGTGGGTATACACCGACACGTCGTGCACCGTCTGCACCCCTGTCGGATCATCGTCCAGTACCACCAGCTTCTTCCGATTCCGGCGAAGCTCCTCCTGCAGCAGCGCATCCACGTGCGCTTCATCGATTTCCGCATACTGCGTCAAAATATCTGCCTGTTTCTTCATATATCTCTCTCCTGTCCCAATAGCAGAATCCCCTCGTACTTGCTATAATATTTCTGATTTATATTGTAATATATCGGCGGAAAGATTTCCACTCACTATGGCATTAAGAAAATAAAACACTTGACAACGGGCATCTCGCCGGTTCCCGCATACAGAAAGGATTTTTTTATGAAGATTGTAATCGCGCCGGATTCCTTCAAGGGATCCCTCACCGCCTCTCAGGTCTGTGACATCGCGGCAAACGCCGCCCGGGAGGTATTCCCGGATGCTGCCGTTCAGAAGCTTCCCCTGGCGGACGGCGGGGAAGGCACCGCGGAAGTGCTGATGAACGTCCTCCCCGGTGAAATCCGCACCGTGCAGGTCCGCGGCCCTTTAGGGACTCCGGTCACCGCCCGCTACGGCATCGTTCCATCCGCACCCACCGCTTCTGCACGGGAAACGCCGGAGCATCCCCTCCCAAAAACAAAAATCGCCATCATGGATATGGCCGGCGCGTCCGGCCTGACCCTGGTGCCCGAGGCGGAGCGGGATGTCTTCCATTCCAACACCTTCGGCACCGGCGAGATGATTCTGGATGCCATCTCTCAGGGCTGTCGGCATATCTACCTGGGCCTGGGCGGCAGCGCAACCAGCGATGGCGGGATGGGCATGGCCGCCGCCCTTGGCGCCGTGTTCCGGGACGAAAACGGCATGCCCCTGGATCCGATGCCCGCATCCATGCATCGAATTGCGGCGGTGGATGTCTCCCGGCTGGACCCCGCCGTTTCCCGGATCCCCATCACCGTCATGAGTGACGTGAAAAACCCTCTCTTGGGGCCGGAAGGCGCGGTGTACGTGTACGGACCCCAGAAAGGTATTCCGGCAGAGCGGCTGGCCGACATGGATCAAGCCATGGCTCACTACATCGATTGCGTAGAATCCGCCCTCCAAAAAAAATCCATCCGCCACGCACCAGGTTCCGGGGCGGCCGGGGGTCTCGGCGCCGGACTGCTTGCTTTTACCCGCAGCGAAATTTCCTCCGGCATCGAGACGGTATTGAAGCTTCTGGAATTCGATGAGCATCTGGAATCCGCGGACCTGGTCATCACCGGTGAAGGGCGCATGGATTTCCAGTCGGCTTACGGCAAAGTGGTGGCCGGCGTGGCGGCGCACTGCAAAACCCACCAAATACCTTGCTTCGCCTTGGCGGGAAGCATCGAGGACGGCGCCGAGGCGCTGTACGATTTCGGAATTTCCGGGATGATGCCCCTGGTGGACCGCATTGAATCCCTGGATTCGGCCATCCGCGATGCGGAGAAGAATTGCTTCCGCGCGGCGGTGCGGCTGCTCCGCATCGTGAAGGCCGGGATGGAGATACGGTAAAAAATAACGGCTGCGATTTTGCAGCCGTTATTTCGTCAATTCATGGAATTATTTGGTATATTTTTTCTTCTTTCTTGCAACCGTTGTACCAATGGCAACACCACCACTAATGAACAGCAAAGCAGCCCACAGTGAAAGATTGCTGTCGTCTCCGGTATTCGGAGCTACTTTTTTCCCCGTAGTTTTTCCGTTGGTCTTGCTCGGAGTGGTATCGTCATCACCATTATCCGGATCGGTCGGATCCGCTTCTTTTTCCCAAGTAGCAGTATACGTTACATTCTTAGTTACGGTTTCCTCTACCGCCGGACTCCACCCGGTGAATTTGTAACCCTCTCTGGAAGGATCTTCGCCATCGAATTTCGGCGTTCCATCTCCTGCCGGAACAATCTGTGTCTGATCTTTGAAGATTTCCTTATCATCCACACCATCGGTATACGTTACGGAATAACCCTCTTCATCATATGTCTCACTGTAGCCACAGTAATTGCAGACTTTCTTCACGCGACGAACGTACTTGTCCGTATCAGTCTTTTCCCAGTCCGATGTGCTTCTCTCATAAGCATTGTCTTTATAACCATCGGTGTAGTTGTCACAAACCTCGTGACCCACCATCTTGCCATCCTTGAATGCATCATGGCCATCGACGGTAACCACACTTCTGCCGGTATTATTGGAAGATGCCTTTCCGCCGAAGCCAAACCATCTGCTGCATGTCACCGAATCGCGGAAAATATCAACACCCTCAGCAGTGTTGTTAATCGTATTTGTTCCGGAAATGTTCAGTCTGTACTTAAAGTTTCCCATATTCTGATCGTTGATGTTCAGCACCGACTTATTTTTTTCAGCGGAATTATTCACCGTGCAATTGCTGAAGTTCACCGTGATGTCGTTTTTTCCGGCACCGAAATCCGTATACACGTTAACGGTTTTTCCGGATGTATTAAAGGTACACCCATCGAAAGTCATCTCCGGCGAGCTGTATGTCCACAGTGCATAATCACCCTTCGGTGCGTTGAAGGTTGTGTTTTTGAACATTGCGGAAGTATACCCCCAGTAGAAGGTCTTTCCGTTAATAGTACAATTCTCCGTAATTGTCCTATCTGCACGAATAAAGCCCAGATAATTCGCAGTGCTCGACTGCAATGTCATGTTCTTAAAAGTAATTGTACCTGCACCGTCAAAACTGTAGTCTCCGTTATATTCCGTTCCAAATTTGTCCGGATCCGGCATTGTTGCACCTATTCCCCATTCTGTTTTGTCAGCGCCCTTTCCGACAAAGGTGAGGTTCTTTCCCTTTGTGTCGGCGCCCTTCTTATACAGGGTATATTTTCCCTCTCCCAGAACGATAGTGTCTCCGCTCTTTGCAGCTGTTACTGCTGCCTCCAATGTTTCGTAACCGGTTTCGCCAATCCATGCCACATCTGCAGATCCTACCGGTACAACATCATCATCCGCAAATGCCGCAACGGCCAGCGTTCCCACCAGAACCATGCTGCACACTAAAACTCCCAATAACTTCCCAAATCTCTCTTTCATAATTGTTCCTCCAATTTAGCCCAGATAAATTGACCGATTGTTTCCCCGAGAGTGAATATGATACACTTTTGTCTCTTAGAGACTTTCTTAGTATATTATCAACTCCTTCACTTTTTTCGTCAATAAACTGGCAGTTTAATTCCGGTTTACTTTCACTTCCATGTTCTGTCGCAATTTATTCCAACAAAAAGAGGTGGGTCCCACAGACTCACCTCTTTCTCATCTTATTCCATTTTCAATACTTGAAACACCTTTGCGGAAATCTTCGAACTGCCCTTATTCAAACGTCATAATACAGATATTTTCCAATCAAAAGGAATCCAAAAATTTCCATCAAACATATCGCCGTCGGAACTTCGTACTTCTTGTTCGCATAACAGATTACGCCCCCAATAAAAACAATTTCATGCACCAGAAGGCCGGAAAAATATCATCCGACAAAAGCAAACCGACTCCCCTTTAACCTCTTACTCCTTCTCCTCCGGATTTAAATTTCCTCCTTCCGGAATCTGTTTCACTGTCTCATCCGGTACCTCTGTCGGCGGCGCTTCCCGGAATTCCACCCGGATGCGGCTGGTTTTACGAACATTTTTTACCGTAATCGAATCGGCGGAAGGGTCGAATTCGATGGCTTTGCCGTTCACCGTCGCACCGGCGATTTCATATCCCTCTTCCGGCGTCACGGCGAACTCCGCATCCTTGCCCCACTTTACCCAGCGGGCCCCGGCAATCGTTCCGTGTTCTCCGTGAGATGTAGTCACTTTAAATTTCTCCGTATAGTTCAGGCCCTTGATGCGGAGAATCATGGCGATGCGCGGATTTCCGTTGTATTGACCGTTCACGGTACGCAGCATGCGGGACAGCTTCAGGTAACCGTTTTTGTCACAAATGCTGCCGTTGTTCACCATATACCAGAGCATTTTGCCAGTGCCTTCTTCTCTGCCGGCATAGATCTGGATGTGATGCCCTTTTCCGTTCTTCTTCACCACGGAAACCAGGTCGCCCTTCTTGAGACTCTTGGTTCCCTTTCGCTTCACCAAAGTGGAAGCATAGACCCCTTTCTTGGCAATCTTAATCTGCTGGAATTTCTTGTTCTTCCGAACTTTCTTCTTGTCCTTTCCTTCGATGCTCTGACCCTGCACCCAGAATTTCTGACCCACCGGGAGTACCTTGTACCGTTGGAGACACCAGGATGCGTAGTCCGCACAGTTCAGCTGCACTCTTCGGTGAATCTTCGTCAGATGTTTTCTATTGAAATTCTTATCGTATTTCTTCGTCGGTGAACCCGGGTCTCCGTGGTATTTAGCCTTTTCGTTGGAAACCTTGATGGCCACCATCCGGCACTGCTCCAGCCAATCGTTTACGTTCATGGTTCGGGTAAACGCACAGGCTTGGTTTTCCCGCATCATGGGATACACGCCGCCCATCAGACCTACCATCATCACCACAATCAGCGTACGACAAATTCCTCTTTTGTATTTTCTTTTCGAATTCATTTCTCCCCCTGATAATTTGAATTACATAATTACACAAGATATATTGTGCTACCCCCCCCCCATTTTTATGTCAAGTAACTGTTAGTTTAATATCTTGTTATATTATATATATTCGTCGCATTCTCTTCTTATGGGAAAAGGGAAGCCCGGGTTGCCGGAGGCTCGGCCGGGCCTGGTTGGCGTGGCCCGACGAAGAATTAAGGTTTTGCGGGGAGGGCGACGCCAACAAGGGCGCCGGCGGACCGGGAAAATCCGGGCCTGGTTGGCGTGGCCCGACGAAGAATTAAGGTTTTGCGAGGAGGGCGACGCCAACAAAGGCGCCAGTGGACCGGGAAAATCCGGGCCATGTTGGCGTGGCCCGACGAAGAATTAAGGCTTTGCGGGGAGGGCGACGCCAACAAAGGCGCCGGCGGACCGGGAAATTCCGGGCCTGGTTGGCGTGGCCCGACGAAAAATTAAGGTTTTGCGAGGAGGGCGACGCCAACAAAGGCGCCGGCGGACCGGGAAATTCCGGGCCTGGTTGGCGTGGCCCGACGAAGAGTTAAGGCTTTGCGGGGAGGGCGACGCCAACTGAGGCGCCGGCGGACCGAGAAAATCCGGGCCTGGTTGGCGTGGCCCGACGAAGAGTTAAGGCTTTGCGGGGAGGGCGACGCCAACTGAGGCGCCGCCGGACCGAGCCGATAGGCGTGGTGCTTCCGAACGAAGAAATAAGATAATATGAAATGACCTCACATTTGTAATATCGTGGATTCGCCACTATACTGTAATTGACGACTAAATCAATAGACAGTGGTTTACCACATACAAAAGGAGGTCATTTATGAATAGAATACTAAAAATCGGAATGGATGTCCATAGCACCAGCTACACTTTATGTGCAATGGAGCCCGTGCTTG
>NZ_VUNA01000016.1 GCF_009695905.1 Mogibacterium kristiansenii
CAAGCACGGGCTCCATTGCACATAAAGTGTAGCTGGTGCTATGGACATCCATTCCGATTTTTAGTATTCTATTCATAAATGACCTCCTTTTGTATGTGGTAAACCACTGTCTATTGATTTAGTCGTCAATTACAGTATAGTGGCGAATCCACGATATTACAAATGTGAGGTCATTTCATATTATCTTGTTCTGGTGTAGGTATTCACAGCGAAGCTGCCAGCATCGTTCTCCGCAGATATAGGGCGAGATATCCTGCGCAGAGACTTTAAAGAAAGGTGCTGCGTATGTATCAAACCAACGTATATATTGATTTCCTACATCACGAGTTGGTCTCTGGTTTCTGTCTAGAACAGCACGCCCATTCCGATAGCGCTTTATAATTTCTGGGAAAGCAATGTCGCCGCAAATATCAGGAAAAGTCAGCACCAATGCCAAAGCAGATTGCCAGCGTCCATCCTCAATGTTCAGTTCTACTTCCTCTATGCGATGTAAAAAGGTAAAGCTGGCATTGTCTTGACTTATAGGTATCCTCCTGTAAAAAAACCGCCTGCCAGAAAACTGACAGGCGGCATACTGCCTTTTATACTTCCATCATATATAGGCTATAGTGATTAAAGAACCAAAGAAGGAGCAGAGTAAATTCGTGCTGCCAATTCCTGATTGAGCATATACAAGCTCTTGGGATCGGAGCCAAAGAGTTCCATTTTGGAAATCAAATCATTTGCATTGGTTTCTTCTTCACCTTGTTCTTTCACAAACCAATCGAGGAACTGCATGGTACGGAAATCCCTTGCTTCGTAAGCCTCACTATAGATATCATTAATCAGCGAGGTCACATATTTTTCGTGCTCAAGACCTGCCTTCAAAACATCCATATGGCAAGCCGCATTCAGATCAGGCTTGTCAATGGCTTCAAGCGTTACCTTATGGTTTTCGTTTTGCAGGTACTGATAGAAAAGCATGGCGTGGTCACGCTCTTCCTGAGCCTGAATTTTATACCAGTTGGCAAAGCCGTCAAGCCCGGCTTCCTCGAAATAGTTTGAAAAATTGAGATAAAGGTATGCGGAATAGAATTCCTTATTTATCTGTTGATTGATAAGCGTATGTACTTTTTCGTTCATTTGTAATAATCTCCTTGTTAAATTTCAGTTTTCCACAGGCCGTGGAGGTTGCAATAAGCATAGACAGCTACTGCTTTATCGTCTCCCAGGAAGAAGGTGACATGGGGTTCGTCACCGGGCTTCAAAACCTTACGCTGACCACCGTTTTCGGTCTTGACATAGACCCACTCGATGAAATGCTCCGGAAGCATAGGATGATCTACAGAACCCACATTGACATGGATTGCACCATCTTCAACAGTAACAGCAGGCAGATGCTTTTCGCCGCTGGCTTCTACGGTGTTAGGCTCAAGAGTCTCCATTTTCTGACCACAACACATCATGGGAACACCTGCGTCGTGAATCATACCAACCAAATTGCCGCAACGACGGCAGATATGAAATTTTGCGTTCACAGTTACTCTCCTTTACATGATTTGTTTTTGCTACAGAATTTACGGGTTATTCAGAAGAGACCTAACCTTTTCCTACGCTGCACAGGGGGCACTCAAAATCCTCGGGAAGGTCTTCCCATTTTGTGCCGGGTGCAATTCCATTGTCAGGATCACCGACAGCTTCATTATAAACCCAACCGCATATATCACATACATATTTCATAAATAAATTGAATATTAGTAATTCTCCGCACGTACTTCGAAGAATGCCTGAGGATGCTTGCAGACAGGGCAGATCTCAGGTGCCTTGGTTCCTACTACGATATGTCCGCAGTTACGGCACTCCCAGATGGTAACGCCGCTCTTCTCAAACACCTGCATAGTCTCCACGTTGTTCAAAAGCTTGCGGTAGCGCTCCTCGTGCAGCTTCTCAATGGCAGCTACGCCACGGAACTGTTCAGCCAGGTCATGGAATCCCTCCTCATCAGCTTCACGAGCCATGCGGTCATACATATCCGTCCACTCGGCGTTCTCACCTTCAGCAGCATGGAGCAGGTTCTCGGCAGTATCGCCCAGCTCGCCCAGAGCTTTAAACCACAACTTGGCGTGCTCCATCTCGTTCTGTGCAGTATGCAGGAACAGAGCAGCAATCTGCTCGTAACCGGCTTTCTTGGCTACTGAAGCAAAGTAAGTATATTTGTTGCGTGCCTGAGATTCACCAGCAAAGGCTTCCCATAGATTTTTCTCGGTTTTGGTGCCTGCATAGGGATTCTTTGCAGGAGCCGCAGCATCCTCAATCTTCACAAACTTGTCGGCGGGTTGCTTGCAGACAGGGCACTTGAAATCAGGTGTCATAGGGCCTTCGTGAATGTAACCGCAGACTGTGCATTTCCATTTTTCCATTTTCTTTTCCTCCGTTTTTTCATTGAATTGAATGTTTTTTAACAGGGATTCCACAGCATCCACAGGAATGCCGGGATACGTTTTAATACTTTCCAGAAACAATCTGGTGTTGCTGCTCTGAGGCAGCATAAAGCCGGCTTCTCTACACAGATCCTCAGCCATCAGGCGAGAGGATTTTTCCACAGCGACGCTCAAGACATCAGGAAGCTGCGAAGCAATGTTCTCTGCATTGGCTTTGCTTTGAACTAAGCCACGAAGTGCTTCGACAACTTTTTCTTCTTTCGGCTGCTGCGGCGGCAGTTCTTTTGGAACCATAGAGATTGCAGCGGATGGACAGGTTTCGGCACAGGCACCGCAGCCGATACACTTTTCAGGATCAATGATGCTGTTCTCTGTATCAGTCGCTCCGGTTGGGCAGACATAGAGGCAAAGGCAATCCTTGGTACATAAGCGAAGATTTCTTACTGCATATTTTTCAGCCATAGTTATGCCCTCCCTTCCATTTTTTCAAATTTCCAATTGGGAACCTTACACACCGGACATAGATCCGGAGCTTTGTCACCAATATAGACAAAACCACAGACCGTACAAACCCAGACACCGGTGTTTTCCAACATCTTGTCTCCCTCAGATTCATATCGAGTCAGCAGAGATTGGAGCATTCGGGTAACCTTTTCACTCCACACCTGACAGCGAAGACCACCCCGATCAGGCTTTTCACCGGCTATAGCATTGCCATAGGGATACCCTACAGACAAATCTTTGTCAATAAGTTCCAGCAGCTTGGCTGTGCTGGCCTCCTCGACAGGCGCAGCCTTGCTTCTGAAGAACTCTGCCAGTTTTCTGAAATCATCTGCCTGCTGGGGCAGATACTGCTTTTCGCAGCCACGGGCCAGATTGGAGCAGATGATGCTCATTTCCATGGGAGAGAGTTCCTTGTCCACATGGGGCTTTTCAAGGACCTTCTGTGACGCTGTTTTTTCTTCTTTGGGTTTGAAAGCGTCTTTGCCTGCTTTACAGACAGGACACTTCCAATCGGCAGGTAGGTCTTCCCACTTGCCACCGACGGCTTCATCGTGAATATATCCACAAATGCCGCAAACATATTGTTTCATGGTTCTATCTCCTCCTTTATCTATATTATATCATATAATATCTATATTTTATCAAATCACGACACATATTCCGTGACTTAATCACCTATTTCAGTCGCAGGAGTGATGGCCGCAGCCGTGGGAACCGCAAGAGTGACCTTCCCCATGGTGGTCGTGATGATCACACTTGACATTGGGGTTGAAGTCCAGCTCGCCTGTTGCCAGTGCTACTGCTGCTGCATCAGCGTTGCCGGAAACACCACCATAAAGCCGGATACCCACATCGCTCAGTGCCATCTGGGCACCGCCGCCAATACCGCCGCAGATTAGGGCATCCACCTTCAGTGCACTCAGGACGCCTGCCAGTGCATCATGCCCGCTGCCGCCAGCATCCACAACCTCAGACGAAATGATTTTTCCATCTTCCACATCGTAGATTTTAAACTGTTCGGTGTGACCGAAGTGCTGAAAGATTTCTCCGTTTTCATAAGTGACTGCAATTCTCATAATAGTATCTCCTTTCGGTTTTTCTTGCATCGGATGTTTTTTTTTCTGATAGCAATTTTTGCACCCGTAGGCTGCGCTGTTTCCGCTGCAGAGTGTGAAATCCCCTCCCTCGATTCGCAGAGGAAGTCCCTCAACCAGCGCATCGGCCAGTTTTTTGCGGGCAGCTGCATAAATCTGCTGAACCGTTGTTCTGGCAATACGCATATATTCTTCGCATTGCTCCTGAGAAAAACCTTCACGGTCAATCAGGCGGATGGATTCATACTCATCCACATTCAGGACAATGGGAGTCAGTTCCTCGCCGCCACGAACCGGAACAAAACCATCATTATCCGGCAAACAACAAACTTTTCTGCGTTTTTTCGGTCTTGGCATAGATTCACCTCCATATTATTTGCGGCATATGCCACTTATACGACCATTGTACATCTCCTTTTTCTATGTGTCAAAGGAATTATTGACATATGCCATAAATCATTTTATACTATGTGTATTCAAGGAGGTGTACCCATGGATTTTTCATCCTATTTTCCAATTTGGAACAAATTGACACCGACCCAGCAACAGATTTTGGAGCGAAATGCAGTTTTACGAAAAGTGGACAAAGGGACTGTGATTCACAACGGAACTGTGATTTACAACGGAACTGTGGAGTGTACCGGTCTTCTGCTGGTAATAAGCGGACAGCTTCGTGCCTATATTCTTTCCGATGAAGGACGAGAGATTAGCCTCTATCGTTTGTTTGATCGGGATATTTGCCTGTTTTCCGCCTCCTGTATGATGAACAGCATTCAGTTTGAGATCACCATTGAGGCGCAGAAGGATACCACGATGTGGGTTATTTCTGCTGACACTTATCAGCGCATTATGAAAGAGTCTGCTGTGGTAGCTAATTTTACCAACGAAATTATGGCTACCCGTTTTTCTGAGGTTATGTGGCTCATGGAGCAGATCATGTGGAAAAGCTTTGATAAAAGGCTGGCAGAATTTCTGCTGGAGGAATGCAACTTAGAGGGAACAAACATCCTCAAGATTACCCATGAAACCATTGCGAGCCACATGGGCACCGCCCGGGAGGTAGTTACCCGAATGCTTCGCTATTTCCAGAACGAGGGTATGGTCAGGCTGACTCGTGGAACAGTGGAGGTTACAGACAAAATCAGACTGGAACAATTGCAAAATGATTAAGCAAAAAGGACATCTGCTTGCTATTAGTTGCAAGCAGATGTCCTGATTTTATGCTCGATCCATTCCGCAGGCCGTAGCCGATTCAATGAGACAGCGATCATTGGTCACAGCATCATAGAACCGGAAGCCACCGGAGAAGTTATAGCAGTCAAAGCCGTTTCCGGCCAGGATACGACAGGCAATGTAGCTGCGCAGACCGCTCTGACAGATGACGTAGACAGGCTTACGCTTGTCCAGCTCACCCAGCCGCTCCCGCAGCTCGTCCACCGGGATGTTATAGAAGCCGTCAATGTGTCCGTGTGCGAATTCTTCCACAGTGCGGGTGTCCAACAGAGTTACGCTTCCGTCACGAGGAAGGCGATCTGCATCTTCCAGATGCCATTGTTTCAGAACACCGTTTGCGATATTCTCGACCATAAAGCCAGCCATATTTACCGGGTCTTTCGCAGAGGAATAAGGCGGTGCGTAGGCCAGATCCAGATCCTTCAGTTCCGTGGCTTTCATTCCTGCCCGGATAGCGGTGGCCAGCACATCAATGCGCTTATCCACACCTTCATAGCCTATGATCTGCGCACCCAGCAGGCGATAAGTCGCCTTTTCAAAGACCACCTTCATTGTCATGACTTTCCCGCCGGGGTAGTAACCTGCATGGCTCATGGGCGACAGAATAACTGTATCAACATCCAGCCCTGTTTTTCTGGCGTTGGTCTCATTTACGCCGGTAGTAGCGGCAGTCATGCCGAAGATCTTGATGACACTGCTGCCTTGGGAGCCGGCATAATGGCTGTCTCCGCCACAGATGTTGTCCGCAGCGATTCGTCCCTGTTTATTGGCAGGGCCAGCCAAAGAGATCAGATCATCCTGCCCGGTGACGAAGTGCTTCACCTGCACCGCATCGCCCACGGCATAGATGTCGGAAATGGAGGTTTCCATTCGGTCATTGACCACAATACTTCCTTTAATGCCCAGTTCCAACCCGGCATCCTTTGCTAGGGTGGTTTCGGGAGAAACACCAATGGCCAGGATTACCATATCCGCATGGAGAGGCTGTTCGTCTTTTAGCAGCACATCCACGCCGCCGTCCCTTTCCTCAAACCCTTCTACGGTATGACCAAGTTCCAGTTTTACGCCGTGCTTGCGCATTTCATTATGGATAAAAGAAGCCATATCGGCATCAAAGGGATTCATAAGCTGTTTTGGACGCTGGACAATGGTGACATCCATCCCCAGCTCTCGCAGGTTTTCTGCCAGCTCCAATCCAATGAAGCCACCACCTGCCAGTACAGCGGATTTGGGATGGTTTGCATTGATGTAATCCTTGATGCAGAAGGTATCTTCAACAGTGCGCAGGGTAAACAGCTTATCAAGACCTACACCGGGAAGCCGGGGCTGGGTAGGCTTGGCTCCGGGAGAGAGAATCAGCTTGTCATAGCTCTCCTCGAACTCCTCACCAGTTTCTAGATTTTTCACGGTAACTTCTTTTTTTTCGGGATGGATAGCCGTGACTTCATGACGCACCTTCATGTTTACATGGAACCGGGAGAAGAAGCTTTCCGGGGTCTGGAGGGTCAGATCCGACCGATCGGTAATCACATCACCGATATAGTATGGCAGACCACAGTTGGCATAGGAGATATACCCCGAGCGCTCAAAAACTACGATTTCTGCCTGCTCATTCAGTCTGCGAATACGGGCGGCAGCGGTAGCACCACCTGCCACACCGCCTACAATGACAACTTTCATATTATCGTTCCACCTTTCCTGCATAAGCGGAAATTCCGCCTATGTTTTTCACGTTGATATAACCCATCTGCTTCAAAATAGCAGCTGCCTGACGGCTTCTTGCACCGCTGAGACAATGAACAAAAATGGGAGTAGAGTTATTGTCAATCATGCCAGCCACTTTGCTAATGGACTGCAAAGGAACATTTTTACTGCCGGGGATATGCCCCTGCCGGTATTCGTCGGGGGTGCGAACATCCAGCAGGACTGCGCCATCCGTAGTGCTATATTCTTTGACACCCTGATTGATGTCAGGGCCTTTCAGGAAATCGACCAACCTCATCTTTGCACCTCCTTACAGCATTGCGAGAATCTGAGCCTTAGGTCTGGCACCGGTGACTTGATTGACAATCTTTCCGTTCTTCATAACCACCAGAGTAGGTATGCTCATCACACCGAACTGCATAGCCAGCTCCTGTTCCTCATCCACATTAATTTTAACAACCTTGATATCGGAGCGCTCCTTGGCAATCTCCTCTACCAGAGGAACTACCATGCGGCAAGGACCACACCAGGGAGCCCAGAAATCCATCAGGACGGGCTTGTCCGAGTTCAAAACCTCTTGATTGAAATTGTTTTTATTAACACTGATAGCAGACATATTTAAGTCCTCCTGTTTTCTTTTTTATGGCTTTATTATATCCAGTAGTCGTTCCTTGTTCTGTGATTTTATCACTTATCGCCGGTGACTGTTTCACCGGGCCAACTATTAATTCCGCCGATTTCAATGATATTGGTGTAGCCCAGTTTCACCAGCTTTTCAGATGCTTGCTTACTCCGATTACCGCTGCGGCAGTATACCAGAATCAGCTGATCTTTATCCGGCAGTTCAGAGATATCCTCTGTGCCAATGGATTCGTTGGCAATATTGATAGCACCGGGAATATGCTTTTCTCTATACTCCTGAGCAGTACGAACATCGAGAATGATGTATCCGGTTTCCTCCTCCATCATCGTAATAGCTTCCTCCATAGTAATCTGTCGATAGGTTTTTTCAGCGGATTGCGTTGCACAACCAGAGAGAAGCAGTAAAGTCATTAAAATGGGAATGATTCTTTTCATGTGTATATCTCCATATTTTGAAGATCGGGCAGCCGTTTCCAGCTGACCTGTTTATTCTCTGACAAGGAAACCGTCAGGCCATTGACAGCAAATTTGGATGCGGGATAAGCAAAGCCACTGGGCTGGCCGTAAATGCTGACCATTGAGGAGGCGGAGAGAATAACACCTTGACCTTTTGCAATCATGCACTCACTGGCGGCTCTTGTAGCATTGAACACGCCTTTTACATTCAGATCCACAACCTTATCAAAGGTTTCCTCCGTATACTCGGTAAAGGGAGTGCTTTCGGATACACCGGCATTGCTCACCAGAATATCAATGCGACCGTATTTTGAGGCAGCCTCTCGGAATGCATTGCGGACAGATTCCAAATTGGACAGGTTAGGACTGATTCCCGCAACTGTTGCATCAGGGTACTTTTCTTTCAGCTGCGCAACCGCTTTGTCAGCAGAACCTTGTGTTTATAGTATAACCTGTTTCGGAGGCGCTCTCCATGATAAAATCACATTTTTCCAAGAAGGAATGATAGAAAAATCATGCCCGTACATAAATAAAAAGTCACAGTCACGCTCCGATTTGAAGTGTAGACTGTGGTTTTTATTTTACAGGATCTGCACTTTCAGCCATCTTGATGATTTCGGAATCATCAATTCGGCATATTGAAGAAATGCCGCAGCAGACCTTTGATGAAATAGTTGAGAAATATGTTGAGATGAACATAGCACATCCATTCAGAGAAGGTAATGACAGAAGCACACGTATCTGGCTTAATCTCATACTGAAGAAGGAAATCAAACAGGTTGTTGGCTGGAGCAGGGTTGAGAAAGATGACTACCTTATGGCAATGGAATGCAGTCCGATTAAGGATATTGAAATAAAGCATATATTAAGAAATGCATTGACTGATAAGATCAATGACAGAGAAATGTACATGAAGGGAATTGATCACAGTTATTACTATGAAGGATACAATATCTATAGAGTGGAAGAACTGTAGTTTAATGCTTTATTTGAGCACGAAACAGGCTGAAAAAAATTAGAGGAATTTACATGATGTGTTCTGAAACCCTTGAAACTAAAGGGTTTACAGAGCTGCAGTCATAACATCTTCACCATATTACAAAATGTGGGAGGAGAACCCACGTCCAAAATCAGTGGGTTCGTACCTTTGCAGTAATGTAGATACAAATTCTAACGGCTTGTCTTTCACGAAATTCCAATAAAGTAATATTTTTTTCGAAAAGTTAACGATGGAAGGCTTGTATTTTCACTTCCATCGTCAAGGACTCGATTTTTCCACTCGATAGTACGGTGGAAGCCCATGCGACTTCCATCGGGATTGACGATATTGCCCCCTGTTTCACAGCATTATCGTCAATCCTATCCGAAAAACACCGCCGGGAACTCTAATTGCTCCCGTCCCCATGTGGCGTATTGACGTTGGCGGTCGGGATAGTTTGCTTTTATCGTCAAATTTTTAGGATTTTCACTTTTTGTATGCAGCCGCAAGTTTCTCTTGAGAAAACATTGTTTTATGTTACAATGAAGCGAAATAAAAAAAGATTAATGTAAAGCAAGGAGAATCCAACAATGATTGATATGTTCGATTACTTTGATATTCTGTTTCCAGTTCTGATTACCCTTGCATTTGGGGTGTTTGGCTTAGCCGTGGCAAGAGGAATCGTTACATGGAACAAGAATAATCATTGCTCGCGGATAACAGCCCCTGCCGTTATTGTGGCCGAAAGGACGAATGTGATCCGCCATAATCATGTAAATGCCGGGGATACGACGGGCGCCCATGGATTCCATACCGACACCCACACGACATATTATGTGACCTTTCAGTTCGAAAGCGGCGACAGAATGGAATTCCAAGTGTACGGTTCCGAATACGGAATGCTGGCGGAAGGGGACGAGGGAAAGCTAACGTTCCGGGGAACCCGGTACCTGTCCTTTGAACGGTAGTTTGTCTAGATTTAATTGATAGAATTTGTTTGTTTCCCTCCGCATTGTAATCAGCAGACCGGATTCATCCAGAAATCGCAATCTCTTCTGCAGCGTCGGGCGACTAATTTGCAGGTACCGAAGCAGGTCGTTTGTAGAAATCCCAATCTCAGAAAACAGTGCTGCCTGCAGCAGATAAAAATATAAGGTCCTGTATTTATCGTCATTGCCATAAGGTAAAGATTCTAAGGATTTCGAATAGTATTTTAAGGCATTCGCTTTTTCTTCTAATTTTTCCTTTAAGGTAATTGAGGATTCCTTTATGAAATCAAGATATGTGAAAATAAAGGGCGTAATATCCCCTTTGTTTTTTTGTCGTTGACGATACGGAAGCTCTTATAGTAACGATTGATATTTTCTTTTATTGTGTATGAAAGACGATAACCCATAATCGGCTCTAGAGTATGCGCCGTGATGAATTACACGTTGCGTTGCGCTGACCACATCGACGTGACTTTTTCGAAATATTTGTCCATCCGGTACATCCTTAGGATCTTCCTCCCGCATTTCAGAAAGAAACATTTCATCGTATAGGTTTCGAATGTCTTGGCTGGTATTAATCGATAAATTCTCTTTGGATTGCAATGCCGCATACTTATTTACAAGACCAAAGAATCTGTTTTTGCTTTTTCCTTCCAGATCATCCAGAATTTCACCGATTTCCTTCCGCGTGCTGTATACACCTTCGATGTTATTGGTTATGACGATTTCATCAATTAGACATTTGTTGATATACTGTTGCAAAGCAATCTTTGGGAGGAGGGCAGAAAGCTTGGCAATTTCCTTATCCAATCTTGGCTATTAAAAAAAACAACACTTTTTTTAAATAGTAATTCGGAAAACGGAACCGTATTTAAAAAAATAAGTCGTTTTTTCAAATGCACTTCTCTGTGCTGAGGCCGGACGCCGGCGCAGTTTGCGTACGCCGGCCGGGCTGATTCGGGGGATTTCCGCCCTTCATCTGTGATATAATGCTCTTATCTTTAATGGTAGGAGCGAATTATGATATTCCGAAAAGCAAGTGCGGCGGACGTTTCCGCGGTGGAAGAGATTTACAACGACATTCATACGGAAGAGGAGAAGGGCGGATTGATGACCGGCTGGATTCGCGGAATCTATCCGACGCGGGCCACCGCAGAGGGGGCTTTGGAACGAGGGGAACTGTTCGTTCTGGAAGATAGAGGCCGGGTTGTGGGCGCAGGAATCATCAATCAAGACCAGGCGGAGGCCTATGCCCAAGGCCGGTGGGTGCACGAATTGCCGCCGGACCGGGTGTGCGTTCTCCACACCCTGGTGGTCTCCCCGGCCGCCTCGAAAAAAGGATACGGCAAGGCGTTCGTTTGTTTTTATGAGGAGTATGCCCGGAAGACGGGCTGCAAAGCCTGCCGAATGGATACGCTGGAATGGAATTCGGTGGCTCGGGCGATGTACCGGAAGCTGGGATACGCGGAAGTGGGCATCGTGGACACGGAGCTGCAGGGCCTGTCCAACGTGAGCATGGTGCTCCTGGAGAAATATCTGGGATAAGGAAGGACGGGCAAAATGCAGACGAAGATTGGTTTTATCGGGGCCGGAAAGGTGGGGGTCTCCCTGGGGAAATTTTTCCGCGAGGGAGGACTCACGGTGACCGGCTACTACAATCGGCATCGGGAGGCGGCGCAGGCGGCCGCGGATTTCACCGAAAGCGCGTGTTTCGACAGCGCCGAGGCGGTGGCGGACGCCAGCGATGTGATTTTCCTCACCGTGCCGGATAATAAGATTCGGGAGGTCTACGAGTCCCTCCGCGGGGTGGACCTTCGGGGCAAAAAAATCTGTCACTGCAGCGGGGCTTTGTCCGCCGAGGAGGCTTTTCCGGACATTGAGGCTTTGGGGGCGACGGGGTATTCCATCCATCCCCTGTTCCCGGTGAGCGACAAGTGGGCGTCCTACAAAGAGCTGGGGTCGGCCTTCTTCTGTATCGAGGGCACGGGCCCCCTGGATTTCTGGGTAAAAACACTGGAATCCCTGGGCCCGAGGGTGCAGGAGATTTCCGGCGATGCCAAGGCAACCTATCACGCGGCCTGTGCCATCTCCAGCAACCTGGTGTGCGCTCTGGTGAACACCAGCTTGAACCTCTTGCAGGACTGTGGTTTCACGGAGGCGGGTGCTCGGGAGGCACTGACGCCACTGATCCTCAGCAATGTAAAGCACCTGCTGGAAGACGGCCCGGTGCAGGCGCTAACGGGGCCGGTAGAACGAGGCGATGCGGAAACGGTGCGGAAGCACCTTTCGGTGCTGGGAGACGGACCGGAAGGGGAGATGTACCGGGCCGCTTCGGAGGTGCTGGTTTCCATCGCGGAATGCAAGAACCCGGACCGGGAGTACGCCGGGCTCCGGCGGATTCTGGAATAGGCGCCGGCGCGGTTTGCGTACGCCGGCCTGGAAAGCCAATGAACTCGGTTTCCGTACGCAAACCCCAGGCCTGAAATTTGAGAAAAGTCGGCCCGGTCACCGGCGCGGAAAAAGTCTTTGACTTTTCAAAATTTTCAGTGATATAATAACGGAGTTGAGTAGCGAAAAGCGTAAGTCCAAACACGGACTTGCGCTTTTTCTTTTTTTGGATGTTCACTTTTTAAAAGGCGGCCCGGACGCCGGCGGAGTTCGCGCTCGGGTGGCGTGAAAGCCAATGAACTCGGTTTCCTTGCGCGAACCCCGGGCCTGAAATTTGGAAACCGGCGGCCCGGACGCCGTCGGAGTTCGCGCTCGGTCGGCGGGAAAGCCAATGAACTCGGTTTCCTTGCGCGAACCCCGGGCCTGAAATTTGGAAAAAGGCGGCCCGGACGCCGGCGCGGTTCGCGCTCGGTCGGCGGGAAAGCCAATGAAATCGGTTTCTTTGCGCGAACCCCGGGCCTGAAATTTGGAAACCGGCGGCCCGGTCGCCGGCGGGGTTCGCGCTCGGGTGGCGTGAAAGCCAATGAAATCGGTTTCCTTGCGCGAACCCCGGGCCTGAAATTTGGAAACCGGCGGCCCGGACGCCGGCGCGGTTCGCGCTCGGGTGGCGTGAAAGCCAATGAAATCGGTTTCCTTGCGCGAACCCCGGGCCTGAAATTTGGGAAAAAGCGGCCCGGTCGCCGGCGGAGTTCGCGCTCGGGTGGCGGGAAAGCCAATGAAATCGGTTTCCTTGCGCGAACCCCGGGCCTGAAATTTGGAAACCGGCGGCCCGGACGCCGGCGGAGTTCGCGCTCGGTCGGCGGGAAAGCCAATGAACTCGGTTTCCTTGCGCGAACCCCGGGCCTGAAATTTGGAAAAAGGCGGCCCGGACGCCGGCGGAGTTCGCGCTCGGGTGGCGGGAAAGCCAATGAACTCGGTTTCCTTGCGCGAACCCCGGGCCTGAAATTTGGAAACCGGCGGCCCGGTCGCCGGCGCGGTTCGCGCTCGGGTGGCGTGAAAGCCAATGAAATCGGTTTCCTTGCGCGAACCCCGGGCCTGAAATTTGGAAACCGGCGGCCCGGACGCCGGCGCGGTTCGCGTACGCCGGCCGGGAAATTCGGAAAAGTGAAGTCTGTTTTTGTAAGGAGGTCAAAATGTTTCTGCAGGAACATAGAAGATGGAAGTTAATGGTGGCGATACTGACGCTGTCGCTGCTGACGGTAATGGCCGGTGCCGCTGTGGCACCGGCGCTGGGCGTGATACAGGAGTATTTCAGCGGCGAATCGAAAATGATGGTGCAGCTGATTATCAGCATGCCGGCGGTGTTCATTGCCGTGACGAATTTGTTTTTCGAGAAGTTGTGCCGGATTTGTAAAGCGAAAACCCTGACGCTAATCGGTCTGGGAATGTACATCGTATTCGGCTGCGGTGCCGGCCTGTTCAGCAATATCTATTTGGTACTGGTGTGCAGAGCGCTGGTGGGCGTAATCAGCATTGTACCGGTAGCGCTGTGGATGCCGAACGAAAGAATCATTGAAGCCGGACAACAGAAAAAATCCACAGGGGTCTTTCGCAATTATTATCCTTTCATTGTGGGGATGTTTTTCCTGATGGTGATTTTCTTTAATTATCCGGCCAACTTTGCCATGGAATCTTCCCGCCTGGGAACCGTGTCGAAAGCGGCAATTCCCGTAATCATGGCTTTAGGCGATGTATTCGGCTTCTTGGGCGGACTGGCCTATCCGAAGCTGAAAACAGGATTGGGCAGAAACACCAAAGTTGTGGCGCCGCTGATGTTTTTGGTGGGATATCTGCTGCTCCGGTTCTGGATGCGATGCCGGGAACGCTGCTGGGGTCCTTCCTGATTGGAGCCGCCAACGGAATCGGCGTGCCGTATTTTATCTCGACGGCATCGGCAAAAGCCGGAAGAAATGCGGCGACCACCGTCATTCCGGCCCTTTCCGTGGCACTGTACATCGCCCAGTTCACCACACCGGCCATTGTGACCGTTTGCGAAAAAATCCTGGGCAGCGTGATTGCGAGCGTCACATCCTACCACGTGGCCATTTTGCTTTCTTTGCTGTTCACCCTGTGGTGTGTGTTGGTGGTGGACCGAAAACCGGCAAAATAGGATATATACATTTCCTTTTCGCGGGGGTATACTGTCTCATAAGAAACTCGATAGCAAACGCTTGGCAAGCAAAAGACGGGCAAATGAAAGGAGCGACGTATGGCAAAAAAAGTAACCGTAATTTCCACCAGTATCCGGCCGAACAGCAATTCGGAGCTTTTGGCAAAATCCTTCGCCGAAGGGGCGGAGGCCGCCGGCAACGAAGTGGCGTTCATCACCTTGAAGGATAAGGACATCCGCTTTTGCAGAGGCTGCCTGTCCTGCCATCAGACCGGAAAATGTATCATCCAAGACGATGTGGCTCCGATCATGGACGCCGTGCTTCACGCAGACGTGGTGGTCTGGGCTACGCCAATCTACTATTTCGAGATGTCCGGACAGATGAAAACCCTCATCGACCGCATGAATCCAATGTATCCAATGGATTACCGGTTCCGGGACGTGTATTTCCTGGCCACGGCGGCGGACGAAGGGGAGGATGTTTTCGAAAAGGCGGAGACCGGACTGACCGGCTGGCTGGATTGTTTCCCTAAAACAACCCTGAAGGGGTCCGTGTACTGCGGAGGGGTGACCGGGGGCGGCGAGATTTCCGGGAATGCCAAGCTGGCGGAGGCCCGGGCGCTGGGCGCGCAGGTATAGGAAAGAAGTTGTGAAGAGCTGCTTCGGCGGCGGGGGCACCGAGAGGGGACCCCGTCCGCCGAACAGCTCTTTTTGGTTCTCCACTTTTGCAGTTCAGTTCTAACGCCCATCTGCCCGTAAAAGTCTAATAAAGTAATACTTTTTTCGAAAAGTTGACGATGGAGGGCTCTGTTTTGCAGTTCCATCGTCAATGACCCGGATTTCCCGCTCGACATTAAGGTGGAAGCCACCGTGGCTTTAGAAGGAATTGACGATAATGCCTATGTTTTCGCAGCATTATCGTCAATTCCATCTGAAAAGATCCGCCGGAAACTCTAATTGTCCTCGTGACCCTGTGACAGATTGACGTTGGCGGACGAAATATTCTGCTTTTATCGTCAATTTTTAAAAAGTGATGCATGAGCCACTACAAACGCACCGCATGCATCAACCACGAATTTCCGGTTGATGCATGGAGGCTGAAAATCGAAGCAAAAACATCAGATTCCGGATTCCAGCCCGAAACACGAAGGCCGAAAAGTGATGCACGCCCCCCGGAAAAACTTGACAGGCGACCCATCCGCGACTATAATGAACAATGTTCAATTTGAGGTGAGTGCATGAATCAGAAAGTAACATCCCGAGAAGAAATTCTGAGTGTGAGCCGGGAGCTGGTAAAAAAAGAAGGCAGTCAGGCCATCAGCATCCGGTCCGTGGCCGGGGCTTGCGGCGTGTCCGTGGGATCCATTTATAATTATTTTGGGTCCAAGACCAAGCTGCTGGCGGCCACGGTGGAAAGCATTTGGAATGAAATCTTCCATAATTCGGATAATCCGGCAGTGTACGAGGATGCGGAATCCTGTGTCACTTGGATGTACCGGCGGATGGAAGCCGGGAGCCGGGAATATCCCGGTTTTGTGGCGCTGCATTCTCTGGGACTTGCGGAGCAGGGGAAAAAAGAGAATATCCGGCGCATGAATGAAACGCAGAAGCACATTCAAGCCGGTCTGGTCCGAGTTCTGAAGCACGATTCGCGGGTCCGGAAGGATGCGTTCAATGAGGCGTTCACGCCGGAGGTTTTCGGCGACGTTCTGTTCTCCCTGATGCTGGCGGCACTGCTCCGTGAGGATTACGATCCGGCACCGGTGCTGGAAGTGTTGCGGCGCACGATATATTAGCGGCCGAAGGCTCATAGAGCGCGGCGTTCGCACCGGCCGCGACCCAAACGCTGCCCGTACCGACCATTCAATCTCCCACGTGCGTGGGAGATTCCTTTAGAAGATAAAATGAACATTGTTCAACTAGATGGGGCTGCCGTACGTGCAGCAAAATAATAAAAAAAGGAGGGTGCATGTAATGCAAACAATTATGGAGCCAATCTTTGACGTGGCCTATCTCGTATCCGTTATCACCATTGGAATTAAAATGATCCGCAGAAGCGGGGGCAAGTCCCGCCAGTATACACTTTTCGGATGGATGGCTGTAATCCTGGGTGCCGGCGATTCCTTCCATCTGGTGCCACGCATCATCGCCCTGTGCACCACCGGTTTCGGGGACTACGTAGTTCCACTGGGCATCGGCAAATGGGTGACATCCGTCACCATGACGATTTTCTACGTGCTGATCTACTACGTATGGCGCGAACGCTACAACATCACCGGCCACAAAAATCTGACTGTCTCGGTATACCTGTTGGCCGGCATTCGAATCGCCCTGTGCATGATGCCGCAGAACCGGTGGACCGTCGCCAATCCGCCGCTGTCCTGGGGAATTTATCGGAACATCCCGTTTGCCCTGCTGGGCTTGCCAATCATCGTGCTCTACTTCCGCAGCGCCAAAACGCAGAACGACCGCGCCTTCCGCTGGATGTGGTTCACCATCGTGCTGAGCTTCGGCTGCTACCTCCCGGTAGTTCTCTTCGCCGAAACAATCCCGGTAATAGGCGCCCTGATGATTCCAAAAACCTGCGCTTACTTGTGGGCCGTGGTCATCGGCTTCCGCGCAATGAAAAGCGAGATGCCGAATTAATCTCACAAAAACAATTTCATAAAAACAATTTGCAATCCCAAAGAGGTTTCCGCACGGTACAAGCGTGGCGTGTTGGCAAAAGAGCAAATCAAGTCTATTCATTTCAAAGAAAGCACCGCAATGGGAAATAGTCTTCTCGTTGCGGTGCTGTTTTTGATTTTCCGATTTCGAACACTGCTGCAGTACGGTACAATATCATTAAGCAAATCATCGATGCCGGGATATACAGATACAGAAAGGATGGTGCCCTATGTCCATGTGCGAAAAAGAAGAAATCCAATGTCCGGTCTGCGGAACTACCGGTGAGTTTGAAATGTGGAAGAGTGTGAATACCGTGTTGAATCCGGAGAAGAAAGAACAGCTCCTAAGCGGATCGCTGTTTCAATACATCTGTCCCCACTGCGGAAAGTCATACAACATCGATTATCCGATGCTTTACCATCAGATGGAGGATCAAATCATGATCTATTACGTGGTGCAGGAAGAAGATATCCAAATGGTGGAAGAACAGTTTCGAGGCGATTTTGGGAGTGCGGAAAGCGAGCTCACGAAGGTACTGAAGAAGGATATGGATTCGTACCTGTACCGCATCGTGGGTTCTCAGCGAGAATTGATGGAAAAAATAAGAATCTTCGATGCCGGCAAGGACGACCGAATTGTCGAACTGGTGAAGCACATCATCAGCGATGCGGTTGCAGACAAGAACCCGGACCTAAGGGATGCCAACCTCTACTACTTGGAAGAAGACGGAGAATTCCTGTTTGTCGTTGTGAATTCCAAAGGCGCCCTGGGCACTGTCCCGATTCCGAAAGGAATGTACGAGGATATGGCAGAGGGGGTGCGGGACAAGCTGCCGGACCTTCGGAGCCGCAGCGAGTTCCGGATCGATCGTGCCTGGGCTTCAAAGGCACTGGGAATGGAATAGTTACTATGACTCATCTCACAGACCTCTCTCACAGACTCCTCTCACAAGTATTCCGGAAAGGCCTCTAATTTGCGCCCTTTCCGGAAAAGCAGAAGAAATTGACGCCGAAACGCTCTGCCCCGAGGTTTCGTCGTCAATTCCCCCGCGGCCGTCGGGTAGATTAGAGCCCAATGCCGACTAAAAAGGCGGAATGAGGTCTTGGAAACAGGAAATCCGGAGGAGAAAGAGTGATTTTTTGACCTGAACCAAATTTAAATTAGAGAAAATATCGCAAAGAAAATACTAGATTGACGACAGACATCCGGAAAGCGAGGGTCTGTCGTCAATTTTTGCGATGAAGAATGCAGATTAGAGCAAGAGGCACGAGGAGATGATTAGAATTGACGACGAAAGGGGAGATAGCGCGCATTCGTCGTCAATTCTTTTCTTTTGGAAAATACAATATTGTAAAGAGATGCACGGAGGCCGGCGGGGGCCTTCCGTGCATCTCTTTTCATCTGAATCCGGCCCGGTTTTAATCCGGGCCGGCGGTAAAAATCGGGAAACTGATGCAGGAACGCTGAAAAATAATGTTCCTGCATCAATTGTTTGCCGCCGAGCAAATGAAAGGGCCGATTTCCGGCGGCACTTGGGATTACACTGAAAATCGGCATCCTCGGTTTTGTCATTGCGGTCGGTCTGTCCTTAGTGGTGGGTGCACTGCGAAGCCATAAGCTCCCAAAGATAATTTCTTTTATCCTGGGGTTCTACGTGGAATTCTTTCGGTGCACACCGTTAATCGTTCAGCTTTTCTTCGTGTACTACGGGATGCCGACCATCGGGGTAAAAATAGATCCGGTATTCGCAAGTATCGTTACGATGGGGTTGAACAGCGGCGCATACATGTCCGAGAACGTACGAGGCTCCATTCTGTCCGTCGACAAAGGACAATATGAAGCGGCAAAACTCCTGGGCTTTAACTCATTTCAGGTGAACCGGTACATTGTACTGCCGCAGGCGATTCGCGTGGCGATTCCGGCTTTTATGAACGGATTCTCGACGATGATCAAGGAGACCTCCATGGCCTCCGTGCTTCCGGTAATAGAGCTTACAAAGCTTGGAAATCAAATCTATGCAAAGACCTATCATCCATTTGAAATATATATTTCACTGGGTGTGCTGTATTTTGTGATGACCTACTCCATGACTTTTGTTGCTAGAAAGTTAGAAAGGAAGGCGACAAAATGGCAATGATAGATATTAAAGATCTGAAGAAAAGTTTTGGAAGCAACCACGTGCTCAACGGCGTGAATCTATCGGTGAACAGAGGCGACATCGTGGCCATCATCGGTTCCAGCGGATCCGGTAAAAGTACCCTGGTGCGATGCATCGCCGGCCTGGAGAAACCGGACACCGGACAGATTTTGCTGAACGGGGAGGAATACTTGGATGACGGGAAGGGCGTTGGAAAAATCGGAATGGTCTTCCAGAATTTCAACCTGTTCCCGCACTACACGGCCCGGGAGAACATCACGAAGCCACTGACAATTGTCAAGAAGATGGAGGCATCTGCGGCAGATGAAATTGCTGAGAAGCTGCTTCGAAAAGTCAAACTGGAAAATGCGGCAAACCAATATCCGGCAACCCTTTCCGGAGGACAGAAGCAGCGGCTTGCGATCGCAAGATCCCTTGCCATGGAACCGGAAATCATCGTGTTTGACGAACCCACATCGTCCCTGGACCCATCCCTTGCCCACGAAGTCTTCCAGACCATCAAAGAGCTGGCGGCAGAGGGCCAAACGATGCTGATTGTAACCCATCAGATCAACGCCATCAAAAACTTTGCCACAAGAGTCGTATTCTTGAACGACGGCATAATCGAAGTAGATGGCACCTGCGGGGAAGTATTCGAAAACCCAACAAATGAGAATCTCAAAGACTTCTTGCAGATGGTCGAATTCGATGACCTATAGTCGGAATAATTACGGAATTTATGCAAAACAAGCAGGGACTGCGGAAGCAATTCCTGCTTGTTTTGTATTAACGGTAAAAATATTTCGCGTTGCAACGGTCCGCGACCGATAAAGGTTTCCGGTGGGACCGGGATAGGGTAGAATGGAAGAAAGAATTATTCGATAGTACAGGCAAAATAAAGATGCGTTGTATGATATAATCAAAAAACAATGTAACGTCCGTATGAAGCTATGAGGTAAAAAATGCTTAATCATGTTTGTGTTTGGAAAGATGGAAAATGGAAACGCATAACTGAAGAAGAAGCTGATAAAATGTTTCCTTACAGGATTTCTTCTGACTCCGGTTTATTTATGTGTGAATTATGCGGGCAATTCGTATCGTTTACAAAGGGAGACACACGAAAGCGTTATTTTAAACATAGCCGAGGAGAAACGAATAAGGAATGCGAGGACCGTTCAATTGGGTACTATAATCCAGAGCCGATTCAGAAGAAAGACTTAGAATTGCCAATTAGAATAATCCAGTATCAGGATGATTATTCTTTTCAAATAGGGCTGCCGGAAATTCCGGAAAACATTTTGGAGAAACAACAGACAAATGAAGTGATAATAGCAAATGAATATGAAGAAAAACGAATATATTCATTTGAACGATTGGCTTTTCGGGGAACAACGTATGTAGATGTAGGCAAACGGTTGGCCAGTCGTTATGAACTTAAATTAGGACAAGATACAGAAGATATCTGGGAATTTTGGCCTAAAACAACGATTACAAATGGTAGGGAAGGAAGACTCTTTGATGTAAAAACGGGAAAAATGTTGCCTTTTGATACGGATGTAGAAGTTGGAAAGTTGTATTACTATTTCACAAAAGAATTTTTGCTGCCTCGAGTTTCGCCTTCTTTAAAAAGGGTTTCGAAACTTGATAATGGAAATTTGTATATGGTGAGCGCTACGAATTTGGATGAAGAAAATGCAAAATTCTTTTTAAGTATACGAGCACGACTTACGAATACACCTCTCAAGACTTTAAATATATGGCCGCCAAGTGCTAACCAGGACGGAGTTGTTAGACATACAAGTCATGCGGTCTGGATGTATCTATCGGGAAATGCAAGAGTAACGGTAGATGATAGATTGGTTTCACCGATAGGAGAAGAGAAAGATAATTGGTCATTATATAGAATACCTATTCGGTATAATCGGCAATTTGTACTGATTGGTCGAACTGGGGTATTGGATTATTGCAGGCTTCAACGTGATGAGAAAAAATACGAAGTTGAAGATGCGAAAGTGGAGATAACGGATATTAATAAGAATCCTTTAGAGGGATATAAGCAACAAAAATTACCTCCGGAGAAAAAGATATTTATAAAAGCGGAGTATGACGGAATTGCTATTATTCAGGGAAAAGAGCGTTATTTTAAAAAGAAAATTTATGCGGATCGTATGGAATCTATTGAAGATATTGACTTTGATACTTCTATTACTGTCACTGTAGGATGCGACGTTGTTCGACAGATTTATTTTGAACCGAAGAAACAGAACAGAAATAATGAAGTGAATTGGTCAGATTTTCTACATAGAATCCGAGAGGCCAAAGGACGAGATGTCAAAGTGGATAGTACGGAATTCGCAACTTATTGTTCGAGTATTGCAGATGAACGAGTGAGAGCCTTTATAAGGAATGCCGCTTCTAGAGGCACCCTTCCGTCGGAAGCAGTATCATTATTGCGTAAAGAGACAATGAAATTTAGGAGAAAGTGATGGACAATAATATAAGAGTAGAGAAGTGTTCAATATGCAGAGTTACTGGAAGCAGCATCGGGATGGAAGGCGATATATATTTGGAACGTCTCTTTGATATCGAAGATGATCGTCTTTCCGTTCCGATTATTAATGAAGATGCTCCTAAAAAATTCGGAAATAGGACGTGGCTTTATAAGAATGATGGCCCCAATAGCATCGGATACATTGGGTGTTGGAGATGGTCTGCCAAGACGAACAAGAATAAACCAGAGTCGGATTACGTTCGATCTACTTTCATTCAGGAAATAAGACCAATTTTCGTAGATTCTATTACAGTGCAAAATAATGAACAGCTAATTTCCGCATTGAAAAATGAATATCGAATTTCAGCAAACGAGAGAAACGGAAATGGAATAATACTTATATACAAAAGTAATTCGAGATGTTATCAGGGGGTGTACATTCCTCCAGAAAAAATGATTGAGATTGAAACAGGAGATTATATATTAAATCCAGATACAGCTTATTTACGGACTGTGGTGATTGACCGAGCAGATGTATTACCTTTTGAAAATGAAAAAATTTATAGATTCCTAAGTGTTAATCTAGGCGGCACTTTACTAATAAAAAGTCCATTCGAAGTTATTAAACAGTACTTCTTAAAGAATGCGACCTGGAAAACATATAGCCGAATGGTAGGAGGAACACATGCTGAACACAATGAATTGAAAGCTTTTATTGAAAGCATAAATGAAAGCATTGAAGTTCAAATTGCACGAGAATGTGGAATATCAGAAGATGACGCTTCGAGTTACATTAATAAGTTCATGAACGAAATCGAAAAATACTTTAGTTCAAAAGATCTTGAAACCGAGGCGTTACAACTTCTTCTAACAAGGGACGAAAATCTTCGGATGGAATGTGAAAAAGTGGCAGAGGCGTGCTGGAAAGAAGAAAATGCAAAGATAGTTAAAAGCGCAGAAGAGAATATAAGTACTCTTGAAAAGACTCTGGAGAAAATCAAGAGTGAATTAGAACAAAAACAGATTGAATTGAGACAAGCTAACGTTGACTTAGAAAAATGGAAAGAGGATCACCGTCGGCTTGAAGAAGAGTTTGATGAAGAAATTCAAAAGAAAATTCAAAATGCGAAACATAGTGTTGGGGGCTTATTGGCAGATACTGTTTATGTGAATGAATTGCTTGGAACTTCTGGAAGAGACGAAAATAAAAATAATGAAATTAACTATTGTAGAGGCGAATTTAAAGAAACGGAGGAAACTTTCAGTAGGATTGAAGATGCACATGATTTGCTGACTCATAACCTCCATGAGTTTGCAGGAGTAAATGAAGACTATGCGCCAATATTAAGTTCAATGTTGTTGTCCACTTTTGAAAATCATATTCCGATGGTTTTGGCTGGGCCGAATGGGGAGGCAATAGCAGAAGCTTTTTCACATACGTTGTTTAGCTCTTCTTGTGGATGCCTCGAATGTAATGAGGAATATAGTAAGGATGTGAAAAAATGCATTTTTGACGCACCCGATCCGGTCATATGCATTGATGGTTTTACAAATTTCAATTGGTTGCACAGTGTACCGGATATTTGTTCATGCCGAGAAAAAACATTGTTCTTCCTCACACCGTATTTTGAAGAATTATTCTTGGCACCAAAAGGATTAGTGAGTTATGTATTCCCGATTTCCACAAGTGAATTTGTAGAAGAGCTGCCAACGGAAGATTATATAGCAGGATTATATAATAGTGGACAAGAAGAAATCCGTTATGCCGAAAGTGAAAGAAAAATCTTAGAGCTAAATGATTTAGGGATGGCTCGGACGTTACAGAAAAAGTATCAGAGAATATATGCTTCGGCGAAAGTTATTATGGCGGATCGAAGAAAAAATACATTGATGCGGTACATGACCTTGTTAATTCCATATGCAGTTTTGACTGGGACGTCTGAAAAGTTAAAAGAAATAGCTTCTACAGAAAACCTATTGTCAGACGAAGATAAAAACAATCTGGTGTATTTTATGGGTGTGGAATAAATGATAAATCTTGATATTATTGCAAAAGAATTAAACATAAAAAAAGATAAGTCTGAAAAAGACGTGGAATGGTACCGACGTGTTGTGTATAGTGCTGTGGGTCGCATGGCTTTAGCAACGTTGTGGAATGAAAATGATAAAGGGGAGATTTCTGTTAGACGTTTAAAAAGCACGACGTACGAATTGCTTAAAGCCTATGAATCAATGGTTCCTGGAATAAACAGTACGTCGAATTACGGAGAACATACAGACAGGCTTTGTGATTCCATATTATCTACCATGGAAAACGCGGGATTCTTTTATCATAGAGCAGAATACTACAGAATTGCGAAAACGAAACATATTAAAATGGGAAAAGTAAAACTCTGCCGAGGTATATATGCAACGGAGTCTTGTTACATGAGCGGTCTTGGAGCATATACAAAAGCGACTAATGCGGATGAGAATGATGAGAGCTTTTCAAATAGCTTTGAGAAACCGCAGTTTGTTTTGCAGAAGTTAATAGAATCCGTTTCTTGGAGAGAATGCGATTTTGAAAAAGAAAAGGTTGAGTATCTGAAAATGGAGGAACCATTTGAAAAAGGATACTGGACGGGCCAACCCAATTTTCAATTTCAGTATTCATTAGCGCGGACAAAAAAATGTGAAACATTTCTTCAAACCTATTATTTGGTAAGAAAAACATCTGAGGGAATGGAAGTTGCGGAATTACCTACATGGGTATCAGAAGACAGAAATTATACCTTATTATCTACGGGTTTGCTTCAATATTATAAGCAAATGCCTCCCGTTATAATCAAGCATGGAGAAGAAATTGCAAAAATTGAAATTGAGTATAGGTTGCATCCGGATGTAGAGAATTTGATGCTGGCATATAGTTGGCCGGAACGGTATGATGGAGAAAATAGACCGTTTTCTAGGATAATACCGAAATCATTGTCTGGAACGTTTAAGAAAATCCTTGTTGATACAGGGTACAATGTGAGAGAGGACTTCTAATGAATCAAGGTGCATATTCAGTTCATAAGAAAATTCGACAAGAATTAGAAAACTATATTAAAACACAATACTTTGGAAAGTCGCCGTTGCTCTTTGATGCGTTGAAGGACGAGCTATCTAAAGAAGGGGTTCTGTACAGAGAACCATATATTGAATCGTTGCCTGCATATACGCAAGTTGGAAGTATTGAAGATTTGACGCAGGATGAATTTGACAAGCAGTTTTTTCAGACTCTAGCAGAAAATGAAATGGGAGTTTATCCAACGCCGTATGCGCATCAGGTTAAAGCATTTAAGAATGCAGTTGATGGAAGAGATATATTTGTTTCGACGGGTACCGGTTCCGGAAAAACAGAATGTTTTATGTGGCCGATGATTTCAAAATTGATGAAAGAAGCAAAGAATTCAAGTACTTGGAATCAACGTGGTGTACGGGTAATGATTATGTACCCGATGAACGCATTGGTTTCCGATCAGTTGAGTCGGCTTCGGCGACTGATTGGAGATCCGGAAGGAAAATTTGCAGAAATCTTTCGAGAGTGTGCAGGTAGTAAAGTAAGACGTCCACAATTTGGAATGTATACGGGAAGAACGCCATATTCGGGGGCAAAAACTGATTCGTCGAAAGACAAAAATCTTGCTGCCACCTACGAACGAATGATAAAACCGGAAAGTGATGGAGAAGAATTACAGTATTTCTTAACACTTCAAAAACAAGGTAGAATACCGGCAAAAAAGAACTTAAACGAGTATGTAGCTGCTTTAAAAGAAGGAAAGCATATTACGGATCCGGAGGATGCGGAGATGCTTACTCGCTTTGAGATGCAGAAATGTTGTCCAGATATACTGATTACAAATTATTCTATGCTAGAATATATGCTGCTTCGAAATACAGAACAACGCATATGGGATGAGACTCGTCGATGGCTGGCAGAAAGAAAAGAAAACAGACTCCTGTTTATTATTGATGAAGCACACATGTATAGAGGTTCTTCCGGAGGGGAAGTTGCCCTATTGATAAAACGGTTACTTCATAAATTGCAAATCGGAAAAGAAAAAGTGCAGTTCATACTTACAACCGCAAGTATGCCAAGTTCAACTGACGAAGACTGGGAAGCGGTACGTAATTTTTCCTTTAACTTAACTGGGAAAGAAAACTTTGAATATATCACAGGTGAAAGGAAGACGATAGAGGTTGAACAACCGAAAAGATTAAAATACATAGAACCGACACAAGACTTAATCACAGGTATAGAGAACTCTGAACTTGAGAAATTGAATTACTTTTGGCAGAAAGCTTGTGATGAGAATATTGTTTTTAATTCAATAGAAGATGCAAAGATTTGGATGTACCATCATTTATTGGATTATGAACCATTTGCGAAATTAATTAAGAAGTGCAGAGGAGATGCAATAGCATTATCATCCTTAGGGGAAGAAATATATCCAGATCTTGATGGAGAAAATGCTGCAAAGGCGGTTAGTCTATTGATTTCGATTGCTCAACTGGCAACCTCAAAGAAAGGAGAAGTGCTTTTTCCTGCAAAAATGCACCTTCTATTTAGAGGTTTGAAGGGCGTATTTGCTTGCGTGAATTCAAAGTGCAAAAATCATCATACAGATCATGGGATTACAGTAGGTGATGTATTTATAAATAATCAAAAACAGACTTGTCCAAGCTGTGGAAGCATGGTTTATGAATTATATGAAGATAGAAGATGTGGAGCTCTTTTCTACAAGGGATATATAGATGAAACGGAACTTAAAACAAAAACGAATAGAACCTATTTGTGGCATTATCCAGGGCAAAAGCCGGATACGAAAATAAGAGAAATTCATCTCTATATTCCTGAAGAAGGTTTTACCGCGCCACATACGAGTTCCCCAAATAGAATTAAACCGTGCTATATGAATATGCAGAATGGGTTTATTGATTTTGCAGATGATTCCCATAAAAACGATCCTTCGTATCGAAAACTATATTATTGCGCCTATGCGTCAGACAAAATACCGGAAATACGATCTTTCGCCAAGTGCCCGCATTGTGCTAGGATGCTTTCAAATTCTCGTTTAATCAGTTTCTCCACGAGAGGAAATCAATCATTTAATAACTTGATAAAGGCTCAGTTTGATGCGGAACCTCCGATAGAGAGTAAAAAAGATATTCAGAAATACCCGAACGAAGGAAGAAAGGTATTGCTTTTTTCAGATAGCAGACAACGGGCAGCTGTTTTGGCGCGAGACATGTCCAATGAATCCGATATGAATGCAGCACGTCGTTTATTCATGTGTGCTGTGAGTAAAATGAGCGATTCTGGCGAAAAATCGTTGGATGATATCTACGGATACTTTCTAGAAGAAGCGATACATCACAAGACACAAATCTTTGACGATGTCTTCCGTGCGGAGTGCGAAAAATTTAAATTAAAGAGCGGTAATACAAGGAGAAGAAGACGCAATAAAGAATCAGGGGCGAGCGATAAAAAAAGCGAATTCACAATATCAAAAAAATCGGATAGGAATATGATGGAGACTATTCTGCGACTTTATTGTGGAAACTATAATACATTGATTGATGATGCGCTCAGCTGGGTAGAGCCGATGTCGAATATAAAAAACGATATCTTTGATTATATTGCAGAAAGAATAGATTTACCAGAGGAGGATGAACTAGAGGCTGCGTTAGATGATAAGATAGACGATGTCTTCAATGCATGGTTTATGGATATTTGTGATGCACATCAAGCAATCGGTCAGATTATACCGAATACGGTTCGAAATAGAGTTCGTCGAAACTATAAAGAAAGATTTGGTTTATCTGCAGATTGGGACTTTTCAAAAACAATAATTGAAGCGTGTGGCTGGAATGAAAATGGAAAGGAACATGACGCCTTCAAGGATGCTTTTCAAGAGAATTTACTGGAACAAATGAAAGATGGAGATTACCATTATTTTATTGGATTAGATAAAGTAAAACCAGTATTTGAAAAGAAGCATGAATGGTTTCGATGTCCAGTTTGTTCTGCCGTTACTCCAAGATTGTTGCAGAAAAAGTGTCCTTGCTGCGGTTCCGAAAAAATAGAAGTGATGAATCAAAATGGATATGAGGCTTTGGACTTCTGGAGAAAGCCAGTCTTTGACGCATTAGATGGAGAAACCATAAGAACTATAGCAACAGAAGAACACACCGCGCAGCTTTCGCATAAAGATCAACAAGACGATGTTTGGTCCAAAACGGAAGAATACGAATTGAGATTTCAAGATATGGTGAAGCCGGGAGAAACTCCGGTAGATATTTTAAGCAGTACGACCACAATGGAAGTGGGAATTGATATAGGATCCCTTGTTGCGGTGGGACTTAGAAATATTCCTCCGATGCGTGAGAATTACCAACAACGTGCAGGTCGTGCAGGACGACGTGGATCGTCACTCTCAACAATCGTAACTTTTTGTGAAAATGGCGCGTATGACGCTTTGTATTTTAAAGATCCAACCGATATGTTTCGCGGGGATCCTCGTCGCCCGTGGATTGATGTTGAAAGTCCTAAATTGCTTCAGCGACATCTGAATATGATTATTTTGCAAGACTGTTTGCGGGATGAATATAAACTGGGACTGGATGAAATGCCGACCTTGAAGTTCATGGAAGGAAACGGAATCTCCAAATTAAGGAATTATGTTCTGGCGTACGACATCAATGACGAAGCGTTACTGTATGAAAAAAATATAGATATTTCGAAAATCTATAATAATTTGATTGATGCAATGTATGATCTGGAAGAGAAAGTAGCAAGGCATCGAGAGTTGTACGAAGGGGAAAACAAAAGTGATTGGAAATCACTGCTAGATGCTCTATACGAAGAAGGTATTATTCCGACGTATTCATTTCCGAAGAATGTGGTAAGTCTCTATATTAGCAATTATAAGGGAACAGTGCCTAAAGTTGAATATCAGGTTGAAAGAGGTTTGGACGTTGCAATTGGAGAGTACGCTCCAGGAAGAGCTGTTGTAGTAGATAAGAAAACATACCAAATAGGAGGTCTCTATTATCCTGGATTGGAAAAAAAGGATTCCGCAAAGCCAATACAAAAATTTATGAAAGATCCGAATTATAAGAAATTGATTCTTTCATGTGAAGGATGCGGTTGGTTTGGAATCAAAGAAGCGAATATTGAGGCGTGCCCATTTTGTGGAAATAAGGATATAAGAAATGATTTACCGATGGTAAGGCCATGGGGATTCGCACCGAAGAATGGAAAGGCGTGCTCGGATACACAGGTAGATGAAGCGTATTCGAAAGTCCAAACACCGCTGTATTCTACATTGCCAAATGACCAAGATATTAGGCCGGTTTATCATTGTAAGAATATTCGTCAAGCAATGCGAAGAGATCAGAATATTATTCTGATTAATCGAGGACCAGAAAATGAAGGATTTACGTTATGCCCTGATTGTGGAGCAATTGTACCGGGAAAGGAAGAATCTTCTTTAAAGAAGGTTTGGACACCATACAATACGACGTCGTGCAGCCACGCAAATGCAGAACCGGTAAATCTTGGTTATGATTTTAAGACCGATATGCTTGTACTGGAATTTTGGTTGGATGCAGAACAAATTGATACAGACGTTAGCAATATTTGGCTGCATCGAGCGGGAAAAACACTTGCGGAAAGCATTCGATTAGCCGCTGGAAGAGAATTGGATATTGAATTTACGGAGTTGCAAACAGGATACCGAATCCGGACAAATAGAAATGGACTATTTATGGACATATACATGTATGATAGTTTGTCCAGCGGTGCCGGATATTCGAAACGCATCTCTGAAATTACACCAGAGTTATTAAAGGCAAGCAGAAATCTCCTGGAGAATTGCAATTGCAGTTCTGCTTGCTACGATTGCTTAAAGCATTATCGCAATCAGCACATTCATTCGGATTTAGATCGATTTGCAGCAAAGGACCTTCTGGAATGGGGAATGAATGGAAAAACACCGGATCATTTTACAACCAAAATACAATGGGATTTATTGATGCCATTGGTTGATATTTTAAACGAAGAAGGCATCATTACTAGAAAACAAGGAGAAAAAGTGACTTTGCTTAAAGAATCGGAAAGTAGAAACCTTGTTGTATATCCTGCGATGTTAAAGAAGCCGATCACAAAGGACACAATATATCTTAGTGACTATATGCTTAAATACGAGAAGCCAATGGCACTAAGTGAAATCCTTTCATACTTCAGAAGAAGTTAGTATGATGATAATCTAAATGAAAGAGCAAGAAAGGAGTAACACTCTTTAGTGGAAAAGTTAATAGATATTGGAAGAGGACCGGTTTCATCGTTCCTGGACTTGTTGCTTGCTGATAAGGCGACGAAAAAGAATATCATTTGGGCAACGGATACATATGAATCGTTGGGTCATGGATTTACGGATAAAGAACAAATGGACCAGACACTTTTGCTGCAACATGCGGAGCTTATTAAACCACGAATTCAGAAAACCCAAGAAACACAGGCGAAGCGAACTCGAAAAAAGGCAGAGGTGTTTACTCCAGCGTGGCTCTGCAACACGATGAATAATTATTGTGATGAAGAATGGTTCGGAAGAAAAAATGTTTTTAATATAGAAAACGATAATTGTACATGGACAGTTATCGAAGAGCCGATTGAATTCCCGAAAAGAAAAACATGGAAACAATATGTGGATTCCAGAAGACTTGAGATTACCTGTGGTGAAGCGCCATATCTTGTATCCCGTTATGATGTATCAACAGGAGAGCTGATTTATCCGTTGAAGAAACGAATCGGACAACTAGATCGCAAATTAAGAATTGTGAATGAAAATGCTCTTGACTATAACGAATGGGTTAAATGGGTAATCCGGGCTTTTGAGGCCTCATATGGATATGAGTATCAGGGTGACAATTTATTAATCGCTCGTGTAAACCTATTGCTGACATTTATTGAATACTATACGGATCGATGGGGATACGAACCAGACATTAAGCTAATTCATTTAATAGTGAATAAAATTGCGTGGAATATTTGGCAGATGGATGGTCGACAAGATACGGTTCCCCTTGGAAAACCGTATGAAAAGTATCACCAGCTAACGATGCTTGATACAACTCTCGATACAGAGTGTGAGGGAAAAAAGAAAGATGTACCTTGCAGAGTTTTTAATTGGCGAAGCAAGTTTTCTCTCGAGTTCCAAGAAATTAAAGGAGATTTAATTATGAGCAATAAACTATTCAATTTTGTAATTGGAAATCCACCGTATCAGGAGGAATTCTCATCGGATGGAAATAAAACCTATGCTTCACCGGTTTACAATATTTTCATGGATGCAGCAGGTGATGTGGCAGAACGTGTTGAATTGATTCATCCGGCGAGATTTCTTTTCAATGCGGGTTCTACGCCAAAGGCTTGGAATAAAAAAATGCTAGCCGATACGCATTTTAAGGTATTGAGATATGAGGAAGATGCTACAAAAGTATTTCCCAATACCGACATCAAGGGAGGCGTGGCAATTACGTATCGTGATGCCAAAAAAGAATTTGGGGCGATTAAAGTATTTACAAAATACAATGAATTGAACAGTGTACTTGATAAGGTTACAAAGAATTCAAGCTTTGAAGGAATGAATTCTATTGTTGTTACGAGAACAGCCTTCAGATTGACAGGCAAGATGCATGAAGACTATCCGGAAGCCATTTCTCAGCTGAGTAAGGGACATGCATATGATATGTCTACTAATATTTTTGATAAGCTTCCACAAATTTTTTTTGATAAAAAACCATCTGATGGAGAAGAGTATATACGTGTACTAGGAAGAGAAAACAATCAGAGAGCCTATAAGTATATTCGCAAGAATTATGTGAATGAAACAGTAAATTTACATAAATACAAATTGTACCTACCAAGTGGGAATGGCAACGGACAATTTGGAGAGAAACTTGCATCGCCTGTGATAAGCGAACCAGAGGTTGCAGCGACAGAAACATTTATTAGTATCGGTGCATTTGATACTGAATGTGAAGTGAATGCTATCCTAAAGTATGTTAGTGGAAAATTTGCAAGAGCACTTCTTAGTGCTTTAAAGATAACACAGCATTTAACTCCAGCGGTGTGGAAATATGTACCCCTCCAGGATTTTACGTCCAATTCCGACATTGACTGGTCGAAGACCGTGCATGAGATTGATTTACAGCTGTATCAGAAATATGGCCTTTCCGAGGATGAAATCGACTTTATCGAAACGCATGTAAAGGAGATGGAATAATGGCAGGAATTAAGATAAATACTACTACGAAGGTGGTACCTCAGTGCTATGCGTATACGACTCCAGATGTACCGAAACATGATGGATGGACGAAGATTGGTTTTACCGAGAGAGATGTTGAAACTCGTATTAAAGAGCAGACGCATACGGTGGGAATAGAGCACAAAATATGTTGGCATCTCCGAGCGGCTTACATGACGGAGCCATTTGGTACATTTACAGACAAGGACTTTCATGCCTATTTAAAGAAACTTGGAGTCTCACGTGAACAGGGAACGGAATGGTTCCAAATTGAACCCGAAGCTGCTCGATTTGATTTTATTGATTTCACACAGAATCACGGAATCGTTTCGAGTAGTGATGAAGCAACTGTAATTCCATACGAACTTCGGGGTGAGCAGAACGATGCCGTTCAGAGTGCATATGATTATTTTAAGGCACATGAAAAAGGCGAATTCCTTTGGAATTGCAAACCGCGTTTCGGAAAGACGCTTTCCGCATATGATCTGTGTGCACGGCTAGATGTGACGAATGTACTAATTGTCACGAACCGTCCGGCAATTGCGAATTCGTGGTATCAGGATTATGAGACCTTTTTTGGACCAGAGTCCGGATATTTCTTTGTCAGCAGTGTAGAAGGTATTAAGGATAGAAAATATGTTCTGAGCCGACAGGAGTATCTTGAAAAGTTGCAGGAAACTGATCTTGAAACCGTGAAGGGATGCATTGAATTTGTCAGCTTGCAGGATTTGAAGGGATCAATATATTTCGGCGGAAAATATGATAAGCTATCTGAGCTAAGTAGAGAAAAAGGTGTGGAATGGGATATCCTTATTATTGATGAAGCCCACGAAGGAGTCGATACATATAAGACGGATACCGCATTCAGTCGTATTTCTCGTAAGTATACGCTGCATCTTTCCGGTACGCCTTTTAAGGCGCTCGCAAATGACAAGTTTAGTAATCAGGCGATTTATAACTGGACGTATGCTGACGAACAGAAGAAGAAGCGTGATTGGGATGCTTCCAGCGAACTGGAGAATCCATATGCAAAGCTTCCGCGCCTATCATTATTCACCTATCAGATGTCAGATATTGCCAGCGATAAGGTGAGTAAAGGAATTGTACTTTCAGATGACGATGTTGAAGAGTATGCATTTGACTTAAACGAATTCTTCCTGACAAATGAATCCGGCAAGTTCGTTCATGATAAGGATGTGGATAAATTCTTAGATGCTTTAACTACACAGGAGAAGTTTCCTTTTTCCACAGAAGAATTACGAGATGAACTAAAACATACTTTTTGGCTCTTGAATCGTGTAGCAAGTGCGAAAGCACTTGCAAAGAAATTGGAGCTTCATCCAGTTTTCAAGGATTATGAAATCATTTTGGCAGCAGGTGATGGAAAACTAGATGATGACGACGAAGCCGAGAAATCCTTTGATAAGGTCACAAGAGCAATAAAGAACTATGATAAGACCATTACGCTTTCGGTTGGACAGTTGACAACCGGCGTGACGATTCCGGAGTGGACTGCCGTTTTGATGCTCTCTAATATGGCAAGTCCGGCACTGTATATGCAGGCCGCTTTCCGTGCACAGAACCCATGTTTATTCCACGATGCGCAAGGAAATTCTTATCGGAAGAAGAATTCATATGTATTTGACTTCGATCCGGCACGGACATTAACAATCTTCGAGCAGTTTGCCAATGATTTAATTCCTGCAACACCGGATGATAAAGGAAACTTTGATCAGCGTAAGCAGCATGTTCGGGAATTGTTGAATTTCTTCCCGGTCTATGGAGAAGACGATCAAGGAGCGATGGTTGAGTTGGATGCAGAATCCGTCTTAACTATTCCGCGTCATATTCATGCGAAAGCAGTTGTGGAACGTGGATTCATGTCAAACTTCTTGTTTGCCAATATTTCTGGTATTTTTGGTGCGCCAAAGGAAATTATTGACATAATCAATAACATGCAGGCGATAGAAGAACCGAAAAAATTGGATCCGGTTGGCGTGAATGAAAACACTTCGAAAGAACTTAATCTAAACGATGATGGAGAGATCGAAATTCCAAGAGAACAAGTCGTAGGAGTAGCAAGCGATTTGTTTGGAGAAAAAGTGTATGGCGACGTAATTGAACAATTGGCACAGACCGTTTCTGACATTACAGAAGAACATGCGGCAATTCATGACACAAAGAAAGATGAACTGGGAACGCTGAGAGAGAAGTTTTCAAAGCCAATCGCAGACACCCTTATGGAAACCGCTCGACAGCAGTATGGAAAAGAGTTAAAAAAATCTACTCAGAATCAATTGGAGCGACAGATTAAGGAAACTACGGATACTGTGGTAAATCGTGAGTATGGAGACTACACGATTCGTGATCATCAGCTTAAAAAAGAACAAGATGATAAAATTGCGGAAGCACAGAAATCTGGTGCATCAATGGCAGAAATTACACAGTTGGACGATGAGTATACACAGCGGAGGCTCCAGAGTTACAAGGAGATGGTGGATAACATTCACAAGAAGTTGAACAGTGAAGATACCGTCAAAAAGGCAGCCGAGACCATTGTTGAAACTGTAGAAACCGAAAGGCTCAATAATGAGAAGGATTCCATTGAGGGTAGTATCCGAGATCATCTGCGAGGTTTTTCTCGTACGATTCCGGCGTTCCTGATGGCATACGGGGATGAGAATACTACGCTGGAGAACTTTGATTCCCTTGTACCGACAGATGTATTCTGGGAAGTAACCGTTAATCCGCAGAATGGGGAGGGCGTTTCTCTTGATCAGTTCCGGATGCTTCGCGATGGTGGTGATTACGAAACAACCGATGAAAACGGCAACACGATAAAGAAACATTTTGATGGACATCTTTTTGATGAGGTTGTGTTCAACGATGCAGTCCAGGAGTTTATGAAGAAACGTCTGGAGTTAGCAGATTATTTTACCGGAGAGCATGATGATGATATTTTTAATTACATTCCTCCGCAACGGACAAACCAGATATTCACGCCAAAGCCAGTGGTAAAGGATATGGTTGATTCTTTGGAAAAAGAGAATCCGAACTGTTTTGATGATCCGAATGCCACATTTGCGGATTTATATATGAAGTCTGGAATGTACTTGACAGAGATTGTCACCAGACTTTACCAGAGTGAGCGCATGAAAAAGCTTTTCCCTAATGATGAAGAAAGATTGAATCATATATTTTCGAAACAGGTTTATGGGTGTGCTCCGACAGAAATTATATACCGAATCTGCTTGCGGTACATACTTGGATTTAACGAAGAATTCTGTATCGAGAAGAATAATATCAAATTGTGCGATACTCTTCAGTTTGCAAAAGAGGGAAACCTGGAATCAGAACTAGAAAATTTATTCGATTTTAATTAGTGAGTACTCACGCACTCAATTGAGTTAAAATATTCGGCTTAATCTGTTGGAATTACTGAGTTTCCATACTGTTGGTACAATCAGGTGCGTCCTCATTCCTACAATGGCTACAGGACACCTTATGAGAAATATGCTTTTGGAAATTAGATAGTGGTGTTACAAAAATGCTTGACCACTACGACTGTAGATGCATGAATAATGGAGATTGATTATGAAAAGAATTCTTACTGTGTTAATCACGCTGGTTTTCGCTATTTTGTCCTGGAGTACCTTTGCGTTTGCAGGATCTAATGATATTTATGGACGTAACGCCGGAACATGTGGAGATAGCGTAAAGTGGAAAATGGATGACGACGGAAATATGACCATTCATGGAACAGGGCCAATGAAAGATTATTGTAGCGGGGACTGCCCTAGTTATTGTGGCTTTGCAAATGATTTTTACATCGGACCACACGTGAAAACAGTAACATTTGAAGATGGCGTTACGAGCGTTGGTACATATGCGCTGACTACAAATGGACTGGGAGGAAAAACCACATCCAATATTGAATCGGTAACTATCTGTTCGTCGATAACATCGATTGGAGAATCTGCATTTAACCGGAATTCTGTAAAGAATATATACATTTATTCCGAAAACGTTACATTCGGAAACAATGCTATATATTCTGGAACTACAATTTTCGGCTACTCCGGTTCAACCGCAGAAACTTATGCGAAAAAGAACGGCAATACATTCGTCGCTATGTGCCAGACTCATACGGAGAATATCAAAAATGCCAAAGACGCGACTTGTACAGAGAATGGATACACTGGAGAAAAAGTTTGCTCAGTATGTGGTGCTGTTACAGAGTATGGACATACAACTGCGGCATTGCATCACGATTATCAGCTTATGAATCAAAAAGCTGCAACGTGCACGGAGTCTGGATACTCTGGAGATTCCATATGTAGCCGATGTAATGATGTGGAATCAGAAGGAACCGTTATAGATAAGCTAGACCATGAATGGGAGACAGAGTATCGCATCGATAAAGAACCAACTTGTATGGAAAAAGGCAGTAAATCAATTCACTGTGCTAATTGTTCGGCCACAAAGGATCGGGTAGAAATTGATGCGACAGGACATAAATATACTCATGTAATTCAGAAGGCACAAATTGGAAAAGCTGGAAGAGAATATGATAAGTGCACAACGTGCGGTTCACAAAAGAATGAAAAAACGATTAAAGCACTGACGCCGCAGAAGACGACTTTAAAGAAATTAAAGGCGGGTAAAAAAACATTTACCGTGTCGTGGACGAAAAAAGCATATTCAGGGTATCAGATTCGATATAGTTTGAAATCCTCGATGAAGTCCGCTACATATAAAAATGTTTCGGCAAGTAAGACTTCTTTGAAGGTGAAGAAACTAAAAACAAGAAAGAAGTATTATGTACAAATTCGGACGTACAAAACGGTTAATGGAAAGAAATGCTATTCAACATGGTCATCCGCTAAAAAGGTGAAAATAAAATAGCAAACAAGTCATTCGGAGCCCGGCTCCGGTTGACACCCACTTCGGGCATAATTTAAGTTTCGCTAAGTTTCACTGAACAGCAATTTCCAAAAGAGGTAATCGCTAATGAATATTCCGTAGCAATGAAACCGGGGGATGCAAACAACGCCATGAATAACGCCACCGGTAAAAATGGCGTTATTCATGGCGTTAAAGAGCCACCTAATAAGAAACAGAGACATTGTTGTTCGTGCCCATTTCTCTTAAAAAGCCAGACTATTCTCATTCAGCAGGAAGTCGTAGACATTCATGATCAACACACCCGACTCATTGTAATAAGGTGCAGGTGTATCTTTGGTAATGATCATTCGCTTGAAGAAATCTCCCGTCAACATCAAAGATCTCTGTTCCTGCTCCATTTTGGCCTGATCGGGAATCGCATAAGCAGACTGGATATAATAGCGCTTGGAACCCTGGTTGCAGACAAAATCAATTTCCAGCTGTTTGCGGATGTTGGTGCCTTTCTCATTGGTTTCATACTGCATGATGACACCCACATCCACATTGAAGCCCCTCATTTTCAGCTCGTTAAAAATAATATTCTCCATGCTGTGAGTTTCTTCAATCTGACGGAAATTCAACCGGGCATTGCGAAGTCCCATATCCGTAAAATAATACTTTACCGGTGTGTCAATGTATTTCCTTCCCTTCACATCATATCGAATTGCGCTGTCAATCAGGAAGGAATCACAAAGATAATCAATGTACCGCTTGATTGTGGAATTGCTGATTTTCTTTTTCTTAACCGTTTGAAATGTCGCGGACAGTTTCTGCGGATTAGTCAGATAACCGATCGCGGAGGACAGGATATTTAAAAGCTCTTCTAATTCTGCTTTGTTGCGAATATTATGCCTGCCAACGATATCCGAAATATAGGTTTCCTCAAAGAGAGATTTCAAAAACGCAATTTTCTGATCCGGCGTGGTAAACTCAAGTACCAGTGGAATACCGCCATAGAGCATATACTCATTCCATCCGTCCTGCTTTGTACCCGAATAGACGGACATGAATTCAGCAAAGCTTAAGGGATACATATGCACCTCATCGCCGCGGCCTCGGAACTCAGTAATGACATCCTTTGAAAGAAAACGAGCATTACTTCCGGTTACATATACGTCTACATTTTTCATACGAATCAGACTGTTGAGAATCGATTCAAACTCTCCCAGCAGCTGTACCTCATCAAGCAATACATAATACATAGCATCATCTTTAATCTGCTCTTTGAGATATGGATACAGCACATCCGGATCGCGATATTTCTTGTTTTCGAAAGCATCAAAAGCAATCTCAATGATGTGATCTTCATCTATTCCATCTGACAGCAGATGCTCCTTAAATAACGTAAAGAGAAGATAAGACTTGCCGCACCTGCGCATACCGGTTATGACTTTTATAAGACCGTTATGTTTCTTGCTGATGAGCGTATTCAGATAACGATTTCTTTTAATTTCCATGTATAGCACCTCCTATTGAAGATTTTTGCGGTTTACCGCAAAAATCTTCAATAGGATTATATCCCGTCCGGAACCGATTTACAACTACCGTATTTAAGATTTTTGCGGTTTCCCGCAAAAATCTTAAATAGCCTAACTTATCAAAATCCGGAGACAGGTGCCAACCGGTCAAAATTTACTTTCTAAAGTCATCGTACATGCCGGAGATGTTCTGGCGGAGCGTTTCAATCCGGTGGATGCTTTCGCGCAACTCAGCGATGAGCGCTTTTTCTTTTTCGGCAATTCGTTTCTGCTTTTCCGGGTCGATGGCATCGTATTGCAATTCACAGAGCTGCTTCGGGTTAATGGCAAAAATCGTACTGCCGGTCTGTGCAACGCGGAGGCACAAGTTGCCGTCATCACTGTCGAAGAATGCTTTTAGGTAATAAGGCTCTAAAGTGTCGTTGCATCTTACGACAATGAGATTCCCCGTCGCGATAATATTTCGATTCTCGATATTTTCCGCAACTGCCGTGCTGATTTTGGTCCCCCGAGCGGAGATAATTACATCGCCGTCTTGAAGCATGTATTTCTTGTACTTTTCAATTCTGTCAATATGCACTTCCACAAGTTCTTCATCCATGTAGCCGTTGCTGATGTTGGCCAGATTCAGGAGATAGCCGTTTGGTGCCTTGCCGCAGAGATTCGACATTTCTTTCTGCTTATCGGACGTAATCTGAGCCCCTCTGAAAATGTCTCGGGTTCCTTCGGAAAGCTTCCGAGCGTTGGTAAAACAAACTTTTTCATCCAGAACGTACCGCATCGGGTCGAAGGAGTAGGTGTTATCCGCAATCGTCCGAGGTGCAACTTCAATATAGTCGTCGGAAGGACGGTTTTCGTCCTCAAGATTTGCACCGCCGTTAAAATACAGGTCTAAAATCTTTTCCCTTTCGGTATCCGTAAGCACATTCCGGAATTTTATTTTTTCATAATAAGAAGCGGCGTTCACCATCTTGACGCGATCGTTGTTCTCGCTCAACACCAGCATGGCGATTTGGATGCCGGTATTCATGAGCAGGCCTTCCGGCAATAAAACGACGCCTTCCAGTGTTCCCGATTCCAGCAGCTCTTTCCGGAATTCTTTTTCGGATTCCAGATACAGCAGGCTTGCGCGGATGAAAGCAATTCCTTTGCCGCCTTTCTTCAGCATCTTTCGCATTGCCCGGATGTATGCCCATTCGGAAGAGTGAACGGAAACGCGCTTTGCTGTTTTTTCATCAAACAATCCGCATGACAGAAGCTGCTTGGATTCGAGCCGCTGCTTTATCGGCATGTGGCAGAAAACGGCATCGTACTGAGGAAGTTCCGGATTGCGGAAATCCATATCGAATACATCTTCACAGCGAATGTGGTTCGTATCCCGATTCAGAATGAGCATTTTCATCCGGGCCACGATTGCGTCCTCTTGTTTGATCTCTATGCCGTGAAGCTCGCCGGCTTTTTCGTGGATTGCGGTTTTGGTCAGAAATACACCTTGGCCGCAGCCGATATCCATTACGGTCTTGGATTCGGAAGGGGCAAAAACCGCTGTGGCGAGTTTCTCGATATCCCCGCTTGTGTACGACCCGTAGATTTCATTATCCCGATTCCGGTAAGCGTTTACAAAATCAGGCACATCGATGTCATCAATGGTGTCCAGTGTTTCTCGAATTCTCTGAGTGTCTTTTTCAGCGGCAAACAGATTGCGGAAGATGAATGTGAGAATGTCCCGATGCTCCGGACGCACTGCGGTATTTAATGTTTCATGCGCTTCCGAAAGCGTATCCTGTGCCAATGCGTCATCCAGCGCTTTCCGTTCTAAAATTCGATTCAACGCGAGCACGCCGAATGTAATTTGGTTCTGAATGTCCGATTTGATATTTTTCAACATGATTGACCTCCTAAAAATAAGTTTGGTATTTGATAACCTAAAAATAACACACGCGGGTGCGGTCGTCAAGAACTTTTTTGGTATTTGATAACCTAAATCCTACAAAGCGACGTTTTTTGCCTTTACGGATTTTTCAATAAATACTATAATTAAAGCAATCTCAGTGTTCGGATGAGTATAGAAAAGGTGCGTGGAAGTATGATGGCAAATCCGATTTTACTCCAGAAAAAATATGCTCGCGTTATTGCGTGCTTTGCCAAACAGCAGGGCATTTCATTGGACGAAGCATTGGATTTATTTTATCGTTCCGAAGTTTACCAATTAATGCGTGAGGGCGTTTCCGATATGCATTGCATGAGCGATCTGTATCTTGCAGAAGAATTAAGACTGGAATATGAAGAGCGAGAGTAAATTGGGGAAACAGTGTTTACCCAATTTGAAAAGCTTTCGACGGACAGCACCGGCAGAAAATCATATTGAGTTGATAGGAAACCGCCGTTAAAGTGCCGGATACTATGAAAAAATGCCGGATAGTTTAGGCGGAGTGCCGGATACAACGTTTGAGAGAAATATACAGAAGAATAATAATCAGCACAAACAGCACAACACAAAGGAGGTACACATGGCGAAGGAATGTTCTATATGCGGAAAGAAATTGGGTTTCCTGTCGGGGAAAGTGGCGGTATCAGATGGAATCGTTTGCGATTCCTGCTGGTTTGCCGCGGGCCTGGATTTGAGCATTAATTCCATGATGACCTCGAACACGCGCACCGTGAACCAGCTCCGGGACATGATTGAGATCGAGGTGCTCAAGCGGGCGGCGGAGCTGACGGGAAGGACAGATTTGGCGGCAGCGGTACCGCAGGCAGAGGTTCCGGCAGAGAAGACCCCGGCGGTAAAAACAACACCGGCGCGGAAGGTGGAGACGACCGATGCCAAACCGGTGGACATCATTCTGGAAGTGGGTAAGGACCGGAAGGTGAATTTCCAATGCGCGGGACAGCCGGTCATCAACCTGGAAGATTTGATTCAGGGCAATGAGATGATCATCGGAGATGGTTTTATCTATAATCGGAGCAAAGAAACCTTACCGGACGTTCGAATCGCCTGCGAGTTTCAGCCGGCCATTGTGGACCCGGGACTCCTGTACTACGAAGAGGGTACTTTTACTGCGGGCGTAGAAGGCAAATTCGAAATCGACGACCCGCCGGTGAACCTGGAGGAATACGCGAAGATCAAACGCACCCGGAACGGCAAAATCCGTTTCACCCTGTTCATGGGGGAGCAGGAGGTGGGCACCGCGGAGTGCAGCATGCGGGTGAAGCCGGCGCCGGAAGAGGAAATGCAGAAATACATGAAATCGGTGATGTACGAGACGGAAAAGAACGCCTCCGGTCCGGTGAACGTGTTTTTATATGCCCGGGCGGACGGAACCTTCGACGAGGATCTGATGCGGCGGCCGGACCTGCTGTACGCCATGTACGCCAACGGTCAGGAGCAGCTGATCGGGGACGTGTACGTGGCCAACGAAACCGGCAAAAAGCTCAAGAACATCCAGTTCCGGGCGGATTTTACGTCGGATATTCTGGAACCGGTGGATGTTTTTCTGGGGGATGTGCCGGCGGGGGAGAACATCGTCTTTGAGGTGGACGACCCGGCCATCAACCTCCGTAAATTAGAGCAGATTACGGAAATCGAGACCTGCACCGCTACCTACACCCTCACCGTGAACGGCAAAAAAGTCTCGGAGGCTTGCGGCCGTGTGACGATCTGTCCGTACGACCAGTGGAACGGCGCACTGGTTCTGCTGCCGGCCTACATGACGCCGAACCATCCGGACATCATCGGGCTCCTGCAGCAAGCGGCGCGTTGGATGCAGAAGGAGGGCATGAACCCATCTCTGGAAGGCTATCAGGGCGATGCCAAAAGGGTGGAAGAGATGACCATGGGCGTGTACAACGCCATAAAAGAAGCCGGCATCATCTACTCGAATCCGCCGGCCAGCTTCTTCGGACCGCAGCGGGTGCGTCTGGGGGAGACGGTGATGCAGCAGAAATTTGCTACCTGCATGGACATTACCGTGCTCTTCGCTTCCTGCCTGGAATCCTTCGGGCTCCACCCGGTCCTGATTACGGCACCGGCTCATATTTTTGCCGGCGTATGGCTGACTTCCAAAGGCAGATGCAGCGAACCGGTTCTTTCCGATACGGCGCAGCTGCGGAAGCTCATCAAAGAGAAGGAACTGGTGGCTTTGGAATGCACCGCCATGACCCTGGGGAAAAACCTTTCCTATAAAGAGGCGAAGAAGGAAGCGGAAGAAATCCTGAAGGCACTGGACGAAAATAAAATCCCGGATAACGATTGCATCGACGTGCAGCTGGTGCGGAACATCGGTATCCGGCCGATTCCTATGCGCCGAAATCCGGCAGGTGTCATCGCGGAACCTTCGGTGGAAGCGCCGGCCATAGCCTCTGGCGAGGCGCCGGCGGAAACCGTCGAAGGTGCTGGCAAGGCGCCTGCTGAGACCGCTGCGAAGGCACCTCGCAAAAGCCCGGCGAAAGAAAAGCCGGCAGCTACGAAAGAAGTGCCGGCAGCTCCGGAAATCGCCGAAGTTGCCGAAGCCATTGAAGCTGCCACCGTCACAACGGCAGCGGCCGCAGCCTCCGCGGAACCCCTCCGCTATATTCGGGAAGAGTACCGCGTGTTCGAGAAAGACCTCTCGCAGATCACCATCGATAATTTCTACGATCGTCAGACCAAAAAGCTGATCAAGGAGGCCATTTCGGAAATCGTGCAGGTGGAGGGCCCAATCAGCCAACCTGCCCTGATTCGCACCCTGATAAATTCCACCGGTCTGGGCAGAGCCGGCAAAAACATCTCGGAACACCTGGATAAGCTGGTGGCCACGGCAGACGTAAAAATCACTCGTCAATCCGGGGTTCGCTTCCTGTGGAATCACGGTTCGAATCCGGCAGACTATCACACCTTCCGTTTCCAGGAACAGCGGAACACGGAGGACATCTGCAAATACGAACTGAAGAACGCCGTGTGCTGCCTGCTTCAGGAGAACGGCCCTATGACCAAGGAGGAAATCACCAAAGCCATGGTGAGCCTGCTGGGATACAGTCGCTCCAGCCACCGCATCGAGGAATGCGCGGCGGACGCCATCAAGGCGGCCCGGGAGCTGAAGGCCATCGAGCAGAATGAGCGGAAGCAGTTTGTAGTGCGTTGAGGAGTAAGAGATGAAGGAATATACCCCACCTTTCCAAATGACGGAAGAAATCAAAGTACCATCCGCTGGTGAAGGACTTTGGTTCATGAGTATCAGGAAGTATATTACAATGCGTTGCAGACGGCAAATAATATGGGGGAGTCAACTGTTTTTGTAGAATTTATGCTTGAAATAATTCGGGATGCTTTGCGAGAAATTGAAACTCAGAATACGCAAATGTATTGGCAAGCACACTTGGAATTACATCCAGACAAGCACAAAGAATTTTGGCGAAGCTAAAAAAAGCGGGAAAAATTGTTCGCCATGGAGCTAGTAAGAACGGATGGTGGGAGGTCCGCTAGGTGTAGATTGCTTTTCGGAGGCAGGTTTTAATTGCATGGTGCCGACATGCTCATGTCGTAGTAAATGTCGTAAGAAAACAGTTCGCAACTTTTTCCCGCCGCATAGCGTGCGGGTTTGGCCCGGTCGACAAGGCGGAAAGGTACCGGGCAAGAAGGGGCCGGCCCGGGAGGAGATGATAAGAATTGATGCCGAACGGGGAACGATGGGGGCGTTCGTCGTCAATTCTTTTCTTTTGATATGATGAGAAGTAATGCGCGGGGGCCTCCGCGCATTACTTCTCCTTTTGGAATGATGATGTGAAGAGCTGAGCGGAGGCCGGGCCTCTGCTCAGCTCTTTTCGCTTTGGAATTAAGATGAAGAAAAGCGATGCGGGAAGGCCGGTGGGCCTTCCGCATCGCTTTTCTTCTTTCATCAGACGGCGGCCCGGGACTAATTTGGGCCGCCGGCCGAAAACTCACCGGGACTTGGTGCACTGGGAACGGAGTCACAAGGTTTTGCGGGTAATCGTGCACCAAGTCCGGGCCGCCGGTCGATCGAAAACTCACCGGGACTTGGTGCACCGGGAACGGAGTCACAAGGTTTTGCGGGATTTTGTGCACCAAGCCCGTGCCCCTGGCGGGCCGAAAACCCTTCGGGACTTGGTGCACCGGGAACGGAGTCACAAGGTTTTGCGGGATTTTGTGCACCAAGTCCGGACCGCCGGCCGGTCGAAAATCCTTCGGGATTTGGTGCAAAAGGAACGGAGGTACAAGGTTTTGCGGGTAATCGTGCACCAAGTCCGGACCGCCGGCGGGCCGAAAACCCTTCCGGACTTGGTGCAACGGGAACGGAGGTACAAGGTTTTGCGGGTAATCGTGCACCAAGTCCGGACCGTCGGTCGATCGAAAACTCTCCGGAACTTGGTGCACCGGGAACGGAGGTACAAGATAATATGAAATGACCTCACATTTGTAATATCGTGGATTCGCCACTATACTGTAATTGACGACTAAATCAATAGACAGTGGTTTACCACATACAAAAGGAGGTCATTTATGAATAGAATACTAAAAATCGGAATGGATGTCCATAGCACCAGCTACACTTTATGTGCAATGGAGCCCGTGCTTG